>CAZQIV010000194.1:0-9257 GCA_964593705.1 uncultured Lentimicrobiaceae bacterium | reverse complement strand
AAATTAGTGTTTTCTCACCTTAACCTGTGGTCTAAATAACGGGGAGTATTATAGATTTTCTGTACGTGGATTTTTTTTTCTATTAAGGTTGTTTTTGATGATAAGGTAAGCGTATTCCAAAATATGTGATGAAGACCTGCGGACCTTGGAGAGTTAGGATTGTATTTTGACGTTTCCATCCCAAAACTTCAGGATTGGAAAGTTGGCGAGCACCTATCATCCGAATGCTAGTCAGGGTTTCACTTAAAGTGAAGCCCTGACTTCATTTCCCATCGCTTTAAAAAGACAAACCTTATTTTTTTCCCTCAACCTCAGTAGAACGGATGAACCCCCGGAAACACAAAAACCTTATTCCCATATTTTTCAAACACCAAATCTCTGTTTTTTAATAAGGTTAGATTTTCTGTACGTGGATTTTTTTTTCTACTAAGGTTATTTTTGATGATAAGGTAAGCGTATTCCAAAATGAGAGAACATAGAAACGTTGAATCCGAACGATGTATCTTTTTGACGTTTCCACGATCGCCAACTGGCGGACGATAGAAAGTCCAGTATTTACACGGGTGCAACTTTCCATCATCCGAATGCTAGTCAGGGTTTCACTTAAAGTGAAGCCCTGACTATCCCTGACTATAAATCCCGGCACAAATAAACCAAAGTCTGCATTGCCCTTGCGGGGATGCTTAGTTTAATAATTTGATCAACTACGTAAAGTGTGTAAGCTATCTTTTCGTCGGTATTATTCATTACTACTGTGGCAAAAGTTCCATCGGTGTTTTGGAATGTAGTGCTCATAAGGAATGTGCGGCTACACGCGGTACTCACACGTTTAGCTCCCGGCTTTATAAATTTGGAAAAATGCCCGATGTAATAGTAAGAAGGAGTGTATATCAATTCTCCGGTGCGGGTGTCGCCATGAACAGGAGCAAAGCAAAAGTTCTGCACATGATTTGGACCTCCTATTTCATCCAGCAGAATGTTCCAGTCAGTCCAACCCACAGTGCCATTGTTGAAATCGCTAATCATGGATTCCCCATAGCGTTCGGCATTTGGCCAATACTGGTAATGTTCCGGGTTGAAACTTTCGGCGCACCCCTCTGTAAAAATCAATTCTTTATCAGGAAAAGATTCTTTAACCCGGCGTAAATTCTCGAAATTGGGATCGCTGCCTGTCCAGGTTTCATACCAATGGAAACCTACACCCCAAACATATTTTGCAGCTTCAGGATCGCCAAGAATGGTGTTGGCGCGGTGGGTAATCAGGTCGCGGTTGTGATCCCACACGATGATATTTTTATCGCCCAGGCCTTCTCTTTCGAGTACCGGCCCCAAATGGTTTTTTAGGAAATCTCTTTCCTGCTCTGCGGTATAAATACACGATTCCCAGGTTTGTGTGGCCATGGGTTCGTTTTGGATAGTTAAGCCCCAGATAGGAATATCCAAAGCTTCGTAGGCCTTGATGAACTTGGCATAATAATGCGCCCAGGAATTATAATACTCGGGTAGAAGGCTACCTCCCTTGAGCATATTTTTATTACTTTTCATAAATGCCGGCGGACTCCACGGGCTGGCATAAGTAAGCAATGAACCCCCGGCCTTTTCGATGGCTCTCTTCATCATCGGGATACGATATTTCAAATCATGCTCAACACTAAAAGTTGCCAATTCCTTATCACCCTCTTCGACATAGGTAAAAGAACCACTGCTGAAATCACAGCTGTGAATATTCGTCCGCATCAAGGTGTAGCCGATACCTTTGTTTGAATAATAAGCATCCAGCAGTTCTTCCTGTTTATCTTCGGGGAGCTTGGCAAAAACTTCTGCTGAAGCATCGGTGATGGCACCACCAATTCCAATAAAAGTCTGGAAAGTTTTGTTGGGATTTACAAAAATGGAAAGCTCCGTTTCGAGGGGTTGTTTTCCTTTAGTAAAAGCATAGGAACCAGTTTCGGCAAGGCGCAATTTAGTGTCTTTCGCGGTTGTGTAAACTGTCGCTTTTGTTATTTTATTATTTGATTGCTGAGCATTTGATGTACACGTTAAACCAATAAAGATGAAAAGTATGCTTACATTGACAAAAAATAGTTTTTTCATAGCTTCTGATATTGAGTGTTTATTGAAATTAGGTGTAAAATTAATATAAAAATATTTGTGGAAATTGGTTTCTTTACCATTGTGTCGGTTGTAAAATGAGAGTTGAGAGTTGAGAGGGAAGAATTTAGAGTTTTGAGGAAAAAGTTAGGATATTTTTGTGGGGAAACAATCTAATTTCTAACTTCTAAATTCTAATTTCTAATTTCTAAATTCTAAATTCTAAATTCTAAACTCTAAATTCTAAATTCTAACTTCTAAACTCTAAATTCTAAATTCTAATTTCTAAACTCTAAATTCTAAATTCTAAATTCTAAACTCTAACTTCTAATTTCTAAATTCTAACTTCTAAACTCTAAACTCTAAACTCTAAATTCTAATTTCTAACTTCTAAATTCTAACTTCTAAATTCTAACTTCTAAACTCTAAACTCTAAATTCTAAATTCTAACATCTAAGCTCTCCAACCAAAACCCTTGATTACATCCAACTAAGATTGCTGAATTTTAAAACAAATACAAAAAAATAACCAACCTTTGTTGTCATTTTAAATCTCGTGATAATTTGAAATCGAAAACAATACAATCCGACCTCTTACTTCTCCTGGCAGCCATCATCTGGGGCTTTGCATTTGTGGCGCAGAGGGCGGGCATGGAACATGTTGGCCCCTTTACTTTTAATGGGGTGCGCTTTACCCTCGGCAGCCTTTCTTTAATCCCGCTGCTCTATTTCGGAAAATATGCAAAGACAAAAACAGAAACCCGCCATCATTTTAACAAACTTACCATAAAAGGAGGGTTGATTTCAGGCATCGTGCTGTTTGTTGCGGCCACGCTGCAACAAACCGGTATTGTTTATACTACTGCAGGAAAAGCTGGTTTTATTACCGGGCTCTACGTAATTTTTGTGCCGATCATCGGCCTTTTTATCAGGCAAAAAACAAACCTCAATATATGGCTTGGCGCTTTGCTTGCTGCTGTGGGTCTTTATTTTTTGAGTATTAACGAAAACTTTGCCCTCGAATATGGAGATTCACTTGTATTGCTTAGTGCAGTATTTTTTGCTTTCCATATTTTGGTTATTGGCAGATATTCATCAATGGTCAGTGCCATTAAACTTTCGATTTTACAATTTGCCACCTGCTCGGTTTTGAGTTTAATAAGCGCCGCCTTTACAGAAGAAATTATTTTTTCAGGAATATTAGATGCGGCAATTCCCATATTATATGGAGGTGTTTTTTCTGTAGGCATTGCATACACCTTGCAGGTTGTCGGGCAAAAAAATGCCCATCCCTCATCGGCCTCCATTATTTTAAGCCTGGAATCGTTGTTTGCAGTAATTGGCGGATGGCTTTTGCTGAGCGAACAAATGACTACTCGCGGGCTGTTTGGTTGTGGCTTGATGCTGGCCGGAATGGTGCTGGCGCAAATAAAATGGAGCAGAAAGCAGAGATTGAATGAATGAATGAATGAGTGAATGATAGAAACGACTTGAGAGAACTTAGCGACTTAAGAGAACGAAGATGCAGGGGAAAATGGGAGAAATGGAGTTTTGGAAGGTTAGAGTGATGTTGAGCGAAGTCCCGCACGTACGCATAGCCGTCAGGTTAAGAAATAGAAAATGCTGGCTAAAACCCGGTACGGGTTTAGGTATTGTAGGCTATACCTGATTATCCAATGATCTTTACAACCCAGTATGGGTTGGGGCTTTTTCCTCAACCCATACTGGGTTGCTCAACGCTAATTCTTTAATTTATACTACAATACCTCAACTCATACTGAGTTGCTTATACTTAGCCTGACGGCTATGCGCTTTTGCGGGATAGTTTTGGGGTGATGGAGTTTTTTTTCATCCAAATTAATCACATCCTTCAATCCCATGAATTGACAGGGATCGGTTCTCATCAAAATCAAGCATAGCATTGATGAGCATGAATTTTTGAAAACTCCCCACATCTTCAACAGTAATTTTTGCTTCACCTATTTTCGACTCATCCAAAAGTTGTTGACGCTTTGTACCTTTCAGCAGGGGCAGTTCAGGCGTTACCCAACTCTGTCCATCAAAAAAAACGATGTTGCAATAGGAAGTATCGGTGATCAAATTATTTTTTATAATCAGGATGTCATCACAATGACCCCGCTGCTCAAACAGTTGGTTTATATTTTCCCGATCGGCATATTTAAAGGTGTAATCAATTTCATTATCCTCTATCAACTTTAAAGTTTTGATGCTCCGGGTTTGGTATTTGATAAATTCGATGACTTCGATATCCTTACCGTAAACTATCCTGCATTTATAAGTTTCAAGCCCGGGAGATTCAGGGATTTTAAGATGTTTTTTCAAGTCAATTTTTCCGACTTGCCCATAAGCCCGGAGCCTTGATAAATCCATCCTTGCCTGGTGATAGGGTAGATTGAAAAAATGGCGGTTTGCTACTTTGATGCTTTCAATAAATCGGCACATAGATTTTTCGGATTAGTTCTTCGTATTCCTTTTTAACATCACTCATCGAAGTTACTCCTCCCCCACTTTTAAAATACAGTTCATCATCTTCTTTCTCGATAAACCTGATCATAACAGCGCTGTCGAGATTTTCACCATCAAAATATCCAAAAACCCCGGTGTAGTATCCACGATTATAATTCTCGACATCCTTAATAATTTGAACTGTTTTTTGTTTAGGCGCCCCTGAAATACTTCCTGCCGGTAGCAACTCCAGCAAAATATTGCCAAGGCCCTCCCTATAATTATCAGGTAAGCTTCCCGTAATTTTTGAACTCATTTGCAGCAAATCGCCTTTGTGGGTAATTAGTTTTTCGATGTATTTAAATTCTTCAACAAAAACATCTTCGGCAACAATTGCCAGGTCGTTCCTGATTAAATCCACAATCGTATGATGCTCTGCTGTTTCCTTTTCATCATTTAACAATACCTGCTCAGCATCAGGAATCGTGGCATCGATGGTGCCTTTCATGGGAAAAGAAGAAATGTACCCATCATTAATCTGCACGAAAGTTTCGGGCGAAAAAACCACGAACTTATCCCTAAACCAAAGTTTGTATTTTGCATTGCTCCTATCAAAAACATCTTTTAAGCTAAGATTTGTTTCTATTTTACTTTTAAAAGTAAGGTTGAGCAGATAAGAGTTTCCAATGTTGATCTCATTTATTACTTCATTAAAAGCCTTACTATAGGATTGAAAGGATGGCGGAAAAGCCCGAAACCAAAAATCCTCAATTACCATGGCTTGTTTAACCGGCAGAGAATAGTCAGGCATAGAAAATAAAATATCATCAGGAAGCTGATCAATCGAAAAAACCTCCGGATTTTTTTTATCAAAATCAATAATAAAAAAGAAAGGTTTTCCTGATATGGCCAAAGCATTTACTTTTGAGGCGAAATTTACACACATGCAGCAAACGAAGATTTTGATCGTTGATAATTATGATTCATTCACCTACAACCTGGTGAATATTCTGCGCAAAGGTAAGCAACACAATTTTGTGGTAAAGCGAAATGATGCTTTTGATTTAGATTTTGTGGCAGATTTTGATAAGGTACTTTTCTCCCCCGGCCCTGATGTTCCACGGCGGGATGATATGATGTGGAAAATACTTGAAGAATACAAAACTTCAAAAAGCATACTTGGCGTTTGCCTTGGTTTTCAAAGTATAGGGATGTATTTCGGGGCAAAGCTGTTTAACCTACAAAAAGTTTATCACGGGCAAAAACGACAGATAGACATTTTGGATGCTACCGAAACTTTGTTTCATAACATAAAATCACCTTTTACAGGAGGCCTTTATCATTCGTGGGGCATTTCGTGGGATGGTTTCCCAGACCAACTTATTGTTACAGCCAAATCATGCGAAAACAGGATTATGGCACTCAGGCATTGCACTTACGATGTAAGGGGAGTCCAGTTTCATCCCGAATCGATTATGACACCAGAGGGGGAAAAAATGATCTCAAACTGGGCACTTTCTTGAATTTAAATTCTCAATCAACAAGCGCATATTAATCATTAAGAATTGTTGCTTTACATGAATTCTAAAAATTAATCTAAAGTTAATAACAACATTATCAGTATTAATCTACCTTTGTGGGTTATGACTTATAGGAGAAAATTGTGAAATTTACACTACTAATACAAGAACACAAAAAATTCGGACACCTGCTTCAGCCTTATCTTATCGAGGATTCAGATAAAGAATATTACAGCATTGTCGATCGCTTGTCGAGCGATAAGGTTGATTATTACCGGGAGCATCTTTCAGAGAATGAAATCAAAATCGTTAAATCGGCATCAGAATACACCGAAACAAACATTGCAGCGCGATTTTCGTACAAAAAGGAAAATACCCGCGAGTTTCTCAGCAAGGTTAAAGATGATTATATCGAAACTATCATCAGCCCATTTATCCAAAAGCATATAGCAAAATGCATAGCGCTGGCCCGAAAAGACAACACCCCGATTTTTAACCGGGAAACAAAAAATGTAGTTTACCAGAGCGATTTGGTGGCGATTGAAGAGGAACCTGCAGGAGCTGTTTTTAATTTTGAAAAACTACCTGGCGAAACCAGGTATTTTCAGACCATCAGCCACAAGGAAACAACAATAAACCTGAAGGAGCACGATGGTTACATACTTACCAATGCTCCCTGCTGGCTTGTGCTGGATCAAAAGTTGTATCATTTTAAACAGGGCGTGGATGGTAAAAAACTCAAGGCGTTTTTCGACAATGAATTTATTACAGTTCCTGAAAAGCACGAAAAAAAATACTATTCCACCTTTATCAAAAACTGCATACGTAATTTTCATGTAAACCTTAAAGGTATCGAGCTTAAAAATAATGAACTTCCCAAAAAACCCATGCTGAAACTTGAATTGGATTTTTCAGGTGTACCGGGATTGTTTCTTTACTACAAATATGGCAATGATTTTTGCCGCAATATTGACCCTCATGTTAAACTGGTTGAATACAAGCCTAAAGACGGAACACCCATTTACGAAATAAACCAAAGGAATAAAGAATGGGAAGATCAAATGATTGATCTGCTGGAAAAACAGGGTCTCAAGCGTGCGTTCGATAATGTTTTTCTTGTGGAGGATAAACATCATCAATATAACCTCGTGAGCTGGATTAACGAGAATGATGGGTTTTTAAAGGAAAATGGTTTTCTATTGGAGCAAAGCATAGGCGAAGTAAATTACTTTACCGGAACACTTTCGATAACGGTTAGTTTTGAAGAAAAAAACGACTGGTTTGATGTTTATGCCATTGCTCAGTTTGGCGAAGATTATAAAATCCCGGTTTATACTTTGCGGAAATATTTATTGAATGGTATCCGCGAATACAAACTTCCTGATGGCCGTATTGCCATTCTGCCGGAGGAATGGTTTAACAAATATGCTGATTTGGTAACCTTTGGGACAAAGAGCAAGGACTTTATCCATGTAAAAAAGCACCATTTCGACCTGGTGCAATACTCCCTGAAACAAAGCATAAACATTACACGAACAACAGCATCGATAATGCAACTGGCCGAAAATAGTCTTAAGCAGGCCATAGAAATTCCGGCAGGAATAGATGCTAAACTAAGAACTTACCAAAACGAAGGATTTCAATGGCTCTGCTTTTTGAAAAAATTCAAGTTTGGAGGCTGCCTGGCTGACGACATGGGACTGGGAAAGACACTGCAAACACTTACGCTGCTTAGCGAACACATTGAAGAAGAAAAACCGGCAAAGACAAAAGCCAAACTATCCACCTTAGGACAAGTAGATTTGTTTGAAGAACTTGAAAAGAATAAGTATGCTGGCAATCCATCGCTGATAATTATGCCGGCTTCGCTTATCCACAACTGGATTGATGAAATCAGGAAATTTGCGCCGCACATTCGCCACCTCAACTACACAGGGCCACAGCGTATGGAATTACTGGAAAAAATCCCGCAATGCCATCTGTTGCTAACCACTTATGGAACCATTAGAAATGATTTCGAAGAATTAAACAAATACACCTTCGATTACGTAATTTTGGATGAAAGCCAGATTATTAAAAACCCTACATCCAAAACTGCGAGAGCAATTTTTAAGCTTGACTCAAAATACCGGCTGGCACTAAGCGGAACGCCCATCGAAAATTCACTTTCTGATTTATGGTCGCAGATGAATTTTCTGAACCCGGGGCTTTTGGGCGATTTGAAGTTTTTTAAAAATTACTTCGCCATTCCCATCGAAAAAAATAATGACGAAGAAAAACAGGAAAAACTGCTTCAACTAATCAAACCCTTTGTTTTGCGTCGAACCAAAACACAGGTCGAAAAGGAACTCCCTTTGTTGAGCGAAGAATACATTTATTGTGAAATGTCGCCCGAGCAACAAAAAATCTACCATGCCGAAAAAATCGCCATTCGCAACCTCATCCTGAAAAGCCTTGAAAGCGAAGGGATTTCAAAAGCCGCTTTCGCGATGGTGCAGGCCTTAACAAAACTCCGTCAGTTGGCCAACCATCCGGTTATGCTCACCGAAAATTACAAATATGGTTCGGGGAAATTTGATGAGGTGATCCGCATGCTCGAAACATTGATTAGTGAAGGCCACAAAGTTTTGGTATTTTCATCATTTGTTAAGCATTTAAATATCTTCACCCAATACTTCAACGAGAACAATCTTAAATATTCACTACTTACCGGGCAGTCGCGCAAGAGGGCAGACATTATCAAAGAATTCCAGAGCGATCCCGATAGGAATGTATTTTTTATTTCGCTCAAAGCCGGCGGTGTTGGCTTAAACCTCACCGAGGCAGAATATGTTTTCATTCTCGACCCCTGGTGGAATCCACAAGCCGAAAACCAGGCAGTAAACCGGGCACACCGCATCGGGCAAACCAAACCTGTTATTGCTTACCGCTTTATTTCGCTTGATACAATCGAGGAAAAAATACTGAAATTACAGCGAAAAAAATCCAAACTGGCCGAGTTGTTTATTCGAAATGATTCCCCACTGAAAGAACTTAATGCGGATTCGATTAAAGAGTTGATTGATTAGGGGAGAGAGGTTAGAGCCCCGAAAAATAGAAAATTTTCTCCAAAGGAGTCCTTCGGACAATTTTCGTAATTTTTCGAGGGTGCACGGGCAAAGCCCGGCATTTAGAGGTTAGA
>CAZQIV010000193.1:0-9276 GCA_964593705.1 uncultured Lentimicrobiaceae bacterium | reverse complement strand
AATGTGGTCATCGGATTACTCTGATTACGCGGATAATGAGGTTTAATAAATCCGTCCAATCCGTCCAATCCGATGATAAATATTATAGGATGAAGGTGTGCCCGGGGAATAAGGTCATCGGATTACTCTGATTACGCGGATAATGAGGTTTAATAAATCCGTTCAATCCGATGATGGGTTTTTAATTTTTATTTGTTTAATACTATTTATTCCTGGCTGAAGATTAGGTAAAAACAGTCTTTTTTCAGGTTTTTGCTGAAAAAATTCGGCATCTTTGTCTTTTCCTATTAAACTTATTGAAATCATTTATATAATAATTAAGCAATGAAATACAAAAGAATATTATTGAAATTAAGCGGCGAAGCTTTGATGGGCAGTCAACAATTTGGAATCGATCCGGTGAGACTTGGCGAATATGCAGAAGATGTAAAAGCTGTTGCCGAAAAAGGGGTTCAGATCGCCATTGTAATTGGTGGCGGAAATATTTTTCGCGGATTGCAGGGAGCCAGCAAAGGAATGGATCGTGTGCAGGGCGACTATATGGGCATGTTGGCCACCGTAATCAACAGCATGGCTTTGCAGGGCGCTTTGGAAGATTTGGGAGTGAAAACAAAATTACTTGGTGGTTTGGCCATCGATCCAATTGTTGAAGAAACCAGCGGGAAAAGAGTGATCGAATATCTTAACGAAGGCCGCGTAGTGCTGATTAGCGGTGGAATCGGAAATCCGTTTTTCACCACCGATTCGGCTTCAGCCTTGCGAGCCGTTGAAATGAAAGCTGATGTAATTATGAAAGGCACACGAGTGGATGGAATCTATACTGCCGATCCTGAAAAAGACCCGACTGCCACAAAATACGATACACTCAGCTTTGATGAGGCTTACGAGAAAAAGTTGAAAATTATGGATCTTACTGCTTTCACGCTTTGTCGCGAAAACAAGCTCCCCATCCTGGTATTTGATATGAATACCCGTGGCAACCTGATGAAAGAAGTGATGGGTGAAGGCAATGGGACTGTTGTGAAATAGGCTTGGCCGGATTGGGGGGGTGATTAATTGTTTTGTTAAGTTATTAAAGAGTATGAGAGGAAATTTGCCTCAAAAATATGTATTGCAATGCTTTTGTAAGAGGTGTTTGAAAAGAAGTTAAAATGAATTTATGTAGATGAGATTTTTAGTAAAATAAAGGAAATGAGCGATTTTAAAAACCTTATTTCAACAATAGAGCAACTGCACCTCAAACTGCAACAGTCGGCAGTAAATGCGGTGAACCAGATGCTTACAATCAGGAACTGGCTTATAGGGTTTTACATTGTTGAGTTTGAGCAAAACGGCAAAGATCGGGCGGAGTATGGTGAGCGATTGATAGAATGTATGGTTGAAGAACTCAAAAGTATTAAAGGAATTGACAGGCGTTCTCTTTTTAGATTTCGGCAATTTTATCTCTTTTATCCTCAGTTTTCTGAAGCCATTCATAGGTCGTTATCTTCTGATTTAACTTTAGATATCACCTTTAAGCCATGGAAGCAAAAAGTGGGGACACTGTCCCCACAATTCAAGTCTGGATTGGTTGTGCCGGGAGAATAATTACTGTCCTGCTTGTCCTATTCGCATATTGAGTTATTATTGGGAATTAATGATTCCTTTAAGCGTGTTTTTTATGAAATTGAGTGTATCAATGGCACATGGAGTGTAAGAGAACTGAAAAGGCAAATTAACAGCCAATACTTTGAGCGTTGTGGATTATCCAAAAATCCTGAAAAACTTGCGGAACTGGTTCATCAAAAAACTAAGCCACAAGCGCCTATCGACATTATTAAAAATATTTACGCATTCGAATTCCTCGATTTGCCCCTTAAAGAAATTGTGGAAGAATCCGACCTGGAAAAAGTTTTACTCGATAATCTTCAACAATTTATTTTAGAACTGGGATATGGATTTTGTTTTGAAGCAAGGCAGAAAAGAATCCTTATTGGTGAAAAATATTATTTTATCGACCTGGTTTTTTATCATCGTATATTAAAATGCCACGTGTTAATCGAATTGAAGATTGGAGGGTTTGAACATGGCGATATCGGTCAAATAAATACCTATCTCAATTACTTTAAAGCAGAATTGGGCGAGCCGGGCGATAACCTACCCGTAGGAATTTTGTTGGTAGCCGAAAAAGACCACCCCCTGGTAAAATATGCTACTGCCGGATTGGATGAAAATCTATTTGTTCAACAATACATGTTAAAGTTACCAGATATCAGAACCCTCGAAAAATATATTGAAAAGGAATTAAATGAAAAATAAGATGTAATTTTTGAATTAAAAAAATAAATACAATTTTTCCTGCTCACCCTCCTATTCACAGCAATATTCTATATTTGCACTCGCAAACATTAAAGTTTAAAACTATGACCGAAGAAAGCCAATTTGTTTTAGATGAAGCCAAAGAAGGTATGGAAAATGCCCTCGTTCACCTCGAACATGAATTTCACAAAATAAGAACAGGCAAGGCATCGCCCGCAATGCTCGAAGATGTAAGGATTGATTATTATGGTGTAATGACTCCTATTAACCAGGCGGCCAACATCAATACCCCTGACGCACGGCAAATTGTAGTGCAGGCTTTTGATAAAAATATGTTGTCTGTAATGGAAAAGGCCATTCAGGCTGCCAACCTTGGTTTTAATCCGCGCAACGATGGCGAGGTGCTTCGCATTCAGGTTCCCCCGCTCACCGAGGAGCGTCGCCGGCAGTTTGTGAAACAGGCCAGGAGTGAAGCTGAAAATACAAAAGTCGGGATTCGGAATATCAGACGAAGTGCCAACGATGAAGCCAAAACCCTCAAAAAAGATGGTACACCCGAAGATGAAATAAAACGCCTCGAAGAGGAAGTTCAAAAACTTACCGATGCTTTTATTAAAAAAGTTGATGATCTGAGCGATGCCAAAGAAAAAGATATAATGGCGGTTTAAAAGGGAAGGATTTTCTCACAGTTAAACAATAAGTCGGGTTTCCATTGAAATCTGACTTTTTGTTTTTCAGAATAAGTCATCCGATGAATAATGCTTAAGCAACTGACACCTTACGCATGGGAACAGTGCCACTTCCGGGAGTAATTCATTGGATGACTCAAATACGATAACCTTGAAAAGTCATCCGATGAATAATGCTTAAGCATAAGACACCTTGCACA
Organism: uncultured Lentimicrobiaceae bacterium; assembly: GCA_964593705.1. GTDB lineage: Bacteria > Bacteroidota > Bacteroidia > Bacteroidales > 4484-276 > SABY01. Next base: position 6,089 of record CAZQIV010000193.1, on the reverse strand, counting down.
TGGGAACAGTGCCACTTCCGGGAGTAATTCATCGGATGACTCAAACCCGGTAATCTGGTAAAGTCATCCGATGAATAGTGTTAAAGCAAATGACACTTTGCGCATGGGAACAATGCCACTTCCGGGAGTAATTCATCGGATGACTCAAACCCGGTAATCTGGTAAAGTCATCCGATGAATAATTCTTAAGCATAAGACACCTTGCGCATGAAAACAGTGCCACTTCCGGGAGTAATTCATCGGATGACTAATGATGGAATGTGGACTTTATATCGACAGCCGGCAGGCGGACATAGAAACTTCAAAAATGGAAGTTATTTATACTTTTCCAGGAGTTCGATAAAATCATCGAGTGTCAGTTCCAAATCCTTACGAATTATTTTTCTCAGTAAACCTTTGGGAAGGTCAATGTTTTTGTGAACAGGCACGGTGGTAACTCTGCCATCAGGGTGCTTTAATCGGTGATGTGAGCCTTTTATTCGAGTTATTTTAAAACCTAAAAAAAGTAAAAAGCTTAAAAAGTTTTTACCGGTGATATTTGGTAAAATGGGCATGATATCATCGGGTTGAGCTTAGATTATAGGGTATTTGTATTTCACGAAAGCCAATAAACTTGTTAGCCTCATTGGTCTTTTCATCCTCTTCAATACAAATATCAATCACCTCTTTAATGTTTTCCAGGGCCTCATCAATTGTTTTTCCATAAGAATGACAACCTTGATATATCGGACAGCTTACAATGTAAACATCATCTTCATCTTGTTCGATTACAATTGGGAGGTGCAATGTTTTTGAGTCTGACATTTTCATAATTCAAACATGTTTAGAATACAAATGTAATTATTATTCTTCTGTTTCCATGTCATCTGACCAGCTGACCTCGATAAGTCATCCGATGAATAATGCTTAAGCAGATGACACCTTGCACATGGGAACAATGCCCCTTCCGGGAGTAATTCATCGGATGACAAAAAACCCTAATTCGGAAAGTCATCCGATGAATAATGCTTAAGCATAAGACACCTTGCACATGGGAACAGTGCCACTTCCGGGAGTAATTCATCGGATGACAAAAAACCCTAATCCGGGAAGTCATCCGATGAATAATGCTTAAGCATAAGACACCTTGCACATGGGAACAATGCCACTTCCGGGAGTAATTCATCGGATGACAAAAAACCCGGTAATCCAGGAAAGTCATCCGATGAATAATTCTTAAGCATAAGACACCTCGCGCATGGGAACAATGCCAATCCCAGAAGTAATTCATCGGATGACTGGCAATGAAATTTACCTCCTCCGTTTTTTCTTTTTTGCTGCAAAAGCCTCATCCTGGTCCAGTAGGGCTTGCCAATCGTTTTTTATATCCGTGGTCATTTCGAGGGTTAGGCGGTAATCGTTTTTCGAGATTGCCAGCCTTTGAATGGGCTTACCCAGGTTTGCCTCAATTTCTTCCAACACACCCTTTTCTTCGGCGCTGCAAAACGAAACGGCCTGTCCTTTCTGTGTGCCTCTGCCAGTCCGCCCCACGCGATGGACGTAGTTTTCGGCAGTTTCGGGCAGGTCGTAATTTATTACGTATTCCACGTTGGGGATGTCGATGCCCCTCGCGCTAACATCCGTAGCTATCAACACCTTTAAACTCCCCGATCTGAAATGTTTCATGGTAATTTCGCGATCCACCTGCGGCTTGTCGCTGTGAATGGTGTCGGTAGTAATGCCCACGCGCTCCATTGCTTTTAACACCCGTTCGGCACGTACCTTTGTCCTTACAAAAACAAGGATTTTCTTTTCCTGGTGTTGTTTAATCATTTCTTCCAAAAAGAACCTTTTGTCATCCATTTCAATAAATGCCACCGCATGATCGATATTTTTTGCTACCGGGTCTTTGGGTGATATCTGAATACGGATGGGGTTGGTCACCAGCGAATAGGCCAGTTCTTTGATGGTTTCGTTAATTGTTGCCGAGAAGAAAAGCGTTTGCCGGCGTTTTGGCAGGTAGCGCATCAAATCCCTTATATCTTTTATGAAACCCAAATCGAGCATGTGATCGGCTTCATCCAGAATCAATATTTCAATCCGCCTCAGGCTCAAAGCTCCCTGGCTTACTAGATCGAACATGCGGCCCGGGGTGGCAACCAAAACGTCAACACCATCGTTGAGTTGCTGTATCTGAGGTTGCTGATCCACACCACCATGAATACAAAAAGTATCAATATTTGTATGCTCTCCGAGGGTATGAAAAACCGAATCGATTTGTAGTGCCAGTTCGTGGGTGGGAGCCATCACGAGGCATTTTACCCCCTCGGTTCGGTTTTCGGCTTTGCGCTGATGCAAGAGATGTAAAACAGGTATTGCAAAAGCAGCGGTTTTCCCGGTGCCGGTTTGGGCGATGGCCAAAACGTCATCCCCTTTCAAAATCGGGGGAATGGATTTATACTGTATATCTGTTGGTTTTTTATAACCAAGATTGGCAATACTGGTTTTGATGCCTTCGTAGATGCGATATTTATCAAATTTCATAATCGAAAATTTATCCCGCAAAGGTAGAATTAAGCTGCATTATTTGTTAAAGAAGTTCACAGTCCACAGCTAACAGCCAATAGCCAACAGTCAACAGCCAACAGTCAATAGCCAACAGTCAACAGCCAATAGCCAACAGTTCACAATCTAAAAACAAAATACAGACTTATCCCGAAATCTTTCGGGACAGCCTACTGCCCACTGAAGACTGCCCACTGAGGACTGCCAATCCCGAAAAGTAGAAAATTTATAATTTTCGTAACTTTTCGAGGATGCACGGGCGAAGCCCGGCACTGCCCACTGAGGACTGAGGACTGCTAACTGAGGACTGCCTACTGAGGACTCCATCCCAACTCAGCAGTAAAAATAATTTTTTCTGATTCAACATTTACGGCGGTAACAATAAACTTTTTTTTTGCAATCTCCGATAAGCGGAGCTCAAGTTTGTCATCGAAACGGCATTCTTTCAGGAAGTTGATCTGCAATTCGCTCAGGAAATGCTTTTGATGAAAATCATGGTCGAACATATCAAGGCACCATTCAACATATTTCGAGTTGGTTACATGGCCATGAAAATCCATATCACTGTATTTTGTTGTTACGATCATTGTCGAAATATTGGTTTCCGGGGGAACGATCTTTCGTGCATTTTGTTCAAGCGATTTTTTATCCAATGTGTGATGCATAAGATCATCTACAAGATCAAGCTTTTTTGGCCTTCGCGTATTACCATCCAGCACCATCCAGGTCGAAGTTGCTGCACCCAGTAATTGCCCATCCAAAGTTTTAATCCTGTAATCGCGGTAAGCATAAAGATGTTCGGGCATGCGTGGCCATGTTTCCATAATGATTTCATCCTGCCACTTGGGGTATTTTTCCATTTTTATTGCCCAGCGCAGTACCACCCAAAACTGGTTCAGCCGCAGGGCATCCTTATACCCGAAACCAAGTTTTTGGGCCTGTCGTCCAGCCGATTCTCCCAAATAATTGCAAAGAGTTACCGGGGTAGCCATGCCCTTAAAGTCGCTTTCGTGCCAATTGATAAAATATTTATCTGAGTGAATTTTATTTGTTTCGTTCATCATTCTGCATACTTCAAATTATTGCTTCATCATTTACATAAATACTTCAAAAAATGGAATTTATTATTCCTAGTATTTTTTTGGGTGACCCGCTTCGCAGCGAGGCGAGCAATACGGGTCTGCCTCTTATTCAATTTGTCTATAATGGGTGGTAGGCATGTTCTCCCTGAATTTCCACCGCCATTATTTTAGTATGATGCAGTTTTGATTCATTATGACTCACCGCAGATTTTCCGGGTATTATATTATCAGCCCATTTAATTTCAAAAATAGCTGGTTATTGTGTTTGAAAAAGGCAAGGTAATCTTTTATGTTTTTGATAACAATAGAAATATTACTATGTTTGTGGGCACAAATAAAGCAATTTGTAAAATGAAATACAACGAATTACACAGGTTGATTAGAAAAAGCGGGTGGCAAGTTAAGAGGCAAAAAGGAAGCCATGTAATTTATGTAAAAAACAACCGGATCTACCCGGTTCCAAATCACGGAGCAAGGGAGATACCCCGGCCAACTGAAATTAAAATTAAAAAAGACATGGGCTTAAAAAAGCTCCTATCTTAAATAAAACCATGAAGACATGAAAAATATTAAAGCAATTATCGGTAGGGCATCAGATGGATTTTACAGCATACATTGTGTTGATGAAATGTTTTCGGGCGGAGGCAACACTCCCACCGAAGCCAAAGCCGACATGATTGAACAAATGAAATTTTTCAAAGAAACAGCCATGGAAGACGGTTTCGAATACCCGGCCTTTTTAGATAATGATTTTAAAATCGAATACCAGTTTGACGTTCAAAGCCTGTTGGAATATTACTCAGGAATTCTAACTCTTGCCGGGATGGAAAAAATAACCGGTATCCACCAAAAACAACTCTGGTCATACTTGAACAAAAAAACCAAGCCACGCCCCCGACAAGTAGAACGTATTAAAAAAGGGCTGCATGAACTGGGCGTGGAACTCACTGCAATTTCGTTGTAACTGTCATACAGATGTTAAAGCAAAGGCTACCTCGAATTTTGAGACAGCTTTTGTTTGTGGGGTCACCTGCCCCGAAAGCTCCCGATGGCTATCGGGACAGGGGTCGAACCGATTGTAAGCATATCGCACTTGTTGCTTTTTACTTATTTCTGAATAGAGGGTTAAATTGATTTTAGATTAGTGATTGTTGAACCGAGACTTTTGATTTACACAAATATCCTAAATCGCTGTTATCCAATCAAAACTCCTGAATTGGTAACTTATGGAAAAAAGAAATAAAAATCAGTAGTGTTGGGGTTTTCAGACTAAACTCATTAATATTGCAACCAAATTTCATTTACCATATAAACGGGCATTATCAAGAGTTCCGCAAACATTAGTCAGTCCGCCAAATACAATCAGTTTTCGATAGCCGCAATTAATACACTGTAAAAAGTATCCCCTGCCTGCCTTTCGTTCCAGGGGTAGTGGCCACATTTATCGATGATGTGCATTTTAAAATCCGTCAGCGTTTTCGAAAGTGCCTGGTGAACGCCCTGAAATGGATGCGGATCGTAATTGCCATGAATGGCGATTACCGGGCAGCTTATGCTTTTTGAGAATTTGAGTAGTTCGCCTGACTGACGCAATTTTTCAGCTTCATCCCAAACTGCCTTATAAATATTGTATTGATATTCCAAAACATGGTTTTCGTCTGTGATGGGATTGAGAGTATCAGCTTTGGACAAAAGATTTCCTATTTTTTCAAATATGCGGTCTTTATCAGGGTGGCTATCCAATTTCTGAAGATAATCCCTCAACAATTCCTGATCGCTTTCATCGAGTCTGTTCATTCTTGTTTTAAGGATTTCATGTGTGTATTTCGCCTCAAAAGGCCCGGCTCCAATCAAGATCAATTTTTTTACCAGGTTTGAATACTTCGAAGCAAATATCCAACTCAACCATGCGCCCCACGAGTGTCCGATCAAAATTACAGGCAGGTCGCATTGCCTGATGATTTCTTCGTAAAGCTCATACAACTGATCCTCTATTGTTGAGGCGCTGTTCAATAGTTCAACAACTCCTGCATTTACAGAAAGTTTAGTTGCAAGTGGGGCAAGGTAGCCTGGCGCTCCGGGCCCGCCATGAACGAGTACAATTTTGTAGGGGAAATCCCCATAAGTTCTGCTGCTTTCCATTAGAAAAGTTTTATGTAAGCTTATAGTTTAATAAAAAGTTCAATGCTGAAATTACCAATTATTGTCAAGGCTAAAGTAATTAGTGTCCATCCATAAAGTCAGTTCTTTTCTGATTTTGCCTGCGCAACCCCTTAGTCCCCGCCAGCTGGCGGGGAGACCCCCGCTACTTGTGCGTTGGGTGATCCTTCCGCCAACTGGCGGAGAAGGGGGCGGTGCCGAGACGAAGTCTCGTGCATGCACGAGCAAAGCTCGGCAGGATGGGGTTATTAGGCTCTTATCTCTAATATTCTGCCACTTTTTGGCAGAATATTAGAGATAAGG
>CAZQIV010000192.1:0-9301 GCA_964593705.1 uncultured Lentimicrobiaceae bacterium | reverse complement strand
TATCCACAGCACTGCCATCTGTTACGGTAAGCATCAGATTGTAAACACCTTTTTGTTCATCGCTTGGAGTCCATAACATTTCATTGCCATTGAGGGTAATTCCCAAAGTGTCGTTGGGAATATCGAAAGTTAAAGGATTTCCATCGGCATCATTTGCAGTAAGATTGTACTGCCACTCCTGATCAACCACAAAAACAAACATACTGTCAGGGTCGAGGGTGAAATATGGCGGGTTGTTCCGTGACTGACTTGAAAAAATCAGATTTACTTTGTTGCTTGGTTCACTGTAAGTTCCATTGTCGTTGATGAAACAAGCCCACATTTGGTATTCTTGGCCAAAATCCAGATCACTTAATACAAGTGCTGTACTATCGGAAACGGCTTCTGAATCAACGTGTCCGGTTGAAATATTTTTATAATAAACCGCAGCTCCAATTGTATTTTCCAGTTCGGGTTTATCCCATGAAACCATAACCTGCTGATTTTCCTGTATTGCGGTAAAGTTTTGCGGGGTTTCAATATTCATATCATTTTCAACCCATACCGAACCGGGAGCATACTGCAAAACAGGTGTGTTGTAACCATCGTCCACACGGCAATAAATATAATATTCACCATTAGGAACATGATCGTTTTGCCAAACAAATTCGAGGATACCATTATTAATAAGCGTAAAATTATCAATGAGAGAACCATCAAAATTCTTTGAATCATCGTCATAAAACACCTGAATATTCAAAGTGTCAGCATAATCATTAAAGTTTAACGAAATCTGGTTCGATCTGCTTTTTCTTGATTGCGGTTCGGTGGTAAGTGTAGTTGGTTGCTGATTTAAGACTGATGTATAAAGAGCAATATCATCGGGATAATCGGTTAAAAAGTACCAATCACCCTCCATTGGATTAAGCACCGACATAATGGTTTGCTGATGCTCTTCATTTAACTCGTAATGAAAAGCATTGGCCTGATCGATAATTTGCCCGGAAGGACTTTGTGTTGAAAAGTCGAAAGTGTTCAGGTTTAATGTATCCATCGCTACTATCAAAATCTGTTTTGCATTTTCAGGTACCTGGAAAATTATGGCTTGTTTTCCGTCCTTATCACCTTTCCATACATTGTGGAGATCGTTCAGGTTTTTGCCGAGATAAAAATAAAACCAAGGAGCTATCGGATTTCCAAATTCCATTTTTTGTGCAAGTTGTATCCAGCTAATACTAACTTCACTTTGAAAAAACTGGTTATTTAAAGTTGCCCTTGCAGAACCAATGTTTTTATTTTCAGCCCAACCCAATCCCCATGGCAAATTTCCGGGTGTTTGTATCGTTAATATCCCGGTGCCATTTATCTGACCTCCCTTAAGATTAAATTTACTGTTGCCTGTAAGTATGTTGTTCAAATTCAAATTACATTCAGCCTTAAGTGAACCCTGTTTCCTGCTATATTTTATAGATCCATCAGATACGGGTTGGTCAAAAACCTTAAATGCACCTTTGCCAGTAAATTCCTTCCAGGGTTGAATCTCCACGCCAAAATTTTCGAGTTTTAACGGAGACCCCCAGATTCCAATTTCCACACCCAGTTCAATATCCACGTTGGCTTTGATTTTCCAATTTTTGGTAGCCAGGTCTTCCAATCCTCCTGTAATCTTAGTAATAAAAAGACCCGTAGCTCCAAGAGGTATATGTGTGCCTATTGAAAAAATTATTTTGTTAATTGCACCTTGTGTAAACTCTATTTGCGCACCTAATACCAAAAATTCAGGCCCTTTATTCTGATACAATTCAAGAAAATCGCCAAAAGCCAGACTGTCGATGATTTGTTGGTTTTCGTCCCTCAATTCAACCGGCAGGTTTATTAATTCCGGGCTTACCAACAATGAATCTAGTGTCTTCCTGTCCTTTTTTTCTGTTCCCGGAATTTTTAAAGTAAATCCGCCACCATAGGTTTTTGTTTCGGTATTCCAATAAAGATTAACGCCTTCCAGCGCAACAATGCCGAAATTCGCGGAAAGATCATTTATGTCAACCGCCGTTTGCAAGCCATTTACTTTCGAAAATATTCTGCTGGCCGACATTTCCTTAACATAAAATGGAAGATCATAACTGTATTTTTTCAGCAACTCATCCGCTACCTTATCTAAAGGAAAGGGCATTTTGGCAATGCTCCTTATTTCCACAAAATCGCCCTCTGGATCAACAATAAGCTCACCAATTGTTACACCAAATCCGCCGATTAAAAAAACTGCATCCAACAAAAAACTTTGCGATTGTGGCAGAATACTATTTTCATCTACATAATACTTAAATTGAGAATTGCCTTGTTTTATCACATATGCTTCGCTATTGGCAATGTCGCAGGCATAAAAACCACAATAACCCGAAATCTCAGGATGTGCAAGCCCCGGTCTTTTATCAATATCCACCTCACCATCAAAGTATAGAATATTATTGATGTTTACATTTCCGCTTAAGGTAAAATAACCATTGGGGCTTTCCCAAATTTCATCGGCATAAGCGATTAGGGATTCGTTAATGGCAAGTGAATTGTCAGAATCGGGGATCAGGGCAAAGTTTTCCTGAAAGTTGTCGTGCCCCGATAAGTTTAAATAACGGTTTTGGGTTTGATACCCATCTTTGATTACTGTAATATTGTATGTTCCGGCAGCAAGGTTATTGAATTCATATACACCAGTTTCGTCTGTAGTAATTTGCTCGCTAAAGTTTGCCCCGGTTAAAAGAACTACTGCGCCTTCCAGCATATTCGAATTTTGGGCATCCGAAATAAGCCCTGAAAGGGAAATCACAGAAACAAGTTGGAAATTGAGTAATACTATGGCCTCATTGTCAATTTCAACATTTTCAAAAGTCTGAGTTATATGCCCTGTTTTTGAAACCTCCACAGTGTAATTGCCTATGGGCAGGTTTACAAATTGGTAGCTTCCCTGGCTGTTCGATTGTGTGTTGTAGCTTGTTCCTGTGGCAATGTTAGTTATCTCAATACTTGCCCCTTCAATGGCCTGTCCATTTGCTTCTTCAACAATGCTGCCTGTCAGGCTTAAGTTAGGTTCTTCTCCACCACCGTACAATTCTTGTATTTCGGCTTCAGTAAGGGCGCGGTTGTAAATCCGGATATCATCGATTTGACCAGGGAAGTATTCTCCGTTTAATTTTCGACCAATAAACAAATCAGAAGCATTATCAATATTATATGTATTTGAACCACTACTTGAATTGTTTAATTGTCCGTTTACATATAACTTCATTAATTGATCTTGGCCATTGAGTACTCCAATATAATTATCCCAATCTGTATTAAAGAACGGATTAGTTGTCTCGACATATCCATTTCCAATCCATGGATAAGCATCGTAAGAACTTGAGAAATTCACTAAATTATTTGTTTCAAATCGAAAAAACCAACCACGATAAGGATTACCGTCTAATTGCTTACCTATAAATACTTGATGAGTTGAACTTTGAACACCTGAAGAACTTCGCTTAACCCAAACAGAAATTGAATAGTCTGAATCTTGCCAATTCAAAGTAGATGAGTTTCCGCAATTAATAAAATCATTCACCCCATCAAATTCATAAGCATTTCCAGCATTGCCAAATCTATCGACTATTAATGTTGCACCGTTAACTGTTCCATCATTTCCGTTTCCACTTTCATCGTTTGCATTTCCATTAAATGGATAATAGGCCACCAAACCTTCTTCAAGATTTACCTGCGCAAAGGTTGCCAGGGAGAGAAAAACTACCGCAAGCAAAATAAAAAATCGCATTGCTGCCAAAGGGGTTTTTGATTTTGTTAAGTAAAAAGAACTGCTTCCCATACTTAAATTCGATAAGGAGATTTTGTAATGTTTTTTCATGATGCGTGTTTTTTAGTGAAATAATAAGAAGTTGTTTCTATTTCTGATTACTTGCTGTTCGGGCAAACCTAAGGCAATCTTTTTTTATTTCCAATACATCGAAAGGGGGTGTATGTGTTTTATGGAAAACCCAAATGTTCGAAAATCCGGTCTGAGTGTATCGGTTTTTTAACTTGAATGTTGTGTTTTGGGCACTGAGTGTATTTTTAAGAAATTTAATATTTTAACTATTTTTAAGATTTGTGAACTTTGGGAGCTGTCGAAAAAGAGCAAAACGGGGCAAGATATTGCAAAGTAAAATTAGGGTAGGGTGCAATTCCTCGGTTTTAGTCATCCGATGAATTACCCCCGGGAACTTTATTATTCCCTTATGCAAGGTGTCAATTGCTTAAGCAGTATTCATCGGATGACTTGCTAAAGTCAGGGTTTGCCTCCACCGGAAAGCCAGGGTTTCACTTCAAGTGAAGCCCTGACTGTGGCGGGGTGCGGCGTTTTTATCGGGCAGTTCGGGTGGCTTTCGGGGTGAGGACTTTAAGGTCGTTAAGGACTTTAAGGCTCTCGCCTGAAAAAGCCCACGGCCTGCGGACGATGGAAACGCAGCACGCAACTTTCCCTTATCAGTCATCCGAGGAATTACCTCCGGCGGTTTCGTTATTCCCTTATGACAATACCACATTTGCTTAAGCAGTATTCACGGGGTGACTTGCCAAAGTCAGGGTCTGACTCTAAGCCAGGCCCTGACTAAAAACTGCCATAACGATTGTGAGCAAATCTTCATGATAAAGAATGATTCGCTTTGTAAACATTTTATAGTTTTGCCGAAGAACAAAAAGGTTTACCATGCCAAATCAACCAACAATGAAATTTGCAAACAAAGGAAGGTTCAATGCTTCTTCCCTCATTCTGGCTTTAATCCCATTGATCTGTTTTGGAATGGCTGTACTCATGGTTTTAAACTTTTACCCCTTTTACCAACGCACTACCGACCCGGAGTATTTTCATTTGCTGAATGGGATTAATGTAGCCCTTTTTAATCTGGCAGCACCCTACACCGATCATCCCGGAACGCCTTTGCAGCTTATTGTTGCCATTTCCTCGTGGCCAATTGGTTTTTTCATCCCCGGTTCATTGGCGGAAAATGTAATCGACCATCCCGAATTATTTTTAAAAGGGGCAATCATTACAAAAAATCTAATTATTGCCCTTGTCCTATTTATTGTGGGCCAGCGTGTGTTTGCCATTACAAAAAATACATGGTTTGCACTGCTCGTCCAACTGCTGCCTTTTGGAAGTGCATACACCATGACTGTCTTCGGGCGATTTACTCCTGAAGGATTTATTATTGTCCCCGTTGCTTTGATATTATTGTTGCTTATCAGGGTTCTGTATAACGACACCGGGGTACATTTGTCAAACAAACAGATAAAACATTTTGCGATTATCGGGGGTCTGGGTATGGCCATAAAATTCAGCTATTTGCCATTTCTAATAATTCCTGTTTTCATGATTAAATCTTTTAGGCAGGCTATCAGATATGGCATATTGGCTATTGTTTTTACCCTTATTTTTGCTTTCCCCATACTATTTAATTTTTCAGAAACCATGTCCTGGTTTTGGGAAATGGCTATAAACTCAGGGCAATGGGGTGGGGGCGAATCAACGTTTATCGAATGGGTTGAGGTGCCTCAACGCTTATATCAATTGTTAACTTTTGATAAGCTATTTACGGGGCTTTTGCTTGTTTTGGCAGGCTTGTTTATATATTCCCGTTTTATAAACAAAAGCAAAGCGCCGGATTTGAGGAAGCTGAATTTGATTACAGCAGGAGTTTTGCTTGGGATTATTTTTTCCATTTTTCTCATCACCAAACACTTTGCTTACCGGTATTACATATCAACGCTACTATTTCAGCTTGTTATTTTCTATTTAATAATTGAATATTCCATTCGAATATTTCAATTTAGGATGCTAAAAATATACCTGCCAATAATAGCATTTACGTTGTATATAATTATTGTAATATGGCAGATTCCCGGATTCAAAAAATTGGTTGATAATACTGCCTTGAGCCATGAAAAATATGCTGAATGGAGCAATAAGGTTGAAAGTGAAAGAAACGAAAATATTCCTTTAATCATTAGCTCCTTTTATGCGGGATGTCCTTTTCCCGAGTTTTCGCTCAACAATGGCTATTTGCTTTGTGGCCACTTAAAAAGTACGTTTTCTGATAAGCTGCGCGAAAAGTATCCAAAATCCATAATGTACGTTGGCTGGTCTGAACAGTTTTATCACTGGAATTATTTTTGGGATGCTACCGATTTTATCGATCCCGAAAAAGGCATCTATATTTTTATTGGTCAGGATAAAAAAGAAGATCTAAAGGTAATTTTGGAGAGGTTGGAAAAAGCATTTCCTAAAAATAGTCCACACCCTGAATTGTTGCAGCACTCCGACAATTTTGATGAATCGTTTTACAGGATTAGTTTTGAATCGCCCTAATTTTACGGTAAAGAATTATTATTTTTACAGCCCGCCTTGCTATCGAAGCGGATCGCCAGCGAATCCCACAGCAACAGTGAGGCAGTGAGGCAGAGATGTACGACCGAAGGTCGGCACTGACAGTCCACAGTCGGCAATGGACTGAACCCGAAAACTTTCGGGACTGAGGACTGAGGACTGTGGACTGAGGACTGAATATCCCGAAAAATAGAAAATCATAGATTTTCGTAATTTTTCGTGGATGCACGGGCGAAGCCCGGCACTGTGGACTAAAAAACAATTGAGCTTTTCCACTAAATTTTCAGCAGTACCATTTTTTATTAGTCAGTTTAGTTTTGGATGTGTATTTTTGAAATCAAAATATTATTTATATGAAAACATCTATACTTTTTTTACTCGTATTTTTAATGTCAGCCCCACTTTTTGCGCAAAAGCAACTTGAGTTTATGAACCAGCGATTTGAGTTTAACGCGGTGAGGGATGGCCAGCCGGTAAGGCAGGAAACAAAGGATTTTGGCTTAAGCATCAATTATGAAACAGGTGAGTTTTTTGCCAAAATAAATTTGAACGAATCAAGGCTTCTCGATGATGAAGAAGTTGAATACCGCATTCCGGGTGATGAGTATTTGGAAATCTCAGGCTTTATTCCGGTTGCCGAGGTCTTCGAAAACAACGCTGAAAGCCAAACCCTGAAAGTTGAACTGAATGTAACACACCTTAGCAATATTGTGCCCGTGGTATTCACCTTCAATTTAAATCGATTGTCAAATTCCTCACGCCGGTTTACCATTTTTAATATCAACGGGGCAACTCAACTAAGCGATTTTGGCGTAGAGGATTTGAAAGGCTACGAGCCTGAAGTAAATATTGTTCTCTCTTTCCAGGCTGTATTTGCAGGGGGCTATTGATTATATTTAATCCGCCGGTAGGATTTTAAGTGCATGGAAACAAAGCAAAATATTTGAAGGCAGTAAAAGAATTAGAATACGAACTTTATAAAACAGGAGCATAACACATAATGAGCAAAGAATTATTAAAAAATAATGAGCAAGATTTATTAAATATGTTGTCTGAACTTGTTGAGTTAAGTCAGAATAAAATTGCTTCGCAAGCCAATAGTACGCTCACCTTGCTGTTTTGGCAGATTGGGAAGCACATAAAATGATTTTGTGTTAGATAACAAACGTGCTGAATATGGTAAACAAATAATGTTGACAGTGTCGTCACATTTGAGTGAAAAATATGGAAACAATTTTGAGCTACGTAATCTCCGAAGAATGAGGCAGTTTGCAGAACAATTTAATGATACAGAGATTGTGACGACACTGTCGACACATTTAAGTTGGTCGCATTTTATTGAACTTTTCCCGTTAAAAAAGCCAGAAGAGAAACTATTCTATGCCAACAAAGTTGCTGAAACAAACTGGGGAGTAAGAGAATTGCGAAAGCAAAAAGACAAAAAACTGTTTGAAAGAACAGTTGTTGCTAATAATCAGTTGCCATCCAAAATAGAGGAAACAAAAAACCTATTCAAAGACCCTTACTTATTAGATTTTCTAAAGCTAAAAGATGATTTTTTAGAGAAAGACCTTGAAGAGGCAATTCTTCTCGAACTAGAAAAATTCATTCTGGAATTAGGCAAAGGCTTTACTTTTGTGGAACGTCAAAAAAGAATAATAATTGATGGCGAAGATTTCACCCTTGATTTACTATTCTACCACCGTAAATTAAAAAGATTAGTAGCTGTTGAGCTTAAAATAGGTCGCTTCAAAGCCAAGTACAAAGGTCAAGTAGAATTATATTTGAAATGGCTAAATAAACACGAAAAGCAAGAAGGAGAAAACGAACCAATTGGTTTGATACTGTGCACTGAAGCAAGTAAAGAACAGGTTGAACTTCTGGAAATGCATAAAGATGGAATTATGGTTGCAGAATACTGGACGGAATTACCTCCTAAAAATATACTAGAACAGAAACTACAACAAGCAGTAATTGAAGCAAAAGAAAGACTAGAAAGAAGAAAATTAATGTAAATGGCAAACCTAAAAGGAATATTAGACAGCATCCGCAAAATAATGTGGACAGATACAGGGCTGAATGGAGATGCTCAGCGAATAGAGCAATTGGGTTGGATGCTTTTATTTAACCTATCCTCAGATTTTATCGACAGTGTCGAGAACTTTTCAAAATACTGATATGCAATTAAATGGAATTTTATCGACAGTGTCGATAAAATTCAAAAAATTTATCAGCAAGGAATTACTGAATCAACTTAAAGAAACTGCGAAGTGATTTGGGAATCATATCAACCAGGAGATATTCTTGAATGTAAAAGAGATAAAGTAAACGTTGGTACTGATGTAGATTATAAACTTGTTACAATAAAATTACATTACAAAGGAGTTGTTTTACGCCACGAAAAAAAAGGTATAGATATAAAATCAAGTTACATGCATTACAAACAAATCATACTAAAATAGAATCAATATGAAAAAAATAATTTTAATTGTTTTTACAGCTTTCACTTTGACTTCTTTCTCTCAGACTGGAGAAAAAAATTTCATAGACCAGAATTACATAGAAGTAACAGGAAAAGCAGAAATGGAGATTGTTCCAGATGAAATTTATTTGAAAATTAGTGTTAACGAAAAAAATTTTAAAGGGAAAAAAGAACTTCAGGAAATCGAAAAATCAATGATTGAAAAGCTTTCCGAAATTGGGATTGACATTTCAAAACAACTTACAATCAAAGACATGGCAAGTAATTTTCAAAATTATTGGTTAAAAGGATCGGAAATTAACTCAATTAAAGAATACCAATTAATGGTAGGAAATGCTAAAATAGCAGGACAAGTTATTCGAGAACTCGAATCATTAGTACCTTATCTCTAATATTCTGCCACTTTTTGGCAGAATATTAGAGATAAG
>CAZQIV010000191.1:0-9325 GCA_964593705.1 uncultured Lentimicrobiaceae bacterium | reverse complement strand
TACAAATATATAATCAATCTCAAAATCATAGCACTCCAAAAAAAGAATTAGCCCACATTCGTGGAAGGAACACAGTGACCAATTTGATATAGGGAATGAATATCCAGTAGAAAATATAAGAAATCTACTATGGTTAAAACATTATATTTTAGTTGACTTTCTCTATCTTTTTAATGATTCGATTATTTTTTGTGACAATATTAAATATGAGACAAGATTCCTGGCGAAAAACAGGTTTATTTGTGGCGACAAGCTTATCCTGGCTAACGAAGTTAAATTTTATCAGGATAAACATGGTTTTTATCATTATTATAATTTCGGTTTTGAGGATGTTCAAGAAATAACTTACAAAAATCTAATGAGAGATATTTCTCATCATTCAGGAAGCAAATATTACCTCGATAAATACAAGAAAAAAAGACGCATTGAGAATACTGTAGCCATCATTGGATCATCATTAATTGTTGGAGGATCGGCGTTCGTTGTATCAGGCGTTGAAGAATCATTATTAGCATGTATTTGTGGAACATTATTATTGTTTGTAGATGGTTTGATAATATGGCCTATAAATGATAAAAATGCTGATCTTATAAATGCCATTAAAGCCTATAAATAACACATCAATGAGTTCAGAAATTTATACCAGTCGTATGTAGAATTTATCAACTATCTCAAATTTCATTTAGTTATATAATACAAATCAATTAGAAACCGAACTTGTACAACAAATGATAACCACCGCCACCTATTTCCATCCCGAAACCTGTAAAACAGTAAAGCCCCTGGATCAAATTAGTTTTACCGCTCAGTCGTTGCCGTGGTTCAACCGGGTGAGGGCGGCAATACGGAATCAGCTTGACTGCATGGAACTGGAACCCGAACAACGATATTTCGAATCGTTTGAATCTGTCCACTCAGCCGATTATGTGCAGACTATTCTTGATCTATCCAAAGATGTTAAAAGCCAAAACCCAAACTGGAATGTCGAATGTTTAGGGTTTGAATATGCCATCCCCGGTTTTGAGTTTGGTCTGGGCGGGCTTTTTGGTGCCATCAACCTGATGAAACAGGGCATCCTCGACAGGGCTTATTGCTTTAGCCTGCCCAGCCATCATGCCTTCCCGGCAAAAGGCCATGGCTACTGCATCCTGAATTCAGAAGCCGCGGCAGCAAGATACGCCCAGCAACAGGGTTTCGAAAAAGTATTGATTGTTGACTGGGACATCCACCACGGCGATGGCACGCAAACCATATTCGAGAATGACCCTTCGGTGCATTGTATCAGTATCCATAGCGCTGTGGATTTGTACATGTCGGGCATTGGGTCGATTGAACTGGGAACAACTACTTACGCCGCTTCTGTGGGGCATTGCAACATTCCTGTGCTGGCTTCGTACTACGATGCTGACTTTTTTCACAACAAACTAAACCTGGATGGTGAAGTGTATCGCGGCGCACAAAGCATAGCGGTATTTAACGACAAACTGCACAGCCTGCCCTGGAATCTGGATATCATCATCATTTTTGATGGCCATGATTCGCACCGCAACGATTGCGGAAAAGACATCACCAATTGGGATTATGCAGACTTCGACAAACTTACACGGCTGGTAACAAGCCTTGCAAAAAAACACGGCTACCCTGTGCTTTCGATGCCCGGCGGCGGATACGATATTAAAGTAACTGTGGAAGCTGCAAAAGTGCATTTTAAAGCTTTGAGTGATTAAAAGTTAATTTCATTCACAGGCATTAGAAATCAATAAAACCCATTTTAATCCGCACAAAACCTAATTTCGTCATCGAATATGGGCATTTCGTCATACTTAAAAATTCAAAGAAAAAATGTAAGTTTGTGTAAATTCAATAATTATGAAAAAGCCGGACCAAACACCACAAGTTAACCAACCCCAGGCAAACTACGGAACTCACATAGGAGCAAAAGAAACCTTGAGTCTGTTTCTGGAAACCGATAAAATATTGTTTCTGTTCGAGATATCCAAAACCAGTTTTCGATCATTATCACAATCCCATTATGAATGTCGAACAAAAAAAGTACATTTGTGTACTTGGGATGTAGTGATTAAATGGATTCTTTGATAATAATTAAATTGAAGATTTCAGTCTGATAAGAATTAAATATTGAGTAAAAGTAAAATGATATGTTTATGAAATCGAAAATTAGAATTTTTATTGTAGTTGTTTTCGCTCTTTTTTGGGCTCAGTTGTATGGGCAATCGCCTTTGGATACTGGTTTTAAAGAGATTAAAAACGATAATTTAAAAGAAAACAAATCATCATTTTCAGCCCAGCGTAAAACCAGGGCCGATACTGTAGTTGCTAATTTTATAGCCTCCGATACCCTCGTTACCGTGTGGGAAGCAGTACATTTTACAAACCTTTCTACCGGTAATCCAACATTTCAAAAATGGTTTTTCCCCGGAGCTTCTCCTTCTTTATCTTATGATACAAACCCTGTGGTGATTTACCATACCCCTGGTATTTACGATGTGAAACTGGTGGTTTCGAGCCTGAACGGTTCCGACACGCTGATAAAGGAAGCATATATTGAAGCCTTTCAAGAGCAATCAAATTTGCCACCTGCTTGGGAGTTTGAGGAGACCGTAGCAAAGCACCCGATTTTTGTAACTGTTGATTCAAATCCCAGGATATTTGAAGTACCTCTTAACCCGGGTGATTTTATTGGTGTATTTTATAGGAATGATGAGGATAGTTTAAAATGCGGTGGAGCCATCGAATGGAACGATACAGCAGCAGTTGCTGTGGTTGCCAATGGAGACAATCCTTATACAAGTGGCAAAGATGGATTTGTATATGGAGAGCTCTTTACCTTTAAATTGTATTCGATGTTGAGGCAGGAAGAATTTATTGCAACACCTGTTTTTGATCCATTGCTTCCATTTACTTTTTTTGTTCCGGGCGGATTGACTGGCTTGCTGGATATTAGTGCAGGTAAATCTGTTGAAATCGTTTTTCAGGAAGGTTGGAGTGGCATTTCAAGCCATGTACTGCCCTGGGTGAATTTAATGGATGAAGTTTTTGATTCAAACCAGGAGGATTTGATCATTATTTCGGATGGGGTGAATTATTATAAACCGGATTTAAGTGTCAACACGCTTGAAGTATGGGAAAACAAAGCCTATTACGTAAAAATGAATTCTGAAGTAAGCATTCAATTTGATGGATACCCCCAAGAGTTGTATTTTAACTTACAAGAGGGATGGAATTTTCTACCGGTTCCCATAGGATGTGATGTAAACATATCAGATTTACCACAAGATAACATTACCAAAATCAGAATTATAAAACAAATTGCAGGCTTAGATATATATTGGCCTGAGAAATCCATTTTTTCATTAGAAAAACTTATGCATGGAAAAGCGTATGCAATCTATGCAACCACCGGGTTTACCATTGAGTTTGTTCCATGTAATTAAAGAATGCTATAAAAAAGCTTGTAATATTTCATTGTTTTTTTGTTTATTTTTGTTCATGTCTTAATGTGATACAATTATTAAACAAATATTATTATGAAAAAAATGTTACGTCTTAGTTTTTTAGCTTTTTTGCTTGTGTTACAGTGTCAATTATATTGTGCTGTCAAATCACCGGAAGTGGCTCTTGAAGTGGCTCGAAATTTCTACCTGTCAGTGTTCGACAGTAATGTAACTGCTGATAATAATCAGATTTTGATAACCCTTGCAGCAACCCGAAAATCAGGAAACAATGATTTGTTTTATATTTATAATGTTAATGCCAGTGGTTTTGTTATTATTTCAGCCTGCGATGCTACCATCCCTGTTTTAGGGTTTTCGTCAGAGGGGTTTTATGATGCTCAATATGAAAGTGAGATACCGGCTTTTGCCGAATTATTAAAAGGATATGAGGCAGAAATTAAGGGAGTAATTGAAATGGATTTGCCTGCCACTCCCGAAATTATATTGCAGTGGGAAAAATGGCAAAGGCCAGTGTCTTCGACTGATAATGGTCGTTCTGTTAGCCCCCTGTTAAGCACCACCTGGAATCAAAGTTGCCACTATAACGAATTGTGCCCGGAAGATAATGATGCTCCTTATGGCTATTGTAATCATGTTCCGGCAGGATGTGTTGCACTGGCAATGGCACAGGTGATGAAATATTGGGATTACCCTTCCACAGGAACAGGTTACCACGAATATTATATTTCGCCCTATGGCTGGCAATCAGCAGATTTCGAAAATACAACTTACCAGTGGGACAACATGCCAAACAGTATCGGTAGCAGCAATATTGATTTGGCCACTTTGATTTATCATTGTGCCGTAAGTGTTAATATGCAGTTCGGCCCCAACGGCTCCGGAGCTTCAACAAGTATGGCACACAACTCAATGGTTAATTATTTTAATTATAGTGAGGAGGCGCAATATCTTTACAAAAATAGTTTTTCCAACCCGGAGTGGGAAACCATGCTGCGTGATAATCTCGATACAGGCCGGCCTGTAATTTACCGCGGTGATGGCACAGGCGGACATGCATGGGTTTGTGATGGTTATGCTGCCGACAACTATTTCCACATGAATTGGGGTTGGGGAGGATATGAAAACGGGTATTTTTATCTCTCGAACCTGAACCCTGCCGGCGCCAATTTTACCGGTAATCAGGCAGCCATTATGGGTATTGTGCCCGCCGAAGCTAATGTTGAACCCCCGGTTGGGCTTCAGGCACAGGTAAGCGGAAGTGATGTTTTACTAAGTTGGTCGGCACCCGTTGAACCACAATGGATACATTGGGATAATGAAACAAATTGTGGTTCGATAACATTATCAGATGGAGGTTCTTTTTATGCGGCTGCACGTTGGGCAAGCTCCGATCTGGAGCCTTATGATGGTTTGTTAATTTCGAAAGTCTCAGTTTTCCTTGATTCCGGTTTGCCTGAATATGTGCTGAAAATATGGAAAGGAGAAAATGCAGCCAATTTGGTTTATACACAAGGCCTCGGAGCCATCAATGAAAATAGCTGGAATACTGTGGATTTGATAAGCCCTGCTTCAAAAGGATTGATAGGATATAATGTTTACAGGGATGCACAAAAGATCAATGAAGACTATGTACAGGGGACGTCCTTTCTTGATGAAGATTTACCTGCCGGAACATACCAGTATTATGTAACCTCAGTCTATTATGCAGGCGAGTCGGAACCAAGCAATTATGTTACAGTATCAGTAGGGGTTTTATCGCATAACTTTATACTAACAGAAGGCTGGAACAGTATTTCAAGTAACCTTATCCCCGTAAACTCTGAAATAGAAATTATATGTAACCCGCTTATTAACCATTTAATAATTATGCAGGATTTGACAGATTATTATTATCCGGCAAATAATGTAAATACCCTTCAAAACTGGGATTTTACAACTGGCTATTTTATCAAGGTTGACCAGGATTGTGAATTGCCTTTCCAGGGTTTTACAAACGAAATTAACACCTTAACGCTAAATAACGGCTGGAACTTAATGCCCGTATTATCGGCTTGTGATGTTAATACCGAAACGCTTTTTAGCGGCATTGTCAATTACATCAGAATTGTTAAAGATGCAACGGGTACAGGAGTTTACTGGCCATCGAAAGGAATCAATACCCTGCCTGCTCTCAAGCCCGGAAAAGCCTATTATGTAAAAATATTTAGTACAAAAACAATTACTTTTCCTGAGTGCGAGTAAGTATGTAAACCGATTATGACGTATTTTTGTCCCATCAAAAATTAAAACTCCAACATGTTATTCAGCGAAGTAATTGGCCAAAAAGAAATAAAGCAACGACTTATTAGAACAGTTTCGGAAAACAGGGTAGCCCATGCACAGCTTTTTTATGGGGCCCAGGGTAGGGGCAAGCTGGCTCTGGCATTGGCTTATGCCCAGTTTATCAGTTGTAAAGATCCTAATAAAATAGCAAAAGAAGATTCGTGTGGCATTTGTTCATCTTGTATTAAATACAATAAACTCATCCATCCCGATCTGCATTTTATTTATCCCATGGCCGAAAGCAAGGTGGTAAAAAAAACCAAATCATCAGGTAAGTCATTTGTAAGCAGCGATTATATTGCCCCCTGGCGTGAAATGATATTTGAAAACAGTCATTATGTTACCTTAAACGACTGGTATCAAAAGTTAGATATCGAGCGTAAACAGGCATCAATTAATACCGCCGATTGTGGAGGTATTCTGGGCACGCTCAGCTATAGTAGCTATGAAGCGGAATATAAAATTATGGTGATTTGGATGATAGAAAAGCTCTACTATCAAGCTGCACCAAGGCTTCTTAAAATATTGGAGGAACCACCGGAAAAAACGGTTTTCCTGCTTGTGGCCGAGCAAATTGATATGGTTATCCCCACCATACTTTCCAGGTTGCACCAGATTAAAGTTCCCAAGATTGATGACGATTCAATGATAAAGGCTTGTATGGCCAAACTCGATCTATCAGAAGAAAAAGCCCTGGAAATTTCCAGGTTAGCAAACGGAAGTTTCAAACAGGCAGTTAAACTTCAATCGCAGGCTGACAACTTTGGGAAAAACCTAATAAAATTTGTTGAATGGATGCGGATTTGCTATGCTCCTGATATACCGGCGCTGCTAAAATTTTCGAGCGAACAGGCAAAAGAAAACAGGGAACAAAGCAAACAATTCCTGCAATTTGGAATGGAAACCCTGCGCAGGTGTCTTTTGATTCATTTGGGCCATGTTGATATGGTAAGATTGCTTGAAACCGAACGTAACTTTCATGTAAAATTTTCCCCTTTTATTCACAATGGAAATATCCGGATGTTTGCAAAAGAATTTGATGATGCGATATTTCATGTAGAAAGAAATGTAAATGCTCAGCTTATTTTCCTCGATTTGTCCCTTTCAATTACAAAACTCCTTAGGGTTAAGGAAAAAAATATGACATCATAGTTTTTCTTAATTTTGCCTTTTATTATTTACATAGTTTCCGAAAAATTTATAATGGATAAAGATACCATACATACCGATCCAATCAACAACACCTTTCTATCGCGGGGATGTTGCCATGCACCACAAATTTACCAGAACAACAGCAAGATTGCAGAGCATCGTTGCTGTAAACTTGATGCTTTCGACTGGCTAAAAGATATAGAAATACCCGATGGACAAAAGTATTTTGACATTGTTGAGATTCGATTTAAGAATAGCAGAAAAGAGTTTTACAGGTTAAGTCCTGATATGAAATTTCATAGTGGCGATATTGTTGCCGTGGAAGCCTCCCCCGGGCACGACATCGGAATAATTTCCCTTACCGGTGAAGTTGTTAGGTTGCAGATGCGAAACAAGAATGTGAACCCTGAGGACGAAAGTATTAAAAGAGTTTACCGCAAGGCGCGACTTGCTGATATCGAGAAGTGGCTCAATGCTGTTGATCTCGAGGACAGATCGAAGATAAAAACAAGAAAAATTGCCAGGGGTCTTGGCCTCGAAATGAAAGTTAATGATGTTGAATACCAGGGCGATGAAACTAAAGCCGTATTCTATTACACAGCTGATGAACGTGTTGATTTTAGGGAGCTGATAAAACTCATGGCCGAGGAGTTTAAGGTTAGGGTTGAAATGCGCCAGATTGGTGCCCGTCAGGAAGCAGCCAGGCTTGGAGGTATCGGGTCGTGTGGCCGTGAATTGTGCTGTGGTACATGGCTCACCGATTTTACTTCTGTTACCACCAATACCGCCCGCACCCAGCAGCTCTCGCTCAACCCTCAAAAACTTGCCGGTCAGTGCGGTAAACTAAAATGCTGTTTGAATTACGAAAACGATGTTTACCTCGATGCACTTAAAGATTTTCCAAATAGTAACATCGTTCTAAAAACTGAAAAAGGTGAAGCCCTTCATCAAAAATCGGATGTGTTTAAGCGTATTATGTGGTACGCCTATACTAATAACCAGTCAAGTATGATGGCGCTTTCGGTTGACAGGGTGCATGAAATTATTTTGGCTAATAAGAATAATAAATTACCCAAGCAACTCGAAGATATTGCCATTACTTCGGAAATAAAAACAGATTTTGGAAATGGAGGCCTTACGGATGAGGATATCAACAGGTTTGATAAAGTTGATGACTCAGAATCAGAAAACAAGCGTAAACGAAAAAAATCAAGAAGAAGGCCGGTAAATCCGCAACCCGGACTAAAAAAAGAAGGCCAAAAAGAACGGCCTCAAAATCAACGCCGTGATAGTAGCAAACCAAACAGAAACGACAAATCCGACAATTCAACGCGAAGGCCAAAACCTCAACAAATGGAAGACGGTCAAAAAAGAAATAATGACCCGCAAAACCGTCAGCGAAGGAACAATAACCGGCCAAATCGAAACCGGCCAAGGAATCCTGGTAACGAGAACAGGAACAAGCCGGAACCCAAACAATAAAATCCAAACAAAAATGCTTTGATAACGTTAACCCGAATTATTCCTCTAAAAGCGAAGCGCATTGGATGAATGTGTGATGGATAGTGGGCTGTAATTCGGGAAATTCCGACTTAGAAATACCCAATTTTGGGGAATGCAATGAACCTGAAAGTGCTGGTATTACTTAGTCGAAAGAAAATTCATGAATTTTCCGGGTTAAATGTCAAAGCTTTTTTTTATGCCTGAAAAAATACACTTGTCGGAGCCAATTATTTTATTTGATGGTGTTTGTAACTTGTGCAATGGATTTGTGAATTTTGTTATTAAAATTGACAAAAAGGCGAAAATTAAATTTCTCCCCTTGCAAAGTCCTAAAGCAAAATCGCTTTTGAATAAATTTCCGGGAAATGAAATGCTGTTACATGATTTGTTAACAGTGATTTTAATAGAAAATGGAAATTTATATTTTAAATCAGATGCCGTTTTACGCGTTGCATCCCACCTTCCTTTTCCATGGAAAGCTTTTAAGTTCTTTCGTTTTGTTCCCGGGCGTTTACGCGATATGATTTATATTTTTATATCCAAACATCGCTATGCATGGTTTGGTAAAAAGCCACAGTGTATGATTCCTTCTCCCGAAATTAAGAAAAGGTTTATTGATTAATCCGCTACACAAAACAAAGTAGAAATAACATTATTTATTTCAAAATCGGTTCTACTGCGAATTTCATGGAAATGTATTGTTAATAGATTTCTCCCTTCGATACCAATGACATGTTTGTGTAAGACACTGAAAACCTAACTATTTAACAGACCTCTCAATCGCTTCGCTCCTTCGAGGTGACCTGGATTTGGGGGATTGGGGGTGGGTGAAAGTGGGCGCTTCGCGCCCACTTTCACCCACCCCATTCACA
>CAZQIV010000190.1:0-9539 GCA_964593705.1 uncultured Lentimicrobiaceae bacterium | reverse complement strand
GATTTCCCCGAAAAAACGGGGCAGGCTGCTACGCTTCCCGCAAGGGCGGGATTTCGCTACGCTCAACATTCTCCTGTTTCAATCATTTAGTCCTTCCCTCCAATTTAATATTACTTAACAAATAGATGGGTTTCAAATCCTTAATTTTGCCGCGCTTTTCAGGCTGTGAACATTTAAAAACAGCCATTGTTTGTATAGCAAATATTGATTACAGATTTAATAGAAGAATTAAATGGCAAAGTTTGAAATTATTATGCCCAAACTGGGCGAAAGTATTATAGAAGCAACCATTACCAAATGGCTTAAGAACCCGGGCGATAGCGTGGAAGAAGATGATGCACTGGCAGAAATTGCAACCGATAAAGTGGATTCTGAAATTCCATCACCGGTAGAGGGGAAGTTACTTAAACAGTTTTTTAACGAAGGTGATGTGATACCCGTAGGTAAAGTTATTGCAGTGATTGAAATTGAAGGTGATGAAGATGAAGAAGCAGAACCAAAAGATGCTTCGAAATCTGGAGGATCATCTGAGCAAAAAGCCGCTGATATTGAAGATGAGAAAAAATCGGTAGCATCTTCAGAAGACAAAGCTGAAGGATTGGTTGATGGTGATTATTCCACGGCAAGCAGATTTTATTCGCCCCTGGTTAAAAGTATTGCCAAAGAAGAAAATGTTTCCTTGCACGAATTAGAGCAGATTTCGGGAAGTGGCAAAGATAACAGGGTGAACAAAAATGACATCCTCGAATATTTAAAAAACAGGAACGAAGGCAAAGCCCAAAAAACTGAAACTCAAAGTAAACAACAAGTTTCTTATGCAGCTCCTAAAGTTGAAGCGCCGAAGGTTTTGGCGGGCATGGGTGACGAAATTGTGGAGATGGACAGAATGCGTAAACTTATTGCAGACCACATGGTGATGTCGAAGCAGGTTTCGCCGCATGTAACCTCGTTTATTGAAGTAGATGTTACAAATATTGTTACATGGAGAAATAAGGTAAAAGATGCTTTCCTGAAAAAAGAAGGTCAGAAAATTACTTACACACCAATTTTTATCGAAGCTGCCGCCAAAACACTGCGTGATTTTCCCAATGTAAATGCCTCGGTTGACGGAATAAAAATCATTCGTAGGAAAAATATTAACGTTGGCATGGCAACCGCACTTCCCAACGGAAACCTTATTGTTCCTGTAATCAGGAATGCCGATGAGTTGAATATGGTTGGTATGGCCAAGCGGGTGAACGATCTTGCTGGTCGCGCACGGACTAACAAACTTAATCCTGACGAAATACAAGGTGGAACTTTTACCATTACAAACTTTGGATCCTTCGACAGCCTTACAGGTACACCAATTATCAATCAACCACAGGTTGCAATCCTCGGCCTCGGTGCCATTAAAAAACGGCCGGTAGTGCTCGAAACTCCCCAGGGTGATGTTATCGCCATCCGCCACATTATGATGCTCTCGCTGGCTTACGATCACAGGATTGTAGATGGTGCTATGGGCGGGATGTACCTCAGGCAATTGCGCAATACACTCGAAGCTTTTGATATAAATTTGGCCTTGTAAATCACAAATAATAAATTGTATTAGGCTGTGACCGGAGACTTTTAACCTGAAAAATTCATGAATTTTTCACTCTGTGGGCTAAAATGCCCACAGAGCCGAATTTCCTCTGGAAATTCGAGGGTTAACCCTCGAAAATATTTTTTCAAATATTTTCGGCCTTCGGTGATTAATTCACAAACTTTTTAAGTTTGTGAATTAATCAGGTTAATACCTTTGGCACAGCCTTTTAATTTTTTAAATAATATTATGAAACTCAATCTAACAAAACCATTAGCCATTTTCGACCTGGAAACCACAGGGATTAAAGTTGCCACCGATAGAATTGTTGAAATCAGCATCGTGAAAATATTACCGGATGGCGAAGAAAAAATTTACACAAAAAGAATCAACCCAACCATTCCAATCCCGGCAAAAACCACCGAAATACATGGTATTACGGATTCGGATGTAAAGGATGCACCAACTTTTAAAGAGCTCGCCCATGAGCTTAACCAGTTCCTTACTAACTGTGATCTTGGGGGCTACAATTCCAATAAGTTTGATATTCCTTTGCTGGTAGAGGAGTTTCTTCGTGTTGATGTGGATTTTGATCTCAAGGGCAGGCGCTTTGTTGATGTCCAGAATATTTTTCACAAAATGGAGCCCAGAACACTGTTTGCCGCTTACCAATTTTATTGTGGAAAAGAACTTGTCAACAATCATTCAGCGGAGGCTGATACAATCGCGACTTATGAAGTATTAAAATCGCAGCTCGATAAATACAAAGGCGTTACCTTAAAAACCAAAGAAGGGGAAATCATCGAGCCAATAGTAAATGATATTGCCAGGCTCAGCGAATTTTCAGTGCAATTCCAGAATGTGGATTTAATCGGGCACATCGTGTTCGACGATCAGCAAATCGAAGTATTTAATTTTGGAAAGCACAAGGGAAAATCTGTAGAAAAAGTTTTTGAAAAAGAGCCTTCCTATTACGATTGGATGATGAAAGGCGATTTTCCGCTATCCACCAAAAAGGTGATTACCTTAATAAAAATGCGAGGTTTCAAAATGCTCGGGGGTTAAGAATAATTGTGTAACATTTTTTGATTTCATTCGTATTTTGATGGTAGTAAAAGTGGATAAATGAAGCAGGGATTATTTATTTTATGTATGATTATTGGATTTCAGTTTATGATGGCCCAGGAAACAGCCATCGAAAACCTGAAAGTTGCCATCGAATTAAACCAAAAAAACGAATACGAGTCTTCCCTCCTTTTTTGCAATCATGCTTTGGAATTAAAGCCCGAGTTGAGCGATGCCTGGTTTATGAGG
Source organism: uncultured Lentimicrobiaceae bacterium (assembly GCA_964593705.1). Lineage (GTDB taxonomy): Bacteria > Bacteroidota > Bacteroidia > Bacteroidales > 4484-276 > SABY01. The sequence goes on along the minus strand of CAZQIV010000190.1, from coordinate 6,661 downwards.
GGATACAACAATTACCTGCTCGAAAACTACAAAGATGCCATCATTGATTTTACCGTAGCCATAAATTTCCAACACGAATATGCCGAAGCCTATTTTTACAGGGGCAAAGCAAAGCAGGAAGACGATAATTTAATGGGGGCGCTCAAAGATTTGAATGAGGCCAGGAAGCTCGATTCATCAAAATCATCGTTTCTTTTGGTAAAGAGTATTTTTTCGTCAATTTTTGGTGGTGAGAAAAAATCAATGAAAGAGGAATAATAATTTTCAACATGGACTTTGTGTTTTTTAGTCCACAGTCCACAGTCTCCAGTTCACAGCCAACAGTTCACAGTCTCCAGTCTCCAGTCCACAGTCCACAGTTTCAAGTCAAGAAGCAATAGCTACTTTAGACTGCCTATGCCGACCTTTGGTCGTGCATCCCTGCCTCGCCTAAACAATAGCCTACGCTGGCGGCCCGCTTCGCAGCGAGGCGAGCAAGGCGGGCTCGAAAAATTATGAAATCATATCCCGAACCTTCTGGATGTTTTTTCGGGACTGCCCACTGCCTACTGTTGACTGCCTGCTGAGGACTGCCTGCTGAGGACTGTTGACTGCCTACTACGGACTACCTGCTGAAAACTGCCAATCCCGAAAAATAGAAAATTTAAATTTTTAACTTTGCAATCGTAAACTAACATCTTGCTTATGAAAATTATCTGTATAGGTCGCAACTATGTTGCCCATGCCAAAGAATTGAATAATCCACTGCCAACAAATCCTGTTTTTTTTCTTAAACCCGACACCTCAATCATTATTCGTAACCGTCCCTTTTTTTATCCTGATTTTTCGAAGGATATCCATTACGAAGTTGAGCTGGTTTTAAAAATATCAAAAAACGGTAGGCATATCCCCGAGAAATTTGCTTCTACATATTACGATGAAATTGGCATCGGCATCGATTTTACCGCACGTGATCTTCAGCAACAGCAAAAAGAAAAGGGTCTGCCCTGGGAGATAGCAAAAGCCTTTGATGGTTCAGCCCCGATTGGTAAATTTTTAAAGCTGGATGCATATCAGGATACTTCAAAAATACAGTTTCATTTGCTGAAAAACAGTGAAAAAGTCCAGGACGGAAATTCTGAACTGATGATTTTTAGTTTTAATAAGATTGTCTCTTACGTTTCGCAGTTCATCACATTAAAAATGGGAGATTTAATTTTTACCGGAACTCCTGCCGGTGTTGGCCCCGTTAAAATAGGTGATCGTTTGGAAGCCTTTATCGAAGATCAAAAAATGCTTGATTTCAGGGTTAAATAGAGCGATAATAATTAGGGAGATTACTTCTGAAATGTTAAAGCATTATTGAGAAATGAAATCTCTGAATTCAACATCCAATAACAATTAACTATTCACCAATAACGATTAACTATTAACTATTCACCAATAACGATTAACTATTCACCAATAACGATTAACTATTAACTAATCACCAATAACGATAAACTCTCTCTCTGGAAACGAAAAAAATCTTTATTGTTTTTATTTCAAAAAATATTACTTTTGCAGCCCTTTTAATTAAGGGACAGTTCTTAAAATAATGGCTCCATAGCATAATTGGATAGTGCACCTGACTACGGATCAGGAGGTTTGGGGTTCGAATCCCTATGGAGTCACAAAATAACCAGCCACTTGCGTTAATAAATGTTAGTGGCTTTTTTGTTTCCGCACACGATTTAGCACACATTTTTTATCGGATGATTTTGTTTCCTGAATTATATATTCCGGTGCTCCGCACCTTTTATGGTTTAGGGAAAACATTGTTTCTATCAAGATTACGCGGCGCTGCCGCTCTTAACGTTTTCAAATAAATCAAACAAGGCCAGTTTGGAACATCAAAAACCTTATCCTAAAAAAATCAACCTTAGTAGAAAATATCCATAAATTGGAAATCCAACCTTATTAATATCCACAGTTTATGCATGAATAATAAGGGAATAAGGTTTTGTGAATTATTGGGGTGACCATTATTCTACTAAGGTTTAACAAAAAAAAGATAAGGTTTTTCATATAGAAGATATCGAAGATCGCCTTGCAATCATCGACCTGATGAATGAGCAAGATATTTCCAAACAAGATTTCGACAAGCTTTTTGAGCAAACCTTTAAAAATATTGGGGGTTAAAGTTACCTGGCCTGTTTCATTTTAAATTTCATCAAAACACCATTCCCGCCATCTCCTTCACTCGAAATGTATAAAGTACCATCCGGGGCAAAAGTAAGTCCCTCGGGCTGTACAAACTGCCATTTATCAAGCTTTTCAACATAAATAACATCGCCTGCCCTCGACATTACAACAATGGTTTTTCCCACCGAGGCAAGCACATATATTTCGTCGCTCACGGGATGGATCGCAACTGCTGACGGCTGAAACCTGATGTCACCCGACTCTTCGAAAGTTTCGGCAATCCGGTGTGAAATATTTTCGTAAAGTGTAGCATTGTCCAAATCCTTTATAATTTTAAGGTGGATAAGGTAGGCAGGACTTTTAGCTACTTTTTCTTTTTTAATGTCAAAGGTATATATTGCTTTATATCCGTCAAAATTTTGACTTTCATCCACTTCAGGATCACTTTTTAATGCAATCAGGAGGCGGTTTTCAACAGGATCATAACAAAGCCCTTCGCAATTATTTTTTTTCGTAAGCCTGGTTTCTATTTTCTTTGTTTTTATCTCGTCTTCATTTTCAAAGTTCGAAATTTCATAAAGCGTTCCGTTGCTTCGCAAAGCAAACACCTTGTCATTCATAATGGCTACATCTTCGTAATCGGCATCTTTCCCAAAGTCAACTTTTTTTATTAGTCGTTTTTCGTTTAGATCGTAAAAAAACAAATCGCCCTTTTCATCCTGAATACAAATCATAATGTCATCATTCAATAACACATTACCCGAAATTTCTTCGAGGATGCCCGGAAGTATCATTTTTTCGTCAGGCTTTGAAAGATCATAAGGAAAAACATACGTGTTTCTTTCAAAATCCTGGGCATGTACAGGGCTTAAAAAAAGCATCAATAAAATGATTCCGAACAGATAGTATTTAAAATTTATCATGGTCTTCAATTAAAAAACAAATATCACATTTTTACCGGAATCTAAAAATTAGATCAAATCAGCAATGTAAAATCCCTGTCTATCCACTAATTTCAGATAGAATGGTAATATTTTCGGGTTCAAGAAAATTTTATACCCCCGAACAAAAGTGCTTTTCATATTTAGAGTATTTCGTATTACCTTTGCCGATCAAATATCAGCAACAATTGCTTAGCCGTTTAATCAGAAAAAAGATCAAATTATGGAAAAAAGTTTTCACTGTCCCTTTTGCCACGGACAACTTTACGTTAACGAACGCATTATTTTATCAGCAAGAACAGGCAGTTACCAACGCGGACTTGTTCTTTTAACAGCAGAATTGGGCGATTACAGGGCGCAAAAGCATCCTGATTTTAAAATTGAAAAAGGTGAGCATGTGGATTTCTTCTGCCCTATCTGCCATAGTAACCTAATAGTTAAGAAATCGGGTAAATCATTTACCCGTGTTATGATGCTTGATGTTGGCGTTGAGTATGAAGTAATGTTTTCGCAGATTGCAGGCGAAAAAGCAACTTATGTGATTGGCGAAAAAACCTTGAAAAGTTTTGGTGATGATGTCGATGACAACACAAATTTTTGGGGTGTTGCACCAAATTATTAGGATAAAATAAAGGATCAGAACCTATCCAGGGATTCTAAGAATATTTTTTTTTGGCCAGCACAAAAGAGTTTAATAAACTTACCCGTTGTGCCGGTTTTGCTATTGATTGTCGTATTGTTCGATTTCTTCGTTAAAAAAGGCCAGTTCAACGCCTGCGGTTTTAAACATCTCTTCCGACTCTGCCCCGGCGTGGTATTTCTTTTCACAAACTACCCGCTTTATACCACAGTTTATAATAAGCATAGCACAGGTGCGGCATGGAGTCATTTTACAATACAGCTCGGCATTTTCGAGTGAAATCCCCAAACGGGCAGCCTGGCAAATTGCATTTTGTTCGGCATGTACCGTTCGTACACAATGTTGTGTAATTTTACCATCCGCGTGTGTAACCGTTTTGAATAGGTGCCCAACTTCGTCGCAATGTGGCAAACCCATAGGAGAACCCACATAGCCGGTAACAAGCACATGCTTATTACGTACAATTACGCATCCACTTCTGCCCCTGTCGCAGGTAGCACGCTTGGCCGCCGTGTTGGCCAATTCCATAAAATATTCGTCCCACGAAGGGCGAACATGTTTTGCAGGTTTAGCGGGCAATGTATTTCCGATAGCCATATTATTTTTCTTTTATACTTGTTGATTTCCTGGCAACAAAATTAGCTTATTTTACTGAAAAAGAAAATCAAACTGTAAGCCTGAATATGAGCTTGGCCGTGTCTCCATCATTAAAGTTAGACATGTTCATCTTGAACACCTCGCTTCTTTCTATTTGCTCAATTCTTATTATTTACCTCCAAAATAACATTGGCATCATCTTTTTTTTTCACTACCTTTACAGTGATTAAAATAGATAAACATTAGTGATCCAGGAATACTTATGTTTATCTTACCATCGGGTTTCAACTATATTCGATCTGACTATGGAAACGCAAAATGACGATAGTAACAATATTCTCTACAAGTCAATCCTACAAATCGCTATGGATAGCTTTTGGCTCGTTAATATGCATGGACAAATAATAGAAGTAAATGAGAAATATTGCCAAATGAGCGGGTACAGCGAAAAGGAATTGTTGGCGATGAGCATTTCTGATTTGGAATCTACCGAAACAAAAAATGAAACTTTTACTCATATTGACAAAGTTGCTGAAAATAGCTCCGACCGTTTCGAAAGCATTCACCACCGAAAAGATGGAAGTAAATATGATGTTGAAATTAGTGTTCAGTACAAAGCTGTTGGAAATGGGTGGTTTGTTGTATTTCTTAGAGACATTACTCACCGCAAACAAACTGAAAATGAATTGGCACGACAAAAACTTTTTGTTGAAGCAGTTACGGAAACTAGCCCTGCAATAATTTATGTTTTTGATTTGGAAACGAATAGAAATGTTTTTACCAATTCAGGAATAGAACGAATGCTGGGATATTCCAAAATCGAAATCCATGAAATGGGCGAAAATGTATTGGCAAATATTATCCATCCTAACGATATGCAAGATGTATTTGATCTTCATAAAAAATTCATTTCTGCAAAAGATGAAGACATGCTAACCATCGAATACCGGATAAAGCATCGAAATGGCAAATGGGTACACCTGCAGAGTACCGAAAGGATTTTTCTGCGGAATGCTGATGGCTCGGTGAAGCAAAAGATTGGTATTGCAATAGATACAAGCGAACAAAAAACCGCACAGGAAGAAATTAAAACACTTAATAAACAATTGCTTACCACCATCGAAAGTATGACCGATGCATTTGTTTCGCTCGACACCGAATGGCGTTACACCTATATGAGTAAAAATGCAGGATTAATTTTTAACTGCGAACCACAAAGTATGATTGGGAAACATATTTGGACCGAATTTCCTGAAAGTGTCGGACAGTCTTTTTATCTTGCTTGCCATAAAGCCATGAAGGAGCAAAAACCACAGTTTTTAACTGAATATTATGCTCCTTTCAACAAGTGGTTCGAAAACCGGATTTTCCCCTCTCCAACAGGATTATCTATTTTTTTCGCGGATATAACAGAAAGAAAACAAAACGAAACCGAGATTTTAAGACACACGAACGAACTCAAAATGTTGGAACTTTTAAGCCGCGAAATCAGCGGAACACTTTCGTTGGATGAAATAATACCAACTGCCGTTAAAAGTTTAATGGCCACGGTAAAACCCGATATGGTTATTTTCTTTATTCGCGAAAATAACAAGCTGGTTTTAAAAGATATGGCTCCAAAAAGTGCTATAGCAAGATTAGACGATTTCCCTGACCACAAAGTTGGTGAATGTTTATGTGGGTTAGCAGTATTGCAAAACAAGTCAATATATTCTAAAGATATTAATACCGATTCGCGTTGCACCTGGCAAGAATGTAAACTGCAGGATTTCGCTCATTTGCCGCTCTTCCGTTAAAAAAAGGAGAAGAATCTATTGGGATTATCGGATTAGCATCAAATGAACCACGTGATTTTCAGATTCAGTCAGATTTTCTGGAAACCCTGGTTAATGCAATTTCGCTGAATATAAAAAACGCCTTGTTGCACAATGAGGTTTCAAAACATTCGGAAAAACTGGAACAAAAGGTCAAAGTACGAACAAAGGATTTGGAAACAAAAATTTCAGAAATTCAACGCATGAACAACTTGTTTGTTGGCCGTGAAATAAGGATGAAAGAACTAAAGGACAAAATTAAAGAACTTGAAAATAAATAAAACACTCACATAGTGATGCCTATGGCATAAGACACGCAGAACACAAAGAAACACTTAGTGAAACTTAGTGAACTTAGAGTGCCTCAGTGGTAAAAAGAAAAACCACGAAGACACGCAGAACACAAGGAACACTTAGAAAGTCTTAGTGAAACTTAGTGAACTTAGTGCCTCTATTGTACTACCTATTCTTTAGACCAAAAAAAAGTTTTTTAAGGTGATTTGGAT
>CAZQIV010000189.1:0-9546 GCA_964593705.1 uncultured Lentimicrobiaceae bacterium | reverse complement strand
TTGCATTAAATGCTTCTTACGTTTTTATTGATGGCTAAACTTAATGGCATTACCCTGCCCCCTCTCCAAATGGAGAGGGGAGCCCTCTCTCCTGGGATTTGTGTCTGTATGCAAAAGCGAAGTGCTTCGCTTTTACTTTTTCTCCAAATCCCGGGAGTTTCAGCCCCCTTCTCCGCCAGTTGGCGGAAAGGGCCGGGGATGGGGTTATTATGATCATGTTTTCATTTCATTTAATGGTGTTTTGTGATTTTAGTTTGATTTCGACCTCTCCCCCAGACTCCCGATTTTCGGGACAGGCTCTCTCCGCCAGTTGGCGGAAAGGGTCGGGGATGGGGTTATGGCGATTGTGTTTTAATTTCATTTCTAATACCTCAGAAAAAGCTAGTGTCTCTTTCTTAAAACCAAATTTTTCAAATTCATCATTTGAAATGGTAATACTTAAATTTTTCATATCTGTCAATATTTATTTATTATGGTGTTGAGTGGAACAAAAATAAAAAAATATTCCCATAAACTGAAACTTTGGGCAAGGGGCTATTTGATGCACTAATACAAATAAACGCATAGTCCTTATATGACTTAGGGAAATAAAAAAAACCATGAAATTTGCATTTCCTGGTTTATTATTCTTTCATTATGAAGAGAGGTTTTACAAGCTCCAATAGGTCAAATCTTTGATTTTATTGCGATAATTACCTTTTAAATCGAATATAATTCCATCATCGCTTGAAATACTTTTGAAGTATTCCTCGGCCAGGTTTGCGTATTCATCATGACTAACCGCAACAACTACTGCATCATATTTTTCATTGATTTCGTCAGTTAATTTGAAGCCATACTCATGTTTTACTGCATCTGAATCGGCATAAGGATCAACAACATCCAGATTCAGGCCATAAGATTTGAGTTCGCAAATAATATCAGGAACGCGTGAATTGCGGATATCACTCACATTTTCTTTAAAGGTTACGCCCATGATCAGCACCTTGGATTCTGATATATACTTTTTGGCAGCAATCAATTTCTTTACCAATTGCTTGGCCACATAAAACCCCATCGAATCGTTTACAAAACGACCGGAATTGATGATTTGTGGATGGTATTTAAATTTCTTGGCTTTATAGGCAAGATAATATGGGTCAACACCAATACAGTGCCCGCCAACAAGGCCGGGGTAAAAGTTCAGGAAATTCCATTTTGTACCCGCTGCCTCCAGCACATCAAAAGTATTAATGCCCATCCGGTTGAAAATTATCGAAAGCTCATTCATCAAAGCAATGTTTACATCGCGTTGGGTATTTTCGATAATCTTGGCAGCCTCGGCCACTTTGATAGTAGGTGCTTTATGCACACCGGCTTTTACAACCAGTTCGTAAGTTTTAGCAATTATATCGAGCGATTCCTCATCTGATCCGGAAACCACCTTGGTAATTGTTGCAAGGGTATGTACTTTATCGCCCGGGTTGATACGTTCGGGTGAAAATCCAACTTTAAAATCCTCGTTGAGTTTTAATCCTGAAATTTCTTCCAGCAATGGAATGCAATCCTCTTCGGTAGCTCCCGGGTAAACCGTGGATTCGTAAACCACATAGTCACCTTTTTTCAAAATATTTGCTACCGTTTTGGTAGCCGCAATCAGCGGCCTGAGGTCAGGCATGTTACTATCATCGATGGGTGTAGGGACTGCCACAATATGAAAGGAAGCGTTTTTAAGATCTTCGGGATTGGAAGTGAACAATATATCACAACCATCAAAAGCTTCAGTTTCCAACTCTTCACTGGGGTCAATCCCGTTTTTCATCATTTCGATGCGTTCAGGTTTGATATCGAAACCGATTACAGGCACTTTACGTGCAAATTCCAGGGCAATGGGAAGCCCAACATATCCAAGGCCAATCAGTGATACCTTGTCTTGTTTGTTAATTAATTTTTCAAATAATGTCATTGTGGGTATAATGTTAATTGTTATTCGTTATTCGTTATTCGTTAATTGTTGAGCAAAGCGAAATCCCCGCATTTGCGGGATTATTCGTTATTAGGTTATTGGGTTAAAGATGGTCATTTGCTTCGCGTCATTGATAGTTATCCCGAAAAGTAGAAAATTTTTAATTTTCGTAACTTTTCGGGGATGCACGAAAAACAATGAAATCAAAGATTTCTGTTTTTTCGGCATTTACTTTGCGTCATTAATGGTCATTTGCTGCGCGTCATTAATTGTAATTGAATCACTCAATAAAAAGTCAGGATTATAATTTTTTTTGATCTATTATAGCTTCCTGACCTTACCATCTTTCAATTCATACTGCTCCTTGCTCTCAGGACATTCGGCAATACCATTTTCGTTAAAATTCAAACGATGGCCAAATTCGCTCATCCAGCCGATTTGTCTGCCGGGATTTCCAACTACCAGGGCGTAAGCAGGTACATGTTTCGTGATAACCGTACCAGCGCCAATAAATGCAAACTCGCCGATATCATGCCCGCAAACAATTGTTGCATTTGCCCCGATGGAAGCACCGTGCTTTACAGTTGTTTTTTCATATTGTCCTTTTCGTACTATGGAACTGCGAGGGTTGGTGATGTTTGTAAAAACCATTGACGGGCCAAGAAATACATCATCTTCACATGTTACTCCGGTATAAATGGATACATTATTCTGAATTTTTACATTTTTACCCAAAACCACATCAGGCGAAACCACAACATTTTGTCCGATATTGCAATTTTCACCAATGGTGCAATTTTTCATGATATGCGAAAAATGCCAGATTTTAACTCCCTTGCCAATCCTGCAGCCTTCATCAACAATGGCTGTTTCGTGAGCGAAATATTCCTTGTCTGTCATTAAATGTTATTTGTTGGCAAATTCAAGCACGGCTGAAGTAATGTAAGCCAGTTGCTCATCATCGAGTTCGGTATGCATGGGTAAGGAAATTACATGCTTTGAAAGATACTCGGTAACCGGAAAATCACCTTCCTTGTAGCGCTCGTCCTGATAGGCTTTTTGCAGATGCATCGGCACCGGATAATAAATCATGGCCGGTACTTTTTTATCCATCAGGAATTTTTGCATGGCGTCCCTGTCCAAATCTTTTGTTACCAAAGTATATTGGTGATAAACATGTGTTGAGTTCTTTGAAACAACAGGAGTTTTCAGTTTGGGATGGTTGGCAAAAGCTTTGTCGTAATAAGCTACCGCCCTTTGGCGAGCCTTAGCATAATCGTCCAAATATTGAAGTTTAACTTTTAACACGGCTGCCTGAATACTATCAAGACGGGAATTTACGCCGATATAATCGTGGTAATATCTAACAACCATTCCGTGGTTTACCACTACCCGCATTTGTTTATTCAGGTTGTCATTGTTTGTAAAAATTGCGCCACCATCGCCATAGCAACCTAAATTCTTGGACGGGAAAAATGACATTCCGGCCACATCGCCAATTGTTCCTGCTTTTTTTACAGTACCATCGCTAAAAGTATAGTCAGCACCAATGGCCTGGCAAGTATCTTCGATAACAAAAAGATCGTGCTCTTTGGCAATTTTCAAAATTTCTTCCATATCGGCCACCTGCCCGAAAAGGTGAACAGGAACAATGGCTTTTGTTTTTGGGGTGATGGCTTTTTTGATGGCCTCAGGATCGATGTTAAAGGTATCAGGATCAACATCCACGAGCACGGGCGTTAGACCAAGCAAGGCAATAACTTCGGCTGTGGCAATAAATGTAAATGATGCTGTTATTACTTCATCGCCGGGTTTTAAACCCAAACCCATCATAGCTACCTGAAGTGCATCGGTACCATTGGCACATGGTATTACATGCTTCACATCGAGGTATTTTTCCATATCGGCCTGAAACCCGCTAACAGCAGGGCCATTGATAAATGCTGTGGAGTCGATTACTTCGTGAATAGCTTTATCGATTTCCGTTTTAATCTTTTCGTACTGACCTTTGAGGTCAACCATTCTTATCTCGTTCATTTGTAGTAAAATGTTGTGTGATTATTATCAAAAATTAGAGTGCGCAAAGTTAAACTTAAATGAAAATTTTACAAGTATTGATAATAGCAGGAAAGGTATTGTTAATCAAATAACAATAATTTAAGCCTCTGTAACAAGACTTTAATTTTTCAATAATTAATTTTTAAAACAAGTTTTATAAATAATTAATCTTTGGGCAATTGAGAATTAAATGGATGCGGTTTAGTTTTGTAATAACAAATCATCAAATCTGCAACGAAAATCCGGAATGTTGCGAAATGTTTGACTCGAAAGCTTTCGGCACTCCACCACTGCATAAAAAATAACAGTTACTACTGCTAATTTAATGGAAAGTAAAATATTATCATGAGTATTAAAATAGATTTCTCAGTCCCCGAAGGGTCGGGGCAGGCTGCTTCGCTCCTTCGAGGTGACAATGCTTCCGTTTGGGTAGTGGGAGGAGGGGAATCGGGCGCTTCGCACCCGATTCCCCTCCTCCCAAATCAGCCCGTGGACGGGGTCATTTCGATGCCGCACATGCGGCAAGAAATCTATTTCATAATGTCATCTCCTCATTATGTCCAAAAACTTTGGATGAACTCTCAGAATGACAGATGATTACAGTTTTTGGGAGGGCATGGCTGGCGGCTCTGCCGCCAGCCATGCCCTCCCCTATACTATTTCATATAAAGCATTGTCATTCTGAGCTTAGCGAAGAATCTATTAAAATTAACCGGACACTATTATAAAAAAGAAAATTATAAATCAAAAATCCACGGACAGAAAGAGTTCTACCAGTGGATTTCTCTAATCTCAAATATTTGATATTAAAAAAGTTTATTCAATACCAGCAAAATGCTTCATAAACTGCACCCTTTCGTAGGCAGCAACATTTTCAGCAGCTTTCAGGCTAAGCTTTCCGATGAAATCTTCGGTTTTTGCAAACTTGTGTTTATTCATCCACCCCTCCAAAAAGCTTGTCATTTGTCCTATCTGGTCAAAGCCATTTTTGTAAAGTGTAGATACCACCTGAACTGCTTTTGCACCGGCAAGCAATTGCTTAACAACAGCTTCACCATCGTGAATACCGGTGGAAGCCGCGATATCACAATGCAATTTATCCGAAAGCATAGCTACCCAGCGAAGGGAAGTTGAAATTTCGGCGGGGCTACTGAAAACATTAGATGAGGTTACCTCAAATTTATCAATGTCGATATCAGGCGAAAAGAACCTGTTAAACAGCACCATTCCTGCAATACCGGTCCATGATAATTTAAGTGCAGTTTTGGCAAGACTGGAAAAATAATAAGATATTTTTACAGCCACAGGAATAGAAACCTGCCGCATCACTTCCATGACAATGTCGAAATAAACCTGCTCGTTTTGCTCCGAATCTCTCTTGGTATCTGATGGAAGGATAAAAATATTGAGTTCAATCCCGTCAGCGCCGGCATCTTCAATTTTTTTGGCAAAACTTATCCATTCTGATGAAGACAGGCAATTGATGCTTGCAATTATTGGAATGGAGACAGACTTTTTACCATCTTCAATTAGCTTCAAATAGTCGCCCAAATCTTTTTCGCGGGTGTAATGACCAATGTAATCTTCAGCTTCAGGATATGCATAAGATTCAGTATTTTCGGAGTGCTTTATTGCATTGGTAATCTGATGCATTATTTGCTCTTCGAACAATGATTTTAGCACAATTGCGGCGGCACCACTTTTTTCGAGTTTAATAAGATTTTCAACAGTTTTATTGAGGCCGGAACTCCCGGCAATAATCGGGTTTCTCAATTTAAACCCCATGTAATTGGTACTCAGATCTGTCATAACTTTATGGTATTGTTAAATTCCTATTTCGGTTAAAGAATTTTTTGACCAAACAAAAATAGTTATTCAAAACAAATCAGAGCAGTTTTAAAACCCTACATGGCTTATTTTTATTGAAAATAAATAATATAAAAAGCTTGAAATATTTTTCCAACCGGCGCGACACCAAATATGCCGTAAAGCAAATTATCTATTTGCTAACTTTGATCGGGCAGGTTCAACAACTTCTTTCGAAACACTATTGTTAAATTAAATTAGAATATATTTGTAACCCTTAATGAATTTGATGATAGGGGATTTAATTAAAAATGCGAGCTAAATAAATCATTGTTTTCACACTAAAGCATCAAACAATAAAAACCATAAAACATTCAAAGAAGTGAAACCCAAAATTCTTATTGTTGACGACAGAATTGAAAATCTAATTGCACTCGAGGTGCTGCTTGAAGATATGGACTTGGAATTTGTGAGGGCTATGTCGGGCAACGAAGGCCTTATCCAGTCGCTAAAGCACGATTATGCGCTTGCTATTGTAGATGTGCAAATGCCGGGAATGGATGGATTTGAAATGGTTTCGATTATGCACGAAAGCCGAAAAACCAATTACGTCCCCGTTATTTTTGTGTCGGCCATCTACCGTAAAACCGACCATATTGTGCGTGGCATCGAAAGTGGTGCCATCGATTTTATCTCCAAACCTATCAACGAAGATGTTTTACGAGGAAAGGTTAAGGTTTTTGTTGAGATGTATCAACACAAATTTGAGCGGGAAAACCTCATCAAAGAGTTGGAAAAAACCCGTGAAAGGCTGGAAATTGAAAAAGCAAAAGCTGAAAACGCTACCCGGGCTAAGTCGATGTTCCTGGCCAGTATGAGCCACGAAATCCGTACACCGCTGAATGGAATTATCGGAATGATAGAAATTTTGAAAAACACAGGTAGCAAAGAAAAAAATGAAGAGTACCTCGAAATAATCGAAATCTCGGCTGATAACCTTTTGAATATTATTAATGACATCCTTGATTTTTCAAAAATTGAATCCAACCAAATTGAACTGGAAGACATTCCTTTTGCTTTTCGTGATGAAGTAAAAAACGTCCTTGTTTTATTGGGTCTTAAAGCCTCGAGCAAAGGATTGATATTTACAGCAGAAATTGACGATAATGTTCCCAATACCCTGATGGGAGACCCGGTAAGACTAAAACAGATATTAATTAATCTTGCAAACAATGCCATAAAGTTTACTGATACAGGATTTGTTAAGATCAAAGCGAAAATGGAAAACCTTAATGATGACATTGCAACTTTGAGATGTAGTGTTGTTGATTCAGGTATCGGAATTTCGGAAGAAGGCAAGGAAAAACTCTTTAAGGAATTTTCTCAATCAGAAAAATCAACCACACGCAAATATGGAGGTAGTGGGCTTGGACTTGCTATTTCGAAAAAGCTCACCGAATTAATGGATGGCAAAATTGGCGTAGAAAGTGAAACAGGAAAAGGCTCAGAGTTTTGGTTTGTTATTAAAATGAAGGTGAATAAAGATGTTACAGAAATACAAATAAAAAAACCCAAAGCATCGCAGTTACCATCAAAATCGCTCAAAATTTTACTTGTTGACGATAATGCCATCAACCGCAAAGTTGCGCTTTTTACACTTCAACGACTTGGACACACCATCGAATCGGCAGAAAACGGCCTTGAAGCTGTGAATAAATATTTAAGTGGAAATTACGATGTAATCCTCATGGACATTCAAATGCCGGTGATGGACGGCTATCAGGCCACAGCTGAAATAAGGCAATTGCAGGAAAAAAATCCTGTTAACAATCCATCACGTATTATCGCAATGACAGCCAGCGCTGAAAAGGGCGAAAAGGAAAAATGCATTATGCTTGGAATGGACGATTATATAAGCAAACCTTTCAGAAGCGAAGATTTGGAGAAAAAATTAACCTGGTAATCCGGTTTTACTTTTCGATTTAGAATCTCTCTTTTTAGAAAATTATCTCAGCAGAATTTTATCATTCATACCACCTACTCAAATTTCGCCCGATTAATTTTTCAGTTTTCCGGATATCATCATAAAATACTTCATTGATTAGTTTTTGTCTCCACTGCCCCAAATCCAAATCCCTGTAAGCATTTTCACTATTCATTTTATTTAAATGATATTTGAGAAATACCCTCAGTTTTTTGAAAGAACCAACCTTATGAAGAATCGATTCAGAGGGTGAGCCATATTGAGCACCACATCCATTTTTTTACTTTTGGTTTTGTTGTATGGCAAGGCTTTGATTGAGGTATTGATATTTTCGGCTTCAACACCCAAAAACTGTTGAATATCCAAAATCATTTGCTTTCGATTCTCCAAAAAATCTTCCTCAAAAAGGTAAATCCTGATGTTTTGTTTTGGGAATACACTGAAATAATTTTCAATTTGGACTGCATACATTCCCCGATCCAAATAACTAGTGTGCTTGTCGAAATTCAACGACTTTTCAATTTGCTCCATATTATATTGAAGCACTTCATCAAGCCCTCTTTTTTCGCGACCCATCGCGGCAAGCATTTTATACTGCGAAAAAGCACGATCGGCGGGATTTCTTAAAACGATTATAATTTTAACATCTTTACCCAGGGAGTCTAAAATTCTTCTGGGAACCTTTGGTAAAAACAGGTAAGATGGTGAGGTCTCACCCACAGCTAAGGCATTTCCGGCTTCACTAAAAAAGGATGAATAAAAAGCTTTCCCTTTTTCATAACTTTTATCCACATCAAAAAAATGAATCTCTTTTTCTTGTGGCAAATGAATTTGGCTATGCTGATTTAAAATATCAAACAAGGATGTGGTTCCTGCCTTTTGCGCCCCAACAATCAGGAAATTTGGAAGTTTTTTTGTCCTGAGCTTTTCCCCGGCACTCATACAAGCATATCTGCTACAGACAAGCATAAAAATTATTTTTTTACAAATTAACAACACTATTTTTTAACAAAGTTACCGCTTTTATATTTTTAAAAATTTTGAATTTAAGAGCTGTATATGGATGTTTAATCGGGTTTAAATCAAAATAAGGTGATTATTTTTCGAATAAATTATAGGATCATCTCTTTCAGTTTGTTCTATCGTTTATTATACTTTTACAATTTGGAAAATAAACCTCTGATAACTAATAACAAAGCTTGAAAAAACATAATTATTTTGTCTATATTATAACTAACTTCCATTGTTCGGTGATTTACGTGGGGGTTACCAACAATTTGACCCGCAGGATTACTGAACATGAGCATGGATTGGTTGAGAGCTTCACCAAATAATTCAACTGCAAACACCTGATTTTCTATCAACATTTTTCCGACATAGTCCTTGCAATAGCAGGAGAGAAGCAAATTAAAAAGTGGAACAGGAGGAAGAAAAATGAGCTGATAGCAAATTTTAATCCCGAATGGAAATTCCTGAATGGAGGTCTCGCATCAATTGAAAAAGTTTATTCGTAATCACACAAATTATTTCCAGAGAAGATTTATCACCACCAGTTTGCGGATACACATAACAACTTCTTGAAAGAAATTGATTTTATCATGTAAAATAGATTTCTCAGTCGCTCCGCTTTTTACTATTGACAACAATTTGTAAAACACTGAAAAAACAACTGTTAAGCAGACCTCTCAGTCCCCGAAGGGTCAGCGATTTTATTAGGGGTATTAATTTGTGTTTTTCGATTTTTAATTAACTG
>CAZQIV010000188.1:0-9648 GCA_964593705.1 uncultured Lentimicrobiaceae bacterium | reverse complement strand
ACCATAAGTTTTACATGATCACCTTGTTTGGTTTTGGCTTGTCCAAGTTAGGAAAGCTGCAGATAGTCATCGTTTCATTGTTTCTTTATTAATAAACCTAATACTTTACGTCATGAAAAAACTTGTACTTTTTTTATCAGTAATTCTGCTTTTGGGTACTTTGGTAGCTCAAAACAGAGATTCTATGGAGTTTGAACAACAGCAAGATGATAAGCTGCTGGAAATGGCTCGCGAAATGCGCCTCCGCATGGAGGCCGAAAAGGCCGAAGCCATACAAATGGCACTACAAAAAGGCTGGGTAATACAAGCCGAAGTGGAAGGCGGCGGCTACATGGAGCTAATGCGCCTGGATGCCTCTGGAATGCCGGAATATTACATCACCGGTAATTTAAACGCAGCCCGTACTTCCGAAACCGATCATCTGTGGCCCGGCGGAGTTACCGGTTTAAATCTTACAGGTCAGGGAATGTTGATTGGAGAATGGGACGGCGGTGGTGTACTTACCACCCATCAGGAATATAATGATGGCTCTGGCACACGCGTTACTCAAAGGGATTCGCCGGGTTCTTTGCATTATCACTCTACACACGTAGCGGGTACACTGATTGCCGAAGGGCAGGTAAATGCTGCACATGGCATGGCTCCTGAAGCTCACCTGGATGCTTACGATTGGAATAGCGACAACGCCGAGATGATAACCGCTGCTGCTAATGATGACCTTATTATTTCAAATCATTCGTATGGTCAGGTAAGAGGATGGGCTTATTCAGATCCAAATTGGTATTGGTATGGCAATCCCACAATAAGTGCCAGCGAAGATTATCTGTTTGGCTTTTATAATGACGCATCGCATGATCTGGATCAGATTGCATTAAACGCACCTCATTATCTGATGTGTTATTGCGCTATGAACGACCGGAATGATAATCACGCGGGACAGCATTATTATTTTAATGGCTCGGATTGGGTAACCAGTAATACCTGGCGTGAACAGGATGGCGGCAGTGATGGTTACGACTGTTTGGTAAATAACGTTGTAGCTAAAAACCCGATGGCAGTGGGCGCTGTAGCCGACATTCCCGCAGGATATTCTTCACCCGCCGATGTTGTGTTAGAATCTTACAGCAATTGTGGACCTACCGATGATGGCCGGATTAAGCCTGATATTGTTGCCAACGGACAAAATCTATATTCAACCTGGCACACCGGCAACAGCAACTACGACTGGCTTAGTGGCACCTCGATGGCTACACCTACTGTTACGGGCACACTTACGCTTATACAAGAATATTATGAGGATGAGCATGGTGGATTTATGAACGCCCCGGTAGCGAAAGCACTGGCCATAAACACGGCACATGAAGCAGGAACTGCCGATGGTCCCGACTATCGTTTTGGCTGGGGTTTGCTTAACGCGACAGGTATGGCCGACATGGTAACAAGGGATGCCAATGAAGGCGGCCTGATTGTGGAAACTATTCTTACCGAAGATCAAATAAGCTATTATACCTACTACTGCGATGGCTCCTCGGATATTAACGTTACAATATGCTGGAACGACCCGCCCCATGATGCTTTGACACCGGCACTTAATCCCAGCACCCGCGTATTGGTCAACGACTTGAATATACGCATTTATAATGAATCCAAAGCAACTTATTATCCATGGAAACTTGATGGGACTAATCCGGCAGACGCCGCTTACAAAGGGAGCAATTACAAGGATAATGTAGAGACTGTTAATATTAAAAATCCTGCCTCGGGCTTTTATACTGTTAGGATTAACGAATCCGGCACCTTGCAGGGTGGCGAACAAAGCTACGCGCTCATCATAAATGGAATGACGACACCTGCCGATGAAAACTATTGCCAAACACGCCATACCTCCTGGCAATCGTTCGAATACATCAGCAAGATTATTTGTGGTGATATCAACAATACCAGCGGACGCTCACCGGGTGGCTTTGGCGACTTTACCGGATTGGCTTCAGAATTTAATATTGGTGAAACCCAATCGCTGCAGGTTACCATCAATGGCTACAGCGGCGACCAGGTTGTAGCCTGGGTTGACTGGAACCAAAACGGTGTATTTACCGATGCAAACGAAACGTATGTAGTGGGCTCCGGCGCAGGACCTTTTACAAAAAGCATTACTGCCCCCGGTACTGCCAAAGCCGGATTCACCACCATGCGTGTGGCGCTGGCTTATAACACTACTCCATCGCCCTGCGGGAACTTTAGCTATGGCGAAACCGAGGATTATGCTATCAGGGTAGTGGTTGATGAAAATGTGTGGACAGGTGCTTTTAATCATTACTGGCACAATGACAGAAACTGGTCGCTTGGACGCATTCCTACTTTTACCGATGATGTGGTGATTACCTCCGCCGGCTATACTCCCAGCGTAGATATTTATGACGAAACTTGCCATGACCTGACCATCCAAAGCGGGGCTCAACTTACAATCGCCGATCAAATGCTTACCGTTTATGGCGAATTTACCTGCCACGGCCAACTGATAATGAACGATAACGATTCAGAACTAAAAGTTTATAGCAATGTCTCGTGGGAATCTGGTTCCACGGCCAATTTTTCCAATAGCAATCTTATCAGAATGTATGGGGATCTGTGGTTCTTCAAAAGCGGATCGAATGTGCAGATGAATAGCGGCACGGTAATGTTTGCCGGCAGCAATGATGCTTACATCCGAAACTACTCAGCACTTTCACAGTTTTACACCCTGGGAAGTTATAAATCCGCTGGCTTTGAACTCGGTGTAAGTGCCTATTCATCACAACCCTTAAAAGTTAAAAATTCACTTTATGTGCATCCGGATGCCAAATTTGGATACTATTCTCTCTATAATCTATTTTTGCTAGGGTCGCTCAACAGCAATGGTACTTTTATTTGCAACTATGGAAAAGTAATGCTCGATGGCACGAGCCAAACCCTAAGACTCAATGATGGCGATTATTTCAACGATCTTACTTTTAGCCAAACGGGCACGGTGTCTGTTATTACTACGCTTAGCGATACTGTAGATATTAATGGTGACCTTACCATCGAATCGGGTGTGTTTAGCCCGGGAGCCAGCACGGTAAAAGTTGGTGGAAACTGGCAAGATAATGTAGCCCCAGGTGGTTTTGAGGAAACAGGAAGCCGCGTAATCTTTAACGGCTCCGGCCATCAATACATATATGGTGATGAAAACTTTAATATTTTGGAAGTTGACAATGGTGCTGCATTGAGGCTGAATAACGTAAACTATGATGTTACATGTAATTCATACGACTGGACTGCTGGTGGAATTGACATTATTGCAGGAAATTTCACAGCACTCAACCTTGAAGATGATGGTTTATATGGAGGATTCTGGGTTAATCCTAACGGTACGATTAACCTGACAAATGATAACTGGGTTGACCTGAACGGGGAAATACATAACTATGGAGGAACTTTCAATGTATCAGGAAGTATTAGTGAATGGCCTTATTCAGCAGATGCTGTAGTTGAAATGACTGCCGGAGTAATCGATTTTAAAACATGTGGCATTACCATCGTGGATAATGACTGGGATTTTACTGCAAATATTACTGGCGGAACAATCCGTACAGCCTACTCATTTGTAAATCAACGAGCGGATATCGACCTTTCGCAATTAAGCATCGAAATGTACGGATCATTTGATGCAATCCTTGACTTGGTGGAGGGAGTTTCTATTGGATGGTTGGAAATTAACAAAGAAGAACTTGATGATCTACCAACATTAAAACAATGCAATAGAGATGGAAAACCTCTGAGCAATCTAAAATTGGCCAACAATGTTAACCTGATGTCAAATATTGAAGTGGCTCATGATGCTAACATTTTGGCAGGGTCTCTTACCTTAAATGGATATGAGGCCACCATAAAAGAAAATTTTAATGTGTATGGTTCATTGATGATGGATGAAATATCGGATCTGTTGAATGTAGGCACTTACAACTATCAAAATCTTAGTTTTTATGAAGGCTCTCAAACAAATTTATCAAATGGTGAAGTACATCTTGCCTCCTGGATTGTTGTTCACCCGGGAGCAGATTTTAGTGCAGATACTGCCAATACAATATATTTCGACGGCAGTCTTGCTTCATCAAACGGTATTCATATGGAAGAGCCGGGAACATCATTCGGAAATATTGAGTTTGTTGATGACTATGGAGGTTACTTCTTCTTCGCACCATTCGAAAGTGATATAGTGATTGATGGTGATTTTACGCTTCATCCCAACGTTTATTTTCAAACCCAGTCTGCCGATGTTTTTGTTAACGGGCAATTTTTTGACAGTCCGACAAGCGAGATGTATATTGGTTTTGATCTAGAGACTAATCCTCAAAAACAACTGATGTCTTCCGAAGGGATTAATCAGGAAAAAGTAGAAAATTCCCGAAGTTATTCTGCTGAATTTAATGCTGATTTTACTCAGAATGGATTAATCGATGTAGGCAGTGGAAGCTTAACTGTACATGGAAGATATGCCATGGAAAGCACCGGCTCGATGATCATTCATGGCGGCACATTTATCGCCGACAGCCCCGACCATGCATCCAAAGGCTGGGAATATATTCATGGCAACCTGCAAATGAGCGATGGCTTGTTTGAGATTACCCACAACAGCATCAACTTTACAAGCACTGCTAATACTTCAGTGAGCGGGGGTATTCTTAGAAGTGGTGGAGCTTTTCGTGCCACTGATCCAGGGGTTTTTGAACCCACGGGGGGCACCGTTGAAATAATCGGTAATACGATGGATGGCGCGATATACTGTGGCAACGGAAATTATTTTTATAATCTGCTTATCAACAAGGATCCGGCTAACTATAGTCAATTCATGGGTAGTAATGGCGTAACCATTTTAAATGATTTTACCATTGAAAGTGGCATTTTAAACACTGGCTCTTGTGTTATGTTTGTTGGTGGCAACTGGGCTAACTATGTTGGGCTGGATGGCTTTGTTGAAAACGAAAACATAGTGTGGTTGTATGGCGAAACATACTCGCATATTCTTACTGATGAAACATTTTACGACCTCTACATCTTCGACATGCTAACGGATGCTCCCGGAAACGGCGGCCGCTTTGTTGATGAAACCTATATTGATGAGGATGTTACAGTAAATGTTTCAAACAATTGCAGCATCCTGGGTGGAAGTCTGAACCTTGCAAATAATTCAACGCTCGATATCCAGAACAACCTTTCCATATCATCCGGTGCTGAAATGATTGTTCCGGGCACGACTTTCGCCGAAATTTTCCTTGGCGGGAATTTCAATGATTACAATGCTACACCGGGATTCACTCCCGGATATTCAACTTTTACTTTTGATGGAGTGGTAAATCAGGACTTAAATGCAGCAACATATCTTAGCAATTTTTATAATTTGATAATTGATAATGCCCAGGAAAAAGTAACTATTGGAATTGGCCTGCAAATTTTTGGCGATCTGCAAATTTTGGATGGCGCATTCCTTGACGGTTCATCTGAATCTTTTCATTATTTTCATGGAGATGTAACAGTTGAGCCGGAAGGGGCACTCCTGCCCTACCGAATAGTTAGTTTTGTCGGGAGTAGTAATGCTGTTTTTACCAACAATACTTCAGGCTCGTCTTATTTCCAAAACGATGTCTTTATCGACAAAAACTCCCCGGTAGCAGGCCTTACATTGGAAAGTAGGATGTTACTATTAAATAGCGCAAGCCTGATTGTAAACGAAGGCTTTCTCGACTTAAACACCAACCTGCTCAGATCCACCGAAAATGTAACAATTAACGATGGTGGAACTTTAACCATTGATGAAGGAGCAGAACTTGAAGTTGGCGAGAATGACCAGTTAACCGTAGAAAGCGGTGGTATTTTAGAAGTGATGGGCGAACCGGGAAATCCGGCAACGCTTAGTGCATGGAATGCTCCCGGAAAATTCAACTTTGCCGTTGCCTCGGGTGGAACCATAAGGGCTGATTACGGAATTTTTGAACATACAGCCGGATTTAATGGGGTATATGTGATGGATGGAGGGATCATCGATCCGGTGTATTGTTTTAATAACTGCGAATTTAGATATGGCAGTGGAGAAACTAACTCCGCGTTATTGGTCATTAACAACGACCAGGAACTAACCATTGAAAATGCATCGTTTCCTGGTGCTACCACATCTTTCAATGTTGCTAAAGATTTAAACAAGGGGCATCTTACTTTCGTGGATTATTCGGGAGCCTTTGCCGGTGAGGATTATGATTATGATAATTATAATTTAATCGACTGGTACACACCCGTTCTTTCGGTCAGTCCAATGGTAAGGAATGTCTCTGCACCCGCAGGTTCCACAACTTTTGCCATTACTTCAAATCTCGACTGGACGGCATCTGAATCGACGGCCTGGTTTAGCGTCAGCCCACCGGCAGGAACAGGCAATGGCACTTTAACCGTAAACTACCTGCAAAACACCGCGCTGATAGCCCGCTCAGGTCAAATTACTTTTTCGGCCGATGATGTGCCCGATGTTGTGGTAACAGTAAATCAGGCAGGCGCAAATGCAATCCTTACGGTTAGTCCGGCAAACCGAAGTGTTGATCCTGCTCCAGGTGCTACCACTTTTGCTATTACATCCAACACAAGCTGGACCGTGAGCGAAAGCGTAGCCTGGTTCAATGTTTCGCCCATGAGCGGCTCGGGTAACAAAACGCTGAATGTGAGCTATGGCGAAAACAGTACCGGTTCAACGAGAGTTGGAAGCATTACCGTTACAGCCACCGGAGGAGCTCCCTCGCAAACAGTTACCGTAACACAAAGCTCCTACCCTACCCAACTTATCGCTTTGCCCGAAGGCTGGAGCGGCTTGTCGGGTTACATCATGCCTGCCAACAACGACATCGAAGATGTATTCGACCCGATTTCGGGTAACTTCGAAATTGCCAGCACCATGACCGGGATTTACTATCCCGCCGGGCCGGTAAATACAATCTACGATTGGGAAAGCCAGTCGGCATACAAAGTAAAGATGAGCACAGCCGCGAGCCTCCCGCTTATTGGCAACCCCGAAACCAATAAAACTTTAAGCCTCAATTCGGGCTGGAGCCTGGTGCCTGTTATCTGCAATATTCCGGTAGATGCACAAACACTATTTGTCGGAACGGATTTCGAAATTGTGAAGGACGTAGCCGGGCTGGGTATTTTATGGCCTGAGTACGGCATAAACACGCTTGGAAACTTCGTACCGGGCAAAGCCTACTATGCTCTGATGAATATGGCGGGTTCGATAATTTTCCCGGCCAATGCCAAAAATGCAGAATCATTCCCGGCACAGGCAGTTGAGCTTCCGGCAAATCCCTGGACGAACAAAATTTCAGGACCGGCAACACATGTTGTGGCCATGCTGTCCAGTGGTTTTTCGGGCGTGATGACCGGCGATGTGATTGCTTTGTTTGGAGAAAATGGCAAGTGCTACGGAATTTCCAAAATACGTTCCTTATCCGAAAATGCGGTAATCGCAGCTTATGCCGATGATCCCTACACTCACAGTCAGGATGGTTTTGCAAGCAACGAAAACATGAACCTAAAACTATTCAGGCCACAAAGCAACGAGGTTTTAGATATTACGACCACCTACGACCTAAAACAGCCCAACACACATTATTTCCAAAATGAGGGCGTGTCGGTGATTACTGCTTTGAAGGTTTCGGCGCTTGGAATAAATGATGCAAGTACCGCAAACATCAGCCTCTACCCCAACCCGACTAATGGTTTGGTTGAACTTTCAGGCATTAATGATTTTACCAAAATCGAAATTTACAATGCCAACGGGAAATTGATGCGAACCATCGCAATAGAAAACCAGGATGAGTATAAAATGGATTTATCCGATTTACCAGGCGGTGTTTATCAACTTAAATTCACGGGAAATGCTACTGTTGCGGTTAAGAAGTTGATTAGAAAGTAGGAAAGTAAATTTTCCACAAAACAAAACTCCCGGAAGCATGGCCTTCGGGAGTTTTTTTTTGGTGGATTTTTTACAAGATCATAACTCCTGTCCCGGCGTAAAAATCATGTTGCGATTTGTAGATTTCTCCTTCCAAATTTGCTTCGCAAATTTTCCAGTCGAAATGACAAGCGCTACGGTGTTATTGGGGGAGGCGTGATCGGGCGCTGTGCGCCCGATCACGCCTCCCACTCTCTCACACGCCAACCGTGTCATTTCGATGCCGTACTCACGGCAGAGCTGCCGCATCTGCGGCAAGAAATCTATTTCTTTTCAATTATTTACAAAAACCATTGAAAGCAATCAACTGGCACCTCAATTTTTTTGATGTGGTCGGGTTTCTCCAATGGCAATTCTTTTACCGCGCTGGTGTAGGAATCAAATAGGTTTGATGTCAGTAAATTAAATTCCATATTCGTTGCCGTTTTTTTCAAAGATCTCTTTTGTCTAATTTGGTATTTTCAATTTTTTTAGGTTATTAGCATTGCCTTCGATGGATTGTGGTAAGGTTAGTTGCCGTTTGCGGTCATCATTCCTATCGAACCGTAACGCCTTTGTTGGGGCTGGTGTTTTTTAATTGTCTGCTATTTTGATAATTCATTTTTCGATTGAAAGTAATTTTCTAATAGTCCATTTATTACCGTTGCTGTTGGTTCCTTTTTTGAGGTATACTGGTTTCGGTACTGAGAAAACAAGACAAGTGAATCTTTCAAGTTTGTATCAGTAATTTCGGGTGCAATTCGTTCAGGTGAATTTAGTAAACCAGAAATTTTAAACAATTCACCGCAAAGCAAATTATCTATGAAATCAAGTTGATACCCCATCCAAATCAAACCTTTGCTTGCCAATTTTCCCCAATATGCAGCAGACTCCTTATTTTTCACAATAATAACTTTGGGCTTAATGACGTCTTCAATAGCGTGCTGTGTCAGATTTAATTGGTCAACTGCAAAACGAATTCCTGCTGGGCTTTTTAATATGTCTTTTTTAAAAGAACTCTGGTTTTTCTCTCTAAAATAAAATATATCAACATAAGCTGTTCTATTTATTAAATCAATATTATTGCCTGGATCAAAAATTAATTTTTTCAACGAACTAAAATACTTGCCAGGTTTCTTTGCTCTTAACACATCATGAAAATTGAAGCTATCGATTTTTCCTTTCTCATCTTCACGTTTTTCTTTCTCATTCTCAAGGAAAGAAGGATTAAATCCGGTTATCAGAATATCTTTTTCAATTTGATTTTCTGAAAAAACAAAACCACGTTCCTTTACAAACATTGGCAATTCATTAATATAGTTTTGCGACCTGATTGACAGAAGTCTATTTTGAATATTCATTTCCATGATTGTACATTTTTTATTTATTAAAACATTTTTTTCCCAAGCCACCAAAAGTAATCAGGATTTTGATAGGGAAAAAATATCTCCACTTCCTCTATTTATCCACAACACCGTGATATGCCCGGAGAATTATTGAATTTTATTGAAGTCGGTGTATTATTTCTTTTGAGAAACAATGATTTTTTTAACTCGTTGAATATCTCCAATTTGTCAGTATCATCCAATTCATTTAGTATCCTAACTTGGACAAGCCAAAACCAAACAAGGTGATCATGTAAAATTTATGGTGTA
>CAZQIV010000187.1:0-9722 GCA_964593705.1 uncultured Lentimicrobiaceae bacterium | reverse complement strand
ATTGTGGCAATTCAGCATAGGGATGAATAAATTGTGATTTGATTAAACTGCAAAGCTCCGGCAATGAATCAGGCAAGTTTTCATACAAATAGGCATATTCTCCCGGATCGGTAAATTCACTGTACTGTTTATAGAAATCCAAAACAGATTCGTTATCGGTAAACTTAGCTTCTTGTTGAGAACCGCATCCTATTATTGCCAGGATCGTAATCATAATAATTAGTGCTGTGTGTTTCATACTTTTATTGTTTTTAAGTTTGCTGATTTAATATTTCCTGACAAAGGAATTTTATATCATACACTAATCATAATTTATGATGACGAGTCGTTGGATTTTACAGATGGGTTGTTTAAATGGATGGAATAATAAAGACTTATTGGGAAAAGAAAAATATTGGATAGTCTCGTGGGGTTTTTTTTGTCTTTGCGGGGGGAGGAAGAAAAAACAAAAGCTTAAAAAAAGGCAAAAAAAAACCCCACCGGGAGGTGGGGACAAAAAAATGAAATGAAAAAATTATCTCTCTCTAACTAATTACTATTTTTTTCCTTTGCCTTTGCTGCAACATTTTTTGGTTTCACCAGCACATTTTTCTTTACTTGCTTCACCTTTTACAGCCTTATCACAACTTTTTTTGCAATCTTCTTTATTGCAATTTTCTTTGGTGCATTTTGTAGCTTTCGTATCAGCTTTCTTCTTTTTATCATCATCGTCTGTTACCGGAGAAACTGAATTAAAGTCATAAGCCTTAACAATAAGCTCTGTTGAGTTAGCATTTAATGACTGAACTTTCGATGCTGTAACTATTCCTGCTGATAAAAACAACGCCAAAGATAAGAATAAAAGTATTTTCTTCATGATTTAAAATTAATTAATTATTATTTGATTTATTATTTCCGAATAATTATGCTGCAAACATACTATGGCCAAGCGCCCTTAGATGTTAACACCTTGTTAAATACTGTTAATGAATTGTTAAATTTTAATTTTACAATTTATCAATTTTAATTTTGAGGCATGAATAATAAGCTTTTTACCGGCATCATAATCATAACTGCCATAGCCCTTACGGGAATAATTATCACCCAATTCTTTTGGGTGAAGGATGCGCTTAAAACTAAGAATGAGCAATTTAATCAAAACACCCATTTGGGATTAAAGCGTGTTGTAAATCAGCTTATGACATTGCAACGCGACTCGCTGACTGCGAAAGAGCATCAAAATTGTAGCGAAAGTGAGAATTATCATACACGGTTTATTAAATCGTTAGACCAGGGGCTTTTAAAACGAATGATAAATTCTGAATTTAAAAACCTCGAGCTCTGCAAGGTTTATTATTTCGGCATTTACGATAAGGATACACACGAATTTGTAATACTTAGTGATAGTTCAAATGTTTATGAGCTTTTACATTCGGAGCACAAGGCAACAATTTCCTGTGTTTTCCAGAAAGATCAATACGTTCTTGTGGTTTATTTTCCTCTTCAGCATGTTTTTGTTTTTAATAATATGCAACTTTATGTCAGCCTTTCAGGAATTTTTATGCTTATTGTTATTGCCGGTTTTTGGCTTACTGCCCATTCATTCCTCAAACAGAAAAAGTTGTCAGAAATGAAAACGGACTTTGTAAATAATATGACCCACGAACTTAAAACTCCTATTGCAACAATTTCTATTTCAAGCGAAATGCTTAAAAAAAAGGAAGTTCAACAATACCAGGATCGCGTTGATAAATATGCCCACATAATTTTCATCGAAAATGAGCGGCTAAAACATCAGGTTGATTCTGTATTGCAGGTTGCTGTACTCGAACGAAAAAACTACGAGTTAAAACTAATAAAACTTAATATTCATGAATTGATAGAGCAAGCCACCTATAGATTTGAGCTTGCAGTTACCGAAAGAAATGGTTTTGTAAAAAAAAGGTTAAATGCAGCGAACAACATTATTTTTGCCGATGCTAACCATCTTGCCAATGTATTGAATAACCTGTTAGATAATGCCATCAAATACTCACCCGAAAGTCCTGAAATCACTATTTCAACACACAGCAATAAGAAAGGAATTTTTATAACAGTGGAAGATCGTGGTATTGGCATTGAACACGATCAGTTGAAGAATGTTTTTAAACAGTTTCATCGTGTTTCAACAGGCGATTTGCACGATGTGAAAGGTTTTGGGCTGGGTTTGTATTATGTTAAAAGTATTGTTGCTGCCCATAAAGGAACAATTACAGTTAAAAGTACAATTGGAAAAGGGAGCAGTTTTACTGTTTTCTTTCCTTTAAAATGAGAATTGCATTAATTTTATTAACATGGATAGCTCTTGTGAAAAAGCACACATCATAATATGATTTATCTTACATATCGAAAAACAACTATATTTGTCAGGGTATTAAATATAACATTGAAATGAAAGAAACTAAAAACATCACGATTCTTCTTGCCGAGGATGATAGCAACCTGAGTACTGTTTTGGTTGATTACCTCGACATGCTTGGCTACAATGTTATATTATGCAAAGATGGAAATGAGGCTTTGGAAGAATTTCAAAAATCGCATTTCGACCTGTGTATTTTTGATGTTATGATGCCAAAAAAGGATGGCTTTGCCCTTGCCGAAGACATTCGTAAAAAGAATGATGAAATCCCCATTATTTTCCTCACAGCCAAATCGCTAAAAGAAGATCGGGTAAAAGGCTTTACCATAGGGTGCGATGATTATATTATCAAACCTTTCAGTACCGAAGAGTTAAGTTTGCGTATTCAGGCTATTCTTAAAAGATGTGTAATTCGTCGATCAATCGGTATGAATAAAGTTACCGGCCAACACAAATTGGGAAAATTTATTTTTGATCCCCTTAATATGACTTTGCTATCGGATAATGGCGAAAAACGGCTAACCAGAAAGGAGTCGGCATTATTAAAATTATTGATCGAACACCGAAATCAAATTATGCCTCGCGAAACAGCCCTTAAAAAAATATGGGGAGGAAATGATTATTTTATTGGAAGAAGTATGGATGTTTTTATTGCAAAGTTGAGGAAGTATTTGAAGGAAGACCCAAATATAACCATCGTAAACATTCACGGAACCGGATTTAAATTTGAAATTTTAGGAGAAAATTCTGACAATTAAATTAAAAATAAATACGAAATAAAGGCTGGTGGGAAGAAAATAGATGGAATAATTTCCAACCCAGTATAGCCTGCCCCGATTCTTCGGGGGGTTGAGCTATTGTAGATAAAGTATTCCAGAGTTATTAGTCAATAACCCAGTATAGCCTGCCCCGCCTCAGCGGGAGGTTTTGCTATAAACTAAAATGACTAAATCTACGAAAGTAAATACCGCAACCCATACTGGGTTGTTGTGAGTTAGCACGTAATTCAATTACTATAATACCAAAACCCATACTGGGTTGCTAAAATTTTAAAAGACGTATAATATGAAACCCAATCACTTCAACACAATCTTTGGTTTCACAGTCCTGTTTTTACTTTCCACAGGGTGCGGAAATTTATCTCAACCTTCACAGTCGAAACTTAATAGTCTATATCCCCCGGAAAGTACAACAATCGAATATCACACCCATTGGACAGTACCGCATTACACCGAACGCATCAAAGAATTTAAAGCCAATCCTTTAAAATACGGCGATATTGTTTTTATAGGGAACAGCATCACTGAGGGTGGCAATGACTGGAGCGAAAAATTTGGGATTCCAAATGTGGTAAACCGCGGCATTTCGGGAGATGTAACTGATGGCATATTGAAAAGACTGGATGAAATCACATTTTTTAAACCAAAGGCTGTGTTAATTCTTATCGGGATCAATGACTTGTTTAACATCTACTACCACCAACAAATTCCTTCGGCAGAATATGTTGGCGAGAATATTTTGAAGATTACGGAGGTCATTCATAAAAAATCTCCCGAAACCAAAATTTTCGCGCAAACAGTTTTGCCTACTTCGGAAGATTATCTAAAAGACAACATCATCATCGTAAACAAAATGATAAAAGCATTTCAACCGGAAAAGGACTATGAAGTAATTGATCTTTATGAGGCGTTTGTTAACAATGAGGGTTTATTGAAAAAAGATTTAACCTACGATGGTCTCCATTTGAATGATGCTGGCTATGCTCTGTGGGTTGAGATGGTAAAGCCGGTTTTAATTTCCACTAACTGAATCTTTTTATCATTTCATTTTATTTATATAGAATTTTCGGGTAGTGGATTTGCAATTACAAACTTCATTTAATCCATACCTAATTGTAATTATTTAGGTGGTGAAATTAAATTTGCTATTTACACCATTTGATTGGAGACTGATAAAATAGCTAAATAGTTACGCTAATCAATAAAAAAAACAAACCCCTTTTTTAGGCTCTGAAATAATACTTGTAAGAAATGTGCCAAATTTTTTGAACATTTCACTTTTTTTATTCCTTATCAATTTAACTATGAACAGATCAATTTTACTTTTATCCTTCCTGATATTGCTGATTTTGAAGGCTCGTGGGTCCGGGATGATTCGGTACTTAATATAACAGTTGACTATTGGGGTGGCCGGGCTTTTTATGAATGGAAAATCGAATCTCTTACCAAAACACAACTAACCATCATCAGGATCTCGGAAGAATACCAGGGTGAGTATGAGTAGAGTCCGTTAATTAAATATCCTATTAAAAAATATACGAAGTCAGATTAACGATTTTAGATTTAAGATGTTGGTGTGTATAAGTCAAATCTAAAATCTTCGATTCCCGCATGTTCGGGATTAATCTTAAATCAAAAAAACATTGAAGCACTGTTGAATAATGGTGCCGACAAAACACTAAAGAATAAAGGTGGTTCTACAGCTTATGAAACCGTGGCCGGGCCGTACGAAGATGTGAAAGGAATTTATGAATACTTCGGAGCAGCACTCGCACCATTGGGGCTGGTTTTAGACTATGATAGGATAAAAACCACACGCCCCGAAATTGCTGATATGTTGAAATAAGATGTGGATAAATCAGAAAACGTATTTTAGCTATTGAATTAAAAATGAAATGATAAAACAGTTGTAATTTCATATAATATTTGTAGTGACCATGCCCACATACTTCTGGTTTGCGAAGTGGATGAACTTCAAAAAATTGTACAGAAGGTAAAATACATATCGGCGAGGGCATGCAATATCGCCATGGGGCGCACGATTCCTATTGCAGCGTAAGGGGAGCATGCTCCCCAAGAAGGAGAAGTAGGGGCTGGCACAACATCGGAGCATGCACCGATGCACAGTGCCAGAACTACTGTTGCCATTTCCTACGGGTCTGACAGGATTTCTGTTGGAAATCCCGCGTAACCACGTTACAAGTGGCTTTTTCTGCGCTATAACCGTCATAAGT
This sequence comes from uncultured Lentimicrobiaceae bacterium, assembly GCA_964593705.1. Classification (GTDB taxonomy): domain Bacteria; phylum Bacteroidota; class Bacteroidia; order Bacteroidales; family 4484-276; genus SABY01. Next base: position 4,332 of record CAZQIV010000187.1, on the reverse strand, counting down.
AATTAACAAAGAAAACACCAGACTATAATGATCAAATCAAAAAAGGATAAGCTTAAGGCCAAAAGGGTATTTCTTGAAAAGGGAACCTGCTCACACACCTTCTTTTATTTATTAACCTATTCCATTATTCATATTTAATGGCATCCACCGGGTTCTTATTTGTAGCATTATACACTTTAAACGTTATTGTGGAAATTGATACGAATAAAATAATTATGGTTGGTATGATGAATGTAATTATGGTTGCACTATGGTAAATCTCATAAATACTATCCAAAAGCATATCAGATAAATAATAGCCCAACACCGAACCAATAAGCGCCGACACAATTACAATCACCAGGAATTCGACATTGAGCAATTTTATAATACTCAAGGTAGATGCGCCCAACACTTTCCTGATACCGATTTCTTTCATCCTTTTAATGATCTTTAAAGAAACCAAAGTATAAAGGCCAACCAACGACAGGATAACTGAAACTGCGGCTAAAAACAGAAAGATATTTACAATGTTTTTATTGATGGTAACAGCTTCGGCCAGCCTTTCCTGTTGAAGAAATCCTGGATAAACGGCATTCGGAATCAGTTTTTCCCATTCGAGGCGCATGTAATTATTTAGCTGCTCCAGGTTTTTGGGGTCGGCCTGAACAACCAAAGTCCTCATGCGTTCTTTTACGCCAAGTTTCAACATTGCCGGGGAAATATCAGTCCAGAAACCATAGGGATAAAAATTCTTAAGCACACCAATCACCGTGAGCTCGGTGGTGTCGTTTTCTTTTAATTTTTGCCCAATCGCTGTTTCCCATCCAAAAATCTCAACAAGTTTTTCATTTACTATAATTGCTTTTCCCCGTTCTGATTCCTGAAAATCCTGATCGAAGTATCGGCCTTCAATCAATTCGAAACCCATGGTTTCAAAATATCCCTTGCCAATATCAAATCCTTGTACTTCATGCTCCTCATCCGCAGCCCATTTTAACGACCGGGTATAATTCGACCAACCCACATGCTCTTCCGACCAACCAATATGGTTTATCATCGAGTTTTGAATAATGCTGTTTCTGAATAACTCGAGGGTTGGATTGTTATCAAATGGAACGGCGATCAATTTATCTTTTTCGTAACCCTGCGAGAGTTGATTCTGAAACTTGGCATTCTGCGTAAAAATTATTGTGGAAATTATGGCTGTAACCGCCAGGATAAACTGGAGAACGAGTAATATTTTTGAAAGCAGACCCGCTCCGCTGTGTTTCATATCGCCTTTTAAAATATTTACAGGATTGAATTTACTAACGTAAAAGGCAGGGTAAGAGCCCGCTGCCAAGCCGGTAACAATTAACAAAACAAATAGGAACAACCACAACTTTCCGCCATCAGCAAAGTTCAAGCGGATGGTGTATTCCCACATAATGTTCCACTCGTCCATTAAATAGCCACTTATGAGCAACGAAACCAAAAGTGCGACAAAACACAACACAATATTTTCGCCCAAAAACTGGATGATTATTTGTGACCTTTGCCCTCCCATCACCTTTCTTAATCCAATTTCCTTTAAGCGACGACTGGAAATTGCAAGCGCTGTATTTGTAAAATTCAGGCAGGCCAGCAACAAAATAAGTATGGCCATTATCGTGGGAGATAGCAGTGCCGCCGGATGCAAACCATAACCCAGCCAATAATTCCAGGTATCACGCGCGGTGTTTGGAACATCAGCCAGGGGCTCAAGAAAAAAACGATCAATTTTGAAATCCTCCTTTGCTTCATTTTGCAAGGGAACGTATTTCTCCAACTGATCTTCGATTGATTTTACCGAACCGGCATCAGGAATTAATAGAAATGTTCCGGCTACCCATGCCCTCCAGTCGTTTTCGTTAAGCTGAAACATGTCAATAAAATTATCAATATGGGTTAAAACGCTGAACTGAAAAGTTGAATTTTCAGGGATATCTTTTAAAATAGCAGTTACCACGAAGCTTTTTTCCTTCCCGTCATCTAAAAAAATCTTAATCATTTCCCCCATCGGGTCAGCATCACCAAAACATATTTTGGCAAACTTTTCGGTGATGAGGGCGCTTCTCAGATCCCTAATGGAATTTACATCGCCTCTTGTAATCGGATAATCAAATATGCTGAATACATTTTCATCGGCAAAGCCGATTGTTTTTTCAAATATTTTTTCACCGTACCTAATGGTTAAGTCTGATCGGTGAACCCTTGTAATTTCTTCTATTCCGGCCATTGATTCGCCAATGGCGGGTTTCAGCGACAGTGGGTTCATCCCAAAAGCCTGATTACGGCCACTGGTTTCCTTGTTAAAACTGACTTTATAAATTTGCCCTTTGCGGGATAATACATTGTCAAAATCGTTATTCCAACGATAGTTGTAATAGGCTACAATGCAGCTTGCCAGTGCTATACCCAAACCTACAACATTGACGATGACAAAAAACTTGTTTCTTAAAAAATTACGGATGGTTATTTGAAGGAAGGTTCTAAACATGACAATTACACCTGTTTTAGTTTCATTTCGTAAAGCTACATTTTGCTATCAGAACAAGACGCTGAAAGTAAGGAAAAGTTACAGGATGCGTGTTCAGCTAAAAGCTATCAAAATAGAAGCTTTGATTTAAACCCAGTAATCATTCGATTAATATTTCACTGCTAACAGTATTAATTTATGAAAACTTCAAATTGCCTATTACAATCTTATCATTTATCAATATCATGTTTTGAAATCCCTGAAATCAAATCTTCGAGCAAAGATTTCATTTCAACATTCGTACAGGTATAGTTATTTACCAGGACAACAACAATCAAATCTTTTCCTTCATTGGTTTTCAGGTAACCGGCATAGTTCATCACCCGCGACATGTAGCCGGACTTAGCAACAAATTTTTCTGCAATTTCTGAAGCTTTCCCAAAGCTTTTCAGGCTTCCTGATTTTCCGGCCACCGGCAACGATTTGATAAACTGATCTGCATATTTGCTCTCATTTTTCATGTAACTAAGCAAAAACACAAGTTGCCCGGCAGTTAATGAATTAGCCCTTGAAAGCCCGCTGCCATCTTTCAAAAACATTCCTTTGGAGTCCATTCCTTTTGCTTTCCAGAAATCATTCAGGGTTTCGCAAGCACTTTCAAAATCGGCTGAACCATTTTTCTTTTTAGCCAATTGCAACAGCAAGGTTTCAGCATACAAGTTTATGCTGTTCATGTTGAGATAAAAAATGATTTCGGAAAGCGGAGGCGATTGAATTGTAAACAAAACATTTGCAACAGATCCTGCTTGTGATGTGAATCTTGATTCGGCTTCGCCGGATATTGTAACGCCCGATTTTATAAGTGCTTCGGTAAGTTGATGGGCTGCAAGGTACGCGGGGTCATCAATAGCGCCTTTAATGGTGAAGTTCTTTCGGTTGGCCGGGATGGTTCCCCGCACCCGTCTTACATTCGAAAAGTAGCTGCCAAAAATGTATGCATTATCGCGATTATCGTTTGCAGCTTTCACCTCATTATAAAATGAAAGCCATGGGAGGGAAGGATCGATACCGGAAATAGTTGTCTTGCTGCCCGGCTTCCCTGATTCAAAACTTAATTGATAAGTGTTTTCATATAGATTTAATCCACTGGGAATGGCTCCATAATAATTCCCGATATCTTCCCAAATCCAGGTATCAGGAATTTTAGGGTCTCCATACCAGGAAGCATCTCCAATTACTTTCCCGTTAATTTTTTTTATGCCGGCATCTGTAATTGCCTTTTTAAAATTTAGGATAACATTGCCATAATGTTCGCTGAAGCGGGAAGATGCCAGCGCCGGATCGCTATGGCCAATAATCACAATATCCCCGTTAAGGGTTCCGTTGGCAGTAATTTTACCATCATAAGCCAAAGAAGTTTCGAAAGTAAAATCAGGCCCGAAGGTTTCCAAAGCAGCGCCGGCAATCAGCAACTTTTGCACTGAGGCAGGAATTAAACTTTTCCCGCCATTGTAATCGATTAAAATATTTCCGGTTTCGGAATTTGCTGCAAATAATCCTATTGAGGCATTTGCCAATGGTTGTTTAGTGAGAAATTTATTAAGGAATTCCGGAGTCTTGTCTTCAACCTTATCCACTTTTTGTTGTGTGGAAGTGCAGGAGTAAATCATCACCACAACAAGAATTAAAAAAGGAAAGGTTTTATTGATGAAGATTTGTTTATTTTTCTGGAAATGCCCTGGATCATTAAATTTTTTCCCAATAGGAAGTTGTTGTAGAGACGCCCTCCCGAAAGCTATCAGCGATTTTTTACTGCTTGTTTGCATTAGTAATGTAGTTGTTTTAATAGTGAT
>CAZQIV010000186.1:0-9966 GCA_964593705.1 uncultured Lentimicrobiaceae bacterium | reverse complement strand
AAAATAGATTTCTCCCGGCAAAACTTGCTTCGCTGCGTTTTTTGGTCGAAATGACCCCGTCAACGAGTTGAGTTGGGAGGAGGGGAATCGGGCGCTTTGCGCCCGATTCCCCTCCTCCCACAACCATACCGGGAGCTTTGTCACCTCGAAAGAGCCCCGATAGCTATCGGGGCGATTGAGAGGTCTGTTTAATAGTAAGGTTTTCAGCCTTTTACACAAATATGTCATTGGTACCTTTCCCTTCAATCGCATACTTCGCTTCGTTCTATTAGTTCTATTAGTTCCCTTAGTTCCCTTCGTTCTCTCCGGTCGCCTACTTCGTTTCGTTCGCTTCATTCGCCTCCCGGCAAAGAAACTTTTTCCCACCCAACGAAATCATCTAAATTTAAAACCATACTTTTATGGCCTAAATACTACTTGAATTTTATTAAATAAATCTATAACTCAAATGAAATCTAAACTTTTACTTATCGCGCTCCTATTAATTGCCATGAGCAGCATTACCGCTCAAAAACTCACACAAACTTTTAGTTTTAATTCGCCAAAGTTTATCGAAAGATATGACGGTTTTGTTGAACCTCAAATTGCAGGATGCCTGAATTTCGGAAAAGAGGGTGAACCACTCCTTCCTTTGTACAGCGCTGAAATTTTGTTGCCTCAAGGAACTCAAATCAAAAACATCAATATCATTTCAGTTAAGTATTCTGATGATATTTTAGGGATCAACATTGTCCCGGCCGGACGGCAATTCCCGATTTCCAAACCCGCACCTGCCGGATACAAGCCTTTGCCTAACAACGAAATCTATAGTTCGGAAACAGCTTTTCCCGGTAAAATTATTCAATCGGCAAGCACTCAGTATTTGGGCGGCTATGCCATTGGGGTGGCCGGTTTAAATATAATGGAATTTTTCCCTGCCAATCATTCGGCTAAATTTATTGAAGAAATAACCCTGGAAATCGAAACCGAAAACAACCCGGACAAATTGCTTAGAAAAGGAAACCAAAATAAACTCACCGAACAGCGTGTTGCAAGGATTGTGGGAAATCCGGAGATGATTTCTGATTATTACTTTGAGCCAAACCGCGACGAAGATGTTGATCTCCTCCTGATTACAAAAAACGATTATGTGGATGTTTTTCAAACTTACGTGGATTTTAAAACCGAACGCGGCTTTTTGGTTCAGGTTGAAACCATCGAAAATATTTATGCCAACTATCCCGGAGTTGACGATCAGGAAAAAATAAGGAACTGCATCATCGATTATTACGAAAACCATGGTTTGACTTATGTTATTTTGGGTGGCGATGCCGATCCCAACAATGCCTCAAGCCGCGTTGTGCCCCACCGCGGGTTTTATGTAAACACAGGTTTTGGCGAAACCGATGATGACATCCCCTCGGATATGTACTATTGCTGCCTTGATGGAACCTGGGATGCCAACAACAACGATTATTATGGTGAGCCCGGCGAGGAAGACCTTTACGCAGAAGTTATCATCGGCAGGATATGTGTGGATTCCCCCACCGAAATTACCAACCTGAGCAACAAACTCATCAAATACCAGGATGCTCCTGTTGTACAGGACATCGAAAAAGCACTCATGGTAGGTGAGGCTTTAGATGAGAGTACCTGGGGTGGAGATTCAAAAGATGATGTGGCAAATGGAAGTAGTAATTTTGGTTACACCACTGCAGGCCTTTCGGATAATTTCAGCATCAATAAGCTGTACGAAAAATTAGGCAACTGGAATAAAAATGATGTGTTTGATGAGTTCAACAATGTGGGCTGCAATCTCCTCAATCATCTGGGGCACTCCAGCACCACCTACAACATGAAAATATACAATAACGATATCACCATCTCCAATTTTCAAAACGATGGAATATCGCGCGGCTTTGTCATTGGATATTCACAGGGATGCTACAACGGTGCTTTTGATAACCGTGGCACAGGCTCAAGTTACGGTAGCGATTGTTTCTCCGAAAAAATTACCACCATCCCAACTGCCGAAGTGGCTACCCTTGGCAATTCGCGCTATGGATGGTACTCATCCGGAAACACTAATGGTGCTTCACAATATTTGGACCGCCAGTTTTATGATGCCATTTTTGGGGAGGACATTACACAAATTGGTGTTGCAAACAGTGATTCCCGTGAAGACAATGCCGCCAATATCCTCAACAATCCGGTAATCCGCTGGTGCGCTTATGAAATCACGCTTTTCGGCGACCCGACCATGGACATCTGGACGGCCCAGCCCACCGATATTACTGTAAGCCATCCTGCTGCATTACCGATTGGGGTTAGCGAAATTGAAATTACTACCGATGCGCCAGATGCGAGAATTGGCCTGATGCAAAATGGAATTCTGCTGGGACGGGGAGTTACCGATGAAACCGGGAATATGACTGTAGGTTTATTTAATCCCCTTAGCTCAAGCGAATCCATCGAGATTTTTATTACAGCCCACAACCGGAATATTTATAACGAAACCATTGCTGTGGTTAGCGATCAACCTTATGTAATTTTTAGTGCATTCGAAATAACCGATGAAGCCGGGAATAACAATGGTCTTGCCGATTATGGAGAAACCGTCCAGCTAACGCTAAGTCTGCAAAATGTGGGCAGCCAGCCGGCAAATAATGTTATGGTTTTGCTGGGCTCACCCGATGCTTATATGTATATCCCCGTTATATTAATGGAGTTTGGAAATTTTGATGCCGGCGAAATTGTTACCATCACAGATGCTTTTCAATTAGAGATTGCTCCTGATGTTCCCGACATGCATAGTTTTGAAATTACCGTGAGCGCAACCGGGCAGGAAAACTGGATTTCTGATTTTGAAATTGTTGCCAATGCACCAAAAATTGATTTTACCGATGTTTGGATCGACGATTCGAATGGTGGCAACGGCAATACCTTACTCGATCCCGGCGAAAATGCGATCCTTGGCTTTTCAATTATTAACAGCGGACATTCCATTTCTCCTGATTTAAGTATGCAGATTTCCTCGCTTAACGAAAATGTTATTGTTATCACCGGAGAGTTGAACCATTCGGCACTTTCAATCGATGAAAGTACCAGCTTTGAATTTGAAATCCACGTGAGTGAGGATGCTAATATGGGAGATCTTGCCCAGATTCAGGCATTGGTAAATTCGGGGTGGTATCAGTTTGAAGATAATTATAGTTTCGATATCGGGATGGTGGTTGAGACTTTCGAGACCGGTGATTTTACCGGGCAGGAATGGGAATTTTCAGGAAATGCCAACTGGGAAATTAGCACCGATGATCCCTGGGAAGGAAATTATTGCATCCGTTCGGGAGCCATAGGAAACAACGCAACAAGCGAAATTTCTATTGATGTGATGATTGTTGCCACCGATACCATTTCTTTTTACCGGAAAGTATCATCAGAATCGGGCTATGATTATTTGAAATTTTATGTGGATAACACCTTGAAAGCGCAGTGGGCCGGCGAGGAAGCCTGGCTAAAGGTGAGCAGCGCTGTACCCGCCGGAATGCACACCCTGCGCTGGGTTTACGATAAAGACCAGGGCGTAGCTAACGGTGATGACTGCGCCTGGATCGATTTCATTCAATTCCCGCCATTGGCGGTGGCGGCCATCAACTCAGGAGGCGATGCATTTATCTGCTCAGGCCAAACCTTCCTGCCCAATGCAAGTGGAATATTTGTACAAGGCATTCACTGGGAAACTGCCGGCGATGGCACTTTTAACAATGCCAACATGCTCAAACCTACCTATACGCCCGGCTTTCAGGACAAACAAAATGGCGAAGTTATTCTATCCGTTTTTGCCGATGGTATTGGCGGTGGATCATTTTCTGATGAAATGACACTTTATATTCAAACCAGCCCTGCAATACCGGCAATGCCACAAGGCGAAACCCAGGTATGTACAAATTATGGTATGGTTTACGAATACAGCATTGGCGCTCCCATGCCAAACTACGAATACTTATGGGAGCTCATCCCCGAAGAGGCCGGAACCATCGAAGGCTCATCGGCCACGGCCTCCATTACCTGGACTCCCGATTATACCGGAATGGTTCAACTGCATGTAAAATCGATAAATGCCTGCGGTGGAAGTGGTTTTTCTGAAGCCCTCGACATCGAAGCATCAATTTGTACCGGAATTGAGGATTTACAAAATTCATCATTTACTGTAGTTCCAAATCCAAACAGTGGTGTATTTAATTTATCGCTTCCAGGCAGGATTGATAAAATCGAAATCTCCATTTTCAATGCTTTTGGGCAGCAGGTAATGAGGAATAATTACAGCAACACTTCCTCCGAAATCGGGATCAATTTAAATGCGCAGCCAGCAGGAATTTACTATTTGCAAATCCAAACAAATAATGGAAAATTTGTAAGGAAGATTGTTGTGGAGTGAGCAGTGAGCAGTGAGCGGTGAGCAGTGAGCAGTGAGCAGTGAGCGGTGAGCAGTGAGCGGTGAGCGGTGAGCAGTGAGCGGTGTGCGCAAAGCGTTTATTGAATTGAAAACCCGGTACAGCCAGTCCCGATTTTTCGGGGGGTTTACTAATGACAAGGTTGAATAGATTTCTCCCGGCAACACACCCCCGAAGCATCGGGGCAGACTGCTTCGCTGTGTGTTTTGGTACCAATGACATGTTTGTGTAAGACACTGAAAACCCAGCTATTAAACAGACCCCCGCCTTGCTCGCCTCGCTGGCGAAGCGGGTCGCTGGTGTATGCAATGGTGCAGGCGAGGCAGGTCTCAGTCGCAAACTCCTTCGAGGTGACAAGGCATTGGGAGAAGATGGGGGTGGGTGAAAGTGGGCGCAAAGCGCCCACTTTCACCCACCCCATTCACAGCCCGGGGCTTTGTCATTTCGACTGGAAAAACGCAGCGTAGCAAGTTTTGGAGGGAGAAATCTTTTCAAACCGCCAACTGGTGGTGAGAAATCCATTTCATAATGTCATCTCCTCATTATGCCCAAAAATTTTGGGTGAACTCTCGAAATGACATCAACACAAAAAACAAGAATAAAGCAGAATGCCCAATGTGTGGAAAAAAGAAATGCAAACCCGGTACAGCCAGCTCCGATTTTCGGGGGGTCGCAATGAAAACAATGCAAATCATAAGACTTTTAAATAATCACACCATGAAAAAACTAATGCTGTTCATAATCCTCCTGCTAAGCATTTCATTCACTGTGAATACACAGAACAATAAATTGGACGCCAACAGCTTCAACCAAGTTCAGCAATCGTTTTATCGGAATTATGAAGGTCAGGACACCGACATTACCGAAAGCAGCGATTTCAATCAATTTAAAAGATGGGAAAGGTTTTGGGGGCCCCGGCTCATGCCGCATTATAATTTTGATTCTATCATAAAAAAGCAACAAGAATTTACTAGCGCTTACGATCCGAAAAACCGGGGAAGCATAAAAGCTAAATCTGACTGGACAGAACTCGGCCCAAATACAAATGATATTGGTGGCCCCGGAAGAATTGATGCCATTGCCTTTCACCCAAGCGACACCAACACAATTTATGTTGGCTGCCCATCAGGCGGAGTTTGGGCAAGCTACGATGGCGGCCAAAACTGGGAAAATCTGAACACCGATCTTCAACTTCCATTTTTGGGGGTTTCATCTATAGCCATCGACCCTGTAAACCCTGAAAATATTTTCCTGGGCACAGGCGATGTGGACAGCCACTGGACCTGGTCAACTGGAATTTACCGCTCCAAAGATGCAGGCCAAACCTGGGAACAGGCAGGTTTGAACTGGCTCAACACACATTTCACCATCGGGAAAATAATACTCCATCCTACCGATAATGATGTTGCACTTGCAGCCACTTCGCTGGGGATTTTTAAAACCGAGAACCGCAACAACGAAAATCCTTCCTGGATAAAAGTTTACCCGGCTAATGCCGAAGATTATGAATACATCCGGAATATGGCCTTCTATCCCGGAAATCCGGAAAAGATTTTTGCCACCGGCATCGACATTATTTATTCTGAAGAAAATGGGAATCTTAACACCTGGAACAGCATTGCAACAGCAGAAAACGGTTTGGATTTTACCTCTACCCCCTGGCCAAATGCGCTGGGTGGCGATGAATATGTGGAAACCCTCAACATGGCCATTGCACCGCAGGGAGAATACTTATATGTAAATTGCATTTCGCGCGATACTCCCCCACCCTACAATTGGCAATCCGTTTCACATTTCCATTTTTTTTGCTACGATATTGAAAATGATCAATGGACAAACATACCCACGACAGGGCTTTTCGGTGGATCGGTTGGCTCCGGAATAACAGGTGGCAGAACCGAAATGGCCGTTTCGCCCCTGAACCCAAAAGTGCTGTATTGCGCCGGAGTAAGGGTGTATAGCTATAATTTGGAATTTCCCGAAGTGCCCTGGCAAAGGGTGTTGTTTAACGCGCATATCGATTTTCATGAGCTGATATTTTCGCCCTACGATGAAAATGTGCTTTTTGCCGGCACCGATGGAGGCTTGTTTAAAAAAGATTTGTCTTTCCCCAAGCCATTTATAGATGGAGGGCCTGAAAGGTGGAAGATTAATCAACGTGAGTTTTACGGCACTTTCAACGGGAATCCTACCATCGAACTCAACAATGGCTTGGGCATTTCCACCATTTATAATTTTGGGAGTTCATCCATCGATCCTTACCAAATCATGGTTGGATGCCAGGATGGGGGCTTGTTTTACCATAAAAACAGCCAATGGATTTCTATCATTAATAATGCCGATGGTTTTGAATGTCTTATGGATAATTCGGATATAAACCTGATGTATGCTACGCTGCCACCTCCCGCCAATGGAACCATTTTCAGGTCCTCGGAGAATTGCCTTAACCCCACCTGGGAAATTATGATGGCAGGAAGCGCCCCGGTAAACGAACCTTCGTGGTTTGGGGCTGCCCTGGTTGCCGATCCTTCTGATAACAAAACACTTTTCCAGGCCCGGCTCAACCTTTGGAAAGTTGATGATGCTTCAACAGCCACAGTCAACGACTGGTATAAAATTACCAATATCAATACTTTAATTCCACCAGGCTGGGGCAATAGTATGTGCGCGATATGGGCGCTCGAAATTGCTCCAACCAACCCCGAAACCCTTTATTTTACAGGAGTAAAAATGGATAACTGGGCCACGGAATTTGATGCCGTGCGGCTTTTTAAAACCTCAGGCGGGGGTGGAACAAACCCCAACGACTGGACAGACATTACACCGCCCACCCCCGGAAATACCTGGGGAACTTATTTTATTTCAGATATCGCGGTAAGCAGCAGCAACCCCGATAAAATCTGGGTTTCGTACAGCGGCTATCTCGAAGATTATAAAATTAAAATGTTTGATGGGATAAACTGGAGCGATTATCATCAGGGGCTTCCCAACCTGCCCGTAAATTGCCTGACACATATAAACGGAAGCAACGATGCACTTTTTGCCGGCACCGATATTGGCGTTTTTTACAGGGATGCAAGCATGGCTGAATGGGAGCTATTTTCTGAAAATCTTCCTGCGGTTATCGTGAATTGGCTGGAAGTAAATTATACAAACCAAAAATTGCGGGCCGGCACTTTTGGCCGTGGCTTGTGGGAATCGGACTTGCCAGAAAGAACTTTGACCTCGGCTATCGAAGAATCAGAAAATAAATTAGCCAACTTAAATGCAAACATTCTGATATTTCCAAATCCAAACCCGGGAATTTTCAAAATAGCAGTTCCTGATGAAATGGATATTTCAGGAATCACCTTATTCAACATCTTCGGGAAAAAGATCGAAATTTCAAATTCCCGAATTTCAAATTCAACAATGTATATTGAGCTTGCCAAAAAGCAAGCCGGCATATATTATTTACAGATCAAAACCCCGGAAGGAAAAGTGATAAAAAAGGTTTTGGTTAAGTAGCCGCCCCCTGGTTAATTGAGTCACCCGGTGAATTACTCCCGGCACTTGTTCTAAAGTTGTAGATCACACAAATTCTTAAACAACATTCACCGGGCGACTTCTAGCGTTCGCAAGTCACCCGGTGAATTATTCCCGGCACTTTTACTAAAGAAGTTGACGAGACACCCGGTGAATTACTCCCGGCAATACGCTAAACTTTTAAAACAGACAGGTTCTTAAACAGTTTTCACCGGGCGACTAAAAACTGATTTCCGAGGCAAACACACCAACCAGGATTTCAGAAATCGTTAATTGCCTGCCTCGCCTTTGCGCAAGCCAACTGCAAACGGCAAGGCGGGTTAATCGTTATTTGTTAACCGTGAATTGTTAACCGGCCATTCATCCCTGCACGGATAGCAACTTTTAAGAATCCCCAAAATTTATATTCATTCTCATTAAATATTTCTCTAATTTTGGCAGTCTAAAAAATAAAGAATTCACGGAATGAGAAATCCTGAAATAAAACCGGCTTTCGACACACACCGCGACCAAGCGGTGATGAGCTTTGATTTTGAAAAGGATTACACCCTCATCAGTAAGGTAAAGACTATCAAAGGCACTACCTGGAGTCAAAGCCGGAAGTTCTGTGCTAAAGCTTGCCTCGTGAAGCGGGCATCCCTACGGGAGCATATTCCCCGCGAAGAATTTAATTTGAATAAAGTATTTGAGGCCTTGAAAGATGTGGTCTGGTTGAATTACTCTGCGTTGAAGGAAAATGCTCCGGTTGAATTTCAGGAAACCAAAAAACAAAAAGCAGCACCAAAGCCACAGGTTTCGACTCCTGCTGAGTACATAAATTTGCTGGAGCAAAAACGATATGCCGAAAATACCAAAGCCATTTACCTGCCTTATTTTGCTGACTTTATAAGATATTTTCCCGGCAGCGACCTTACTGGCATAAGCAAAGAAGAAATCAATGGCTACATCCTGGAGTTGATCAGAGAAAAGAACATTTCTTCAAGCCAACAAAACCAACGCATAAATGCTATTAAGTTTTACAACATTGTTAAGATTACTGCGAAGCTCGCTGGTATTGAGCGAAAAATCACACTTCATATTCTCCGACATTCATTTGCCACACACCTAATTGAGCAGGGTGTAAGCTTAAGGCACATTCAACTTCTTTTGGGGCATGCAAGTCCAAAAACCACCGAAATTTACACGCACATTGCCAATTCCAGTCTTGCAAAAATCAAGAGCCCATTAGACTACTTTATGGATTCTAATGATAACAATACCAACAAGATACAAAAATGAGGATAATAATAAATATAGACAAGTTAACTATAAAGGTACGTTGTGCGTCATGTTGAAAAGAACCAAATAGAATAAAAGATTTTACATGTATTGCTGAGAATACTTTTCATAAACTGGAAAAATCAGGTATTAAAAACACATTTAAGTTATACGAAAAAGTTCTGACGAATGAAAAGAGGAACGAACTTTCTAGAAATACAGGGATTGTAGAGAGTGAAATAATGATGCTAACTAAATTGACCGACCTTTCCAGAATAAGATGGGTAAACCATACATTTGCTTTCGTATTACTGGAATCAGGCTATGATACTGCCGAGAAAGTTTCAAATGCGGACTACCAAGAGTTATATGAGACAGTAAAACAACTTAATAAAGAAAGAGAAATATATAATGCTCATATTGGAGCTAGTGACATGAGAATGTGCATTGAGTCTGCTAAAGGTTTAGATTATGAAATAGAATATTAAACTATGAAGAAAAACACGAACGCACAACAAAGTGTAAATGTAATGCGGGTTTCAGTGGGTAATTCAGCCGCAGTTCGTTGTTGCAACACCGCCAATTCGTCTTCGACAATTGACGGAAAATTTGAAATATTGAATAAACGAATTGGCTCCATGCGTAATTGAAAGTTTTGTACTTTTAATCCCGCACTCCACATACACAAACCGTTAGGCGCAATTTTGGAAATCTAACAAACAAGCCACTTTAGAAAAATAAACAGCCTAAA
>CAZQIV010000185.1:0-10062 GCA_964593705.1 uncultured Lentimicrobiaceae bacterium | reverse complement strand
CCATATACCGAATCGCAAAATACTTTTCATAGCACTCCAAAAAAAGAATTAGCCGTTAATTTCAACAGTAAATCCGGTTGGGATTAAAACGTCACTTTCGATTGATGGAACAGTGCCGGAGTTCCAATTATCATTCTTAAACCAATTATTATCTCCGCCAATACCTGTCCAGATATGGCTTTGTGAAATTGTTGTACATTGAAAAATTAAAAGAGCAATAATTGTAGGGAAGTATTTAGATTTCATAATAATTTAATTATAGTTTTATATAATAACAAGCATATATAGATATAGTTTATTACGGCCATTTATTTACAAAAGGAATAAATTTCAAACTCATCCTTGCAAAGCTTGATGTACATATCATCTTTTTGACTAAAATCAATATCGATTTCCGAAGATTCTATTGTAAACCAATCATTCTCATATTCATTTTCCGGGTAGCTTCTCTGAATCAATAAGTATTTGCCAGCCTGATTTAAAAGTTCCTCCAATGTCTGATTTTCATCGTATTCATCTAATGAATCACTAAACTCAATCGTGCATCCAAAATCAGGGTCATCCGTAATTTAAAGCTGTTTACATTCAAAATTCATTGTATTTTAATTATCAGTGATTGTATCGGTTGGTAAATATGGCTCGCAGCCGCACACTTACTGTATGGTTTTTATTGGTTCGTATGTTTCCCTTTTCACTCATTTTTCCAGATGAGCGCTAACCGGCTGTGAGCCATGATTTGCTGTTACCCAACGTAATTTATTGTCTTTTTGTTAATTCAATCGAAAATTCAATTTTTATTCTTGCCATTTAGTTTACCAGTTTTCTCTATCTGCAGGTAGTTTTCTGATGAAATTATTTTCTCACCACTTTCATCTTCTAGTTCTCGTCTTGCATTTCCTGCAATTGTTCCACCAATTCTAGCAGCGCTTCTATTTTCAACAAAACCTTTCGCATTTTTTGCTTACGCGACTTTCGTAGTTGATGCTTCACCAAGCATTGAAAATATCAATTCAGGGTTTTCAATTTTTTCAAGTCTCTCGTAACCTACCTTTGCTAACCATCGTTTAAATGGCCCTGCTTTTGGTGATGGGATTGATTGAATTATACGCAAAAGTGTTTCTGTATCCGCGATTTCTGTATCCCGCATTTTCCCATCTTTTGCTTTCATTTTGAACTGTCGACAATTTGTCGACAGTTCAATCCCATTTTCCCTTTCCCTTTTTTCCAGCCTGTACCAGTAGTCCCTGGGCTTAGTACTTACTGTCAATATCTCAATAATATCAACGATAGCAAAATACCACTTTTCCTCTGTTTTGTCCCAATGAGTTCGGACTTGTTGGCTTTGAAATAGTTTAATATTTGACATCTTTGTAATTGTATGAAATTGATTTCAACAAAGATAAATGAAAGTCAGAAAAGTAACAAATTTAGTGTGTTACACTATCAAGTGTACAATATGGATTTCTGTTTTTTATGTTGGGTAACGATCTGGGCTATGAGCCGCTTGTTAAAGTTTCGTGGCCTTCATCCTTCTGCCCCGGCGTGAGGCAAGGTTTGCTTAGATAGCTGGCCTCGTGCGCAAGGATGGCTGTGCTCCCGGTAGTTATCGGGAGGATTTGGCCTGTGGAATAAGCGATGGCTTAGGGTCGGACTGTGTTTCAGCCCGGACAAACCTGTGTGTTGGCGAAAAATAAAGCACCCAACTTTTGAAGCCTTTACGAAGAGAAAGAACTGTTTTCAATAATTTGATCCCGAAACTTCGGGATGAACTTTCAACGTTTAAACATTTTATCAATCGCTCCCCTAAAAGTATCGAAAGAATTTCAAATTGAAAGGAAAACAGTGGACATTTTTGGTGAGGCAGTGGGATTGCTTGAATTATGATGAAGCTTTAAAAACTCCTTGTTCAGAAAATAATTTTTACAAAGAGGGTTTTAAGCTCGGATAACAAATCCGGGGGAGGGGGTTAAGTTAAGGGCTATGGCCAGTTGGCGGATGAAGTTTGAGCGCCTGCCTGCCGGCAAGGCAGGGGATACAAGCCTTGTCCCGAAAGCTTTCGGGATAGCACTTTCCCTGCCATTAATTATGCAGTATATTGTGATGCGTTTTTATTTTAGTTGTCCAACAACTTTCATCGGGAGAAACATCTTCTCACTATCCGGAAGCTGTTCAAATCCATATTTTTTGTAAAATTCAACTACTTTTTCATTGATTGGATCTACAACTCCAGCCATTGCTCCAATACTTTTATTCGACAATTTGTAACTCCTAAATAGTGCATCCATAAGAAGGTATTCCCCAAGTCCTGTTCCTTTTGTTTTAATATCTCTGGCCATTCGACCCAACAAGATAACCGGAGCATTGTAATTTTTAGGTACTTGTTTTAAGTATTTATCAGGTATTAATTCCCGACCGAGACTTTCACTTGTTAATGTATAGTACCCTATTACATTTTGATCATTATCAACTGCAACAAAACAAATAGCAAGTCTTTTACGAATATCCTGACTAACCTGTTTTCTAATATATTCAGTTAAAGAATCTTCTTCACAAGTGAAGTCATTTCTATTATGATTTTTTTCTAATAGTTGAATTTTCACGAAAGTGTAGTTTGAGATTTATACTTTTCAGCTGCTTCAACCAATTTTTGATTTGGTTTACTTTGTCCGAATACAGCATCAAAAAATTCCTCCCGATCTCTTTCACTGACAATAATCCGGTCGTTTTTTGCAACTATTTCTTCTGCTTGTTTTTTTACAATTCGAACAATAAAGCTGCTAAAAGAATTATCTCCACTTAGTTTATGTGCTTTTTGAAAAATTCGTTTGTCATCAGAAGATACCCTTATCTCGATCCGTTCATTTTTGTTTAATTGTGCTTCCATAATAAATTTTTTACAAATGTACGGTAAATTATCGTACAAAGAAAAATTTTCAAATGCACGGTAACATTCCGCAAATATGGCTCGCAGCCGTTCACTTGCCGGAAGTTTATAAATTATTCGTATGTTTCTTTTTCCAATCGTTTCTCCAAGATGACCGCTAAACGGCTGTGAGCCATGATTTGCTGTTTGTAAGCGTTATTCAATCACTATTCTCAAATTCTTTCCTAATCCTGCTTCTATTATTTTTCTAAAGGTCGATAATTCAATATCTGTTTTTTCATTCTCAAGTCTCGAAATATAAAAGCGTGATGTGCCACTTCTCAGTGCAAGTTGTTCTTGAGTTAACCCTTCTTTCAATCGAGCACTTCGTATCAAACCACCAACCTTAAATGAATGTTTATCCTCAACTGCCTGGCTATTTTGATACAAATAATATGGGTCTATTTCGTATGGGAATTGTTCTTCTTCCCCTTCTTCATTCATCAACAAGACAGGTAAATTATCCCATGATAGCGTATAATTTCTCAAATTTACTTTTTGAAATTCCTTTTTCTCTAATAGTGGGTATTCAACATCTGTTGGTGTCAATTTCCATTCTTTTAAAATTGGATTAAAATCAATTAGTTTCGACTCTCCATTGTTAAACATGCAATAGATTTTAAACCCATCAATTCTTTCAATTTTTATAATCCTTGGTATTTTCAGTTTTCTTCTCATAATACTGGATTTAAACGTTTAAAGTTATTGAGCAGTAATTCTTTTTGTGTTTCAGCCCATTTTATTACCTTTTTTCTCTGAGGCATCGGAACATGTCTAATGTAAGTCTCCAGAGTCTTGATAACAATCAACTCCTCGTATTCTGCGAATAAAACATAAAAATGAGGCGGTGGATGTTTTCTTGCATAAACATCAACATTAATCGAATCAATAATTTTTATTGTGGGCATTTAAAAATACTATTTACATTGTCTAATTAGACAACAAAGATAGGGTAAATTTCATAATTCTCAAACATTCGTATTGAATTATTTTAATGTTTGCAATAACGTTTAAATATTTCATCAATCAGCCCCCCTAAAGTATCGAAAAGAAATTCAAATTGAAAGGAAAACGGTGGGCATTTTTAAAGGAGACAGCGTGTATTTGATTTATGATGAAGTTTTAAAAACTCTTTGTTTAGAAAATAATCCTTACAAAGAGGGCTTTAAACCCGGATTAACCCGAAGGGATGCCTGCTTCGCGAGGCGAGCCCGCCTTGCCGGCGAGGCAGGCCTGCTTCGCGAGGCGAGGTAATGGCACAAAGCCGGGGAAGTGGGCATGTGCCTTTTATTTTTGGTTATCAATCCCTTTTGCTGTCATTAACAAAAATTCAAGACTCTTATTATAGTCCAACTTTTCATATTCAAGTCCAATCTTTCTGATGTTTGAATAATAATCCCTAAGTTTTTTGAAATAGTTTTTTTCTAACTGAACAGAAGTTGCCTTTTGTCCAATTTTTTCTATCAGGAACCACTTCTCCATCAAACGTGCTGTGCGTCCATTACCGTCTTGAAATGGATGAATTTTTACAAAAACTAAATGCAATAATGAAGCATAATAAAAAATTTCGTAAGGATTTAAATCTGTCCTTAGTAATATTTCTACGTCATTAAATAATTTATCAAGCTCTTGCTTTAATATATCGGGGCTTGCAGCAACATACTCTATCTTATCGTCACTATTAATTACAAACATCAGATTATGCCGTATCAACCCTTGTTGGCTTTTTGGTAATAAATTTTTACTCAAGATTGAATGTGTCTTTTGAACATTCTCCAAAGTCGGTTTATTGTTGTCAATAAAGTCGTATGCAGCATATAAATCATCGGCTTTTCTGGTATAATCAGGTTTAAATTTAACTTTTAAAAATTTATGTTTGAAAAAACTATCAAAATCGATATCCTCTCCCTCAATCTTTGATGAATAAACAGATGAAACAGATTTATAAAATTGAAAATAATCCACAGGCATCTCAACCTTTTTAATATTATCAATTTTATCAAAAGGTGATTCTTTTACAGCCTTTGTGTAATCATCAAGTAATTTATCTGTTAAAATTTTAAAATCCATTTGTTGCTGTCATTTGCACAAAGATATTCTTTTTAGTTTCCCTTATAAAATCAGTCGTTATCTTGTTACGCAGAGATCTCGGGGCATTACCCACTGGGTTTAAATATTTCATTTGATTGTGTTTATAGTAATTATGCTACTTAGTTTCTTAGTTAATTTTGCCGTTAACGTTCCGCAAATATGGCTCGCAGCCGCCCACTTGCAGGATGGTTTTTAGTGATACGTATGTTTCCTTTTTTATTCATTTTTCCAGATGAACGCTAAACGGCTGTGAGCCATGAATTGCTGTTGGCAACCGTAATTAATTATTAATCATCTTAGTACTAATACAAATTGTAGGATATTCCAGCTAATATTTATTATTGATAAAATCACAGCAATTATTAATGCCAAATCTTTATTGAAAATCCTAGTTATCAAAAATACAATTAAAGTTAATAATCCTAATACAATCGGATAAGCAATATAAAAATAAGAGGCTGTGATTACACCATGAATATTGCATGAAATTACACCTAAAATCATAGATATTGTAAAGGATAATCCAATTATTATAAGTCCATATCGTATTTTGTTTTTAAATTTCTTCATATGATATCAATTATTTCCATTTCCAATCTAACTGTGTTTCCCACTCTAAACCAAGTGAAGAAGTCAAGTTACTCAATTCCTCTTTAAGTTTATTGAATTCTTCATGTCTTGAAGGAATTATAATACTGTCTCCAGTATTTATCTTTATGAAAAGATTATCGGTAATCTCATTTATTTCCCGAATCTCAGTAACCTTTATTTTACCTTCTTGATTATCTGCCATATTTAGAATAAATCCATTCTCAAATCCAAGAAGACTCTCAATGCCGATCCTATGCTGGTACTCCCTGGTATAAAAACCGTTTGATTTTTTTGGTGGCAGTTTTCATAAATTCCTCTTTGTGGGGCTCGACGATTTGGATTTTCGAAAATTTATTTACCCTGGCATTTACGTACTCATGCAATTCTTTGCTCAAGTCTTCACACTTAGCTTCAACTTCTTCTTTCATATTTTTGTACTTTTCTTCAATTTCCTCGCGGTTGAAGTGTACCATGGCAACCAATTTACCTTTTTGCTGAATTACAAGCGATTCGGCCACGTGCTTAAAATTATTGATAACCGACTCGATGTCTTCAGGAAATATGTTTTCGCCTCCCGGTCCGATGATCACATTTTTGCTGCGTCCACGAATGTAGAGATAGTTGGTTTTGTCAAGGATACCCAGGTCACCAGTTTTAAACCAGCCATCTTCGGTCAAAACTTCCCTGGTAAGTTCTGGTTCTTTGTAATAGCCTTTCATCACGTTAGGGCCTTTTGCCCAAATCTCACCTTCGCCGGTGAGCATTCCGGGATTATTGATTTTGAGGGTTATTCCATCGAGTTTTGGCCCGGTAGATTGCAACCTTGTATTTTTTGGGTTTACACCGGCAAGCAAGGGAGATGTTTCAGTGAGGCCATAACCAATTGCATAAGGGAACCTTGCTTCCCGCAGAAACTTCTCAACTGTTTTGTCGAGTTTGGCGCCACCAATTCCAAAAAACTTCAACTCGCCGCCAAAAGTTTGCATCAGTTTTTTGCCGGCCAATTGGTTCATTTTTTTGCGCAAGAAAGGCATAGCATACAATGCCCTTGTAAGCTTGTTTTTATTGAAAGAGGGCAAAACTTTGTTCTTGTAAATCTTTTCGATGATCAATGGTACGGTTAGCATCAGAGTTGGCCGCACCGCCTTGAGTGCCGGAAGTAATATTGCTGGTGTTGGTGGTTTGGTTATGTAATAAATACTGGAGCCCTTAAGAATCGGAAGAATTAAGCCGATTGTATTTTCGTAAGTATGCGAAAGCGGAAGGACAGATAAAAAACGGTCGAGGGTATTAATTTCCTGAATCCTTCCGCTGGAGATGGCATTGGAAACAAGGTTCTTGTGGGTGAGCATTACGCCTTTTGATTTTCCGGTTGTCCCCGATGTGTAAATAATTACCGCCAGATCATCCTCAGCAATAGTGTATTTCCCTTTTGGGATTGATTCTTCTTTAAAACGAACCCGTGGCCGATCAGACTCCAGTATTGAATAATCTTCAATCAGTACGCGGTGTACCAGGGTTTCCTTTTGGAAGTTGCTGATTTTGGCTTTTAAACCATTTGAAACAAATATGGCTTTTGATTCGGAGTGGGTCAAAATATTATCTATTTCGTGCTCGCTAAAATCTGGTAGGATAGGGACTACAACAGCACCCATCGAAACGATAGCGAAATAGGTGATTCCCCAATTTGGCATGTTGGAACTTAGCAAAGCCACGCGGTCACCAGGCTGGATTTTTAACTTCTCGAGCAAGGAGATAACGGCAAGTTTTTTTTTATCGAACTGGGCGTAGGTTATTGGAACTTCACCAACAAAAGCAACCGCCGGACGGTTAACAAATTTTTTAACTGATAGTTGCAGTAGTGCTGGCAATGTTAAAACTGGAAGATCGTGCATAGATATTATTTTTGTGTCGGCAAAAGTACAACAAAATAAATAAGTGTTTTTAGGGCAGTTGCTGCAGGCATTCCGTTAAGAAAAGCTTGAACTCCTCTTGATACTGTTAGCATGAAAAATTCATGAATTTTTCACTCTGCCGCCTGAAAGGCTTGCAGAGCCGAATTTCCAAAGGAAATTCGAGGACTAACCCTCGAAAATATTTATTTCAAATATTTTCGGCCTTCGGTGATTAATGCACAAATTCAATGAATTTGTGAATTAATCAGGTTAGGAAGATGTAGGTTTTATTAACTGTTTCCTCATCGGGTAAACCATCGGTAAATTTTAAGGTTTTCAACAAATCCGTTTCCACTTTATTTGGGGTAAGCAAACTTTCAGGTACATCAGCCGAATACTTAGCTTGAGTTTTTTCCCGGGCAAACAAAACATTAAGCTGCAATGCTAGATATGCTAATAATATGATAAATACTTTTTTCAACTCTGTTTAAAACTTTTCATTCTCACTATTATGATAATTAAGCAATTCTGATATTAAGTGTTCCTTATTATCGAAATGATAATAAAAAGTTGATCTGGCCAGTTTTGTCTTATTCGAAAGAGATTTCAAGCTAATATTTAGTCCATTCATGGCAAATTCCAGATATGCAGCATCTATCCATTTTAGATATGTTATAAACGCTTTTTAACGATTCGTCAGCTTGTTCTGCATAATTTTCTTGTAACGATTTAGGGAAATTATTTTGTTTTGGTATTAGTAAGTGGTGCTTATGGGCATCTGATTTCATTTGCAATAAAGGGACGGAGCTACTCCACGCCATCTTATCCGTAGCCCCTAAATAATAGGCTCTGGCATCGTAGTTTTTCTCCTTTTGGATTATGAGCATGTTTTGCCCCCATGGCAGTTTCCTTGCTGTTTGAGTCCAAAATATTGTTAATTCATCCATTTAGAATCTTCGTTTTTCAAATCAGTTTCTGATATTAATTCCCCTTGTTGAATATCATTTTCACTCATCATAAGCATCTCAATTTGATGAGAATCGAAAGAAAGTTTATCTCCTGCTTGAGTTGAATTGAATAAACTATCAATTGCATTTAGTAATTGCTCATTGTTTGTAAGCATTATTCTATCAATCAATCTGTTTTTTACGATACCTATTGTTTTCATATTTGTTCATTTTATTGTAAAAACCGTGAATTTTGTTGGCATCACCATAAGTTGCACAAAGTTTAAATATTTCATCAATCGCCCCCCAAAAGTATCGAAAGAATTTCAAACTGAAAGAAAAACGGTTGGCTTTTTAGTGAGGCATTGGAAGTACTTGAATTATGATGAAGTTTTAAAAACTCCTTGCTCAGAAAATAATTCGTACAAAGAGGGCTACAAACCCGGATTGCCCCGAAGGGATGCCAATGGCACAAATCCGAGTGAACGTGTATTAGGAACTGGCAATTTTTACTCGTTATTCAATTTCAAAATCCCCTCAATAATATTATCAGCGATACGAAAATCTGTTTGAATTAACTTATCTATCAAAGGTTTTACTTTATCTATAATTGACATTTGTTTTGCTCTATGAATCACTCCAAGTGTTCCAGTAATCTTAAATTTCAATCGTGTTGCAAGTTTTCGTGCCTTTAAATCGTCAAGTAAAATCAAAACATCATCAAATTCAGAAGCCAAGGCTATTGCACTTGCTTCCCCATAATCCACTTGGGTATAAAGAAAATCCAGATACTTTTTATCGGAACATGATTGAATTCTTGCCCAATCAGGCAGTTCCTCTCCAAATTCCTTTGCTATCTCAGGAGTAGTAATCAGTTCACCATAAACTTTTTGTAATAGGTTAAATTCCTCAATCTTATGGAAAAGTATCAGAATGCTTGTATCTGAAATTACAATTTTAGGCATTTGCTATATCGGATTGTAAATCAGAAATCGATGTGCTAAATATGGAAACTCCATATTTTCCTAACATTTCAATAAAGGCTCTTTTTGATAATCCAACAATCTCGGCTGCTTGGCCTGCCGAAAGTTTAGCATCCTCGTACAATTTTGCTGCAATTATCATTGAATAATCGTAATCTTTTAAATCAAGGCTGTCTGGAATATTTAGTTGAATCGTTCTCATAATTATTTATTTTCACAAAAATACAAAATCAAAATATCAATCTGTAATATGGTACAAAGTTTATTCTTGCTTGCCCCTAAACATTTAAGTATTGAATCAATCCTTTTCCCAAAAGTATTGAAAGAAATTCAAATTGAAGGAAAAACGGTGGACATTTTTTAATTGAGGTAGTGGAAGTACTTGAATTATGATAAAGTTTTAAAACTCCTTGCTCAGAAAACAATTCTTGCAAAGAGGCTTTTAAGCTCGGGTTAAACCGAAGGCATGCCCGCGCCTTGCGAAGCGGGGCAATGGCGCAAATCTGTGTGAGCAGGGGTTATCGGGCGCTGCGCAACATGAGCACCCTATTTATTATGCAAAGTTTCTGTTAGTACCTTATCTCTAATATTCTGCCACTTTTTGGCAGAATATTAGAGATAAGGTATCCAAG
>CAZQIV010000184.1:0-10081 GCA_964593705.1 uncultured Lentimicrobiaceae bacterium | reverse complement strand
GGTAACAAGCTTTACACCTGATTGTGCAAACATCGGGGACTTTTTAATTACTTATCTCTATACCGACCCAGGCACAGGCTGCGAAAATTCTTGTGAATTTACCATAACTGTAAACCCAATTCCACTTGTCAATGCCGGAGAAGATGCTACAATTTTTGCCGGAGAAACTTATCCATTAGCTAATGCCTCAGCTTTACATTATAGTTCTTTAACCTGGAGTAGCTTCGGTGATGGTTCATTTTCCGATACCAGCACATTAAATACGGTTTACACTCCTGGTGAGGATGATATTATATCCGGGTCGGTAGAACTTTGTCTTACTGCCCACGCTTTGGAGGGTTGCACAGATGTTGTTGATTGCATCACGCTGACCATTGACTCTGTTACTCCAGTTCCCGTTGTTAATGTTTTACCTGGATGCTTGAGGCTAACCCTCATGCAAGGTGAGGTTTTTGACAGAGAGATCAAAATTGAGAATGATGGTTATAATGATTTAACATTTGAACTTTCTGAAGAAGTATCCTGGTTGACCCTTGATACTGTTTCCGGCAGTATTCCGGGCAATAGTTTTGAACTTATCAATGCACATTTTGATGCTGCAGGGCTTAGTATTGATGATCATTTTGCTGATATTACAATCGGAACGAATGATCCTGATAACCTGGAAATTATTATACCGGTAACATTAAGTGTAGTTGACATAATTATTGGCCAAAGTGTGCATGTAGTAAGCGGTTGGTCTATCATTTCCAGCTACATTCATCCAACAGAACCACAACTTGAGGTAATATTCGAAAACCAGCTTGCGTGTTCTACCATGGTAATTATGATTAATGATAATAATGGTGTTTTCTGGCCTTCCCAAACAATTAATTTAATCGGAGAATGGGATTCTTTTGAGGCATATAAAGTAAAAATGGCTGTTGATGATCAACTGTTGTTTTATGGGGAGCCAGTTGAGGATATGGATGTTTCAGTTGTGCTCAACCCTGGCCTAAACTTTTTACCGGTTCTGTCCTCTTGCCCTGTTTCGGCACCCGATGTTTTTAATGATTATTTAGATGAAATTCGTTATGTTTTTGATATACAGGATAATTTGGTTTTTTGGCCGGGGGGGGGATTAAATACTTTACAATGGCTGCTTCCGGGGCGGGGCTATTTAATCTTTGTTACAGAAACGATAACAATAACTTTTCCCGAGTGTGGTAAACAGATAATTCCTCTACCTAATGTGAATGAAATAAAACCACTGCCTTTTAGCACGTATAAAACCGGTTCGCAGCATATTGTATCTATCCATAAAGATGCTTTGGCATGTTTTAAACCAGGCGATTTGATTGTTGCCAAAGATAATGATGGCCATATTGTTGGTGTAAGTAGAATTGATAACATGAATCAAAATTTAGCGCTGATCATTTATGGTGATGATTTCCTGACCTCAGAAAAAGATGGCATGTACCAGGATGAATTTTATACCTTAAGCCTCTACGCTGAGGGAACGATGGAATTTACTGACTTGGATGTAGTATTTGACCAAACTCTACCCGATAATTCACCCTTGTTTAACGAAAATGGATTGTCAAGAATTCTCAAATTAGGCTCATCAACCAATGCTGTAAGCGAAAATAATATTGAACATGAATTGATGATTTTCCCCAATCCTGCAAGAGATGAAGTTACAGTTATGTTAGGAGATTTAAATCTGGATGATCTAGTACTTCGAATATACAGCGTTGATGGGCAGGTAGTGAAGACTTATTCCATTCTGGAAAAGAAATCGACAATAAATATCGATGAACTCCCAAGTGGCATCTATATTTTGGGAATTACCACAAACGGACAAAGAATAAACAAAAGGCTTATTAAATATTAGAAGTTGATGATAAACCAATGGGATAAGTCTAAAAAGCCACAAAACTCTTTAATCCCCTATTTTTTAGAGGACTTAGGAGTTTTGGGTTTTTTAGACTAAACTCTATAATGGAATTTTAAACATCGATAAAAGCTGGTATAGTATCAGAACTCCTCACTTAACGTAAATCAATTGTCGTAAAAAACACATCTAAGTGAATCTTTGTGCCCTTAGTGTCTAAGTGGTGAATTTCTGAATGTTACCACTTAGACACTTAGAACCACTCCCAAGGGGATGCCCGCTTCGCGAGGCGAGCCTATGGCATAAGTAAAAAAGAACAAAAAATAATTGAATTAGCCATTATGTTGTTTAAAGATATTTGATATTAAAAGTTTCTTTCCACTAAAATAGTAGTAGAGCCACAATATGCACACCTGCCCTACCCAAAAACCTCCATCTGCAATGCATTCAAACTTTTATAGATACCGCCGTCGAGGGCGATGAGTTCATCGTGTGTGCCCGATTCGGCAACGCGGCCTTTGTCGATGACGATGATCTTGTCGGCTTTGCGAATGGTGGAAAGGCGGTGGGCGATAATGATGGAGGTTCGATTTTTCATCAAAGTTTCAAGGGCTTGCTGCACTAAACGTTCCGATTCTGAATCGAGGGAGCTGGTGGCTTCATCGAGGATAAGGATGTCGGGGTCTTTGAGGATGGCGCGGGCAATGGCAATGCGCTGACGCTGGCCGCCTGAAAGCTGGATACCACGGTCGCCAACCAGGGTTTCGAGACCTTCCGGAAAAGTGCTGATAAATTCCCAGGCATTGGCCTGTTTGGCTGCTTCAACGATTTCTTCTTCCGTTGCACCGGGTTTGCCGTACTCAATATTTTCGCGAATTGATCCGCCAAAAAGCAATACCTCCTGGGGCACGATGGCCATGTTGTTTCGGAGAGCCGTCAGGTTGTAGGTGTTGGAAGGTTTATCATCTATCAGGATAGCTCCTGCAGTGGGCTCGTAAAATCTGAAAATCAAAGCGCCGATGGTGGTTTTGCCTGCACCCGAAGGCCCGACCAAAGCAATCTGTTGTCCTTTTTCAACACTGAATGAAACATCCCTGAGCACCTCCACATCTTTCCTGCCGGGATAGGAAAAATCCACTTTCTGAAATGCTACTTTTCCGCTACAGCAAATTTCTTCAGTATTGTTTTCCAGCTCAAGCGCTTCGGGTTCTTCCTCTAAAATATCCATCAGGTTTTCGGTAGCACCGATGGCCTTTTGTATTTGAGAATAAAAATCGGCCAGGCCACTGATTGAGCCCGCGATGAAAACCGTGTAAAGCACAAACTTGAACAAATCGCCAAGCGTAATCCCTGAGCCTTGATTCACTAAGTAAACACCATACCATATCACGCCAACGATGCTGCCAAACATGGCCAGGAAAATAAACGACACAAACAGCCCCCGCCATTTGGCGCCTTTCAGCGAAACATCAATCACCTCGTCAGTTTTTCGTTTGTAGCGCAGGCTTTCAAAAGCTTCGTTGGCAAAGGCTTTAACGTTGGTGATGGCTTGCAAAGTTTCATCAACAATAGTGTTCGATTCGGCTACTTTGGTCTGCGCCTCTTTCGACATTTTACGGATGTACGTTCCGAAAATCCGGGCAACGATAGCTACAATGGGCACTATGGCCAGCATGAAAAGCGTGAGGTGCGGAGAAATATAAGCCAGGATGGCAATGCCCCCGGTAATGGTGATTATTTGCCTGATAAACTGGGCGATGGTTGTGGTAAAGGTTTCCTGTAAAAGAGCAATATCTGCCGAAAGGCGGCTGTTCAATTCGCCAACCCTGTGCGAAGCGAAAAAATTCATAGGGAGTTTGATCAGGTGATTGTAGGTGGTTTGCCGCAAAAGTGCCAGGGTTTTTTGGGTTACGATGGCAAAGAGGTAAATCCTGAAATACGAAAACACGGCATTCACCGAAAATAGGACTACCAAAATCCATCCTATCCTGTTGATCTGATCCATTGATTTGCTGTTGGCCGAATCGAGCAAATCGCCGAGCAGTGCCGGAAAAACTAAAGTTGTGAGGCTTGTAAGTACCAGAAAAAATAATCCGGCGGCAAAGACCCATCTTTGTGGCCGGATAAACCGGAAAAGCCGCACCAGTCGTTTCAACCCGGTTTTGCTTACTTTCTTTTTCGGGGTATCGCGCTCCCCGTTGTCTTTGTGGTGAAATCCTGCCATCAGTTAATTTTTTACAAAGTAACGCATTTGAGTGCAAATGGTTTTAGTGTGAAAAACATTAATCATCTAATTGCTAAAATAATAAATTGCAGGGGATATTATTGCTGTTTTTTTTTGTGAACCTTAGGCGCTTAAAAAGCCACTATTGCTAACATGTTAACGATATTTACAAACGGTTGGATATCATTCCCACAAAGCGGTTTTGTTTTTCAACATAGTGCAATCAATACACTAATATCTCTTTATAAACGAAGCATTCAGCATTTTTCATCATTATGCGATTTTTTTCATCGAATTACGCTAATTAAACTAATTTTAATTAGTTTAATCCGATAAATTCGATGATAATTAATAAAATGTGATATAGCCTGTTTTGACGGAGGGAATTAGTTTCACAAGTTTGGTAGATGCGTTTCCCGCGAAGCGCCCGCCTTGCCGCGAGGCAGGGCTTTAATTTTCACATTAATGTAGTGTCTTTGCGCCTTTGTGGTTTTTTTGTTTTTACCACAGCCAGTCCCGATTATCGGGAAAGACACGAAGGCACGAAAATTAAAAATTCCGGCATAGTTTATTTTATTTATTGAAATGATATGTTTTAGTAAATCTGCGTGTTACAATTTTTAATACAAAAATACAAGATAAATAGAAAATCGCTGAAATTTCGGGAAAGAATCAATTTTTAATCTTTAGTTTTTCACGAACAATAGTACATTTCTTCACTGTTTTTTTACTCCACACTTCCCGGTCATAAAACTTAATGTCTTACTTTTGACTTTTAATATTTTATTTTTCCGTTCTATGAAAAAGTTGGTTTCTTCCATTACAATAATTTTTATGATTTTCCATCACTACCGGACTTTACGCGCAAAATCTACCCAAAGCAAAAGTGGTAATCGTAAATATGACCGATAGCACGGCCAGCCACGTTTATGGCGACCGTTTCAATGCCGAAATTCAAGCCATTGATATTTTCGATTATGGAAAATATTCGCTTGATAATCTTACTGCGGATTTTGAAGCTTCAGGTATTGAAGTAATTGAAATAGGGACACCCCTTTATTTTAAAAAGGCTGTTCTGTTCAATTTTATCGGTTTTCCCACCCAACAAACTAAAATGTGGCTTGCTGATTTACAATCGAAATATGATGCAGATTTTTTAATTCTGATCAACCGAAAGTTTGTCCCCGAGGAAAATATAAGCAAAAGATTTTTAGAAAAACAGCAATATGGCCTGGCTACTTATCAATATGCTCCTGATGTTTTGAGCGTATTTTCTTTTGTAGGATATTCCATTTTTTCGGTAAAGGATATGAAGGCTATCAAAATGAATAGCAATCACGAAAAGTATGTGATTACTGATATTCCTTTAGAGCGATCTTTGGATAGGAGTGAATTGAGCGAGGTACCCGATGAATATCTTAAAATGGTAACCGGGTATTTAAAATATATTGCCGACACCAGGAATATGGAAGTAGAAAGGGTAGTGTTGGAATATTTGGATAAACAATAATTACCGGATATTTTTCTAAATGCTGCTGCTGTTGGTGTCTTTTAAATGATAGCACAGTAAACTTTTACCATAAATTTGGGATAGTTGATGAGTGCATAACCTCAAAAGATTGAAAAACCATTGCTTTGTTAATGGATATTTCTGCAATGAGCAAGTAAGTTTTAGCTTAAATTTGCTGATATGAAGCTGCTAACTTTCGAAATGGAAATTACGGATTTTAATAATGGGTACTTTAGCCATAAAGTACATCACTGTGGCAATTACACTGAATTCAGCTATAATCCTACCAATGAAGATTTGATAATTCCCCTTAATGGTGAACTTTCAAAATTGATCGATAAGAACAAAAATCAACTCCTTAAAATTTTAAAAACTAAAAAGTTAAAATCTTACTACCCGGGTTTCAGCTTATGTTTTGTTTTGACTGATGGAAAAGATGTAGATAGTTTTAACGACATGAACAAGATTATTGTCATCGACAGTCGCGATAATGAGCTTGAAATTGTTGTTCAGGAATCAGGGAAAGCTATTATTCACCAGGTTTTTACGGATGCAAGTTATCTCGACAGTACGGGCAAAAGCGGCATTGCAGCAATTATTAAATTTCCTGACGGCACTTACAAACTGCATTCGATAGCAGGGCGGGCATGCAATAGCTGTTCTGCTGAATTGGAGGCTGTGGTAAGCGGATTGGAAATCCTGAAGGATATTGAAGAAATTCGGCTTATTACCGATAGCAGGTATGTAAGAAAAGGTTTGTCGGAATGGATGCACAACTGGAAACTTAACAATTGGAAAACCTCCGGCGGCTCACGGGCTAAAAATATTGAAATCTGGAAAAAAATTGATAATCTTACCAAAGATAAATATCTTGAGGTGGCCTGGGTAAAGGGACATTCAGGGCATTTTGAAAATACAATGTGCGATCTTTATGCCCGGGATATCGCCGAAATATGATTTAACAGCACGTAAAAATCACGGGAATCCTATTTTTGCTAAAAATATAGATTTATGAACTTTCAAGGTACCATCACCAGCAAACTTACAAATACACCAACATCAATCTTTGCCATCATGTCGAAACTGGCCTTGGAGCATAAGGCCATCAATTTGTCGCAAGGGTTTCCTGACTTTGACATTTCAGGTGAGCTCATCGACAGGGTGGCATATTACATGAAAAAAGGTTACAACCAGTATGCCCCAATGACCGGGGTGCCAGAGCTTGCCCGGGTGATTTCTGAGAAAGTAAAAAATATGCACGGCGTGTTTTACGATCCTGCCACAGAAATTAATATTACTGCCGGTGCCACACAAGCCTTATACACCGCCATAGCTGCCTTTGTACGAGACGAAGATGAGGTGATTATCTTCGAGCCTGCCTACGATGCTTATGCTCCGGCGGTGAGGGTAAATAGTGGAACTGTGAAGTATGCCCAAATGGAAATGCCCGGTTATCGCATTAATTGGGAACAGACAACCCGCATGTTGAGCAGCCACACCCGCATGATAATCATTAATACACCACACAATCCCACCGGAAGTATTTTGCATGATGATGATCTGAAACAATTGGAAAGGCTAACCAAAAATACCGACATCGTGGTTTTGAGCGATGAAGTTTATGAACACCTGATTTTTGATGGCAACCGGCACCAAAGTGCCAGTAGGTTTCCCGACCTTGCCAAACGGAGTTTTGTCGTGGGCTCCTTTGGTAAAACCTTTCATGCTACCGGCTGGAAGGTGGGATATGCCCTTGCTCCCGAAAACCTCATGAAAGAATTCAGAAAAGTGCATCAATGGATCGTTTTTGCTGTAAACACACCCATTCAAATGGCTATGGCCGATTATCTTGCAAATCCTGAAACCTACCTTGGCCTTCCTGATTTTTATCAGCAAAAGCGCGACACCTTTCTACGGCTTATCAAGGATTCAAAATTTAAGGTCATCCCATCTTACGGAACCTATTTTCAATGCCTTGATTATAGTGAAATTTCCCAGGATAGCGACCTTGATTTCGCCAAATATCTAATAAGCACACACAAAATTGCATCTATTCCTTTAACAGCGTTTTATAAAAATGGGGAGGATAATAAAGTGCTTCGTTTTTGTTTTGCTAAAAAAGAAGAAACACTCCAAAAAGCAGCAGAAATATTATGCAGGATTTAAAATTAGCCCTAATTCAAGCCAATCTTTTTTGGGAGGATACTGAAAAAAACCTGGCCGCTTTTGAAATTAAAATTCATGCTGTTGAAGAAGGAACAGACCTGATTGTGTTACCTGAAATGTTCAACACCGGGTTCTCGATTAATCCTGAAAAAATTTCAGAGGAATCTTTAGGAAATACTTTTAGCTGGATGCAGCAGATGGCAAAGCAGAAAAATGCTGCCGTTACCGGGAGTGTTGTTACCAGGGAAAATGATAATTATTTTAACCGGCTCTATTGGGTTTTTCCTGATGGAACCTACCGTCAATACAACAAAAAGCACCTGTTCAGGTTGGGGAAAGAGTGGCAGGTATTTTCGGCGGGCAGCCAAAAAACAATTGTCGAATATAAAGGATGGAAGATTTGTCCTTTGATTTGTTACGACCTTCGTTTTCCGGTGTGGAGTAAAAACTGTATGATTGATGGGAAATTCGGGTACGATCTTTTGATTTACGTGGCCAACTGGCCTAAGGTGCGAAATTATGTCTGGAAGCATTTGCTTATTGCCCGAGCCCTCGAAAACCAGGCCTATGTTGTTGGTGTGAACAGGGTAGGGTCTGATGGAAATTCCATTAAGCATACCGGCGACTCGATGGTGTTGAATGCCGCCGGAGAAATCCAGGCACAAGCCAAACCGTTTAAAGAAGAAATCCTTTCAACTGTGATTTCAAAAACCGGGCTTGAAGCATTTAGGGAGCAGTTTAGGTTTAGTTTGGATTGGGATGATTTTACAATAAGCGGGGTTGAATAATTTTTCTTATGCCATAGGCCTGCCTCGCCGGCAAGGCGGGCATCCCTACGGGAGTACATTCCCAAAAATGATTTTATACTCAACGAGGTTTTTGGTGCATTGAGAGAAGTAGCCTTTGTGGATCATTCGGCCTTGAAAAATGAAACTGTAAAACAAAAGGAAATTGTACCTCCAGAGCAATCAGCCGAAAAAAAAGATAATTTAATCGAAGTTTGGTACAACGAAAAAGAAAAATAAAAAGACTCCCCAAACACCAAAACTTGAAAATCCGGTACTTCCCGATGGAAAATTCATCAGGCACAGGCAGTGTCACAATCAAAAATATCAAATCATACTGAAACTAATGTATGGCTGTGGACTGCGCCGTGAGAAAGTATGCACTTTAAAAACCGAAGATGTGAATATGGATCGGGAGCTTATTTTTGTGAAAGGCAAAGGCAGTAAGTACAGGCCGATAAATCCCGGCAAAAAGTTGATTGATGACATGAAAGATTACCAAAAAAACTATTCACCGGGCGAATTTTTTATTGAGGGTCAAAAAAAAGGTAAGTATTCAGGGACCAGCATCGCCAAAATTGTTGAACGGCTAACTGAAAAGCAGGCATTAAACGAAAAGTAACGCCACATACCTTCAGGCATACCGGAGTTTACCCCGCTTTTTGCGGGGCCACGCACCATAAGGAAAAGGGAACAGAGCTGCGATTAATACAGGAAGCTCTGGGGCATGCCTCCAGTAAAACAACTGAGATTTACCCCGTAGGAATTCATTATAATATCCGGCAAGTTCTAAAAGATCCAATATTTTCCAACGGGGTGAACACACGCGTAAGTAGAATAAATATTCACCCCGTTGGATTAAAATTTGATTAATATGTATTACTATGTTTATGTTTTAAGAAGCAGCATTGATAAAATGCTTTATACTGGTTACACTTCAAATTTGAAACAAAGAATCCAAAATCATAATGAAGGTAAAGTACCATTAACCAGGAATCGTAAACCATTGGAATTAATTTACTTCGAAGGGTGCCTTAACCAACAGGATGCTACAAGACGGGAAAAATACCTAAAGTCAGGGAATGGGAAAATCTATCTCCGAAACAGATTGAATAACTATTTTAATCCTACGGGGTAAAAAAAATGCGGAATCTATTGGATGATATGGAATTATAACTATTTTTGATGGATGAAACAAAAACACACAATAAATAGCGACTCCGGCAAAAAGACAAAATGTCTTCATATTGTACCGAATACGGTACATTTAAAAGACAGGAAGGGGTCATAAAAACAAGTTAAAAGTTCATGGCCGCACAAAAGGTTGAAACAAGTTCTTTGCCTTCGTGAAGGCTTCGAAAGTTGGGTGCTTTGTTTTTCGCCAACACGCAGGTTTGTCCAGGCCAAGCACGGCCACAGGCCAATGCCACGCTTAACCTACCCTGTCCGAAACACGGCCCAAGGCCAAAACCGAAACACGGCCACCGCACAAAACAATGCCAACGCGCAGCCAAAGGCCAATG
>CAZQIV010000183.1:0-10340 GCA_964593705.1 uncultured Lentimicrobiaceae bacterium | reverse complement strand
GATATACAGACATGCACAAATTCTTTTTTTTATAGACTCTATGGACACACACTAAATAGTATCTGTCCATAAAGTCGACTTTTTTTGATTTAAGATTGACGATTAACGATCGGAGATTTTAGATTGTGTTGAATATCACCAACATCTTATATCTAAAATCGTTAATCTGAAATCGTATATTTTTCTAAATGTTACTTTAAAGACGAACTCTAAATAGAGTCTGCCCATAATGTCAATGCTTTTTACTAATTGCCTCCGCGACCCCTTAGTCCCCTAAAGGGGAGACCCCTCGCTACCAATGCGTTGGGTGGTTCTTCCGCCAACTGGCGGAGAGTTAGAGGGGTGCGTGGTTGGTTGCGACTTTATAGACATACACTAAATATCCGGGCGTATTATAGTGAAGCGAAGAATCTACACATGGAATAATACTTTTCCCGGGAGAGCAATGATTTACTATTTGAAAAAAAATAGCCAAATCAGAAGTTCTGGTATTATAAATAATACAGTAATTTTGTCTGTATGTAAGAAAATCAGTTAACAGACTTTGCGATTTTTTTTGAATCAAAACAGATACAGTAAATTTTAATTATAAATCTAAATTACGAAAAAAGATGAAAAATTTCAAATCCACGGTAATGGTATTAGTGCTGATATTCGGCACATTAATCCTTAACGCACAAACAAATTGTGTAAATTTGACCCTGTCGCAAGGCGACATTGGTATTGAGAGTGAAACATTTTGCGTTTCCCTGGCCGATTTCGATGGTGACGGATGGAAAGATGTCGTTACCATTCATGCCTACGATGTCATCGAAATCTATTTCAACAATGGTGATGGTACTTTTGATACAACAGCTATATATTATGGAAACGACAGCTGGAGATTTGGGGTTGAAGTACTGGATATCGAAAACGATGGAGACTGGGATTTTATAACCGCTCCGTTTAATTCATCTCTGGGAAACGGAATGGAAATCTGGCAAAATAACGGAACAGGTAACTTCACGCTAAAAGGTACTATTCTTAACAATACCGGCGGGTACGAATATGCAGTTGGCGATTTGAATGGTGATGGCTATACCGATATTTTCTTTCCCCATGGCGTAATTAGCATTATGCTGAACGATGGCAATGGCAACTTTTACAGCAACGGACAAACCAATTTGTCTGCAAGTTCGCCCGAAGATGTTACCCTTGCCGACTTTGATGGTGACAATGACCTGGATGCCGTGCTGGTAAGAAGCGGAGGTTCCGGTTTTGTAGGAAAATATTTCATCAACGATGGAACAGGGCAGTTTATGGATTCGGGGCAGGAGCTGTCCTATGGATGTGATGGTGTCGGGTCAGGTGATATCGACTCGGATGGCGATATGGATATTGCCATCGCACCTTTTTATGGCTCCATACATTTCTGGATTAATGACGGTTTTGGAAACTTTTTGCCAGGTGATTCTCTGCACGAGGCCAATGAATTTTATGCCGATGTAATCTTGAAGGACATCAACTTTGATAACCATGTGGATATTATTAGCGACCGGCAAATCTGGCTGAACGACACTGAAAACCCTGGCAATTTCATCATGCAGGATTTTGAAATGACCGCTAGCACCCATGATTTAGCAGTTGACGACATCAACAATGACGGTTTGCCGGATATCTACCTTGGCCGGTTCTCCTCCGATAACGGCGACCAGGTTTTTATATACAACCAACCACAATATATTAATGTGGAAACAACGCTATGTTTTGGCGATAGCATATTCCTTGAAAATGCATGGCAAACACTTCCCGGTACCTTTGTCGCCAATGCAGGCTGTGATACGCTGGCAAACATAACATTGTTATTTTATGATGAAATCAATACGGAAGTAACTTTTGCTGATGGAACACTAACAGCCCTTGCCGAAGGCGCCGAGTACCAATGGCTGGATTGTGACGCCGGTTTTGAAACTATTCCGGAACAGGCAGCACAATCTTTCACACCGGATGCCACCGGAAATTATGCAGTTGAAATTACTGAAAACGGAATATGCACGGATACTTCTGCATGTTATTATGTTCTTGTGTCGAATGTGTTTGAAAAAACCACGGAAACTATTGCTGTTTATCCTAATCCGGCCAACGATGTGCTAACTGTTGACCTCAACCATAATAATGGCGGAAACCTGAAGATGACTGACTTTACAGGAAAAATAATTATAAATACTACATTTCAGGGATCGAAATTTAACCTTGACATTTCACAGTTCCCGTCAGGTATTTATAATTTAAATGTTCAGGCAGGTGAAGAATCTTTGAATAAAAAAATAATCAAACAGTAATAGAATGATGATCAGAATGATGATCAGAATAAAAATTATTGGGCTGATGCTTATGTTCGCAATTATAAATTTGCAGGCACAAATCTTTAGTCCCAAACAAAAAATCAGCGTTGCCGATAACCCGCAGGTTGTAAAATCTGCTGATTTTAATTCCGATAATTATGACGATATTGTGTATTCATCCATCACTGACCATAAAATTGCCGTTGCTATATATAATCCTGAAACCGGAAATTTTAATGCCGAACAAGTTGTAAGTACTGCGTTTAATTATGCTGTATCCTTGTTCCCGGCTGATTTGGATGGAGATACCTTTATCGATTTTTTAACCGTCTCGCAACTAAATCATAAGCTTGCCTGGTTTAAAAATGACGGCATGGGAAATTTCACCCTTCAAGCCCTTATCAGCAGTGAAGCACATGGGGCAATTAGTGTGATAGCAACTGATATCGATGGAGACAATGACAACGATGTAATTGCAGCATCCAAGGATGATAATACGATTCAATGGTATGAAAATACAGATGGAAACGGAACTTTTTCATCTGCTCATATCATAAGCGATGCAGGGGAATATCCGGTGGTGATAATTTTGGCCGACATCGACAATGATGATGATGATGATATTGTTGCCGGCAAACTTGCAAGCAATAAAATTGTATGGTATCAAAATGATGGTTTTGGAAACTTCGGTGAAGAGAACGTTATAACTACGGAAATAAATTTTATCAGTTCGCTGTTTGCAGCCGATTTGAATGGCGATAACAACATCGATATCATATCTACATCAAAATCTGATAATAAAATTGCATGGTATGAGAACCTTGACGGAAATGGCACCTTTTCAGCCCAGCATATTGTTTCAGAAAATTTTGCAATGGCATTTGATGTGGTGGCTGCTGATTTTGATCTGGACAACGATCTTGATTTGGTATGCTCGGCAATGGGCGGAAACGAAATAATTTTATTCAATAACTCAGATGGAGCGGGCAACTTTATCCAGGCACAAAATATTTCGGATGTTTGTTTGAGTCCCAAAGGACTCGCAACCGGCGATTTTGATGATGATGGAGATATTGATATTGCCGCTACACTCTCCCAACAAAACCCGGATGAGGTGGTGTGGTACGAAAATGGGGAAGCCGCATTTGTGGTTCATACCATCAACAAAAACAGGAGCGTGTGGAGGATAGCCGTTTACGATATAAATAATGACGGGAATCAGGACATTTTTTATAGCGATGGCCAGGTGGTTTGCTGGATTGAAAATCATAACTCAGCGCAGTCATTCGGGAGTGAAACGATATTGTTCCAGGGCTATAACGTTTTTGAAATCGCGTTTAACGATATTGATAACGATGGCGATCAGGACCTGTTCATCGCCGATGCCATGGGCGATAAAGTTGTGTGGCTCAGAAATACCGATGGCAACGGAACATTCAGCGATCCCATAATTATTGATGATATAGGCGATGGCCCGGCAGATATTGATTTTTCGGATGTTGATGGCGACTCAGATGATGATTTGATGGTTGTTTTTGTTAACGGGAATGTGACGGCATTATATAAAAATACAGACGGGCAGGGAAATTTTAGCAAGTCGATCATTGCTTCGGTAGCACAAACCAGTGCCTGCTTTATCGATTTGGACAACGACAATGATGATGATATCGCTTACTCTACCTATGCTGAGATTTGTTATATAGAAAATGACGGAACAGGTATCTTTTCCTCCCCTCAAACCATTTCCAACTTTGGATATTCATGGAAATTAATACCGGCATTTATGAACACTGATGATTCCCCTGATCTTGTATATTCGCCTGATTACATTTTGCACTGGCTCAAAAATAATCAAAACGGAACTTTTAATGACCATCAGGTAGATTTGTGGGGTTCTGTAGATGATTTCACCCTCAGCGATCTGGATAATGATAATGACATGGATGTGGTATCAGCATGTAGAGGAGTTGGCTTAGTTAACTATTCTGAGAATTGTAACTACGGGGATTCCGTAATCACAACCATTCCCATTCTTGTTACCGATGCCAATGCAGTAATGACAGGCGATTTAAACAATGATGGCTATCAGGATGTTGTGGTCGACGCCTGGCCCGATGAAGCACTTTACTGGGCAGAAAATTATCAGTACAGGATACTCATCCATCCTTTCCATCAATATGCCTGCGAAGGAGACAATGCGAATTTTTCGGTTATTTCGACAGGTGTTAAAATTTATAAATGGCAGGTAAATTCAGGTTCGGGATTTATTGATATTGATGATGATGAAATCTATAGCGGAACGAATAAAGCACAAATGTACATCCACAATATCTCTTCGGATTTGTTTGATAATGAATACAGGTGCAGGGTTTACAATAAAGCCGGCATTGAACTTATAACTGACTCAGCTGTCCTTTACCATGATTGTACAACAGTTCCCGGCCATGCAGCAAACCAGCCAGGAATTATGCTGTCGCCAAATCCTACAACAGGAATAATTTACTTGTCTGATGGAATAGAAGCAACAAACATTATTATAAAAGATATTGCCGGAAAAACTGTTTATCAGAATACAACATTC
Source organism: uncultured Lentimicrobiaceae bacterium (assembly GCA_964593705.1). GTDB lineage: Bacteria > Bacteroidota > Bacteroidia > Bacteroidales > 4484-276 > SABY01. Next base: position 5,435 of record CAZQIV010000183.1, on the reverse strand, counting down.
GATAAAAAGCAGATTGATATTTCGGGTTTTGAAGATGGAATTTACATCATCATCATTCATTCAGAAAATGGAATCTCAACAAGAAAAATAATCAAATATTAAATGGCTGGATATTTCGGGCAAGGTTGACCCCATAATCGAAAGATTATGGGGTTTTTTATGTATCAATCTGAGATGTCTGAGCATGAAACCATGAAATCAGTTGATTTAATGAATCAGATCACACCCATTTTTGATGCCATCTGTATCAGTTCAACCACATTTCTGCATGGGGTTTTTGCCAGCATATTGCGGCGATGGGTATCAACAGTATGGTGGCTAATGTTTAGCAAATCGGCGATGGCTTTGCTGTTGAGGCCTTCCTTTAATTTGATAAGAATCTCTAATTCACGCGGGCTGAACTGCGGCAACGCCGTTTCATTTTGAACATCTTCGGGAAGTACCCTGCCATTTTCGCTACTAATAACTGAAAGGTTAACACTCGTGCTGGTTTTAATTTCCGTGCCCATTCGTTGGTTAGTTTCACCAGGTAAACGTAACGATGAATGTCGTCGGGGTGGTAAAACTCAGAAAGCAGGTCGTGATTGAATTCCTCTTTAGAATATCCAAGCAATTTGTCGATGCCCCTTTGGTAGTCGATTTTTATTGTTTTCCAATTAACAACATAAATAGCCTGGCTGGGTAATAGTGGATATTTATCAAGGCTTTCTAATGATTTTTCCATGTAATCCAAATCCTTAATTTTTTCGGAATACGCTTTAAAAAAGGCTTTGAATTGATTGGAGGGCATATTTATATATCTTTTTTTAGGGTGAAACAAACGTTTGCAAAATTCAATAAAAGAGAATTGAATGCTTTATAATTAGGGCTTGCTGAAAAATACATAACACTTTGACAATTTCATTATTACAGCAATATTGATGTATTTAAATGCAAGGTTTTTTGTGCAAATACTTAAAAAGGCTTGCATTTAATATTACGGTGCGCTGCACCTTTGTTCCAATTCCCAACCAATTGCTACAAAGATTATCGGTGCTCTGCACCTTTTTCAAGCCACAGAGTGGCGAAATCTTGATAGAACAAGATTCAGGAAAAGTATTTTAGGTGCAGCGCACCGAAATATAATAGTTAATAATGTGAGATTTTGTTTTTCAGCAATCCCTAATTATCCAATTGCGCGGAATGGTCTGCATTCGGGATCATTTGCACATTGTTTTTCCAAAGCCTTAAGTCTGAAAGCTTATGCAGATAATCAGCTTTGATAATTGGATCGTTGGATCCGTGAAGCAAGGCTATTTCAGTATTTGAATTTAAAAGAATTTCAAGTTCATCAGAAACTTTTCCTTCAGCAAGCGACTGAGACAGACTTGCCCTGAATTGTGGGTCAGACTTTTTAATTATGTTGTTGATGAGATCATGGTGTTTATCCTGAACCAATTGCTTAACAAGTCTTGTCCGTTCATCATCAGAAAGATCAGGTTTGTAAACTAAAGGGATTTCAGGATTCGGAAGAAAGACCTCCGATATGTCTAAGGGAAGATTTACAGGTGGTGTTCCCCAAATCATAATTCCATTGCAATTTTTTAGGTAGGGAAGACACTCGATGGCCACATGTCCGTCCAGAGAATGACCTGCAAATATAAATTTCCCGATCTTTAATTTTTCAACAAGTTCCAATGTAATATCCCTTAGGCCAAATAAGCTATACTCCCGTTCGGGATTATTTGACCAATGCGAGTTTCCGTGTCCGGGAAAGTCGATGGCCAGCAGGTTGAACGGATTAAGTTGGTGGTTTTGAAACTGGTATTTGAAGATTTTGGAGGATAATGAATTTCCGTGCAAAAATACGATGGTAGGAGATGTACTAATGTTTGTTTTATAAGATATTTCAATATTTTGAACCAGAACTTTTTTTCCGATCATGCCAAATAATATTTGCAGAAAATTTATTTTGTTAAAAATACAAGGCGAGAAAGGATGAACCTTAAAAATAATGTTAAGAAACCTCAATATTTTTTTAAACCACTATTGTCCGGGAAAAATATCTTTATCAGCGAATAGAACTCTCAGTTCCCGAAGTGTCGGGGCAGGCTGTTCCTCTCCCCATATAACCCTGTGTGAAGCCCTGTCTTTTCGAGAGTTCACCCAAAATTTTTGGGCATAATGAGTAGATGACATTATGAAATGGATTTCTCACCACCAGTTGGTGGTTTGAAAAGATTTCTCTTTCCAAAACTTGCTACGCTACGTTTTTCCAGTCGAAATGACAAAGCCCCGGTCTGCGGTTGGGGTGAAAGAAAGCGGGTGCGAAGCGCCCGCTTTCTTTCACCCCCAACAAGCCCGCCAAAGCTCTGTCACCTCGAAGGAGCCCCGATAGCTATCGGTGCGATTGAGAACTGCCTCGCCTGTACCATTGCATACACCAGCGGCAAGGCGGGGGTCTGTTTAATAGTAAGGTTTTCAGCCTTTTGAACAAACATGTCATTGGTATCCGCCAGCCGGCGGAGAGAAATCTATTCCACCTTTTTATTCTGATCCGCCAACCAGCGGCGAAGGATCTGATTTTTATTGTCGGACAGTAGAGATGAAAAACCTTCATTTCAAAAAAAATAGCAACGAAATATTTGGTGATTCGAAATTTGTAATTACTTTTGCGCCCCTGAAAAACATTAAGGGTAATTTATTATGGCAAAGAAATCAAAAGACGCAAGAGTCCAGGTAATTCTTGAGTGTACAGAGCACAAGACCAGCGGACAACCGGGAACTTCAAGGTATGTTACCATGAAGAACAAGAAGAATTCTCCCGATAGGATGGAATTGAAAAAATTTAATCCGATCCTTAAGAAAATGACAAAACATAGAGAAATCAAATAAATTTTATAGATATGGCTAAGAAAGTTGTTGCTTCACTTCAATCGAGCGCTAAAGACTTTGCGAAGGTTATTCAGGTTGTAAGATCAAAGAAAACCGGCGCTTATTCTTTTAAAGAAGAAATTGTCCCGAGCGATAAAGTTCAGGATTTTATCAGTAAAAAATAATAACATTCCCAAAGGGGATTGTTACGGAAGCCTTTTCCACCTATTGGGAAGGCTTTTTTTGTATTTGTGTAAATTAAATAATTTTCCAAATGGGACTCTTTGACGTATTCTCGAAAAAGAAAAAGGAAAAACTCGACGAGGGACTCGAAAAGACCAAAACGAATGTTTTTTCAAAACTAACCAAAGCTGTTGCCGGCAAATCGAAGGTTGACGATGAGGTGCTTGATAATCTTGAGGAGATTCTTGTAACTTCTGATGTTGGCGTTAGCACTACCTTGAAAATAATTCAGCGCATCGAGGATCGTGTGGCTAAGGATAAATACCTTGGCACTTCCGAGCTTAATAGAATTCTTAAAGAGGAAATTGCAGCCCTTTTGGAGGAAAATAACAAAGGTGAATTGTTGGGTTTTGATTTTGAAAAACGAGATACACCTTATGTTATTATGGTTGTCGGCGTAAATGGTGTTGGCAAAACCACAACAATCGGCAAACTTGCACACCAGTTTAAATCGGCCGGAAAATCCGTTGTTCTCGGCGCTGCCGATACTTTTAGGGCTGCCGCTGTCGATCAGTTGATTATTTGGTCCGAGCGTGCCGGTGTTCCTGTTGTTTCGCAAGGTATGGGTGCCGATCCGGCATCGGTGGCTTTTGAAACCATGAAATCAGCAGTAGCCAATAAAAATGATGTGGCAATTATCGATACGGCAGGTCGCCTGCACAACAAGGTTAACCTGATGAACGAGCTCACCAAGATTAAAAAAGTGATGCAAAAAGTAATTCCTGATGCCCCCCACGAAATCCTTTTGATACTCGATGCTTCCACTGGTCAGAACGCCATCGAACAAGCCAAACAATTTACAGCCGCTACCGAAGTAAATGCCCTGGCACTCACAAAACTTGATGGCACTGCCAAAGGCGGCGTTGCCATTGGCATATCCGATCAATTTAAAATTCCCGTAAAATATATTGGTATCGGCGAACAAATGGATGACCTCCAGATTTTCAACAAAGCCGAATTTGTGGATTCCTTGTTTAATTAATAATTATTGCTTTTGAAATCTGAAAAACATATCAGCATTATTACCCTGGGATGCTCCAAAAATCTTGTGGATTCAGAAGTGCTGATGCACCAACTGCAAAGCGCAGGTTACAAGGTTCAACACAATCCTGAAAATGTGGATGGCGGAACCGTGATTATCAATACTTGCGGTTTTATTAACGATGCTAAGGAAGAATCCATCGACACCATTCTTGATTTTGCTGTGGCTCGTAAAAATCAGGATATCCAAAAACTCTTTGTGATGGGCTGCCTTTCGCAACGCTATAAATCGCAACTCGAAAAGGAGATGCATGAGGTGGACGCATTTTATGGTGTTTCAGACCTAAGCCGGATTCTTGCTGATTTTGAAGTGGATTATAAAAAAGATCTGATTGGAGAACGGGCAGTAACAACTCCGGGCCATTATGCTTACTTAAAAGTTTCGGAAGGTTGCGACAGATCCTGTTCGTTTTGTGCAATCCCGCTAATCCGGGGAAAACATATTTCCAAACCCATTGAGGAGATTGTTAAAGAAGCCTGCTTTTTAGCCTCTAAAGGGGTTAAGGAAGTGATGCTGATTGCCCAGGACTTAACCTACTATGGTCTCGATATTTATAAAAAGAGAGCCCTGATAGATTTGCTCAAGGAATTGATAAAAGTGGATGGAATAGAATGGATAAGGCTGCATTATGCTTATCCTGCCGGCTTCCCCGATGCTTTGACTGAGCTGATAAAATCTTCCGGTAAAATTTGTAACTATCTCGACATCCCCTTGCAACACATCAGCGATCCAATTCTTAAATCGATGAAACGTGGCCATAACGCTGAACAAACCAGAAACCTGATAAAAAAACTTAGAAAAGAAATTCCTCAAATAGCTTTGCGGACAACAATGATAGTTGGTTATCCCGGCGAAACAAGCGAAGATTTCGAAATGCTTAAATCCTTTGTCAAAGAGTCGAGGTTTGAACGCATGGGTGTTTTTACATACTCACACGAAGAAGATACTTCTGCCTATAAGCTGGATGATAATGTTTCCGATGAACTTAAGCAATCCAGATTGGAGGAGCTGATGGCTATCCAGGAAAATATTTCTTTGGAAATCAACCAAGAAAAAATTGGGAATGTTTATGAAGTGATTATCGATCGCAAAGAAGGGGATTTTTGGATTGGGCGGAGCGAGTTTGATTCACCGGAGGTTGACAACGAAATTTTAATCTCCAAAACTTTTAAACTCAAAACAGGTGATTTTTTCCAAATAAAAATTACTGCCGCCGAAGCCTTCGATCTTTTTGGCGAACCCCTCTAATTAGTGTCCGTCTATTAACTTTATATTGTTGATAACTAATACGATATGC
>CAZQIV010000182.1:0-10921 GCA_964593705.1 uncultured Lentimicrobiaceae bacterium | reverse complement strand
ATTGGTAACAAAGTCTACTTATAAACTTTCAACCGTATCTTAGAAATGAGCCATAACTATTAATTAATGATTATTGGTTAATCGCCTGCCTCGCCAGCGCGTAGGCTTTCACGGGCGGCAAGGCGGATTAATCGTAATTAGTTATTGGTTATTGATATTGGCATCGAATTAATGAACAACAATATTTTTTTGGTTACAAACTAAATTCATTTTTGGCCTTTACAGTATAGACAAGGCATGTTTTAGTTTTTTGAGACAAGGCATGTTTTAGTTTTTTGAGACAAGGCATGTTTTAGTTTTTTGAGACAAGGCATGCCTTGTCTCTACAACAAATACTTAACAACATTAAACTACTAACCCCCGAAAGCTTTCGGGGTAACCTAATAACGATTAACCTAATAACGATTAATCTAATAACGATTAACTCAAAAACAAAAAAGGCCACCCTTACAGGCAACCCTTTCCATTTTAACCAAAGCTTTATTATGCAACTTTAATTTGCTTGCTCACTTTCGTTTCTTCCTTTTTGGGAAGCGTTACAGTGAGAATTCCATCTTTTACCTCAGCGCCAATTTTATCGCTGTCGATGGTGTCGGGAAGCGTAAATGAGCGGTAGAATGTTCCGTAAACAAATTCCTTACGTGTAAATTTTACATCTTCTTCACTTTGCTCATTTGTACTTTTTTCAGAGCTGATATTCAAAATGTTTTTTTCGAGATCGATTTTGATATCTTCCTTTTTCACGCCAGGAACAGCCATCTGCAATTTAAAATTTTCGTTGGATTCCAAAATGTTGGTTGAGGGCGCACACTCATAATTTTTGCGCTCCATTTTTTCTTTTTTCTCATTACCAAAAAGGTCTTCGAATAAATCAGCTAATTGTGAATTTTGATTGAATCTCATCATTGTCATAATGTTACTCCTTTCATATTTGTTTTAGTTTTAAAATTTCAATTTTTAAATGCTATTTCGCTCTTTTCAAAATTTGTACCATTCAAAAATCTACTGTAAAAACTCATTTAATCATGCCATTCTGACAATAATATATAATTTACCCGGCCTATATGGCGCAATAAACATTTTGAAAAATCATAAATCCCTCATTTTATGGAAAATAAAAAATTATCTTAATTTATACAAATGCCAGGCACAATCACCCGTGAGTTTAAAAAAATAATTAGGACTTTTGTGCACACAATAAAAAACGCTTTTAAACAATGAGTGAAACAAAATCAAGGGTACTCAAAATTTTCAAATTTCAGAGGGTAATTATTCCGGTTATTCTTGGCCTTGGCGTGTTTCTTTTTGTCGAGTTTCGCGATTTCGATCCTAAACCATACTACAACATCAACTGGACAAGCGCTTCATATTTATGGATATTAATGGCCATAATGATGATGGTTACCCGCGATGTGGCCTACATGTATCGCATCCGGCTACTAACCGATAAACGCTTAACATGGCGCAAAGCCTTTGGTGTAATCATGCTTTGGGAGTTTGCCTCATCGGTTACACCAAGCGTTGTGGGTGGTTCGGCAGCAGCATTGTACATTGTAAGCAAAGAAGGCATTAGCCCTGGCCGCTCCACAGCCATCGTTATGATAACCGCATTTCTGGACGAGCTATTTTATATCACCACTGTACCGGTAGTATTGCTCATAGCCGGAACAAGCTCTCTTTTTACCAAAGATGAAATTCCGTTTTTCTTTGATACACAAATGGGTGTGCAGGGAGCCTTTGTTGCCGGTTACATTTTTATATTGATCCTTACGAGTATTATTATTTATGGTGTTTTTATTAAGCCAAGAGGCTTCAAATGGTTTCTGCTGTGGGTTTTCAAATTAAAATTCCTCAGAAAATGGCGCACCAAAGCCAGTGAAACCGGAGATGATATTATTACCACTTCCGATGAAATGCGTCATAAGCCATTTATTTTTTGGGTGCGTGCTTATGTTGCAACCTTCCTTTCGTGGACGGGTAGGTTTTGGGTGGTAAATTTTCTCATTTTATCCATCACTCCCATTGGCAGCCATTTCCTGATTTGGGCACGCCAACTCATCATGTGGGTGATTATGCTCATCAGCCCCACCCCGGGGAGCAGCGGAGTAGCCGAGATAATTTTCCCAAGCTTTTTCGGAGAGTTTATACCGCTGGGTCTGGCTGCAATAGTAGCCCTTACCTGGCGCATGTTGAGCTATTACCCATATATTATTATTGGTGCAATAGTTCTCCCCAACTGGATCAGGCGGGTTTACGCCAAGCCTCACACCGAGCAAAAGCCATCAGGCAATTAGCCAATAATCCCTACTTCCGGTATAAATCACTTTTACAAAGCGCTATTACTCCCCAATTCGCGTTGCCTGACGGCTTCGTAGATCATGATGGCAGAAGCCACCGAAACATTGAGTGAGGCGGTTTGGCCTTTCATGGGAATGCTAACCTGATGATCGCATTTCTTGAGGTAGGCCGGTGAGATGCCTTCATCTTCCGAACCCATGATGATGGCTGTAGGTTCAATCATGCTGATGTTGTACATCGAAGCGGTGGCTTTTTCGGTAGCGCCAATAAGTTGCAAGCCGCAATTTTTAAGATAGTCGATGGACTGTGAGAGGTTTTTGCTGCGGCAAACGGGTATGTTGTTGAGTGCCCCGGCCGAGGTTTTCATGGCATCGGCGTTTACCTGCGCCGAGCCCTGTGTTGGGAAGAGTATGCCATGAACCCCGGCAGCTTCAGCGGTGCGGGCAATGGCTCCAAAATTCCGTACATCCGTTACACCATCCAGGATCAATATTAGCGGGGTTTCTCCTTTCTCAAATATCATCTGCACAACTTCTTCGATGGGTTGAAACACAATGGCAGAAACAAAGCCAACTATACCCTGGTGGTTTTTGCGGGTTAAGCGGTTGAGTTTTTCGATGGGCACATGCTGAAAAGGGACTTCATTTTCGCGAAGTAAGGCAAAAAGTTCACTAAGTTGTTCCCCCTTCAAACCCCTTTGGATAAAAAGCTTATCAAATTCTTTACCCGATTTAATGCTTTCGATAACCGGATGCAGGCCGTAAATTAAATTGTCTGATTGTTTCAAGATTTTTATATTTTTTGCGAAAATAGTTAAATCAAAAAACCCCGTCCGCCAGCTGACGGACGGGGTTTAATTTATCAATCGTTGGTTTGAATTTTCACTTCAATTTCGGGAGGATTATTAAGATGCTCTTTAACGGCACAAAGGTTAACCGCCTTTATCACAGCAGGTTTATATTTTTCGGGGAAATTGCCGGGCAAATGCAACTTCAATTCTATTTGATCAATCAGTCTTGTTTTATAATTATAATTCATTTTCTGGGTGATGAAAATTTCTTCGATAGAAATATTCCATTGATCGCAAAATGATTTTACGTAGATACCTGCACATGTGCCTATCGATGCAAGAAAAAGTGTAAATGGCGCCGGTGCAGTTCCCTCTCCTCCAGCCTGCAATGGTTGGTCGGTTGCTATGATCTGCCCATTGAATTCAGCGTTTACTTTTTTCTTTCCTTCAAAACTAATTTCCATTTCCATAATTATGGCTTTTCAATTCGGCTGCAAAGATACGGGGTGTGAACCCAGTGCATTCGGCATGTTAGGAAATGTTACCGGTTTTGTAAGCATCTGCAAGTAAATTATCACCACTACACTTTTATCCCCTGAACAGAAATCAGGCATCATTTATGCTTTTGCTCACCATCAACTTTTAGTAATTGGATCCGATTTGTTCTTAAGTTTACATGAGTATGGGTGGAATGTCGATTTTATAGGCAGAAACTAATCAGAGCCTGTCTTTTTATTAATGATTCCCGCAGATTTCGCTGATTAGCGCAGATTTTATCTGCGCTAATCAGCGAAATCTGCGGGAAATTTTATAGCTTCTAATCGAAAAGGTCGACTCTATGGACAAGCGCTATTTATCCCCAAATAGTAATTTTCGGTCGCGTATTGCTGCTGCTTCGACCCAACTTTCAGGAATCACTTTCCAGTTGTTGTTTACCGAAGGTTTTACTTCTCCCTGCTTTATAATCCATTCCATAAGGTAAAACCGTAAATCTTTATCCGTATTCGCAATTATCCTGTCTGATAATAATTCGGGAAGGATTTTAGCTCCTGCCGTAAGATGTCCGCCTCCGCCATTTCCACGGTAGCTGTTTAGAGCCACCTTGTAGGTAAGATTCAAATCAAAGGGCGCTCCATTGCTCATCGAAATAATATTGATTCGTTCGCCAACCGGCTTTGTAATATCCACCGTATAATTTATACCCTCCGCATTATCAAAATTATAATATGCATTTTTAAGTTTTACTCTGCCATTATCCATAACGACATTTCTGGAATCGTCAGTGCGAAAGCTGAGTAGATAGTCATCGGAGTTGGTCATTTGCTTAAACCAAAGCCCATAAGAATATTCAAGGTAGTCTTTGATTTCCTGGCCGCCAAGCTTCATGGTATATATCAGGTTTTCGTACCTGTAAATTTTAAATAGATCGCGTACGTATATTTCACCTTGCTCGATTTCTTTATTAAAGGATAAAGGAGCAGTAAACGAAATTTCAGCACCGGTCAAATCCAATTGAGCCTGATGGATCAGATCGGTATATTGTGCATCTCCAAAAAATGCATCTTTACTTGAAATGCTTGAGCTTATTGTTCCGAGTGGTTCGGAAACATATTTTTTAATTTCATCAAAATTTTTCGTGAATTTTGCTATAAACTCAGGATCAGGCACGATATCTTTCATATCCACAATTTCACCACTTATTGTTTTTTCGTAATGGTTTGTATTTTTATTTAGCTTCATCACCACATTTGCAACAGCCACATCGCGAGCCCTGCTCGTGGGGCCTAATATATATACTTCGTTACCTGCCCAGTTGGTCACCTTTTCATTCCAACCATGATGGTCGTGGCCAACAAATACCAAATCCAAACCGGGAACTTGCTCGGCAACCAGCTTCGAAGCATTTTCATTGTTTGGTGTTTCGGCATCCTGGTTATTGTACGAGTAATCATAACCTGCATGGAACAAACCGATGAGTAAATCCGGTTTTTCATTTCGCCTTATCTCATCCACCCAATATTTTGCCGATTCGATCATATCCTCAAATTCCATCCCTTCCCAAATACTCTCGGGGAGCCACTGCGGAATGACAGGCGTAATGAGCCCAAGCACAGCAATTTTCACTCCTTGCTTCCCGATGATGGTATAAGGTTTAAAATATGGCTTTCCTGTTTTAACGCTTTTGGTATTGGCAGTTAGCCATGGGAAATTAAGCTCTTCTCTAAATTTATCGTAAACAGGATGGCCGGGTTCAATATCGTGATTCCCGACCGTTGCCGCGTCATACTCCATAAAGTTCATCACATCAGCCAAAAAATGATTTCCATCTGTTTTTATAAAATTGTAGTAATAAACAGTGGGATCGCCTTGCAAAATATCACCGTTATCCAGAAACAAAACCAGTTGATCAGCCTTGGCTTTTTCTTGCTTTACGAAACTATGCACCTGAGCCAGTGAGTTATCGTTGGCTTCATCTTCCAAAAAATCGTAAGGAAACACTGCACCATGCACATCGCTTGTTTCAATAATTTTTACTTTCAAAACCGCCGGACGTTCTTCCTGGTTGCAGGATGAAATAATTAGCATCAGCGGGATTAAAAAACTTAAATATTTATTCAAATACATTTTGCCTGGATTTTAATTATGAAATGATAACAATAAGAAATGGAATCGGTTTAATTTACTATTTTAGTTCCATTAATAAAAATGCGTGTTCACCACCGGTTGCCACAAGTTGCGATAGCTTTCGTTGGTTGCTCCCTTGCAAATTTCCTGGAAAACACACTTGCTGTGGTCGGGAACTTCAACAATTTCGGTGAAAGTACATGGTGTTTTACTACATATTTTATCGGTGCATAAAGTAGTTTCGTGGCAGCAACTTCTGCCCAGCGACCAAAAAAAATCGTTCATTTTTGTAATGGGATGCCCTGAATTTTCAGCAATCATTTTAAAAGCATCTATACAAAGCTGACGGATTGGCTCGTCAGTATCAAGGGTTGTCCTGTCAAGTATCTTTTGGCGTAAGGTATCATCAGTAATTTCAACACAGCCCAATCTCAGCAAAACCCTTTGCATGTGATAATCCATGATAGGAATAAAGTTTTCGGGATCTTGTATTTTCACCAGACCGTCCTCTTCGAGCAGTTTGATTAAAAATGTAGTTTTTTTCTGTTGGGGATCAGCGAAAGCTTCCATCTGTGATAATTTTGCGTAAAGCCCATCACCATCTGAAATCAATGTATTATTTGATCTTTTAAAAATTTCAGACACCTTTCCATCAAATTTATTGCAAAGAAATTCTGCAGCGTCTTTCATCAGCTTTGCCCTTTCATCCAGCCGGTCCAACGAACATTTCACAACATCACCGTTATGCGAAAATTCTGCTGCAAGCTTTGAAGCAATTTCCGAGACAGAGGTAACCTTAAGAAAATCAGGATGCAACAACTGATCGTTTGATTGGGCAAGCTTTACAAAAACATGTTCGATAAAATCCCAACCATAAATATTTAATGTGGGGTGATAAAGCTGATGCGTCTGGTGGCAGATGGCCACAGCAAAAAAGTGCATCCTAAACCTTGTTTCTTTTTCCGCATCAACATTTAGGTAGGGACGATTGTAAAAATCCTTTTTAAGGGTTAAAGGTTTAATGGCTTTGGCAACCAGGCGGCATTGCCGATCGTTTAACGCTACAGGATTCATATTTTTTTCCATAATTAGTGTTTTCCCTTTTAGTATTTTTTCCCGCAGATTTCGCTGATTATCGCAGATAAAATCTGCGATAATCAGCGAAATCTGCGGAATGTTTTTTTTTAGAGTATTGAAAAAGGACGACTTTATAGACACAAACTAATTAGAGTATCCGTTTTATGAGCCTAAGTTTGTGGGTGTATTTTTTGAGCTGCTGATTATAAATTCCATTATGATCGATATTATCAATACGTACGAAGCCGGAGGCATGAATTATTTTCCCTTCATCGGCAATTATTCCAACATGGGTGATTTCACCCTCATCATTATCAAAAAAAGCAAGATCGCCGGGTTCTGCTTCAGAAATCAAATTAAGCATTTCTCCTTGTTTTGCCTGGAAGGAAGCATCACGATGGAGTTTAATTCCATTAATTTTAAATACATTTTGCACCAGGCCTGAGCAATCGATCCCTGTAATTGAGCGGCCTCCCCACAAGTATGGGACATTTAGATATGAGTATGCGGCCTCTATAATTGAGCGCTGCAAATCCCCTTTGGAGGGTTCATTCAGAGGTTCATCATATTTAAACTCATGATTGCCAAATTTTAAAAGGCCATTTTCAAAACCAGCCATCGAACTGGCCGGCATTATCAATGTTCTTTGTCCCATTGCATCAGTAATCCAACTCAAATATTTTTGAGGAAACCTGTCCTGACTTTGCTTTAAGTTTTTGAGTATTTCTTCGCTGATGGGTAAAAACTGCTTTTGGTCGATGAAACCTTCGTATTTATCAAGGCTGCCTCTAATTACTTTCCAGCTGCCAAAGGCATCCACTATTTCAAAAGTTTCGCCAAATAACAACTGGTTTACCATTTCACTCCTGTCGGAAGCGTTGACCCTGACCGGCACACAACTGAGGTGACAAAATCCAAATCTATCCATGATCTTATTTTTTGGCAATGTTAACAATTATAAAGATTATATCTTAAACTATTGTACTTCTCTACAAATCAATAATTTCATCGGTGCTCAAGCCGGTTTCTTTTATGATATCCTCAGTGCTTGCACCGCCCTGCTTCATGTGTATTGCCAATTTCATCGCTAAGGATTCTTTTTGCCTGCGTTCCATTTCTTCTCTTTTCTTCGCTTGTTTTTCTCTTTCTTCTGCTTCGACTATTTTTTTCAAATATTTTGCCTCCTGCTCGTCAAAAATGGTGTCGATTTCTTCTTCAGCTTCCAGGTTGCGGCAAAAGGCATCATCCAAAAGCGGGCCTTGCAGGTATTCGGCAATGTCGCTAAACTCTTCGGGGGTTTCCTGCAAGTCGATGATGTAGTTCTTTTGGGTACACCAGGCCTGGTTGAACAATACCATGAAATTCTCCAGGCGTGTCCGGCGTTGCTCGGGCAGTCGCCTCACCTGTATAATGTGCGATTGATGCGTAAGGTGCTCGATAAAAAAACTTTTTACTTCATTTTTTTCCTTACTCACCGAGTTTATCACATCACGGTTAACGGTTACGGCCATGTATGGCAAATCGTCCAGGTTGTAGCCCAGAATGTAAATGGTGATGATGGGATAGGCTGAATGGTATTCCGCCGGAGTTTCTCCAACGGTACTTAATTTTTTTTGTTTGGCCATGTAATTAACGCCAAGATAATTGCGGAAGCGTTGAATGTCGGTGGGATATTTTGGTTTTTGTAGTTCGATCAAAACAGTTTTTCGGCTACCATCGGCCTCTTTGATCACGGCTTTAAAATCGAGCCTAAACAGGGTTAAACTCCGCTTCTCGTCAGGGAAAACAGTTTCCTGCTGACCCGGGGTAACTTCTTCCACATCCACATCCATAATTACCGACAACACTTTGCGGGCATATTTGGTATTTTCCATCAGGTATTTAAAGGCTTTGTCGTAAAGGGGGTTTATGATTTTCATGTTGAAGAAGTATTAATGTTTGCAAATCAGTTAACTACACAAAAGTACTACAAATCGGTGTTATTGTTATCCTCGTAGATAAGTTTGTTATTCGTTCATTTATTGAACAATGACGCGAAGCAAATGACCATCAATTACCATCAATGATAAAAAACCCCTCACACCCCTGACCCCTAAAGGGGAAATCCTAATAATATCAGAACAAAAAAAATCCTAATGACTATTATAATGTTGTGAAGCAAATGACCACCAATAACTATTAACCAATAACCATTAACCAATAACTATTAACCAATAACCATTAACCAATAACCATTAACCATTAACCATTAACCAATAACCAATAACTATTTACCAATTACATTTTCCCTTTCCCTTAAAAAACCTTAATTCAGAAAGTAAAAAATTAAAACACGTACTTTTGCGCCAAATTTAAAAGACAAACAAAAATATTTTATTATGAGCGTTTTGGTAGATAAACATTCAAAAATTATTGTTCAGGGTTTTACTGGCTCCGAAGGCACATTTCACGCAGGTCAGATGATTGATTATGGAACAAATGTCGTTGGTGGAGTTACCCCGGGAAAAGGTGGCAGTACGCATCTTGACAGGCCCGTTTTTAATTCGGTAAAAGACGCTGTTGACAAGACAGATGCTGACGTTTCCTTAATTTTCGTACCTCCCGCCTTTGCCGCTGATGCAATAATGGAAGCTGCCGATTCAGGTATTAAAGTAATTGTTTGCATTACCGAAGGCATCCCTACAAAGGACATGATAACAGTAAAAGAATTTTTGAAAGGTAAAAACTCCAGACTTGTTGGGCCAAACTGCCCCGGTGTAATTACTCCCGGTGAAGCTAAGGTCGGTATTATGCCGGGGTTTATTCACTCGCCCGGAAGAGTAGGCATCGTTTCCCGCTCCGGAACCTTAACCTACGAAGCCGTTGACCAATTGACAAAAGTTGGCCTTGGTCAAACTACAGCCATTGGTATTGGTGGCGACCCGATAATTGGAACCACAACCAAAGATGCTGTTGAACTCTTTATGAATGACCCCAAAACCGAAGGCATCGTGATGATTGGAGAAATTGGCGGAACCATGGAAGCTGATGCTGCTCATTATATCAAGGAAAATGGAAGCAAACCCGTGGTTGGATTTATTGCAGGATCCACTGCACCAAAAGGTCGCACTATGGGTCATGCCGGGGCAATCATTGGTGGCAAGGACGATACCGCTGAAGCCAAAAAAGCTATTATGCGCGACTGTGGAATTCATGTGGTGGATTCGCCGGCTGATATTGGAAAAAAGATGGCCGAACTTTTAAATTAGAGCGTGTCTTTTTTTAATTTTTTACCGCAGATTTAGCTGATTAGCGAAATCTGCGGGAGGTTTTTTTTTATTGAAAAAGATGGACGAACACTTATTATTTTTAAAAAACTGAAGATATTCGCAAAATGGTTGGCAATTTCGCCAGCCGTTTTTTTTAGTATATTTGTTGAGTTAAATAAAAGTGCATTATGGAAAACTACAAGAAAGACACTGCTCCGGAAAATATTGTAAACGAACCTATAGCTAATTATGGCCAGCCCGCAAATTTTGATCAGGTATGGCAACTTTTTGTAGAAACCGATAAACAGTTCAAAGAAACGGATAAGAAAATAAAAGCACTGTACGAGCTTTTTACATCGCAATGGGGCAAGCTGATCGAATCGCTGGTGGAAGGCGACCTGATAAAACTGCTAAACCAACGGGGCATCCCGGTTCACGAAACCTACGAACGGGTGCATGGCAACCACAATGGAATTAACTATGAATTTGATATCATTGCCGAAAACGGCGAAGAAGTAGTAGTGGTAGAGGTAAAAACCACACTTCGCCCCAAAGATGTTGAACATTTTTTGGACAGACTCAACAATATAAAAATCTGGCGCAAGAAATATGCTTCCAATAAAATATATGGTGCAATGGCTTTTTTAAGGGCCGATGGCAGCAGCCAGGTGATGGCACAGCACAAAGGCCTGTTTGTGATTAAGGCCACCGGAAGCAGCGCCAGTATTATAAACCCTGATGATTTTGAGCCAAGAAAATATTAATTTCCTGCAAGACTATTCCTATCTGCCCTAACTTGGACAAGCCAAAACCAAACAAGGTAATCAGGTAAAATTTATGGTGTATTCCTGTTTTGGTTTGTCCAAGTTAGTCGGCAAAATTT
>CAZQIV010000181.1:0-10993 GCA_964593705.1 uncultured Lentimicrobiaceae bacterium | reverse complement strand
CAAGCCCTGAATTTCATATCCGGGAAATTGAAAAGGGACGTTTTAAAGTTGCTTGAGAAAAGTAAAGTTGTTGAATGTGAATTCGGCTAAACGATGGTTGTACAATAAATTTCCATTACCTTACCTGCAACTCCACCTCCACGGTATCGGCACTAAAATCCTGAGCATTGGGCCAGACGATGCCCCCAAACAAGATGCGGGCTTGTTTGAAATAGCCATCGTTTTTTAGTTCTGTAAAAATCCCTTTGTCGAGGTAGGGTGAAACATCAAAATAACCTTCTTTGCCATTCGACATTCTTACGAAAATCATTTTATTTTCTTTGGGTTCTATCGAAATTACCTTAATCATATCCATATTATTTAAGGGGTCCTATTTTAAACAAGTGCTCCCCATTTATAGCAAGTTTCCAGTTTGCCAGGAGTTCATCATGATATAAATAATGATTCCATAAAACATTGAAATTGCAGGCAAAAGCGTATTACTTTATAAATTCTCTAATCATTTAAAGCAAAAATAATAAACTTTTAGCAGAACAATTGACATGGAAAAAGCACAAAATATTGTTGACTGTGAATTTGACTTACAGCTAAAGCAAAACTAAATTTCTATTTTAAATTTATCACGCTATATCTTCGATCATCTTGTACATTATAACAAATAACTCCGTAATCATGTTTGGATTTATGACATTAATGAAGCAAATCACCCTGTATATTATGACAAAATAGTGCTAAATCATGTTTGGATTTATGACATATTAGTTACATTTGTCCCATTACTACAAATCCATAATACAAATGATAAACAGGACAATTATAAAAAACCTGAGGGAATGGGCAAAAGAAAAAGACAGAAAGCCTTTGATATTAAGAGGCGCGAGGCAAGTTGGCAAAACTACGGTAGTCAGAGAATTTGCCAAAGACTTTGATCAATACATCGAATTGGATTTTGTAATTCCATTCGGGGATATGCTAATACCTGTCGAAGTGAAATCAGGCGCAAGCGGCAGTCTCAGGTCATTGCATCAATTTATGGATAGGGCTCCTCACGATATAGCTGTCAGGATATATTCAGGAAAATTCAGTATCGAAACAGCACGCACGGTGAAGGGTAAAAAGTTCCAGCTTATCAACCTGCCATTTTACTATATCGGGCAAATGGACAAAATCTTACTTAATATTTTAGGATAAGTTTCATGATGCTAACCTCATAGACAAGTGGAGCATTTTATGATAATCCCACTGGCCATCGTATTTTTCAACTTGCAGACTGATAGATAGCAGGTTTGTATTTTGGCTCGGGGATAGTAAAACCATTTCCAACAGCACTTTCAATCCAGGCTGTTTTGGCCTTTATCACCTCAACGAGGGCTTCTTCGGGGGTTTCGCCAAAGGCCGAACAATATTCCAAATCAGGGATATCGGCAATATAACCACCATCATTTTCGCTGTAAAAAATATTTATGTGATAGTCTTTCATGTTTCAGTTTTTAAATTCTAAATTATAATACTCAATAATTTTTAACAGTTAGTTTACTTGATATGGTTTTACCTCATCTTTAACTCTTTGTAAAAATCGTTCACTATTCATGATCTTGTCGCTGACTCAAAACAAAGGTAATTTTTTTGTAATTATCATAACTGCTTGCACAATCATATTGAACATTTTAATGGTGGATGCCAGAATTAATTATGATTTTCTGCTTGCAGATAATACTTCCACAACAAGTTCCTGCTACAAATCCTGCAACATCGCCTCTACTGTACCGGCACTAAAAACCTGTGCATTAGCCCAGGTTATCCCTCTAAAAGAGTTGCGGGCTTATTTAAAATAACATTCGTTTTAATTGTTTATTTTTGTAAAAAAACAGCGATATGTTAGTTATTGAAAAAAGCGAAGTGGCTAATTGGCTGCTACTTTCGTACAAGTCGGAACAAAAGCAGGTTAAGGATAAACTTAATCTTTTTGAAAGGAAATACAATCAAACCTTTTCAGTTTTTGAAATGAATATTAAGAATGCTAAGCAGGAAAATTTCGAGAGATGGGATGATTATATCGAATGGAAGGCCTACCAAAAATCCTTAAGTAAATTAAACCAAAATATTCAGTAGTTTTGTTGGAATTCAATTTTAAGTATTATGAAAAAATCTAATTTAAATTTCATGGTTTTGTTGATGTTGATTGTTGCAACGGCCTGCAATTCCACAAATGAAAAGAAATCAACAAAGAATAGTTCTGAAGATGAATACCCTGAAATAAACAAAGAGGTGTTTAGTAATTTGATGTTGGTGAAAGGGGAAGTGGTTTATGTTCCTGTGTATTCTGATATTTATGGTACAGAGCTAACAAAAAAGATAAAGCTTTCGGCAACTTTAAGTATCCGGAATACAGATATGCAAAATGAGATTATTGTGAGCGTGGTTGATTACTACGACACACGGGGAAAGTTAATAAGGAATTATCTTGAGAGCCCGATTAAGCTTAAACCATTGCAAACAGCCAACTACCTGGTAACTTATAAGGAAGCCGAAGGAGGCATTGGCGCCAATTTTATTGTCGAGTGGGTCTCGGAGGTAGAAGTATCCGAGCCGATTGTTGAAGCCGTAATGATTGGGACATCCTCGGCACTCGGAATTTCGTTTGTTTGCCAGGGCAAGGTTTCAAAATATATCAATTAATAAGGTACTACTGCGATTTAAGTGGAAAGTAAGATATTAATGATTTAATAGTTGTTGTTGACAAATAACAGTGATAGCCATTATTTACATCCACAAAAATGGTAGTAGAACCATTTATAATTTTGTTGGCAACCAAATTTCTTTTTTTAGCATAAGCCTGTAAGCAACTACAAAACTTATATATCCATAATTAATCCTGATAACATTTTCAATTCCCTTTGTTCTGTTTAGCTGGTAATAGCCTGAAGTTGTGATGCCTGCAAACCAATTATTATAATTGTAACCGGCAGCAAAACGAAACGAAACATTTGGATTAACACTAAAACTATATTTTTGTTTACCCTCCGTTTCCTTGTAAATACTAAAAACATAACTTAATCCCGCATCCATCGACAGTGAAAGAAAGAATCGTTGTTTTGCTACCAGCGTGTGCGCGTATCCAAATCGCGCATTTGTTGACAGGCCTTTTACCGAGTTCACCATATTATCTGCAAAGGCATCTTCGTAAATAAGGTTTTGGGGTACAAAAGAAGAATCGGCGGATAAACGATGAAAATTTACTATTGCACTTAATATGATCGATCCGGCGCTTTTTTTCTGAACCTCAGTTTGTGAAAAAGATGAAATGTATGAGAATTTTTCAGGGTTAAAAATATGTGTGTAATTTATCCCGGAAGAAACCACTTCAATATCAGGCCTTAGATAAAATGTTTCCCGGTCGTTCCAGTCTTTTATCATGGCCGATGTGTTTGAGAGGTAAAACCCTTTGTACTTTTGATAAAACAGATCGAACACACCTTTTCGCAGGTAAAAGTTTGTTTGTAAATCCAGGTAATCTGTTTCTCCATAGCGATCTGCTTCATCCGGATTGATGATCTTAAAAGCAATGCCAAAACCTATCCACTTGTAATTGAAACCAAAGCCTAACGAATTATTACCGTTGGGCATATAGTTAAGGCTGTAATCCCCATTTTTATCTTCAATACCAAGGTTGAGGTATTTGCTTTTTACAAACGATTTAAAGGTAAGGGCATCAGGGTAGGTTTTTATGTATGTGGAATCGATTTCCGATTTGATTACATTTAAAGGATTTTGAGCCAAACCATTGATTGTATTCAAAATGAAAAGCAGTATTAAAATTATCTTTACCAAAAGGATATTCCTAAACATATTAAATGAGAAACGTAAGGGCAGGGTGGATTAATCTTTTGGATAAAAATTAAACTCAATATTGTTTGGCAGCTTTAATATCCGGTGAATGAAGTTTGGCTTTAGAGCATCGACTTAATATCAGTATTTAGCGACTTAACAGCAAGCGTTATTGCAATAATTATTGTACCGGCGGCAACAAGCCCAAGCAAGAGGTAATCTTCGGAGAAAAGACAAAAATTGTAAAACCCCTGAAAGAATACCGCGGCTCCCAAACCGGTTAATGAATCAATAAAAGACGGTTTTCTAAACTTCCCCATTCCTACAAAGAATCCTAAAATTATTCCTATTATAAGATTTGCAAGTGGAATAGTGTACAAAAGTATTGATAGCTCGCTGGTATAATTCCATTCATAAAAAAAGAATACACTAGCGGCTGTAGCATATCCAAGCGAAATTAGAACACCATAAAGAATGCCATCGAAAGGTTTGGTGAGCAAATCGTTGGTAATATATTTATATCTCAATACCAAAAACTTAAAAAATTCGGATAAAAATCCTATTAATGCAAAAGCGAAAAATAAAATTCTGCGTATGCTGCTCGCGTGTTCCAGCCAATAATGCTTAACATAAAATACAGCTACCATCATTGGAATGGCAGCCAAAATTCCAAGGAAATAGGAGCCTGAAAAGAGCCCCCAATCTTTTTTGTCCATGCCTCCTTTGGCAAAAGTAATAAGTATCAGGAATATTGCCGGGGCTACTAATAATGGAATGTATTCAACCACGATGCTTTTCAGTTAATTAATGAATGATAAATATTTGTATAAATTTGGAGCAAAAATATAAAATATTTTGGAAGGAATAGTTATAAAATCAACAGGTAGCTGGTATTTAGTTAAAACTCGTGAAGGTCAGATCGTTAATTGTAAAATTAAAGGAAAGCTTAGGCTGAAAGGGATAAAAACCACCAATCCTGTTGCTGTTGGCGATAAGGTAATCATCGAAATGCCTGAATTGCATGATATTGGCATGATTAAAGATATTTTGCCACGGCATAACCATATTATTCGCAAATCGACCAACCTCTCGAAGGTTTCACACATTATTGCTGCAAACATTGATTTGGCCTTATTAGTAGTTACAATTAAGGAACCTCGTATTGCAACCGGATTCATCGACCGCTTTCTATTAAATTCGGAAGCCTATCATATTGATGCAGCAATAATTTTTAATAAAATTGACATCTATCAACAGAATGATCTCGAAAGACTGCATGAGCTTACCGAAATTTACAACGGCGCGGGTTATCCTACTTTTAATGTTTCGGCATTAACAAAAGAAAATATTTCTGAATTGAAGGATGCGATCAAAGATAAAGTAAATCTTTTTTCGGGCATTTCAGGTGTGGGCAAATCGGCACTGGTAAATAGCATCGAGCCTGGTCTTAAGTTAAAAACAGGAGTTATTTCCGATTACCATAAAAAAGGAAAACACACTACCACATTTCCCGAAATGCATCCCCTTTCATTTGGCGGCTATATAATCGATACACCGGGGATTAGGGAGTTTGGGCTTGTGGAATTCAGAAAGCATGAAATTGCTGAACGATTCCCGGAATTTCGCAGGTACCAGCACGATTGTCATTTTAACAATTGTACACATATTCATGAACCGGGTTGCGCGGTTTTGCAGGCCCTTGAGCAAAAGAAAATTGCCAGCTCAAGGTACGAAAGTTACCTGAGGATTATGAATGATGATTATCTTGACAAAGAACTCTGGGAGTGGGAATAATGAAGCCTGGTATTAAAATACACCCTAAAATTAAATATCCCAATTAAACCTTTTTAAGGCATCTTCGTAATCATTTTCAGACTTTAATACTGTCCCGTTTTTCTTCATCTTACCGCCTTCAAACTGCAATCTCCATAATTCTGGTATTTTCCGAAATCACAATATCTTCAACATCTACCGATAAGCAACCTTCGACGGCTTCATAGATGTTGCTTAATAATTCATCAAAAGAATCCCCTTGAGTAGCGCATCCGGGTATGGCAGGAATCTCTGCCCAAAAGCCGCCTTCTTCTGCTTCGTGTATTACAACTTTTAATTTCATAATCTTGATTTTAATAACAAATCTAACTATTAATCCAAGCTTGCAGCTTTGGACAAAAGTATTATTATTTATGATGACAAAAAACCCCGGAGAATTGCTTCCCCGGGGTGAACTGAAAAAGCCTGTAATCCTTCGTTTTATGAGGTAATCGTTATTGGGTTATTCGTTAATCGTTAATCGTCCCGAAAAGTAGAAAATTTCTAATTTTCGTAACTTTTCGAGCCCGCCTTGCCGCCAGGGCAGACTATTGTTAAGGCGAGGCAGGGATGATCGAAAAAAAATGAAATTAAATCCCGAAGCTTCGGGATGTTTTTTCGGCATTGGTTAATCGTTTATAGTTCCGAAGCGGGTTTCTACACAATCTCTATTTTTCTATGTTTTTTAATTCTCCCTCTATTTTAGGATTAATTTATGAAAAGATATATTTCCATTCAGCATGATTTCTACCATATAAATTCCCGGCTTGCAGTGGTGCAAATCAATCTGGAGTTTATCGCCTGTTGATGCTGCTTCAATGTAAACAACTTGCCCGTGCATATCTCTAACTGTAATTTCTGCCCCTGCCTGCAAACCCGAAATATTAAAAGTTCCATTGGATGGATTGGGATAAACCCGGACATTCTCTAAGCTCAGCCCTGCTATTCCGGTGCTTCCTGCCTTGAATCCGGTAATCGCCGAAAGGCCATGCTCTACAATCATATTCGATACCGTCATCATATACACTTTTTGAAAATATGTAAACAGGAAAGTCAACACCTGTTTTCAAAACTTCTGTAGTGAACGACTTCTTTATGATTAACGCGATAAACAATGGACAATCAAGTTGATAGAAATTGTTCATATAATGACTATTGTAAACAATCGGATATTACCTTAAAAAATGGGTCGGGGAAATGCAATCATCCCTGTCTCCCGGAGATTCAGACACTCAAAATTTTGGCTACATTTGCGACATGTACCAGCGAATTAAGATGAAACTAAATAAGAGCTTGTTTTTGGGACTGATAATGGTTTTTACTATCCTGCCCGTTTTGTCACTCCAGGGTGAAACCAAAGACACTCTTGCTGCCATTTTATCTTCTGATAAAAACGACACCTGCAAAATTGAATCAATTCTGGATTATGCCGGTGAACTTGCCTGGACAGATGTTACCAAAGCCGTAGAATACACCCGTCAGGCATTGGTGATGTCAGAAAAAATAACATACACAAAAGGTATTGCTTACGCCAAATTCCGGCTGTCGGGTCTTTGTGGTGATTATGATTTTGAACTTTCGGAAAGCCTGTTGTTGCAATCGCTCGGGCATGCCAAAGCTATCGACGACAGTATGCTGATGGCAGGCATCTATTGTTCGTTAGGAAACCTTAAAAGTAATTTTAACTTCCTGGAAGAGGCACGAAACTATTTTCACAAATCTTTGGGAATCTTTTTAAGGCATAAACAAGACTCTTGTACAGCTCTGATATATAATAACCTCGGTGTATTACACGACCTCATGTACCCTGATTGTTTATCGAACGATCATTATTTAAAGGCTTCCGAAATTAATACACGAACGCAAAACCATCAGTGGTTAGCCATGAATTACCTCAATATCGGCATTAATTTTACCGAAATGGGGGAATACGATGAAGGAAGCCGGTATTTGCAGCAAAGCCGGCAGATAGCAAAAAAACATGCTTTTATCCGATTATATCCCTGGGTTTACAATAGTTTGAGTTACTACTATTTCATCATTAACGATTATCAAAGTTCTATCCGTTTGGCTGATACAGCCCTTACATTTGCACGGGAGCAATCTAACCTTTTGCAGGAACGTGATGCCCTGAAACACATGAGCGAAGGCTATTTTGAAGTGTTGGATATTGAAAATGCTCACCATTACCTAAAACAATATGGTGCTGTAAAAGATACAATTAACAAATGCAACCGCTTGAAAAAGATTGATATGACCGAATTGAAGAATAACTGTGATAAAGAAAGTAAGCAACAGGAACTCAAGCATGCACTACTGGCGAATAAACTCCGTCAAAAGGAACTTACTTCTGTCATCATTATTTTAATTGCAGGACTGCTTATTTTTTCGTTGCTGTTTATCTATGTTTTTCAGAAATACAAAATGCACCGAAAAAGCCTGGAACAAAAAAACACGATGCTCGAAATAGAGGCATTAACAAGGGATATTGAATACCGGAATAAAGAGCTGACAACAAATGTGATGTACCTGTTGAAAAAGAATGAATTTATTTCGTCGATCTCCAATAAACTAAAACTTGCTACCGGTGATTCGCATAACAATTATAACCGGGCCATCGAAAGTATTATCGGTGAACTCGACAAGAGTGTTGCGGAGCTGAACTGGGAAGATTTTGAAGTGCGTTTCCAAAAAGTACATGTGGGCTTTTACAACAAATTAAGCACAAAATATCCCTTGCTAACTCCCAACGACCTTCGCCTGTGTGCATTTCTGAAGCTTAATATGACCTCCAAAGAAATTACCGGTATCACCTTCCAATCTACCGAAAGCCTCAAAACAGCACGCTACCGTCTGCGCAAAAAATTGAGTCTCGAACGGCAGGACAACCTCGTTGCTTTCCTCACAAAGTTTTAAGAAATCGCGTTGATGTTCAAAATCCGATGCCCTCTGTTCGTGGTTTGGTTTTTTGATACCGGATTGTACTCCTCCTCTGCGCCCTCTGCCATCTCTACGTTTTACTTTTTTCTAACCACAAAGAACGCCAGGCACGCAAAGAAATTCAAAAATCCACGTCCTTAGTATTTCTTTTCCTTTGTGTACTCTGCGCCCTCTGCGGTTTATTTTTTTCTAACCGCTATGCCCACCAACAAATTGCAGCGAAGCCAACTTACTTAACCCGGTAATATTTTCAAAATGTTCGATTTCGCGCGCTTGTACACTTTTTGTTACCCTGTTTTTTTGCTTTGATTACTTAATGTTACCATAATTATTTAGTAGTCCTGCTTCTATTTGTTTCCTTTGTTCACATAATATTCTAAACATTATAAAAAGCAGGAAAAGTAAATAAGATTACAATATTTAGTAAGCAACAGTTTTTTTGAGCACATTTTTTTTATTTTGAATAATTTAAATATTTATTAACCTAATACTTATGTTATGATGAGAAAATTACTATTGTTATTTACAGCACTTGCATTCAGCAGTATTGCTTTTGCACAGTTAAATGAAGGATTTGAAGGTGCTACCTTTCCGCCCGATGGCTGGACAAATACTACAATATCAGGCCATGCATGGCAGTTGTCAACTTCTACTGCACATGGTGGTTCAAATTCAGCTGAATTCGAAGGAGCTGGTTATTCTGGCGATAATGGTGATTTGATTACACCACGCCTTGATCTTACTGCAAGCGGGACTGATGAACTTACATTTTGGATTCAAAATGAATTATGGTCCCCAGATCAGAATGTTTGTAAGGTCTATATCTCAACAGATGGTGGAACTAGTTGGACTTTACTAGCCACCTACGATACTGATATTGATGCATTTGAACAAAAAACACTAGATTTAGAAACTGGAATAACTCAGACAGACGATGCATATATCAAATTTTGGGGTGAAGACAATTATGGATATGGTGTTTTTATTGATGATGTAGCAGGTCCTGCTCTTTTTATCGCTGCCTGCCCTGCCCCAACAGCCCAAACCGAAATCAATATTACTGCTTCAGGCGCCGATTTAGGCTGGACAGATGCCTCAGGTTCACATTGGGATATTTATGTGGTTGCTACAGGTGGTTCTGCTCCGATTCAGGGTACTTCACCAACTGCTGATGATGTAACAGCTAATCCATATACATACTCTTTAGGCTCTGCTAATACTTCTTACGATTGGTATGTGCGTAGCGATTGTGATGAGGATAATGTGGGTACCAGCACCTGGACCGGTCCAAGTACATTTTTTACCGGGTATTGCACTCCTGCACCCATATCTGTTGACGGTGATGGAATTACAAATGTAACATTTAGCACTGTAAATAATCCAACTGGTGCTGAATCTGGCAATTATGGAGATTATTCGGCAATGGTTGGTGATGTTCAACAAACTGTTACAGTACCAATTGATATCACATTTGAAACGGGCTACACTTATGTAACGAAAATTTGGATTGATTGGAATGATAATCTTGACTTTGATGATGCAGGTGAAGAAGTTTATTCAGGGACTTCGACATCCAGTAACCCAACTACTCTCAATGCGTCTTTTACTGTTCCTGGTTCGGCTGCGCTTGGTAATCATAGGATGAGAATTGGTGGTGCTGATACCGGACCTCCAACACCATGTTATACTGGGAGTTATGCTTCTTATGAGGATTACACGGTTAATGTAACAGCTCCGCCTGCTTGCCCTGCGCCTATCGATTTAACAGAAACAGATATTAAATTGGATGAAGCAACTTTAGGCTGGACTGAAAATGGAAGTGCTACAACATGGAACCTTGAATGGAAAGCAGGTGCTGATTTTACGCCAGGAAATTCTGAAGAGGATGGGTCGGCAATAGTAAATCCAAATCCGACCTATGACCTTACGGGATTAACGCCCGATGAAACATATTACTGGTACGTTCAGGCTGATTGTGCTGCCGGTAGTGGAACCGGACAAAGTAGCTGGACTGGTAGCCAGTTTACCACGCACGATGGCAAAGCAACAAATCCTACGCCTGCAGATAATGCCACAGATATAGCTGTTACGGCTAAAACTTTCGACTGGGACGATGTGCCCGGTGCAGATAGTTACACCATCGATATTGGCACGGCCACAGGCCTTGTAGACATCGTTGATGATGGCACCTGTGCTACAAGTACATATACCTACACCGGTAGTGATTGGGATGCAAGTGAAGATTATTTCTGGACGGTTACAAGCGTTTATACTGCCAAAGCAATTATTGTGGGTACTGAATGGGATTTTACAACAGCTTGTGCAACAATAACGAGTTTCCCGGCAACCGAAGATTTCGAAAATGCCGGTGCTATTCCAAATTGTTGGACGGATGACCCTGCCAATAGCGAAT
>CAZQIV010000180.1:0-11162 GCA_964593705.1 uncultured Lentimicrobiaceae bacterium | reverse complement strand
TTGAAGCCAAAGATAACATTTTTTGAACTATCAACCATATTTTAGATTAGAGCCTCAGAAATTAATAATTTAGCCCCATAATAATTCAATAAGAAGCGGATTATGGATAATGGAAAAAAAAGAAAATAAAAAAAGTTGAATGTAAGTATGTCGTTAAGCTTATTGCAATAATTATCACATCTTATGATAAAAATGAAGAATTATTTTACACTTTTATTTATTGCCTCCATCATGATTTCCTGCGTTCAGGATGTGAATAAACAGCGAGGGGAAAAGCTACAGAAAACAATTAATCATAATGATGCGCATAGCATTCAATGTATATTTCAGTGATAGCTTAACCAAAGATAATTATGAAATATTCATTACAAACATAAATGGCGAAAATCCTGAAATTTTTGAAAATATTAAAGTAAATGATGAACAAAATTATATTTCAATATTTTAAATCTGCTTATGGGGAATTGATCCTTGGTAGTTTTAATAATCAGCTTTGCCTCGCCGACTGGCGGTATCGAAAAATGAGAACCACCATCGATAATAGAATTCAATCGGGGCTTGATGCTGATTATGAGGAAGGAGAATCCGTAGTGATTGACGAATGCAAAAAGCAACTGATGGAATATTTTGATGGAAAAAGGACAAGCTTCGAAATTCCTCTTTTGATGGTAGGTTTCGATTTCCAGAAACATGTTTGGGATGAATTGCTTAAAATTCCTTATGGTACAACCAGCACTTACCTGGGATTATCCAAAAATCTTGGCAACGAAAAGGCCTTTCGCGCTGTGGCCGCGGCCAATGGTGCCAATGCAATTTCAATAATTATTCCCTGCCACCGTGTTGTGGGTTCGAAAGGAAAGCTTGTGGGTTATGCCGGTGGACTCGCGACTAAACAAAAACTACTTAAACTCGAAGGCATCGGAAAAGATTATGGGCAACTTGATCTGTTTGAATGAACAATTGTTTTAATAAATAATAACATTAAAAATCAATCTTATGCCAACAATTATCAACTCCTGCGCATTTGTTCACATCATTCTCAGCCCGGAACTAAGTTGTCCGATGAAGGATATGGAAGCGCGTAACACAGTTTTCCAAAGTATTTCGGTAATCCTGAAACAAAGCCGCAACAAGCCCATTATTGTAAATGGGGATTTTGATCATGTTCATATTCTGTTTGAGTTAAATCCATACATCAGTTTGGGCGAAATAATTGAGAAATTAAAAACTGGTACTGAGCAAAATGCAGAAATTAGTAAGCTAATAAAAGGTTTCAAATGGCAGGAAGGTTATTTTGCTGTATCTGAGGGTTTGTCGCATGTCAGGAAAACAAAACGATACATTAAAAATCAGGCCGAGTATCACCGGCTTATTTCTTTTCGTGAGGAATACATTAATTTGCTCAAAGAAAATGGAATTGAATTTGACCCCAAAGGATTATTTGATTTTCATCAGTAAAAATTCTTTACAGTATTTGATAAACATAAATCAAAAATTCCGGGCTTAATGAAAAGCAAGCAAAATTTTAATTTCACAAAGCAACCATCGGGGATAAAAATAATCTTATAATTTATAAACCAGGGCACTTTTTTAAAATGGAAATGAGGTAAGTATGGAAAGCTCCTTTTTAATCAATATCATAACTGTTTAAGTACCTTTGAAAATAATAACACGAAGACTTTTTTCAAGATGGATCTAAATACCTTCACAACAGCTACAAAGCACGTTTTTAAAATCGTGGTGATTTTTATATTGCTCACCGGATTTTCCATTCCCTTTTATGGTGAAACAATTATCGAAAATTTTGATGACGGCGAAATTGTGCTCGAATCCTGGTCGGGCGAGGATGTTGAACCCCTGGGTTGGGAGTTGAGCTCGGGGGTAACTTACCAGAATTCCCCTTATGCGCTTAGGCTGTTTGGAAATACCTGGAAGCTTCAACAAATTGAGCCTGTGCAAGTCGATTCTGCTGATGTATGGCAAGTCGCGGCCTTGATTGATTCGCAGGCCGAAATTCAGGGATTTGGTGTTTCCGATGGTGACAATGTACTTTATTATGCCTTTGCAGGATCGCAGGAAGTTGATCCTGAAATATGGATTCCTGTTTACCAGGGATGCTTTACCGAAGGACAGTGGAATAATTACCAGCTTCCCATTGCCGACGACTGGTTGGCAAGATTCGGGTACTTGCCGCAAATATCTCAATTAGTATATGTAAACGACAAGGACAACACTTCGCAAGGGGTAATTTTTTTCGATCAAATTGTGAATATTAGTGATGATCTGCCCATTGCACCAAAGGTTTCGATTGGTTACGAAAAAAATGCTCAAAGTAGCGGTAAAGATATTCAGGTGCAGTTTAGGTGTGAGATTATCGACCCCGATAGTGATGTTCATGAATTTTTCTGGGATTTTGGAGATGGAACCAAAAGCAACGATCAGGATCCCATTCATACATTTTCTGTAAACGATGATCATCCTTACACTGTATTCCTTCAGGTGGTTGATGAGAGCGATCAATGGGGATGGGCAAGTTGCAAAATTAATGTTGACCCGGGCATAAGTTCCTTTCCGGTAAAGTTGAATTTTGTTGGCGATATAATGATGGCCCGTAAGTATGAATATGCCGGGGGAATTATCCCCACGCAAGGCGTTGAGGCTATTTTTGAACCCACCAGACCCTGGCTTGGTGATGCTGCCGACATTACCATAGCCAACCTTGAATGTGTACTCACAACCCATTGGGAGCATCACCCCACAAAATCGATCTATTTTAAAGGCTCACCCCAAAATGTAGCCGGCCTGGTTTACGCGGGTATCGACCTCGTTACCCTGGCAAACAACCACATCCTCGATTATATGCTTCCGGGAATGCAGGAAACCCAATCCTTATTAGAACAAAACAATATTATTCATTCCGGTGCAGGAGCCGGCTCAAACGAGGCCTACCGCCCGGCTTTTTATTCTCATTCGGGATTGAATTTTGCCTTTCTCGCCTCCAGCAATCGCACCGGGCAGTACAATAATTATCAGCCTTTTCTTAATGCAGGATACAATAAAGAAGGCTTTGGTAACCTGGAACATTATTACATCAAAAAACAAATCAACGAAGTAAAAGGTATTTCTGATTTGGTAATCATGGAGTGGCATGCAGGCATAGAATATTCTACGAATCCCGGCATTGGTGATGATGATAAAATTCCTTTTGCAGATGATATTGGCGAGGATGAAAATTATTCGCCCCTGGCCAATTCCCCTTCCCGCGCTGACATCGAAATCCGGCATTTTGCCATCGACAATGGCGCTGACCTTGTTATCTGCCACCATCCACACATCATGCAGGCCGTGGAATTATATCATGGTAAACTGATCGCACATTCCCTCGGCGATTTTGCCTTCGACCTCGATTATCCCGAAACTTTCACATCATTTATCTTAAATGTGGAAGCGGACGAAACAGGGTTTTCCAAGTTTACACTCACACCAATTTATATCGACGATTACATACCCCGCCGTGCTGAAGGTGAATTGGGGCTTTACATTTTGGATGACCTGGCCGAAAGCTCCAAAGTTTTAAATACCTATCTTGAAGTTGATCGCGAAAGTGTAACTGCCGAAGTTATGATGGATACCCTCAACATGAACACCGCCGAGACGGATTATGATGCTGAATTTGTTTTAAATGAAGAAAACGGCAGTTGGCAGTCAGCGCCTTATCCTATCAAAAATGCCGGTAGTATATCATCAATAAATTACATTAAACCAGATGCAGATTATCAATTCCGACTTGGAAGCGAAAAAATCTGGTTTGGCAATATGGAAGATGAGGGCTGCTCGCTCTGGAATCTGAACAGTGCTGACGAAACCTTTTGCGATACTGCTGCTTTTGTTGGGCAAAGATCAATACAGCATCAGCGCGATGAAAATTCACCCTACAACATTGTTACAAATTTTGAAAAACGGATTGTTTGTTTCTCCGATACCCTGAAATTTTCGTTGTGTGGATATATCAAAACTTTAAATGGGGCAGACGTTACCATCGAAGTTCGTTATTTTGAAGACCGCACCGGAGGAACACCCATCGGACAGGAAAACATTGATACCTTGATTAATGGCGATAGTCCCTGGACTTTCTACCATAAAAATCTTACCCTCCCCGCTGGAACGGAATTTTTCGACATTCGCCTCAATAGCGGTCACCCTGAATCGGGAGTCGCGCTTTCGTGGTTCGATAATGTGAGCCTGGTTTGTTGGGATAACTGGGGTGAGTACGAAATTGAGGAATCCATTCCAGTACCCAACGATTACTATTTTCTGCAATTAAACTCATCGCAAAATGTGGATGAGGTAGAATTAAATTATTCTGAATCTGTTTTTGAACAGCTCTATGTTGGTGTAGAAAAATATGAAATTTCAAACAATTCTGAAATCATTTTAGAGCAGAATTTTCCCAATCCGTTTAATCCTTTATCGGGGCCAACCAAAATTTCGTTTCGCTTAAATGAATCTTCCAAAATAAAACTTTCAATTTATGATATGCAGGGACGACTTATCCGAATCTTGGCTGATGATACTTTTTTAGCCGGAAATCATGATTTATTTTGGGATGGTAAAAAAAGTGGCCGCTTTGTAAATTCAGGTGTGTATTTTTACAGGCTTGAAACTGAAAATACCAGGATTACTAAGAAATGCATCGTATTCAATTTGTAAGGTTTTTAAAATCTATTATCATTTTCCTGTCGCTGTTTTGCTTGTCAGCAAATTCACTTGCACAAGTTTCCGGTCAAATTATTATAAATGATGATATTCAACTTGTTCATTTAAAGGATTCAATATTTATGCATGTATCCTGGACAAGTGGCTCAAATTTCGGAAGATTTCCGTCCAACGGAATGTTAATCATTAAAAACGGAGAGGCCATTATGATTGATACGCCAATGGATAATCAACTTACTATGCAGCTGGTAAGTTTTATCGAAGATTCGATGCATGTAGAGGTAAAGAAACTCATCATCGGGCATTTTCATGATGATTGTCTTGGAGGATTGGAATACATTCAAAGCAAAAATATCCCTTCCCTGGCCAATTGGATGACCATCGAAAAATGCAAGGAACTTGACCTTCCTATTCCCACCGATTCTTTTCGCGATTCACTCATCTTTAACTTTAATGGCTTGACGATTGATTGCCGGTATTTGGGGGGAGGTCATACAGCGGATAATATCACGGTGTATTTGTCTGATGAGAAAATACTTTTTGGCGGATGCTTGATAAGATCTATGGAAGCTCAAAACTTGGGAAATCTAACCGATACTCAGGTAGATCAATGGGCGGCAACTGTTACCGTTTTAATAGGTAAATATCCAGAAGTAGAAATTGTTGTTCCCGGACACGGAAATTCAGGAAGTCCTGAAATGCTCACCCACACAATTGATTTGGTAAACAACTATTTAAATAATAATAAATGAAATTTCCAGCTATGAGGGCGGGCAGACTTAGATAATTATTAACACCCACGTTTGCCCCGATCATTCGGGGGGCATGAATGTCCGAAGGACTCCTATGGAGAAACATCATTAAATTTCATCCGTGCATCTCCCGAAAAATCGGGACAGGCTGTGGCAATTTTTTATACAGATGAAAAAAATAATTTTACTTTTTGTTGTAATTGCTTTTGCACTTTCGTGCAGGAATATGGGAAACCAAAATGGTAACTCAGAGGCCGATGCACTGGCTCAGCAGGTAAAAGATGAAACACTGCGATCGTGGAAAGCCTATAAACAATATGCCTGGGGGCACGATGCACTGGCTCCGCTCACCAAAAGTTTCAGCGACTGGTATGCCGAACCTTTGTACATTTCTCCTATTGATGCATACAGCACGCTCCACCTGATGGGCTTTGCTGACGAAGCCAAGGAAATTGAAAGTTACGTGGTCGATTCACTGAATTTTGATAAGGATATTGATGCAAAAATATTTGGCTGAGGATTATGATGGGAAGCTGTGGTATGGCAGGTCGGATATGGAAACGGGCGAACGTGTGAGTTCGGTGATAACCTTGTATGATGCCTTTTTTCCGGCCATCCTCACTTTATCGGGCCACCTTGAGCGGGCCGAAAAGTTGCAGGCTACATGGGCTTGGTTATGGAATAAATATGGTTTGGAACCCATGGTTTATGATTATAAAAAAGGTGTGCCCAACTATCCTGCTTATGATCTTAATCCTTAAATTATCGAATCGGCATATTATCTTTTTAATGCAACTTCCGATACAGTTTATTTCGATATGAATAAAAAGTTTTGGGAGGATATCCTGAAATACTGCCGTACAGATATAGCCTTTACTTCCGTAGAAAATGTTGAAACCAAAGCACAGAAAAATTACATGCCTACCTTCTTTTTTGCTGAAACCTTAAAATATTTTTACCTCACCTTTTCGCATCATCAAAATACTTTTAGTTTCGATGATTATATTTTCAACACTGAAGCACATCAGTTTCGGAGAGATCATTTTGATAAGGAAATTGCGAAACAAAGGTTAGGGATTCATAAATAATAGTAATTATTTTGGTGGTAATATTGAATCCCAAATCATCATGACCCCATCCTGCCGAGCTTTGCTCGTGCATGCACGAGACTTCGTCTCGGCACCGACCCCTTCTCCGCCAGCTGGCGGAAAGGGAGACCAGCCGCACTAGCCACAGCAGCGGCCAGAGTGCAGGAATCCTCTCCGCCAGCTGGCGGAGGAGTTAGAGGGGGTCTATGGTAGTAACCATTTCACTCAGAGTTTAATAAAACAGCTAAACAGTTACAATAATATATCAATATGGAAAATCAAAAATCAGCTATGCTGGGATTAAGAACTGTACTTTATAAGGTTCCAAATCTTGATGAAAGGAAAAAATGGTATGCCCTTGCTTTTGGTATCGGGCCTTATTTTGACGAGCCTTTTTATGTGGGTGGCGAATTGATGACCGGATCAGTTAAAGACCCCTGGGGAAATATTATTGGGTTGATCTACAATCCTGAGTTTAAATTGCCTGAATAATTTAATTGATGTGTTCAACATCCGGCGATTGCTTTTAAAACATTAATTTTGGCGGCTAAAATCAAACAATTGTGCAAAACTTTTTAAACGAGCTTAACGAAGTTCAACAGCAGGCTGTTACAAAATTCGAAGGTCCGGCCATGGTGATTGCCGGTGCCGGTTCAGGGAAAACCCGCGTGCTGACATATCGTGTGGCCCACATGCTTCAGCAGGGCATCGACCCTTTCAATATTCTGGCGCTTACCTTTACAAACAAAGCCGCCCGGGAAATGAATAATCGTATCCTGAACCTGGTGGGTTCGACCGAAGCCAAAAGCGTGTGGATGGGAACTTTCCACTCCATTTTTGCCCGTGTGCTGCGTGTTGACGGGCATTTGCTGGGCTACCCATCTAATTATACCATTTACGATACCGACGACTCCAAAAGTTTGATCAGGGCCATCGTAAAAGAACTTGCCCTCGAACCTAAAGTTTATCCCCCCGGGCATGTGTTAGGCAGGATATCTTCCGCCAAAACCAACCTCATATCTGCCCAGAATTACAACAGCGATGTTGAACTAACCAATCACGACAAGGCTTCCGGAAAAGCTTTTATAGGAAATATTTATTCGATTTACTCGGCAAGATGCAAAAAATCCAACGCCATGGATTTTGACGATTTGTTGTTTAATATGAACATTCTTTTACAGAATTTTCCGGAAGTGTTGCTCAAGTATCAAAAAAAATTCAGGTATATCCTTGTGGATGAGTACCAGGATACCAACTATGCCCAGTACCTTATTGTGAAAGCCCTGGCAGCACGCAACGAAAATATTTGTGTGGTGGGTGATGATGCCCAGAGTATTTATGCCTTTAGGGGAGCAAATATTCAGAATATCCTGAACTTTAAAAATGACTATCCTGATTTTAAAACCTACAAGCTTGAGCAAAATTACCGATCTACACAGAATATTGTAAATGCCGCCAACAGTGTGATTGCCCATAACAAGGAACAGATATTTAAGAAAGTCTGGACACAAAATGAGGAGGGCAACCTGCTTAAACTTTTCCGTGCAACCACCGATACCGAAGAAGGGAATTTGGTGGCCAATGCCATTTTTGAAACCAAAATGAATAACCAGCTTCCCGACAGTGATTTCGCTATTCTTTATCGTACCAACGCCCAATCGCGTTCGATGGAGGAAGCCTTGAGGAAGCTAAATATTCCATATCGCATTTATGGCGGCCTTTCATTTTATCACCGGAAGGAAATCAAGGATTTAATTGCGTATTTCAGGGTGGTGGTGAATCCTGCCGATGAAGAGGCACTGAAAAGGATTATCAATTATCCTGCGCGGGGTATTGGTTCAACCACCATCGACAGGGTTACGATTGCTGCCGATAAGTTAGGCAAAACCAATTGGCAAATGTTGGAGGAGCTGCGAAATTATGACCTGAAAATTAACCAGGGTATTCTCACGAAGATCGATAATTTTGTGATACTGCTCAAGAGGTTTATGGTTCAGGTTAAAACAAGCAATGCTTTTGAAATTGCCAAAGACATTGCCCAGGCAAGTGGCATAATCCGTAATCTTGACGAAGATAAAACCCCCGAAGGGATTAGTCGTGCCGAAAATATTGAGGAGCTTTTAAACGGGATCAGGGAATATTCGGAAGCGGAGCCCGAAGCTGGTACTGATGAAGGGAATTCTATCCGCTCACTTGATCTGTATCTTCAAAATGTTTCGCTACTAACTGATGCTGATAAGGATGATGGTGACCCCAACAAGGTTTCGCTAATGACCATCCATGCTGCAAAAGGTCTGGAGTTTCCGTACGTTTTTGTTGTTGGCCTGGAGGAAAACCTCTTTCCTTCAATCATGTCGCTCAATTCGCGTTCTGATCTCGAAGAAGAGAGGCGCTTGTTTTATGTCGCGATAACCCGCGCCGAAAAACAAGCAACCCTGTCGTATGCCGAAAATCGCTACAAATGGGGCAACTTCACCACCTGCGAACCCAGTAGGTTTATCGAGGAGATCAGCGAAAAATTTATTGAATATCCCCGAAAAGTTATTCATAAAACTGGGAATCAGCTTCGTTTTAAAATAGATGACCCAGGTTCAAGTGTTAAAAAATCCCCTAAATTCAGCCAGGGAAATTTAAAGAAAATTGCCGACTCAAGGGTAGGGGAGAAGGGCAGTGAAGGGGATAGCCGGTTTTCGGCATCTCCGTCCAACGAAATCCAGTCGGGCATGCAAGTAGAACATCAGCGCTTTGGCAAAGGAAAAGTGTTGAATATCGAAGGTGCCGGAGCAAGCAGAAAAGCAACGGTATTTTTTCCGGTTGTAGGCCAAAAACAATTGTTGCTCAACTATGCTAAACTTAAAATTGTAGAGGAATAGTCTCCAATCAAATATTAGTTTGTCATTTTTTAAAATAAGGCTGAAAGCCTTCCACAACTAAAGCAGGGGCAACGCTCCTGTTTTGCATGAATCACAGGATCAAACTCAGGCTGATGGTCTGTCCGAAGTACTCCTACGGAGATACATTTTTTTGTACCAGGCTTTCAGCCTGGAAATCCATCTTGTACCAAGCTATTCTTTGATGTTACAGGCTTTCAGCCTGCAATTCAGATTTACGAATTGTGGACTGATGATTAAATATTTATATCAAGAAAAAACTATAAAAATGGGATTATTTATACCATAATTATAAAATACCAACTTAATTATTTTTCAGATAATCCTCCTCCAGATCACTCCAATCGGGAATGAAGTTGTAATGCCACTTGTCGATTATTTCACCATCCTTAATTAAAATCAAACCGGGATTCGATCTTATCATGGTTTTCAAAGCGATGTCGTCGGCATTAAAAAACAACATGTCAAAGGTTAAATTTTCCCTTTCCAGAAAGTATTGGATTTTATCCGGTAATGTTGCTGTAAGTACGATGAATGAATATGCGTTTTCATCGGCTTGTTTATAAAGTTGCTCAATTTTTTTAAATGATTCCGGGTTGGTGGAGGCCAAATCCCAGGCAACTACAAAAAATTGATAATCCGGATTTTTTAAATAATCGTTGGTAACATCATGCCCACCAAAATCGATAATTGCTAAATCCATACCGGGAATCCTGTTGGGGTCTTCCACGCGCTGGTGTACAAATTCCCATTTATTAACCCAATCAGGATCATCAAAAGGATAATCCGGCGACAAGTACTCTTTAGTTTTGCCTGTTTGATTATTTTTAAAAGTAAGGTAGTACTTTACAGGCTGTGGATTTTCTGCGAATAAACGGTTTCCAACTTTCCACGATCTGAAATCAATCATGGGTAGGTTGATGTAGTTCAGGTATTGAAATCCGATGAAAAATGCGATCAGGGCAAAGCCAAGCGTCCATTCGGTCGAATTCCTGTAACTCATCGTAAGTTTATCGCGATTTAAAAATATGATTAAAACCAGTGCATTTATGACGAGGTTTTTATAAAATGTTTGCCAATTGCTCATAATCAAGACATCGCCAAAGCATCCACAATCAGGAACCGGGTTGTTAAACGCATCGTTGAGGGTGATGAAAGTGAAGAATACCATCATAAGCAACACTAACCATGCGGTGAGTTTTGGTTTAACATTGAGCACAAGTAAACCCCCAAGGACGAGCTCTGCTGCATTCAATACAAACGAAAAGAATACGGCTGATGGCATCATCCAGTCCAGCCCAAAAGCTATAAAATAATCCTCAACGCGGTAGGTTGTTCCCAGGGGATCAACGCCTTTTACAAATCCTGAAAATAAAAAAAGCAAGCCAAGCAGATACCTGCTCACGGTAATCATGGCCGGAGAAAAAAGTGTCCTGAACCGAATGATAACGAAGAGTTCAAAAATGAGGAAAAGCAGAAAGGGTATGCTGAAATTTTGAAAATACAGAATTAGCCAGACTGAAAAAAGAGTAACTATAATGATGGCCCAGCCGGTGATTGTTTTTAAAATGTAAGGTTTCATTTGTGATGGGAGAGGTTTGAGGTTAGACATTAGATGTTAGATGTTAGAAATTAGATGTTAGATGTTAGATGTTAGAAATTAGATGTTAGATGTTAGATGTTAGATGTTAGATGTTAGATGTTAGATGTTAGAT
>CAZQIV010000179.1:0-11299 GCA_964593705.1 uncultured Lentimicrobiaceae bacterium | reverse complement strand
CTGGATAAGTCAATTCACCTATAATGGCGGATGCGACACCGAAGTAAACGATCTCAGCATTTACACTGCACCTGATTTCTGTGGTGGAATGGTAGAAATTACCTTCGAAGCAGCCGATGTCTGTGGACAGACTGCAGAATGTACTTCAACCTTCACGGTACTTTCCGCACCTGAACTCACAGTAACTTGTCCGGCAGAAACCGAAATTGCAGCATGTACCGATCAAACGGAAGTTAACGCAGCCTTTGGAAACTGGATAAGTCAATTCACCTATAATGGCGGATGCGATACCGAAGTAAACGATCTCAGCATTTACACTGCACCTGATTTCTGTGGTGGAATGGTAGAAATTACCTTCGAAGCATCCGATGCCTGTGGACAAAGCGAAGCATGTACTTCAACCTTCACGGTAATTGCAGCCCCGGAACTCACGGTAAGCTGCCCGGCAGAAACCGAAATTGCAGCATGTACAGATCAAACGGAAGTTGACGCAGCCTTTGAAAGCTGGATAAATCAATTCACTTACGTTGGCGGATGCGATACCGAAGCAAGCGATCTCAGCATTTACACTGCACCTGATTTCTGTGGTGGAATGGTAGAGATTACCTTCGAAGCAGCCGATGCCTGTGGACAAAGCGAAGTATGTACTTCAATCTTCACGGTAATTGTAGCCCCGGAACTCACGGTAAGCTGCCCGGCAGAAACTGAAATTGCAGCATGTACAGATCAAATGGAAGTTGGCGCAGCCTTTGAAAACTGGCTCGGACAATTCACCTACAATGGCGGATGCTCTACCGAAGCAACAGACCTGAGCAACTATACTGCTCCTGACTTCTGTGGTGGAATGGTAGAGATTACTTTCGAAGTAGCCGATGCCTGTGGCCAAAGCGAAGCATGTACTTCAATCTTCACGGTTCTTGCAGTCCCGGTACTCACGGTAAGCTGTCCGGCAGAAACCGAAATCGAGGCATGTACAGATCAAACGGAAGTTGACGCAGCCTTTGAAAACTGGCTCGGACAATTCACCTATAATGGTGGATGCGATACCGAAGCAAACGATCTCGGCATTTACACTGCACCTGATTTCTGTGGTGGAATGGTAGAGATTACCTTCGAAGCAGCCGATGCCTGTGGCCAAAGCGAAGCATGTACTTCAACCTTCACTGTAATTGCAGCTCCTGAACTCACGGTAAGCTGCCCGGGAGATGTGAGTATCGTTCCTTGTCGTACTCAGGAGGAGGTTGATTTAGCCTTCGAAACCTGGATAAATGCTTTCTATATCGAAGGTGGATGTGAAGCAACTGCAACTGATTTAAGCAGTCTTACTCCACCGGATGCTTTCGGAGGTATTGTGTCGGTGGCCTTTGAGGCTTCTGATAACTGCGGACAATCTGCAAGCTGTAGTTCCACATTTACAGTTCAGGAACCTCCTGTAATAGATATATCTTGTCCTGATGATTTTGCTGTATGTTGTGATGCCGAACCTGTAAACCTAATGTATTTAGAAGGATTATATCCCTTGGGTGGTGAATTTACAGGTCAGGGAGTTTCTGTGGAAGGTCAGGATTATTATTTCAATCCGGAATGTGCTTCTCTTGGCGGATTTGAAATCTTATATACTTATACTGAACCCGATTTTGGATGTCAGTATAGTTGTTCATTTAGTATCCTGGTATCACCATTTACAGAAGCCTATGCGGGTGAGAGCGATTCCATATTCAACGATCAGACCTTTGTGCTTTCTCAAGCCACAGCATCAAATGCAGTGTCATTGTTGTGGAATACTAATGGGGACGGTTCATTTGATGAACCTACAGATTTGAATCCTGTTTATCTTCCCGGGCAAAACGATATAGCCTTTGGTTATGTTGAGCTTTGTCTTACAGCTTATGCAAATGAAGGTTGTGATGATGTTGTCTCTTGCTTAGGCTTAACACTTTTAAAAACTATACCGGAAGTTTCAACAAATCCATCTTGTATGCAACTGACACTTTTGCCTGATCAAACATTCGACCGAAGTATAATTATTGACAATGCAGGTTTTGTTGATCTTGAATATGAAATTTCAGAAGGTGCTGATTGGTTGATGCCGCTTGATCCATTAATTGGAATTGTTCCATCTAGATCAGCGAAACCGATTAGTTTCATGTTTGATGCAAGTGGACTTGGTTTGGGAGACTATTATACGGATATTGTGATTAATACTAACGACCCGGAATCATTGCAGATTGTAATTCCAGTTACGCTACATATTGTTGATGCTATAAACGGGCAGGCTATTCATATTCCTTATGGCTGGTCATATCTATCAAGTTATATATTGCCGGAGGAGCCTCAGCTTGAAGATGTTTTTGAAGGTCAGATTGACTGTTCCACCTTATATTTTATGCTAAATAGTGAAGGAGTATTTTGGCCAAGTCAGAGTGTAAATACGATTGGAGACTGGAATCCATATTTGGGATATAAGGTTAAAATGAGTGTTGATGATCAGGTGATAATGCTTGGGGAAGAGGTGGATGAGAAAACCCTTCAACTTCCTGTAGGAACTTATATTCTTCCTGTACTATCAAGCTGTGAAGTTCCTGCAGAGGAATTTTTAAGTCAGATTGAAGGTCAATTTGCCTTTGTCTTTGATTTAGAGGATCAATTGCTTTACTGGCCTGAAGGTGGAATATATACGTTGCAAAATTTAGTACCAGGCAGGGGTTATTTGATTTCCATGCTTCAGCAAAGCTCGATTACTTTTGAGGAATGTAATAAGTTTAAAACCTGGGTTGAACCTGTAAATATCCAGAAGCAACAAGGTTTGTATTCAGTAACAAAGACCAGTTCATATCATATAATATCAGTAGATGCTGACGTGCTTGCCGATTTCAGGGTTGGGGATTATATCGCGGCATTCAATGATGAGAATTTATGTGTTGGCTACTCAAAAATCTCAAGTCTGCAAGAAAATCTTGGACTGGTAATTTTTGGGGATGATTTTTCTACAACGGAAATTGATGGTATGATCGAAAATGAACATATATGGCTAAAGATTATAGATCAGGATACGAAGGGAGAAACAGATATTGATTATGAGTTTGATCAAACCTTGCCTGATAATTTGCCTGTATATAGAGAATTGGGATTGTCGAGAATTATTAAGTTCCATAAC
Organism: uncultured Lentimicrobiaceae bacterium; assembly: GCA_964593705.1. Taxonomy (GTDB): domain Bacteria; phylum Bacteroidota; class Bacteroidia; order Bacteroidales; family 4484-276; genus SABY01. Next base: position 8,142 of record CAZQIV010000179.1, on the reverse strand, counting down.
ATCTCAAACGTGTTAATGCCGGCAAATGAATCGTTTAACATCCATGTATATCCAAATCCAACAACGGGTGAGTTTATCCTGTTACTTGACAATGAAAAATTCACAACTTGTAAACTTGAGGTTTACAGGATTGATGGACAATTGGTAATGAGTGAAGGAATTGAACAAACCAAAACCTCATTCAACATCAATGATATGCCTTCAGGAATTTATATTCTAAATGTAAATATTGATGGTCAGATTGTTAAAAAACGACTGATCAAACAGTAAACCACTTTTTAATATTTAGATTTCATAACTGAAATCAGGATATTCTACTTTTAATTTGAAAGCCTGACATTATTTATAATGTCAGGCTTTCTTTTTTTTTGGATTTCAAAATCTAAATGAATCCTGCCCGAAACTGGTATAGTTACCACGTGAATTCTGCCGGAGTCTGGAACATCTCTTTTTGAATAGCTGCACTTTTGTCCTGGGTTATTCACGGTGTGACTTGCTGGGAATACAGAAAGTCAGGGCATGACTTTAAGTCATACCCTGACTATCATTTCATCGAAAGCCTGTTCAAAAGAAACCTGATCACTTTTTTGGTTTTTTGTATTCCTTAATATCTTCCAATTATTCGGAATCGGCAATTAATTGCTGAAAAACCTCCACAGGAATCTGTACGGCTATTTTGTTCTCATATGTATTGAAGGTGTTGATTTTGGTGATTAGATTAGATTAAGTGTGTGCATAAAAAAAATTTGTTCGCATTTTGCAAACTTTGCTTTATTATTGTACCTTGGTTGATGGTTATGAAAACAAGCATTATCCGATTGATGCTACTAACCCGATTAAGGCGATTAAAATACAAATGAAAGATGATGACAAAATTTGAATTAAACAATCAGGAATACATCGAACTGATGAAGCTTTTGAAATTTCAGGGATTGGTAGAATCAGGTACCGAAGCCAAAATGGTAATCGACAATGGCGAAGTGATGGTAAATGGAGAAACGGAATTGCGCCGTCGTTGTAAGATCAGAACCGGGAGTAAAGTAGAGTATGATGGTGAGGTGATAGAGGTGGTTTGATTAAACATTTCTCTAACTTTCCCGAGCACATATATCTTCAAATATTCCCAATCTCATTTCGTTTTTGTAACTTCGCAAGGCAATGGTTTTTAATCCACGAAAAAATAAGTGAAGCGATAATTTCAATTGGATTGATGACGGAACAGAAATCATTGAAACCTCAATTATAGGAAGAGTAACTGTAAATGAGTTGAGGTTGAATAGAATTCAGGTCAGAAATTTGAGGAGTTTATTAGTCGAAAATGGAATACATCCGCCAGAATAAAAAAAATCAGATACCCACTGTATTCTTAAGATCAAAAATCTCACATCATACATCGGATACCTGATATTAAAGAAGTTCCAACCATCGGTAGTTTGCTGTATTAATTTTTTAAAGTAGAAAAGAGGCTTCAGATAGTTCCCGTCCAATTTGCTGAACCCCTTTTAAAATCCGTTTGGTTTGAGTTGGTGATGGGTTCTTTTTCCCTTTAATGTATTGTGAAAGTAAACTTTGATTCATCCCAATCCGCTCGCTAAGCGCTTTTGCATTAATGACTTTATAAAATGAAAAGAAACTCTCAAGGTCATAATCAAATTTCAATTCATCGACCACATAAACGAATCCTTTATCTGAATAGGTAAGATTAACAGATTCAAGAGCCATCTCTTTCAATTCCATCATTGTCTCTGCCTGTGTCCCGATAAAATCTTTTTCAATATTACCATAGGCACTGTATCCTGAGGCCTCTTTGGTAATCTTAATTGTTATCTCCGGTTTATTCATCGTTTATTCGTTTTTATATTTGCTTTTTTTAATATCGCGGAAAGCAGGCCTTTCTTAACCTCTTGTGATGCATGAAATGGAAATGATATCGAACCTTCTTTTTCATAATGACGCATCATCATGTGACTGCCTGATTGCCGGACAATATACCAGCCATCTTTTGTTAAAATCTTTAAGAGTTCACTGCTCTTCATGATAAATAAAAATACGCACAAAGGTAATAAATATATTACCTGAATATGGTAAATTGTATTCTAATAAAAACAGATTGATAAAAAAATCAGATACCCACTGTATTCTTAAGATCAAAATTCTTACATCATACATCGGGTATCTGATATCACCGGGAGCCACCCACGAGACTCGAACTCGCGACCCGCGCATTACGAATGCGCTGCTCTACCAACTGAGCTAAGGTGGCAAAACTTTCAACAGCCGCCTCTACCAATCCCGCCCTGTTGGGCGAGGATGCCTGGCTCGCTTTAACAGCGGCCTCTTAAAAAGACGAAATTGAATCCCGAAACTTCGGGATGTTTTTAAGGCACTGAGCTAAGGTGGCAAAATTTCAAGGCACAAAAGTAGAAATTTTCAAAAACAAGCCATTTATTTATTCTAAAATTTAGCAATAAAAATTTCCTCTTTTTCAAGAGCCTATTTAGTGTCTGTCCATAATGTCGATACTTTTCACTTGCCCCGGGCTTTAGCCCGGGGATTAATGAATTTAACAGTGCCTCCCCCGCCTTTTCGCTGTCAATGCCGAAGGCATTGACAGCGAAAAGGCGGGGGCTTCATCACCTCAATTTAATCCACACCCTAAAGGATGTGGCAATTGATATTTTAAAAAAAACTTACTTTAAAGACCAACACTATTTATACTCATAACGGTAATTGTATCCCCTTGCCGTAATGTCCAATAAAACTGCTGAACCGGTGGGATAAGCTCCCGCACCTCTGCCAAACATAAATTGCTTGTAATAAAATGGCGAAATGAAAAATCTCGTCCTGCCTTACAAACCAACCAAAAGCATGAACAGTAATAATAACAAGTTTTGATAAAGCATTCAGGCCTTCCACGTTAAGGTGCGGGTTGCTTTTGGCGAAACCCGGTTCCCGGGCTATCTTCAGGGCATCTGTGTAACTAAACCCTTCATTATACATTATATTTTCTGCATATTTATTTTCATCGATTTAGGATATGTTGGATTGGCAGTATTATTTTTAAGAAACATGCTTTTATTAGAAATGTTTTTATTTAGAATACTTTTGGGTTTTTTAATTGAAAATTATGGTGACTTCCCTTATCATTTCAAAAATTCTAATTTTTATTTGCGGATTGTTTTTTCTGTATGCTATCTTTATTTCCATCGCAGAAAAAGAAAAACGGGCAGCTTTGCTTGTTTTCCTTTTCGGGATGCTTGTATTGATTCCCCCTGTTTTGTTACTGTTATTTGCCGAAAGGTTAAATCAAACACTGATTTGGAGTGTTCCAATTGTATATTTTGTGGTTGTGGTGGTTTTCTTTTTTCCTGTCCAATGGAAGAAAAAATTTATTTTAAGTATTCCAAAACCCGGATATGATGAACGGAATATTATGTTTTCGAGACGTTTGCTAAAACCGGATTCAGAAAGATTCAGAGAATACTACAATCTGCATCCGGAAAAATTAGCCCCCGACAACCTTTTTAGGGAGAAACCTGGCTTACTCGAAAAAGGAGCAAGCTTTTATGATAGGTTTTTGTTTAATGCTGCTCTGGCAAGTTTTGATACTGTAGAAGCTTTTTATCCCATTGTTGATGGAGTGGTTGGAGACAATTTTGAAATTGTTGACAAGGATGAACTAACAATCTTCATTAAAAAATGGGCTAAAAAACTTGGGGCAAAAGATATTGGATTTACCGAGCTTAAGGATTATCATAAATATTCGGTAGTAGGCAGGGGTACCGATTATGGTATAGCGGTGAATCTGGATCATAAATATGCGATAGCATTAACTGTTGAAATGGACAAGGATTTGATTGACACAGCGCCAAAAGCACCTGTAACACTTGAAACAACGCTCCAATATCTGGAGTCGGGAGAAGTGGCTGTGCAGATTGCCAGTTTTTTGCGGAGACTTGGCTTTGAAGCCCGGGCACACATCGATGGGAATTACCGGGTTATATGTCCTCTGGTTGCGCGGGATGCAGGTTTGGGAAATATAGGCAGGATGGGCTTGCTGATGACTCCAGGGCAAGGCCCCCGTGTAAGGATTGCCGTAGTTACAACAAATGCCCCCTTTAAAATTAGCCCAAATCAAATAGATTCCAGCATTCCTGAATTTTGTAAAATTTGTAAAAAATGCGCAGAAGCTTGCCCATCCAGAGCGATTCCATTTGACGATGAAGTCAAAATTGATGGCGTAAAAAGATGGCAAATCAATCAGGAAAAATGTTTTACCTACTGGTGCCAGGTCGGAACTGATTGTGGAAGGTGTATTGCCGTTTGTCCTTATTCGCACCCCGATAATTTCTTTCACAACCTGGTGAGATTTGGCATCAGGTATAATCCCCTGTTTCGCAGAATAGCAGTTCAACTCGATGATCTTTTTTATGGCCGTAAACCTCCTGTAAAAAATATTCCTGATAAGATTAGTTTTCGGGTGTAGGGATAGACTTTTTTCCAAGGTGATAATTGGACTAGTATAGCCATAATTAGAGTTTGTTTTTAAAGTCGATGTTTTCACTAATTGCCTCCGCAACCCCTTAGTCCCCGCCAGCTGGCGGGGAAATCCCTTGCTGCCAGTGCGTTGGCTGGTTCTCCCCTTCAGGGGAGCCAGCCTTGCCGGCTAGGCAGGTTAGAGGGGTGTGTGGTGGGAGGCGACTTTATGGACACACACTTATTAGTGCTTCTTTTTTCACCAAGCTGTTTATTAAAATAATGTTAAGTTATCATCATTTTGAGCCGGATATTTTATTTGTTATTTTTTCGGTGATCATTACAAAATCAAACCACTGGCAGAGTTCATGCAAATTTAAAATGGTTTTTTCCTATCAATGAAATAATCATTGTTATTTTGCAAACCGAAATAAAATTGTAAATTTTTAGCTAATTACTATTAAAATGTCGAACAACCTCTATATTGCTGCCTCTGAAGCCCAAGCCGGAAAATCACTAATCGCGATGGGTTTTATGGAATTACTTTCACGCCACGTAAAAAGAATCGGATTTTTTAGGCCAATTGTAAGGAGCGAAGAAGAAATGGATTCGCATATCAAACTCATTGCCCAGCGTTATAAATTACCTTTCAGTTACGACAATATGTATGGAATGACCAGTAATCAGGCAATTGGATTTATCCAGGCCGGTGATCAGGATTCATTGCTTACAGGTATTTTAAATAAATATAAAAAGCTGGAACGCGAATGTGATTTTATTCTTTGCGAAGGCACAGATTTTAGAGGTACACTTGTTTCTTTCGAGTTCGATATGAATGCCCGGTTTGCCAACAACCTGGGAGCGCCCATTCTTGCAGTGATCAACGGAAATGGAAAAACCATCAACGAAATTGGCGAAAGCATTCATGTGGTGAGAGATACACTTTCAAGCGAAAAATGCACCCAAATAGGAACATGTATTAACCGTATTGATGAACACGATCTTGTTGTTGTTAAGGAATTGTTGAATAAATTTGGGAAAACCGGTGAAATAAATTTTGCGCTTCCCGAAAAAAGTATTCTCCAGAAGTTAACCATGCGCCAAGTGGTAAAGGCTGTAAAAGCATCACATATTTATGGTAATGATGAAGCTTTGAATTATGATATCATGGATTTTAAGGTGGCTGCCATGAACCTTGAACATATCCTTGAAAATGTTTCTGACCAGATTCTGGTAATTACTCCTGGCGACCGCACCGAAATATTGATTGGTTTGCTCATGAGTATGATCGCTGATAATTTCCCAAAAATTTCAGGTGTTCTGCTCACCGGAGGAATTAAACCCAGCGCACAGTTAAAACGATTGATGGAGGGCGTGCGCCAGATTCCACTCGCGGTTTATGGTGTTGATTCGGATACTTATAATACCGCAATGGCTGTAAGTAAAATTCATCCGGTACTCACTCCCGAGAACGAACGCAGGCTAACCACTGCCCTCAGCCATTTTGAAGCCAACGTGGATGTTGATATTTTGGGACAGATATTACGAATCACCAGCTCCAAAATGGTTACACCTGTGATGTTTGAATATGGATTGTTTGAGCGGGCACGTGCCAATCGAAAACACATCGTTCTGCCCGAGTCCGAAGACGAACGCATCCTCCGGGCTACCGAAATACTGCTTAAACGGAATGTTGTGGACATTACCCTGCTTGGCAACGAAGAAGCTATTTTTAAACAAGCCAAATCATTACAACTTAACCTGAGCGGTGTAAATATTATCGACCCCTACGATAATGACCTGGTACATGAGTATGCCGCCGAATATTTTAAGTTGCGCAAGCACAAAGGCATTACAAAAGAACGGGCTTACGAGTTGATGTTTGACGTGAGCTATTTTGGAACTATGATGGTTCATAAAGGCCATGCTGATGGTATGGTTTCGGGAGCCACGCATACAACCCAACACACTATTCGCCCCGCGTTCGAATTTGTAAAAACCAAGCCCGGGGTTTCTATCGTTTCGAGTTCATTTTTGATGTGCTTTAACGACCGTGTGCTGGTTTATGGCGACTGTGCCGTGAACCCAAATCCGAACTCCGAAGACCTTGCCGACATCGCCATCAGCTCGGCCGAAACTGCCATTAATTTTGGTATTGAGCCACGCATCGCCATGCTAAGTTATTCTACGGGCGAATCAGGAAAAGGTGCCGATGTGGAAAAGGTGCGTAAAGCCACACAAATTGCCCGCGAGCATCGCCCCGATCTCAAAATTGAAGGGCCAATCCAGTACGATGCCGCCATTGAGCCCTCCGTGGCAAAACAAAAAATGCCGAACAGCGAAGTTGCCGGCAGGGCTACTGTGTTTATTTTCCCCGATCTCAATACAGGAAATAATACCTATAAAGCTGTGCAACGTGCTGCCAATGCTGTGGCTATTGGCCCGGTATTGCAGGGCTTAAACAAACCCGTGAATGACCTTAGTCGTGGCTGCCTCGTTAAGGATATTGTAAATACTGTTGTGATTACTGCCATTCAGGCGCAGGGCGGGAATTAGATTGATGGATTTGGGGAAAGTTAATAGTTAATTGTTGATCGTTAATTGCCTGTCTCGCCTTTGCGTAAGCCAACTGCAGATGGCAAGGCGGGTTATTCGTTATCCGTTAATCGTTATCCGTTAATCGTTATCCGTTATTCTAACCTCCAAATTCTAATCTCCAAATTCTAATTTCTAACCTCTAACTTCTAACCTCTAACTTCTAACCTCTAACTTCTAACATCTAACATCTTACATCTTACTTCGTAAATCAAAGAGATGTCCGAAGTATGATTTATGATCTTTGATCTTCCCCCACATCAAAAATCTAAAATCTTACCCCGAAAAAACGGGGCAGGCAATCGGATATCTTATATCAAAAAATGATATCTCCCCAACTTCCAACCTCTAACATCCAATCTCTAACCTCTCATCTCTCATCTCTTACCTCTAAATTCTAACCTCTAACCTCCAAATTCTATCATCTCCGTAGGAGTCCTTCGGACAATCTGAAATCCCATACTTATTTCACAAAAACCTAATCAGTTATCATCACCTCAGTTAAAGATTAATGTCAACCAACAGATTCATCAAACCATATTCCTTGTAAGGATGGTTGTATGAATAAGGTTGGGTTTTTCATGGATGGAAAATTTTTTCTTCTAAGGTTGTTTTTTTGAGGATAAGATTTTTAATGTTCCAAGCGGAAATTATTCATATCGTGGAATGAAAACCCTGCTTCGCAGCAAAGCGAGCTTATTTTTTTCTACAAACCTTCATAGAAAATTGTTGCCCCAAAAATATATGTAACCTTATTACCTTATTTTTAATATGTTAAAACATGGTTTTGGATAAGGTAAAAAGGTTTGATTTATCGGCAAATCAATGCTCTATATTGTACTACTAAGGCAGGGTTTTGATAAATATGGTTTTATTTATATGAATCAAAAATAATGAAACCCCCGATTTCAAATCACACAAAGGACTCATTTAGAGCAAAACGGAGATCTGTGAGTTTACTCCACATCAAAAATCTGACTTCGTACATCTGATTTCTAACATCAAAAAAAAGGATGTCCGATGTATGATGCCCGCCTTGCTTGCCTCTCCGGAGCTATGTTAAAGCGGGCC
>CAZQIV010000178.1:0-11390 GCA_964593705.1 uncultured Lentimicrobiaceae bacterium | reverse complement strand
CAGTTTATTTTTTCAATGCCGAAAGCAGACCCTCTTTTCTGCGCCGAGCTACTTCCAGTTCGGTTTTATCATCAAGCACCACCGATCCGCCATCTCCTTTGATATATCTGGCCACAAAACCAAGATTTATAAGATGCGATTTATGTATCCTATAAAAATTAAGGCCACTTAGCATTTCATCATATTCTTTAAGCGTTTTTGTTGAAAGATGTTTTTTGCCTGTACTAAGATAAAATCTGGTGTAATTAATTTCCGATTCGCAGCGAACTATTTCATCAATTTTAACCATTATTAAACCATCAGTTGCCGGCAAAGCCAGTTTTTGGATTCCATTATTATTCTCCAAAAGCACTTCAAGCCGTTCATGCAGTTGATCATTTTTACTCTCAGACTTTATCTTATTAACGGCCTCCACTAATCTGGAAGGATCGAGTGGCTTGAGCAAATAATCTGAGGCGCTAAAATTAAAAGCTTTTACTGCGTATTGATCGAAAGCTGTGATAAACACTACCCTGAACGAAATAGGTTTTAGCAGACTCAGGAGGTCAAAACCGGTTCCATCTTTCATTTCAATATCCAAAAAAACCAAATCCGGATTTTGATTTCTGATTAACCTAAATCCCGAATCAACACCATCAGCTTCACCTGCAATTTCAACTCCGGTGGTGTATTTTTCTACGAAATTCCGCAGGGTTATCCTGCTTTTCTCTTCGTCATCAATAATTAATGCTTTCATATTCTCTTGAAATATTTCATTTAAACATCTTGCTCGAATGGTATTTTTAGCACAACACGAGTCCCGATTGGATTTCCTTCAGGCTCTTTTAAATCTTCAATTAGCATGCTTGCTTCACTATTCATTTGTTGCTGGAGCACTTCAAATCGTTCGCTGGTAACTTGCATCCCTAATGAAGTTTTCTTTTTGCGGGTTTTATTAATTTCTGCCGAACGCTCCCTGCCAATTCCGTTATCAGTTATCGTGCAAATTATCAGATCATTTTCCCTGGTAAAATTAATCACAAGTTTTCCTTCTTCCTGTTTGTGTCTTAGGCCATGGATGATTGCATTTTCAGCAAAAGGCTGAGCCAGCATAGGTGGAACGAAAAATTCATCATCCTGAAGTTCTTCTGCCACATTCATTTCAAAAGTGAATAGCCGCTTAAATCGGAGTTGTTCAATTTCAAGATAGAGTTTTAAAGAATTTATTTCCGAATCAAGCGTAATCAAATTCTGGCGAGAGTGATCAAGAATATTACGCACCAGATTTGCAAATTTCGACAAATAGCTTTCGGCCATAAAAGTGTTAGCCTCCGAAATATAGCTTTGGATCGAATTGAGAGAATTGAACAGGAAATGCGGATTCATTTGCGAGCGCAACAGCCGGCTTTCAAGTTGCAAGGCATTTCGCTCAGATTTTTCGCGATTGGCAATTTGCTTTAAACGATAGCGATTAAACAATAAATAAAATATTACAGTTAAAAGCACAAAAAAGGCAATCGAAATCAGGATGATGTTTTTATGTCTCATTAGCTCATTATCCTTTTCCTTTATTTGGAGTAAATCAATTTCTGATTGTTGCTTTAAAATTTGAATTTCATGCTCCTTTTTTTCTGTTTCGTAGCGAATTTGCATCCCATCCAGGTTTTTAACTTTTTCCTGATTGAGCAATGAATCAGAGAGCTCCGAATAAATTTTAAAAGATTTGAGAGCCTGTTTTGGTTTATTCATTTTTTCGTAGCATTCCGACAAATTTAATTGAATGTCCTTTTGCACTTCCTTATTCTGAGTAATAACAGCTTCTTGCAGCACCTCCAAAAAATACGATTCTGATTTTTCGTATTCGTTCTTTACAAGATACGCCCGCCCCAGTCCGGCAAGGGTAAACATTCTGCCGCGTATGTCTTTGTGCTTTTCACAAATTTCCAGGGATTTTTCAAGGTTAGCAATAGAAGAATTTACATCGCCCTGCTCAAGGTCAATTATCGAGAGGCTCCTGTATATTGACGAAACATCGTCCTGGGAATCCATCTCCAAAAAATATGTTTGTGCCTTACGATTATATTCCTTTGCCAGCGAGTAATTGTTTTTCTTACGATGAATAATACCAATATTATTCAAACACCTTCCCATGCGTAGAGAGTCGCCTCTTTTGGTAACAATATCAAGCGCACGCTCATAATAGTCAAGCGCAACGTCATTATTATCGAGCTTCGAATTTATTCCGGCAAGGTTTATCATCGACATTGCAATAGCACCTTCATCGTCATACCGTTCCTTTATTTTTAAAGATTCGATAGATGCTTCCAGAGCCTTATCATACAAGCCAAGACGTGTATATGTATTGGAAAGATTGTTCAGAATAAAAGCCATTTTTCGTTCATCCCCGGTTTTTTTGAGCGCAATTAGAGATCTGTTAAAACACAGCAAGGCCGCTGGATATTGACCGCGTTGCATATGATTTGAACCACTCACGTTTTCAAAGTAGGCAATATCAGGATAGGATTCGTATTGATATGAAACCAGCAAAGCTGAGTCGATCATTGCCTGCGATAATTCATGATTTTGCTTTGCCCAATAAACCATGCTCATATTGTCGAGGGCAGAAAGCTGACCTGACCAAAATTCAGTTCCAATAGCCTCGTCATACGCCTTTTGGGCGTAAAGTAAACTGCTATCCAGATCAATCCTTTGGTAAGCTACCGAAATTTTGTTGAAACTTTTAATCCGGGTTGATTGATCAGCATTTGGTAAAACCTGCTTCAGGCTGTCGATCAATTCCTGCCCCTGCCCAATGGAATGTTGAGGAAAGTACAAAAGCATTCCCGCAACTAAAATGAGATGTGTAAATTTTTTCACTTCAATATTATAATTTGTGTACACGAAAATAGGATAAATTAACATGCCGCTGAATAAATTTTTATCACCATAAATCAAGCTAAGCCTACCGTTAAATAATAGTCCCTTGAATTTGCCCTGACAATCATATTGATTTGCATTCTGAATTCATCGAAAGACAAACTCAAATTGATAAAAACAAAAAATTAAATCATTATGAAAAGCTCTATTTTTTTCATCATTCTGTTAGCTATTATTTTTAACGGAAATCTAATTTCCCAAAATGTACCAACAACCATGAACTACCATGGCAAACTTAGTAATTCAGGAGGGCAACCACTGAATGAAGAAGTTTCGATTGTATTCAACCTTTATACTTTTGAAAATGGGGGAATATCATTGTGGACAGAAAGCCATGAAAATTTGCTTGTAAGCAATGGCATTTTTGATGTATTACTTGGTTCTCTAGATTCTTTCCCCGCTGATGTGTTTAACAATCCACAACTTTATCTTGGAATTACTGTAAACGGTGATGGAGAAATGAGCCCAAGAAGCGTGCTCTCCAGCGTTCCTTACGCCATTAAATCTGGTTCGGGAGAATCTGACGGAGTATGGCAAACTTCCGGAGAAAACATTTACAGAGAAAGCGGAAAGGTTGGAATAGGGGTAGCCGAACCTGTCTCTGAGCTACAGGTTGCCGGAACTGTAAAAGCAACAAACGAAGAACCCTTTTCTGCCGGAGTAATTGCAAATGGAACCGGATTTGGCGTGATGGCGCAGTCAGGTCATACAGGTGTATTTACAACAGGTGGCATGTACGGCATTTGGTCCATTGCTGATGTAAATTCCAATCCAAACGCCAGCGCAGGTTATTTTATGGGTAAGGTAGGAATTGGTACAATTGCCGATTGCCAGCTTGATGTAGCAGACGGACAAATATCAGTGAGTGGAAAAGGTGCGCCCAACAGTGGCAGCAGCCTTGAATTATCGTACGATTATGGAAATGGTCGTGGTGAGGTTTTTGCTTTCGACCGCACAAACAATCTTTATAAGGATTTACGCCTGGATGGATCACATGTTCGGATTAATGCCACAGCAAATACTGGTAATGTAAGTATTGGAACCGGTGACAATGATGGAAGGCTGCATGTTTATAATGGAAGCTTCAGCGGCCCGGTTTTATTCCTTGAAGGAGGTGCGCCCGACGAAGGAGACATTGCCTGGAAAGATAATGAACATCTGCAAATGGGCAGGTGGAATAAAACCGATGATACCTTCCAGAAAGTTGTGGAGATAACCAATACGCACGCTATTCATCTTTTCAATCAAGATGGGGACAACAGGGTGAAAATCCAATCATCCGAATCGGGAGCAGATGGAGCTCAGATTTCGTTGTATGATGATGAAGGAAATGCGGTTATCGTTTTGGATGCCCAGCATGGAGGCCAGCCGGGTGATCCGGCTAGAATTATTACCGAAACCCTTGAAATAACTGGTGGAAGCGATCTGGCCGAGCCTTTTGAAATTTCTGGTACATCCGTCGAAAAAGGATTCCTTGTATGCATTGATCCCGAAAATCCTGGTATGGTAAAATTATCAGAAAAATCCTACGACAAATGTGTTGCAGGCATTGCCAGTGGTGCCAACAACATCAACCCCGGATTGATTCTAAAACAGGAAGGAACTATCGCTGATGGTGAAGTTCCAGTCGCTCTTTCAGGGCGTGTATATTGCAAAGCTGATGCTTCGTTTGGCAAAATTAAGCCCGGCGATTTACTCACTACCTCAATCACACCCGGACACGCTATGAAAGCCAAAAATCACCGCAAGGCTCAGGGTGCCATCATCGGCAAAGCTATGACCGGCCTTGATTCAGGAACAGGATGGGTTCTGGTACTCGTAGCAATGCAGTAGTAAATTTCATTTGATTTTTTATTGAAAAAACATTTATTATGAAAAATATAATTAACACATACATTGCCTGGATAGGTTTTACTCTTCTCTTTTTATTCCTGTTCACCACGCAGTTATACCCCCAAAAAGCTCCAGATATTTCCGGGTTAAGTTTCCCGGAAGTAGAACTGGGGATTCCTTCCTCACTTTATCAATTAAATAATGATGTCTCAGTAAAAGGCATCTCGAAAACTGAAGCTATAAAACTGAGGGGGATGATTAGCAACTTAAAAGGTGAGGTAAATATCATTATTAAAAACACGGCTGGAAGTAAGCACTTCTCTGAGGCTGACATGCCATCAGAAGGTGCAAGTTATGATAGCTACTGGAGAAACCTGGCTAGTATTTATATCGACCCTTCGGAGATTATTTCCTTTTCAAAAAGCCTCCCGGCTGGGTTTATTATGAAAGAGGTATATCCTCCTGCTATGGAAAATGAAGGGCCATCGCACACCAAATCAAATACCTATGCTGCAGCCGGGGCTGGTGGTGAAGGGCTAACAATTGCCGTTATTGATGGTGGGTATTCATCGATTTTTGCTGCAATTGATGCTGGTGAGCTACCAACGAATGCTGTGGGCTGGGATTTAACAGGGTTTGGATTATATACTGGCACAGAACATGGTACAGCTTGCTTCGAAACTATTTTCGATCATGCACCTGATGCTCAATATTTCATCTTTAAAATTTCAAACCCTGTCCATACCGGACGTGCTGTGGATACTTGCATTGCATGGGGTGTAAATATTATTACACATTCTATTACTTACCTTAATATGGGTTGGGATGACGATTCGGGGGAGGCTTGTGAAGTGGTATCTCATGCCACTGACAATGATATTTTGTTTTTTACTGCCGCCGGAAATTATGGAAACACACATTGGAAAGGTCAGTACAATGATCAAGATAATGACGACTGGCATGAGTGGAGTGGCAATGATCAATCGAATGGTGTTTGGGTACCGGCTGATAGAGAAATCAGATTATCACTTCAATGGGACACAGTACCCGGAGTAACCAATCTTGATTTATATCTTACAGATATTGACGCCAATGTTCTGGCCTCAAGCACCAGTGGAGGTAATACTTTCGAGTCAATAACATGGGTCAATTCCAGTGGTGCAAATGTTGCGGTATATATGTGGGTTAGTAAAGCTTCGGGTGATGCAGAACCGAACTTTCAAATTTATGCAAAGGGTGTTCCCGGGCCTTTTGAACACCTGATTACCGAAGGATCGGTACGATCACCCGCCAATAGTACTGAGCCAAATTGTGTGACAGTTGGAGCCGTTCATATAGATAATTATGAGACCGGAGTTATAGAAAATTATAGTAGCCAGGGACCAACCAACTCGGGAAATATTGCACCAAATGTTACAGGGCCTACCGGAACAACCACAATAGCTTACGGTGGAGAATTTTTAGGTACCAGTTGCTCCACTCCAAATGTTGCAGGAACCGCCGCATGTATATGGTCCGATAATTTGGATTTAAGCCCAACAGCAATCCGATATCTTTTATACGAGCAAGCTGAAATTTACAATGATTGGGGCGACAATGGCTACGATAACACCTTTGGGAGAGGTGGTGTTGAAATACTTCCTTTTGCTAACAACACTTTATGGGTTGACCGAAGATATGGAAATATTTTTGCTAACAACAATGCCCCTTATTATAAGGTTGAAGATGCCATGAATGCAGTAACTTCAGGGGGGCGCTTGGTATTTCTTGGGCAAAACTACTCAGAGAATCTCCTCTTCCAAAAAAATGTACTCATCCAATCGTTGAAGTTTAATGCCACTATCGGTAACTAAATCAAAAATTATGAAAACATTACAAACATTTCTTATCATAATAATACTGAGTTTATCTGTGAACTTATTTGCACAAAAATCAGAAAGTTCAAATTATAGTATGCAGATGTCAGGATTCAGCTCAACGGGAGTGTCTCCTTCCGAATCGGTGGGTAGTAGTAATTATCTTTTACAGGAAAGTCATTCCGAAGCTTATTCATGCCCCATCACATCTGGCAATCAATATATTCTTTCGCCTGGCATGATTCTTCCTGAAGGCACACCTCCGGCATATTGCACAGAAAATCTTTATGGTACCGGGTGCACAGCAGGCGACAACATCAATAACTTTATTCTTGGAGAAATATCTAATTTAAATTCAGGTTGCAGCGATGATGGATATGGTGAATTTACAGATTTATCTACAAATCTTACCATCGGCGAAAGCTACCAACTTACTCTACAAACGGAGTATTACAACCAATATACTTCGATGTGGATAGACATGAATGACAATTTTGCTTTTGAAGCATCTGAAATAATTCTTAGCAACTATGTCCTCAGTCAATCTGATTCAAATTACACCATTGAAATTAATATACCTGCAGATGCCGGATTAGGTGAACACAGGCTTCGCATCCGAACCAATTGGATGGCTGATTCAGACAACCCATGTGCATTTTATAATTATGGTGAAGCAGAAGATTACACAGTTAATATTGTTGGCCAGGTCCAAATGGGAGCGCTTGCCGGATTTGTTAGAAATGAGGAAAATCAAAACCCAATCGATGGTGCTCAGATTATTCTACCCGGTTCTGATTTCGAAACTTTTTCGGATATCAACGGATGGTACGAATTTTATTTAATCCCGGAAGGCAGCTATACAATCAATGTTTTAGCAGATGGGTTTGAAGCCTTCACAAGTCCTGAAATAGATATTCTACCAGGGGGCGCAACCAGTTTTAATATCAACCTTACTCCGATTGAAGGCTATTGCACCTGGAATTTGTACACCGATGGATGTGATTACGGAGATGGCTTTAGTGACTTTTCCTTGGGTGATATTGAAAATCCTGATTCTGGATGCAGCCCGGAGGGATATGGTGATTTTACGGATCTAAGTACAAATCTTAGCTCCGGCGAAACCTATCAGTTTGAGGTATCATCAGAATATCAAAATCAAAAAATGAGTATCTGGATTGATTTTAATAATAATTTTATTTTTGAAGCTGAAGAGTTACTGGTATTCGATTTTTCTTTGCCTGTTGCTAATGAATTATACATTGGAAACCTGGAAATTCCTGTGGATGCCCAGGCCGGAGCGCATCGCATGAGAATACGAAGTAATTTTAATCAATCATGCGCCGATCCCTGCATCCAATATCAATGGGGAGAAGTTGAAGATTACACCGTGATTATTGAAGAAACTCAAGTGCTACAACAAAGCATTCAGCTCATGGCTGGGTGGAACGGAGTATCATCTTACCTAAACCCTCAAAATCCGAATATTGAATCAATATTTGAGCCCATCAATAATCATTTGATAATTGCCCAAAATTCGGGTGGAGTGTACTGGCCTGCACAAGGAATTAACACCCTGAACAATTGGAATCCCAGCACAGGTTATGAAGTAAAACTAAGCGAAGACCAAGTTCTTGATCTAACCGGAACAATGATTTCACCGGCGATGGTTGATGTAAGCGAAGGCTGGAATCTTATTCCTGTTCTTTCGCCATGCGGTGCAAGTCCGGATGAACTCTGTGCCGAAATTCAGGATGACGTATTATTGATAAAAGATGTGGCTGGAACTGGAGTTTACTGGCCGGAATTTAACATCAACACCCTGGAAATGCTCCAGGCCGGAAAAAGCTACTATGCATATTTCTACAATCAAACAGTGCTTAATTATTCCGCCTGTAACAATGGAGATGAACTAAAGACAGGAGTAATATTGTCCAAATC
This sequence comes from uncultured Lentimicrobiaceae bacterium, assembly GCA_964593705.1. Taxonomy (GTDB): domain Bacteria; phylum Bacteroidota; class Bacteroidia; order Bacteroidales; family 4484-276; genus SABY01. The sequence continues at coordinate 2,847 of CAZQIV010000178.1, read as the reverse complement.
AGATTCGTGGAAGCCAGCCAACTCAAGCCCTTACACGCACACAATTGCTCTCGATCCTTCAATCTACAACAAGGAATTCGATGGAAAATGGCTAGGTGCTTTCACCAATAAAGGCAAGTGTGCCGGAGCTATCAAAATAAATGAAGATAGCAAAGTTTTAATGCTATTTGGTGATGATCCCCTCACCGATCAAAAAGAGGGATTCTCGGTAGGTGAGCCTATTACTTTTAGGATTAGCACAAATACAAATCAACCCGGAATTGAAGTTAAAGGAGTATATAATGACGATCAGCGTTTTACAGATGGTCATTTTAAGAATCATGGAATTTCTGTACTAAAAAACCTGGACACCAACCCGGCAAATATAAGATCGCCTGTTGATTTTTCTGCGAATATTTACCCTAACCCTGTTCGGGATATTCTATTTGTGAAATGTGAGTTGCCAGTGCTTCAGGTAAAAATCCTCAACCTGACAGGAAAAGTTGTGCTTCAACAAAAATTTCAACAACAGTTGAATTTTAAACTCGACATTCAGCATTTACCAGCAGGCATATATTCGATGGTGATGGTTGGTAAAAGAGGTGTAACAACAAAAAAGATAATAAAAACCAATTAACTCAATAAACTAATAACCGATCTTTGGGGGGATTACAATAAGGGGTGCTTTGGAAACGAAGTGCCTTTTTTTTTAACCCACATTGCAGGGCTTAGAATGTAACCTCTTGATATTAAGATGAGTCATTTTTGAAAATTTCTGTAGGGGGGACTACGGATTTTTTTCTGTGGAAAGGTGCAGATTTGTAGTTGAGCAGGTCATATATTTGTTTGACTTTTATTGTTGGCTGTGTGCATTGGGACTGATTGCCCTGGGTGGCCAGCCTGATATACTGGTTGCCCTGGGCGATACTATCGCGATCAATAGCCAGAATACGGCCTTGCGACCACCGGAGTGGATGGCCAAGGCCAATACTATGATGGGTTTAGTTTTACCTCAAAACCCGAATTCACCACTTTCTGTGAGTGCTACAGATTTCATCATTGAGGTGTTAAACAAGACTGAAACCCCCATTCGCTTTGTGGTGTTGGGCTCTTTAACTAATCTTGGAAAGGCTTTAATGGAGGAGCCTCACCTTGCTGCAGATATTGTTTTCAGGTCAGGTGTAGATGTGGTTCTGGTGCCACTGGATGCCACCAACAAAGCTCTGGTTACGGCTGCATTTTATCAGCGTTTTAGCAACGATCACATCACTCCCCAGGCAGATTTTGTATTCAACATCATCAGTAATTTAGAGGAGCATTATGATACTTTTTATTTTTGGGATCCTCTGGCCGCAGTTATCGGCACTAACAGAAATTTAGCTGCTATTCAATCCCATCAGCTACTGGTAGCGCTTGAAGAAGGAAGCGAAAATGGCAGGACAAAAAATGTAACAGCAGGTGGTAATACAATTGAAGTTTGTGATGATGTTGATATGGCAGCTTTTGAAAATCTGTTTCTTGATGTTTTAAATGATCGGGATTAAGGATTTAAAATCAGTTTTGAATAAAACGTTGGGGAATTTGAAATAGCTTCTTGAACTCTGACAGGGTTCAAAACCCTGTCAGAGTTTTAATTGTATAGTAAACTTACTCAACATACACTTTCCCGCTAACCATCTTCTTTTCCCCAATTATCCTAAGTACATAATTCCCTGTGGGTAGGTTTAAATCAAGGATTATGACAAGCAAAAATTCCCTCTATAATATTTTCAGGGAATTGCCTTATTACTTCATGAAAAACCTTTTTAAGGCAGGTTGCTGGTTGAGGGCTTCTCGGATTTTTTTAATGGCAGGGCTCATGTGATTTTCTACCGTTTTCTCGGAAATATCAAGAATTTCAGCAATCTCTTTGTAGCGTAAACCATCCATCTTTTTTAGTCGAAAAACAAGAACCGCCATTTTGGGTAGCCCACCAAATAAATCCTCAAAAGCCTCATTAAATTCTTTTTTTAACAAAAGGCTTTCCGGGGTGGACATATCATTTGCAACATGATCTTCAAAGTTATAAACAAATTCAGGTTTATTTTTTCTCAGTGCAGAAATTTTCGCATTGCGGGTACTCTTGTACAGAAACGATTTCAGGTTCTTTTGAATGCTTATCTCATCCTTCTTCATCCAGATTTTCAGGAAAACATCCGATACCACCTCTTCGGCATGTTCTTCGTTTTTCAAAAACAAATAGGCGAAATTGCACAAGGCCTGGTAATATCTATCAAATAGAATCTCGTAGGATTTAACCTCACCCGATTTTATTTTTTTAAATCAGTGAGAGTTTACAATACCATGGGGCAATTTGTCCATGCTGACAAACCACACAGTAAGTGGGTTTCCATAAAAACTGTTGGGTTGAAGGAAGGGATTTACTTTTCCATCTTTAAAACAAACCAGGCGCGAACAGTGAAAAAATATAGGATAGATTAATTATTGCGAAACCAATAAATGAAGTGGAGGATAGGATTTCTGGTAATTCATTTCTATTAAATGAGATTTGCGACCAAACGACAGGAAAATCTTTTTCTAAGCCAGGTACATTTTTTTCTTTTCATTTTATTATACCATTCCTCCCAGCTATGGCAATAAATATTTTACCTTAGCCACATAAAAATGAAAATTATGAATCGTTCACTTTACCTGTCTTCAGCAAAGTTTATTCGTTTTCAAACGTTTATAAGTACTTACAAGTGTTTAAAAACGTTTTTTCACTTGAATTTCAACATGTTAAGTCAGGGACAGGTTAAAGAAGAAATAAAAGTAGGTTCTTTTCCAAAATGAGTGGGTAAATAAGAATAGTATATTTACAGTATAACG
>CAZQIV010000177.1:0-11416 GCA_964593705.1 uncultured Lentimicrobiaceae bacterium | reverse complement strand
GGGTAGAAGTTAGGGGGTAGAAGTTAGGGGGTAGAAGTTAGGGGGTAGAAGTTAGGGGGTAGAAGTTAGAGGGTAGAAGTTAGAGGGTAGAAGTAGTTGGTTATTCGAAAAAGAGTTATTACTGGATTTTGAATTACAAAATTAAAGCCCGGTTTTTATGTTGAATCATCAACCCAAAAACCGGGCTGTCTTTTTATGTTACTACTGCGAACTGTGGACTCTGAACTGCCTATCCCGAAAAATAGAAATTTTTTTCCAAAGGAGTCCTTCGGACAATTTTCATAATTTTTCGTGGATGCCCGAAAAAAATGTCACCAAATGAATGCTATGCTTAGCAACACCTTTCAAAACTTTAAAAAAATTCATTCAAATTTAATCCTTCACGGGGAATAGGCCAATACTTCTTGCCAAGGGTATTCTGGCTAAGCGCTATTTTCCGGGTTGGTAGAGATGCCCACCGGCTGGCGGAGACTGAGAAATCTGGTTTTTTATATGCATTGACAGCGAAATATGCGGGAAACATTACTGAAAAGACAGCCTCTATTTAGTCTTGGTTATTGTGTTTGGGATGGTGAAGAAAAAGGTTGATCCTCTTCCTACAATTGATTCAAACCATATTTTACCTTCAAGCAATTCAATTATCTTTTTACTGTAATACAATCCCAACCCGGTGCCGCCATATTCGCGTTTAAGTCGTTGATCGATTTGCCTGAAACGTTCGAAAATCAAGTGTTGCATTTGATCAGGAATCCCTATTCCGGTATCTTTTACAAAAAATGTTATTTCACTTTGAGTGGAGTTTTTAACTCCAAAAAGTATTTTTCCGGAATTGGTAAATTTCAGGGCATTATGAATTAAATTATTAAAGACTTTCCTGAGCAAAGATTTGTCTGTTTTTAAATCAAAAAGCGAATGTTTTGATGGGAAATCAAGCAATATTTCAATTTGGTTTTTCTTCAGTTTCGATTGGTGTATTATAGCATAGTCGAGTACTTCCGTTAGAAAATTGTTAAGCTCCACCGGCTTTATTTCAGGAACGGTATCACCCATTTCCAGCCCAATGGTTTGAAAAATATCATCAATTAATGCAAGCAGGTTGTTTCCACTCAGGTTTATTTCTCCGGCAAAGTCTTCAATTTCTTCAATTTTCATGCTACGATCTATCAATTCGGAAAGTCCGATGATGTGGTTGAGCGGGGTACGCAATTCGTGATTCATCGTACTAAGAAATGCAGTTTTAAGTTTGTCGGATTCTTCGGCTTTTTCTTTGGCAATATTTAATTCACGGTTTTTAATCAGAAGGGTCTCGTGAGCTTTTTGCAACTCGCGTTCAATTTTTTTTCGTTCGGTAATATCCCTAAAAATACCTAAGGTGCTTGTGTAATTTCCGTTTTCATCCAAATTGGGCGTGGCAGTTACAAGCAGGTCTCTGGTTTGTCCGTCCGGCCTTATAATTTCAATTTCATAAGTTGACTTCAACCCTTCTTTTCTAATGTTGGTTTCATGAAGTATCTTGTCAAACTCACCTGGCGACATAAATTCTTTCAGCTTACGATTGATTAAGCCTTCTTTTTCGACACCGAAAAATTTGTTTGCAGCGGAGTTGGAAAACAAAAACTTATCGTCAATGTCGGTTATTCCGGCTCCCTCGCCAATATTTTCAACTAAATCTCTAAACTTTTTTTCGCTGGCTTTAAGAGCTACTTCTGCTTCCACCCGTTCCGAGACATCCTCGGCCAGGGCAACACCGTTATTTATCTCTCCCCGGTCATCCCTTATCCCCTGAAATAATACCCTTACCGGCGCTGTACGATTTGTAAGCACTGAATGGTATGTGCCCTCAAACGATCCTGTGCCTGATTCCAGAGATTCTTTAAGTCCTGCAAGCATTGCTTCATTCCTTAAATCCCGGAAGATATTGAACCCACGCAATTTATCCTGGGGACTTCCCAGGAGTGTTGCAAACTTTTCGTTGCAATCGGTTAATATTCCATCTTTGGTGTAATATCCAATGGCCAGGGGCGAGTTGCTAAAAATTCCTTTGTACCTTTCAACGCTATCACGCAACTCCTCCTCGATTTTTTTTTCGCTCGCTAACATCGATCGCAATTCCGCGCAGTCCTGTCATTTTTTGCTTCTCGAAAATCGGGCTGTTAAATATCTGGACAAGCAATTGCCTGCCCGATCTGCTAATCAATCGATATTCATTTCGTGTTGTCCGCTTTCCTGATGAGTTATTTAAAATACTTGCCCTGGCCTTTTCCAAATCATCAGGATGTATTACTGCCGCCATATTTACTTTACCCTGCTCAATATCGGTAAGATTAAGTTCAAGTTTTTCGATTCCATAATCATTCATGTAAATAAAATTCCCCGACAGGTCAATCTCAAAAACGATCTCCGATATAAGATTGATACGACTTTCGTAGGGTTCCAGGGCATCGCTTTGTTTTTTGTTGATTGTTTCAGTATGATTCAGGATATCGGCAAACAGCAATTTCAGTTTATTCAATTCATCCCTGGCGGTGTCTTGTTCGAATGAGAAATCAAAATCTTTTAAATGATCATTGAAGTCGATAATTTTATTAATTAATTGTTTCATAATCTTTTATAAAAAATGGACATAAAAGTATTAAAATTTAATTTGATTAACTTGTCCATAAAAAACAAATGGTCAATGAAATAGAAAAATACCATGTATGCACTATTCTGATGCTATCTCACTAAAGAAATACTTTTTAAGATTACTTTTGTGATATATTAATCCTTTGAAAAATATTCAAAATAGTTGCAAGGTACATTTCGCTCTTTAAAGGATTTGCGAACTACTTCAAAAGAATGTGACGAATTATCTATGCCAATCCATTTCCGCTTATGTTTATTCGCTGCTATTAGTGTACTCCCTGAACCACAAAAACAGTCTAATACAATTGAATTTTCGCTTGAAGAATTTAATATTATTCTTTCCAGCATTGCTTCGTTTTTTTGTGTAGGGTAGTCAACATACGACAATCCTTTATCTTTAAATTCCCAAATATCCTGGATTTTAAACCCCTGGTGCTTATCGGCTAAGACAATTTTTCGAGGATTCCCAGTGCCTGACCATTCTATAAATCCATTTTTATCTAATTCGCTAAGTACTGCCCTGCTATATCTCCAGTGCCTTCCTTTTGGTGGATTCATGCTTTCCCATTCCATTCCGGTGTCTCCTTCAACAGTTTTGCCAGGGGCATGAATTGGATTTGTTGTATAGTAACCATACTTAGGGTGTTTTTTTGGAAATAGCTCTTTTCGCTTTTCTTCCGACATAGGTTCTTTTATCTCATTCCAAATTTGCATATCTCTATGCTTTGCATAATAAAGAATCATATCAGAATAATTTCCATAAGCATTTCTTGCAAAATTTTTTGGATTACATTTAATTCTCGTAATGTCGTTTATAAAGTTTTTATAACCAAAAACCTCATCCATAATTATTTTTACATAATGCCCGATTTTTTTATCAATGTGCAAATAGATACTGCCTCGGTTAGAAAGAAGTTCTCGCAACAAAAACAATCTCTTTCTAATAAACTCTAAAAATTCACTGTCGATCAGTTTATCCGAATATGCCGAATCTTCATTAATCGAATTAAAATTCTGACCTGTTCCATAAGGAGGATCTATGTATATCAGGTCTATTTTACCTTTATGTGTTTCTAAAAGTTTTTTTAGTATAAAATAATTGTCCCCAAAAATGTACTTATTTTCTTTATCCGCGTGGTTCTGCTCAACCAATTTAAATTCTCCATTTGATATTGAATACAATATTTCAAATTCATCAGACTTATCACCATAATCCAAAAAACAATTTTTTGTACGGGTCAAATAACTAATTTTTGGTTCATCAACAGTTGAATTATTATTTATAAAATGTTCGAAATCACTTACAGTAATCCTGTAACTTTTATTTATTTTAACTGCATTCAAATATCTGTTTTTAATATACTTTGAAACTGTTTGACGGGTTACTTTCAAGTGCCGGGCAACTTCATCTACTGTAAGAAAACCTGATTTGTTCATATCACTAAATTTTACACAAAGTAACGTGTTTTAACGTAATATTGCAAGTGACATTATTGTAAATCCAAAAATGGAAACAAACCAACCTAAATAGGTTAAATATTATAGATTGGTAATGCAGAGCTTACTGCATTTAGCTAAGTTAGTTTCTATCGTACAGTCAGGCCGCCTTTTAAACCTACAGATATGCAATGTGCAGACAGATTTAATTATCCTATTTTGTTCCTGCTAAAAACAACTACTTTTGCCGGCAATATCACGATAAAATAAAATATCCCTGCCATGATGTCGGGCAGGATTTAAAAATATTAAAACCTACTCCCGCCTAACGGCGAGGCAGGTGTGTAGATAACCGAAAGACTCCTTAGGAGAAGTATCATTAATTTTTATCCGTGCATCTCCCGAAAAAACGGGACAGGATGTGCCCAATTTTTATAAAAATGAAATCTATTTGTGTTTTTTGTGGATCGAGTGTGGGGGGGCAAAAGAGCTACACCGATAAGGCGCGAAATTTTGGGAAACTCATTGCCACAAACAATTTTTGTTTGGTTTACGGAGGGGGTAATATTGGCCTGATGCGCGAAATTGCTGATGCAGTTTTGGAAAATGGCGGTGAGGTTACGGGTGTGATGCCCAGGTTGATAGCCAAAAAGGAAATTGTACATACCGGGCTTACAAATCTCCATATTGTTGATACAATGCACGAACGCAAAGCCCTGATGGCCGATCTGTCGGATGCTTTTGTAGCAATGCCCGGAGGTTTTGGAACCATTGATGAAATGTTTGAAATCCTTACCTGGAATCAGCTCGAAATTATAAGCAAGCCGGCAGCGCTTTATAATATCAATGGGTATTTTGATGATTTATTAACATTTATCGAACATGCAGTTAACGAAAGGTTTGTACGATCGGAACACAAAAACAACCTGATTGTTGAGGGGGATGAGAAAATTCTGTTGGAGAAATTGTTTAATCATCAACCTGTCAAAGCTGAGAAGTGGGTTGAAAGGCTCAAAAAGGATTTGATTTAAAAAATGATAGTATGATTATTATCGGAATTACAGGAACCATTGGCGCAGGTAAAGGCTCCATAGTTGGATATCTTAAAGCCGGGAAAAATTTCAGGCATTTTTCTGTAAGGGGATTTTTAACAGATGAAATTATAAAACGTGGACTAAAGGTTGACCGCGATAGTATGACAGAAGTAGCAAACGAGTTAAGGGCGCAAAACTCCCCTTCGTTTATTGTAGATCAATTGTACGAAGAAGCTAAAAAAACCGGGATCAATTGCGTGATCGAAAGTATCCGCACTCCGGGAGAAATAATTAGCCTTAGGGCAAAAGGAAATTTTACATTGTTTGCCGTCGATTGCGATCCCTTGGTGCGCTACAACAGGATAAAATCCCGAGCTTCGGAAACCGATAAAGTGGATTATGAAACTTTTTTGGCCAACGAAAAACGCGAAATGACAACAGGTGATCCCAACAAACAAAACCTGAAAAAGTGTATCGAAATGGCTGATTTTGTATTTGACAACGGCGGAACAATGGATGAACTTTTCAGTCAGGTAACTGCGGTAGTTAAATCTTTGGATTTTTAGTTTTTTGCCAAACCCCTGAATTAAAATAAAATTCATTTGGACTCAGATCAAATTTTTCACCATCAAATTCCAAAATTGAGTCAGGAGTATAGGGTAGCATATCCAGCCCTTTTTTAAAAGATGTTTGTCCTGTACGTTTTACAAGCAAAAACATTCCCGGTTTAACATATTCAAGCAATGCCCCCGATTCGCAAATTACCACCTGATGTTTATGGATAAGCTCAAGTAATAGGTCAAAGGGTTCCCTTATATTTTTATCGATGGTTTGGAGGTAATAAACTTTTGTAGCTCCCGCCCTCAGCATCCTCGAGCTGTCTTTATCTGAATTTGGGTTTGTTTCTTCAATTATCAGGAATTTATCGTGTTGATGTATTATTTTTTGTCCTTCAACCTGATGGTGGAGGTGTGGTGAAATTTTAATCCCTACAACTTCCTTTGTTTTTGAAACAGAAGAAATAAGCTCACACGCAAAAGTTGTTTTCCCTACTTTTCTGCCTGTTCCTGCAATCATCAATAAATTTGGAATCTCTTTTACTTCCTTACTTTTTTCGATATTTTTAAGTTTATCCATGTCAGCTTTTGAATTCACGCTAAAAAATGTTTTACGATCCAGCCCGGTTTCAGTGCCGGTAATAATTTTATGGGTGTTTACATTTTTAATCAAATCGGGGATTCTAAAGTTTCCTGATTTTATAAATTTCTCAAATTCGGGTAAGAGCGTTTTCCGGTAAATCGCGCACAGCGGCTCAAAGTATTCATTTCCATGCCAGGGAATGGCCACCTCAAATTCATTGATTGCATCAATAATCAACGATACAACCGTGGGTGTTATCAAAGGCATATCACATGAAAGCACAAAATTCAACTCGTTTTTCGAATGTTTCATGCACGAATAAATTCCACCCATTGGCCCCGAATCGGGGATTTCATCTTTGATTACTTTAAAGCCGAGGAAATCATAAGATGTGGAATTTGCACTGATAAGTGTTTGATTACAAAATGGCGATAAAGCTTCGATGGCATATTCAATCATGGGCTTCCCCCTGAAAGGGATTAAACCTTTTTCGGTTCCCATTCTGCTACTTTTACCGCCGGCAAGTATAATTCCGCTTATGTTTGTTTTCTTCATAAAAATGCGCTTCGTGCGTCATTAACTTCGTGTAATTTTACTGCGCCGTCATTTATCCTCGCTGCGCTCGGATGTTATTTGCCCTGCGGGCGTAATTTGCTCTGCGTAATTTACCTCGCGTTGCTCGGTGTAATTTGGTTTTGCCGTAATTTTACATAACAAAAACAAAAAAGCCGCACCAAAATTACCTGGTACGGCCCAATTTAAGCTATGAAAAAGCTGTAATTATTTTGCTAATGGATTTGATTCGTCAGAAATCCATTCATTGTAGGCTCCATCATAAACCTTTACATTGTTAAAGCCTGCGCCGGTGAGTGCCACAAAAATCGGGCAGGCACGTACGCTGGTAACACAGTAGGCAATAACTTCTTTGTCGGGAGTTACACCATGTTTTTTTGCAACAGCAATAATTTCTTCTTTGGTTTTGAAATCGCCGTTTTCGGTCAAAAACTCTTTGTATTCGATGTTGATAGCTCCTTTGATGTGGCCTTTGCTAACGGGTTTCTCAGAAGTTCCGTTGTATTCGCTGGCAGCTCTTGCATCAATTACCACTGCTTTATCGCTGGCCAAAGCTTTTTTCACTTCATCAATATTAGCAATAATGGCTTTGTTTACCTTGGGTGTAAAAGCTGTAGGTTGAACTTTTGAAGCACCGGCAGTTAAAGGAAGCCTTACTTTACGCCATTCGCCTTCCATGTCTTTGTGGAGGAGTCGAACATTTTCTGCACCAATGTACTTCAGGATCCAATAAACACGGCTATTGTATTTGCTTGAGCCTTCGTCATAAATAATTACATTGGTAGTATTACTAATGCCATTTTCGCCAATAATTTTTGCCAGTTCTTCCGGTGATTTAATCAATCCTTCGATATCACCATCTTTGTAAAGGCTTTTATGAGGAATGTTTACGGCATTTGGAATGTGCTTCTTGTAATTGTCTTCGCTACTTGCATCAACTACTACAATGCTTTTGTCTTTTTTAAATTCAGCCATAAAATCTTTGGCCGAAATTACTTCCTGTGCTTTGAGGTTAGCACTCAGTAAAATAATTAAACTTAATAAGAATGTTGGGAATCTCATTTTTGTCATTTTTAAATTTTATAATAATTTCAATTTTTGCTTAGAAAACAACTTGTAGCTGAACCATAAATACATCGTTATCTATCTCGTTATAATTTGCCGGATTAGTATCAGAGCTTTCTTCAACATTATACAAATAATTAACCTGAAGCCTTGTCCATTCGTTAAAGAAGTAGTTAAACCCAAATGTTAGTGTGTTAAGTTTGTCAAAATCTGAATCTGAATCAGGATCGTATGACTCATATTTTACCAGAGGTTGTATATTCCAGGGAGTTTTGTAAAGAGCAAGGACAGAATAACCGTTGCTTTCAAAATTTCCGGCAACTATTTTTCCTGCGCCGCCACCACATCCGCCGCCGCCTTCGATTTTGGAACCTTTATCAGTTCCTGAAATATATTCTCCCTGTATCAGGAAGTTATAATAGTCAAAAGTAATATCTGCACCCCATCTCATTCGCTCATCAGCTTTTTCGATAGTTAAATCCTGATTTTTTTTCTTTCCAAATCTATAACTTCCACCTACACTTACGAACTTAAATGGTGATAATACCACGCGACCAACAATATCTTTATACTTTGTTGTATCTGTTATGTTTAAGCCAGTTCCATTAACATAAGCTATTTGGTATTGTATGATGTTTTTATTTGTTAAACCGGCAATACTCAAGTCTCCTGAGTTCCCACTAAGCATAACACCCATATCCCGAAAGGGGCTGGCAAGTTCATTTACCATTTTTGATCTGTCTATAGTATGTAATTTATGGCAGGCTGTTGAGAGTTCAAGTCCAAATGGCTGCTTAAACTGACCCATTGAAATGTTTGCCCATTTACCAAGCCGTTTCCAGGTGATAAAGAAATCCAGAAGCATTGGGCCGCCTTTTGTTGGGCTAAACTCAGTCATAGCATAGTAGCTAAAATCATAAGGAATGGTTCCGGTTACACCAATACGAGCACGATTAAAAAGAAAGCTATTCGTATTTAGACTGTTGTTATTGTCATCTGTACCGTTAAAGTTGTAGTTGTATTGTGGTTGGATAAAACCAATCACACTTACTCCATCTTCTGATTTGGCTTCCATGCATCCTTGTGCAAAACTGAAGGTTTGAAAAGCCAATAAAAATGTGAAAAATAGTCCTATTATTTTTTTCATAATTCGTTTTTTTAAATGATGTCTGGTAAAATGTTATCGGCTCATGTCGAAATTTGGAACGCTTTACATTTTACCAGACACCACCATTAATATATATTTATTTTTCTACAGATACATAATCATATCCATGCGAGCCATTCCAAACCACCTTAGGATTATCCAAAGCTACCAGTGCATCGTACTTTAAGCCATTGACACCAAAAAGAATGCTCTTTGCATTGAAACCTAAAACATTTAACCAGGCAACTGCCATTGATGATGTTTGTCCGGTATAACAATAAACCAATGATTCTTCACCTGGATTTATAGCTCCAGTGGCATCACCAGCCAGCGATATTGTTTCAAGTTGATATGCTCCATCAAAATGACCAATGCTTTCATAAATGTCGTTTGGCCAGAAATTAAAAATCTGGTATGCCGCAGGATTATTCAATACATTCGTTCCGGTTTCTTTTTGGAAGCCTGCTGATAGCATAGCATTAACTCTTTCTGCAAGTATTTGAGCACCATCAGTTGATGTTGAAGTCCAGGTAGGAGCATTGCCGGTTTCTTTATCCGGGGCAGTACTTGTAACCCAATTGGAATTACCATCGGCCTTGTTTCCATTTTCCGAACCGGCGTTACTATTCCACGAACTGGCTAAGTCTTCATTCCAGCCACTCATACCCCATTTCAAAACTTTGGCATCTGCATAACCGGAAAGCTTTAATGCCATAACAGCATGGCCGGCAGTTTGCCCGGAGGCACAAGCAACCAAAATTGGTTTGTCGGAATAATCAGCAGCTTTTGTTACAACATCTACCAAATTAACACGTATTGCCCCATTAATGTGACCTGCATTAAATGCAGCTTCATCTCTAATATCAAAAACATGATAAGAAGGAATGGTATATCCGTTGGCGTCATCAACAATTCCACCCTCCACCGAGGTTGGTTTAGCATCTATTACCCAAGCACCAAGCAAAGCAGGAAGGTCTAAATCGTTAGCTCCCATGTAATCTTTTAAAGTAGTGTAGGATGTTGTTGTTTCTGCGGGTTCGTCTTTTTTACAGCCTGTGTTTAGCACAAGTGAAAAAAGAACTAAGAATGCAGCAAATTTCATTAACTTTTTCATAATAAATTAAATTTGTTAGTTTTACAATAGTTTTATTTTAAAATCAATTTCTTGTTATTGTCTTCACAATTGTTTATTAATTAACAATAATAGTGAAAAAAAATTGAACGCATAACTAACGTTCAATTTTTTGATTAGTTTCTAACGACAAAACTATATAGTATAGTCTTCTGGAATGATTAAAATAGGGGTAAAGGGATAATAAAAATATTGTCATGGATCAGTAAATTATTGATCTATATCAGATTTTTGTTTGCTTTAAAATTGCTTTATGCTAAAAATTTTAACAAAAAATATGAATAACAAATACATAAACACTTGCTCTTCACTGGTTAATGATAATTCATGCTTTAATCTGCTTTCGCCCAAAGAACTTGCCATGGTTGAGGGTAATCAGGTGGTTTTAAATTACAATAAAGGCGAAATAATCTGTAAACAAGGGTCGCGAGCATCGCATATCATTGTGCTTCAAAAAGGTCTTGTGAAAGCTTATCTTGAGGGGACACCCAAAAACCTCGTTTTAACTATTATGCCTTCAGGGCAATTGATCGGTTTGCCTTCAATTTACGATGGGAACAATACTTTTTTGTATTCTGTCTTGGCGTATATCGACTCTACTGTTAAGATGATTAACATTGCAATATTAAGAATCTAATAAATCAAAACTCCGGTTTTGCAGCACGGATCATTAATATTCTAAACGAAGGCACCGCACAGAATTATGGTAGGTTTTTTAGCTTGATACAGAAGCAGCTTCATGGCCGTATGGCCGACATATTATTATGTCTTTCACAACGGATATTTAAATCCAATCAATTTAATCTGCCATTGTCACGAAATGATCTTGGTGAGCTTACCAGCATGTCAACCGAAAGTGTGATAAGGATTTTTAAAGATTTTAAAGAAAGCAAACTAATTACCGTTAATGGCAAAACCATCGAAATTCTTGATGAAGAAAAACTTGAAATGATTAGCGAGAAAGGATAATTCAGGCTTCAATTTATTAGTACTTCAAACGAAATAAATCATCTTATTCTACTATTATTTTATGCTAAATTCTAAAAATAGGGTACTACTGCGAAATTGGTGGGAAGGCTGGCTCGAAAAAATGGAATAGCTCTTTTTACATCCAGGGTCATTTTTGGTACAGATACTAATTGTTATTTTCCACCTACCAATTATTGCTTGTGCCTTATTAGATGTGCATCTATCTTTGCAGCTTAAATTAAATTCAGACTTCATCAGTTTTTCATTTTATTTTTTTACACTAAATGGATTATC
>CAZQIV010000176.1:0-11429 GCA_964593705.1 uncultured Lentimicrobiaceae bacterium | reverse complement strand
ACAAGAGGTGCAGCGCACCGAAATATTATTATTCTGAGTTTTTCAGCAAGCCCTATATAGATTTCTCAGTCCCCGAAAAACGGGGCAGGCTGCTGCGCTCCATACTAATGACAAGTATTTGTACAAAGCTGGAGCAAACATTGTGGGACAGACCTCTCAGTCGCGAGCTCCTTCGAGGTGACAGGGCTTTGGAGGGTGTGTTGGGGTGGATAAAAGTGGGCGCTTCGCGCCCACTTTTATCCACCCCATGTAAAACCTTAGTCTTGTCTTTTCGAGAAAAAAACGCAGCAAAGCGAAGTTTGAAGGGAGAAATCTATTCCTTTGTCATTTCCCTTTAAGGCACTTTATTCAGAGGCTTACAATTTGTAAAGACCGAGATTATTACATCTTTTCCCTGATCACTTTCCGCGTAAAAATATTTTTCCCATCATTAAACCTGATAAAATAAATACCGGCTTTCAAATTTGAAAAATCAAGTGTGTTGAGTATTTCCCCACTAATGCTCCCATCGAGGACTTTTTCTCCCAAAATATCAAACACAGAATAGCTAATTTCAGATTGTTGCCCGGTGGGAGAAAACTCAATATTCAATACATCGGTAAATGGATTGGGAAATAAATTCAATTCATATTTAAAACCCTCGGAATTCTCAATACCAAGCGCATTTTGATAGAAATCCCTTACTTCCTGAATTCTGGTTTTTAGCAATGCCACACTCGACAAATGGTCGCCTTGATAATCGCGTGCAAATACCAGGGCATATTCCAGGTGCAGGGTGTCGCCGGGGTTTAAGTTGTGGGGACCAGAAACTATTAGCCCACGCCGGTCGCCAGGTTCATTGCCGGCATTTTCCTCGGTCCATCCCTCGCCACTAACCGGATCGCCCGAAAAAATATATTTTACGGCTTGTTCGCCTCCATAGCCATAGCCACCGTAAGTAAATGGAGTGGAATCTTTCCATAAAGCCTGTAAATACGAATAGTACTCCGTGTCGAATACGGGATAGGTCATAGGCTCCGGGGCACCATAAAAAGGTGAATAATATACAAAGGCATCCATGGGGTAATTAAGACAGGTAAACGATTGTGCCGGTGGATGCGCACCATATTCCCATGGCTCTCCAGTTCCATCCTGGGCTGTGCCATTATACACGATAGCCGAATGGAGGAGGGTATCGCTGCAGAGGAAATCATCAAGAGGGTATCCCAAATTGAAATCGAGCAAGTTCGCAGCATACACATCGTGGTAGGCGTGTTGCGAACGATTGATGATATGCTGATCGGCAAAAGTGGTGTATTTGAGTGCCGAATCGCCGGGCTTGTTGTAGGCATAATAAGCGGTTTGTATTTCGACACCCAACTTTTTCCCACCGCTTCCTGTGTGCAAATCCCGGTCATCGTTCACGATGGTGAGCACCGATTGGTCGCCCTTGATAAGCGGAAAATCTCCGGCAAGGGGATTGTAAATGCCGTTGCCATCCCAATCGTAATAAGATGCCAGTTGCGCCGCCTGGCCGAGGCTTACATCTCCGTTGCCCGGCCATCGGGTAATATTTCTGATGGCTTCGTAGCCCTCATCCTGCCAATGCTGGCGATGCCAGACAATTTCATCCGATGATAATTTCCATACCTTTTTCAATACTATATCAGGAACTGAAGAGTAGGCCAGACTATCCATGACAGGTCCGGGGGAAAAGTCAATCCCAAAATACAAACGTGTATCGGCGGCGAGGCAAAGCGCATCGTTTTCATCAAGGCCGCCAATCCACAACGATCCGGTATAAATAGTTGATTTTCCCGATCCTGCCGGAACTTCATAATTACCATAGCCCAAATCCCAGTACTGCAGGCCATAGGAATTAATCCTGCATCTTACCCCGTTGATATCCAAATAATCATAACTGTCATTATTAATCGTTATGTAAACTTTGGCAAAATCCGAAACCATATTATTCTCCAAATCTTTAATGCTGTATATCAATGGATCTATGACCCCGCTTATTAAACCGGAAGTGTAAATAATGGAAGTGTCGGTTTTAACGAATTCGCCATAATCACCGCCAAAAGCATTTAAAATTTTGAAAGGATGATTTTCGTAGGCATAATCATTTTCCAGAACCATAATCTCGATGGTTTCGAGTGGTGAAACTACAACGTAATCATCTACGGCAATCGGGTCTTTGTCATCCTGCGAGTAGCCATACATTACAGTTATAAAAACAAGGCTAAAAAGTAATGTAAGATTTGTTTTCATAATTTGATTTTTTAAAGTTTCATTATTTTTTTTGTAAAGCTGAAATTTGTTGATGTAAGCGAGAGGAAGTAAAGTCCCGGAGGCAGGCCTTCGAGGTCGATGATTTGAGTGTTGGATGTTATTTTTCCTGAAGCTAATATTTTACCATTCGGGTGAAATATTTTGAAATTTGAATTTATTAATTGATAATCCTGAAAGTTGATAATCAAAAAATCAGAACAAGGATTTGGATAAATGACAAAGGGATTTTTAATTTCAGATATTCCGGAAACAGAAGCCTTGTAAGCAAATTTCCATCCCTGGTAGTTATCGCGATTATCGCTGTGAAAATGGATCAATAATTTATTCAACGGATAGGTTTTCTCTTCTGGTAGTTCAAATCCGGAAATTTTATCCAGAGGATAATTCAATTCCTCCAGATCAAAAATTTCGAGGTAATCATAATTGGATTCCACCGAAAGCTCCAGAAATTCCAGGGTGATGCTTTCGGCATCTGCTACTTCTATCATGTAATAGCAATCGGAGTTTTCGATGTAATACTTTGAGCCACTACCATCCGAAAGTGTATCTTCAACAGCATAATAATAGGATGTGTCCACGCAATATTCGGGCAGGATATAATCCCAGCCAATGGCCCAGCCCTGCGCCGTAGCTAAGGTGTCGGTTTGAAAATTTACACAAACTTTATTGCCCGACGAGATTAGATCGGGGGGCAAAGTTCCGGCAGCAAATTTCCCCAACAAGGGTGCTTCACGGTTATCACCATCATAAATAAAAACGGTGTCGCCCCCGGCCAGATCGAGCTGGTAAAAATGTAGGCTGACTTTTTGGATAGAATCCACTGGTGAAAGTTCAGGTGCGATCACCCATTCACAATCCGAATTGTTGATGTATTGATGGTAGCGGCTGCCATCTTCGAGTACGCCCGCAGGATCGGTCAATATTTGATTTACTTCACAAAAGGGCAAATGATATCCATAATAATTTGAATGGAATCCAGAGCCTTGCACACTATCGTTGGATTGAAAAGTAATATACAGCGCCGCCCCGGATGAATAAATCGAAACCGGAAGAGAACTGCCGCTCAATGTTTCGAGTAATGGAGCCTGGTCAGAATCCCCATCAAAAACACAAATTATATCATTGTCATTTTCGGTATCCAGCATTGTAAACTCAAGCAATATCCTGGTGATTGTACTATCGGCAGGATGGATGAGCCAGGATTTTTGTGTATTGCGTAAATAATCAAGGTTGGCGCTACCATCTTCAAAACTACCCACGTTGTTTGTCAGGATTTCGGGATCGCCAGAAAAGCTTGGAAATTCAAATTGCGTGGTATCGGGGTAAATATTGAAAATTGCACCGTGCGCGTAATTAATTTGAATACCACCGGGCGTAAGGTTATCGATATAAAAATAGCCATTGTATGCTCCACCCCAGCCCCAGTTAAAATGGAAATGCGTGGAATCCTGGTAGCCGTCGCAAACATACACATGGCCGCCAAACCCCGCCGAACTCCGGTAAAGCACCGGTTGATTATTATCAAGGTTTTCCATTAGCATAGCCGTCCAATCGCTCGTGTTTGGCACATCCTCCCTGGGCAGGTAGTCATCGGTTAGATAATGGAAATGTCCGGTAAGGGCAGCAGAAACATTGTTGATATTGGCCCCGGAGGATTCGGGCATATAGGCAGTTTCGACAGCAACACCGCTATGATAACACAATTGTGCGATGGCATTATTGGACTCACGGCAAATATCTGTCATCGCCTGCCAATCATAAACTGAAGCTTCATAATTTACATATTGAGGTCCGTAAACGCCAAAATTATAGGCTGGTGTGTAAAGCACTGTCCCTTCGCCAGATTCGGGGAAGCGGTAATAATACATGAACTGGCTCATGGTCAAAGCCACGCAACCCACGGGAGTATGCCCGTTAAAACCCTCAGGATCGGCAGGGCACATTTGATTGTGTGGTGCCGTTTGCGACCAGGTACAAGTGAGCAAAGGCTGAACTCCTTTAGTTGTTCGGGCTCTGTGCTTATTTGTAATTAATTCATCCCAAATCTCTGCATTGCTTTCATAATAAGGCCCCTCATTTTCAAAAGCATTTAGCATTTGGCTTTCCCAGCTTTCGATCCATGTATTGCAATTTTCAGGGATGTTGTCAAAATCAAAATTTCCATGAAAAGCATAGGCTAAAATGGGATAAAACCTTCGGTCGGCAGATAAAATCACAAATCCACCATTTTCAAAATTAACTACATAAAAAAACGCCTGTCCGTTTTCAGTCCGCTCATTTACATTTATAACATCAGTATATAGATTTTGATTTGTATCAGGATTCAGATTTGAGTTTAAAAAATTCGTGCAAATTTTGATGGCTTGATTTTTACTTATGCTTTGTGAAAAGCAGGAAGCTGTTGCAAAAAATATAATTAATAATATGGATGTAAATTTCTTTTTCATGGAATTCAAAATTGAAGGCGAAAATTAAACAATGAAAAAGGATTATCAAAATCATAGTCAGTAGGCGGCTAAAAAAATAAAGGTTAAGGATAAAAACCGGGGTGAAAAAAAAGGTGCTATTGCGAATTTAGTGGAAAGTAAAATATTAATCATGATTAGTCAAATAGATTGCCGCCTGCTGGTGGCCTAACCTAAAGGCGAGGCAGGTCTCAGTCCCCGAAGTGTCGGGGCAGGCTGCAAACTCCTACTAATGACAACTATTTTTAAGGTGTTGAAAAACAGACCTCTCAGTCGCAAGCTCCTTCGAGGTGACACCGATCGCGTTGTGGTTGTGGGGGGAGGGGAATGGGGCGCTTCGCGCCCCATTCCCCTCCCCCCAAATCAACCCATGGATGGGGTCATTTCGATGCCGCAGGGGCGGCAAGAAATCTATTTAAAGTGATAGCCATTATTTACATCCACAAAAATGGTAGTAGAACCAAAATAAAAAGGCCGGTTTTGCAAAAAGCACAAAACCGGCCTTAAAGTATAAAATCAAAACGTTATCATACTATTGTCCAAATTCAATATGTCGCAATAGAATCTTTGACTTATTCATTTTTTCTTTGTGTGCCTTTGTGTCTTTGTGACTTCTGCCATAGACCTGCCTCGCCGGTAAGGCGGGCATCACTATGTGAGTGGCTATTTCTTATAAAATTGCCACCAAGACTCAAAGGCTCAAAGATTCACTAAGAGTATCTAATACGTATAAAAACTACGTCAAATCAGCAGTTATGAAGATTAGGTTAATACCCACATCTAATATTTAATAAATCGCTCAATTCTTTCTGTTCCGATACCCGTAAGATGTATCAGATACATCCCCTTTTGCAAACCCGAAACATTAATGGAAGTGGTTTTAGCAAACATTTTACCTTGCATAATTTCCTGACCGTGCATGTTCATAATCCGGTAAGACACATCTGCGAACTTAGTAGCCTGAATAATCAGGTTTTGACTTACAGGATTTGGATAAATACTCATGGATTCCAAATCAGCAATGCTTGATAAAACATTATTTACATTTAAATCCTTAAATACTGAAACCCCGTGAGGAATAAAAACGCCTCCCGATTGCGGGTAAGCAGGATCATATTCCACATTTAGTTCAGCAAAATTGCCGGATTTTAAACTATATTTAATGAATGCCAGGGGCTCACTTTCGTAGAAGCCGTCTTTTGTGCTGGTTGTGGGATCATCACCAAATATGCTGATGTTGGTATTTTTCCCAGTCCATACGGTATATCCAAAACAATTTCCCAAAGCATCCACAGCGCCAATTACATCTCCCACTTCGAAGCTATTATTCATTGCAAGACCAGGAGGCAAGGCTAGCGTATGAGAGATTCCTGTTTTACTAAAGTCAGTCCACACATCAGGAATTTGATAGTTTTCAAAAACATTAATCTCATTCAAAATGGAACCTGTTTTGTTGCTTTGACATTTTGGAAACTGAACCGCTCCGGGATTTCCCATCAGCACATAATATGCTAAGCCGGGCTCAAGCGTTTCAAGATTGTTGATACCCATGCCCGGCCAGTACATTCTCCAACCCGCAACTTCTTTCACCATAATTACATCGGTTTGGCCAAACAGCAATACAACGTCTGCCGGACAGGAACTCAATACCGGAATGAGATTCCAGCCAGAATTGAGTGGAAGTGTTTTTTTATTGGTAAGTGATCCTGCTACTGTAAATTCAAGTTCCTCTAAAACCTTAATCCGGTATCCATCCAGAATAGCCCATTCGTTGATAGTATTGAAATTTTCAGCAGGCCACCATGAGTTTTCTAAATCCTGCAGAATGACCAATTCGTCAACTATAGGATTAAACATTACTTCAACATCCAAATCGTAGGGTTGGAGGTAACTCGACAAACCCGACCATCCCATTGGAATGGTTGTTTGCTGACATTCGTAAACGCCAAGGAACATCATATCTTCGGCAATCTCAGTACAAGGACTTTCAGGATAAACAATTAATGTTAGGTCAGTACCACCATTTTTCTTGTCAACCATACCGGGTGTGTAAACAGGATTTAGAACCCAGGGATTATCAAAAGTACCGTCACCGGAGGTCTGCCATAGTACAGAACCTACATTTTCGGCATAACCATCCAACTGATAAGTTTCCCCAAGACATACATAGCTATCATCTCCGGCAAAAATATCAGGAAATGAAACAAAGCAAAGCTGTATTTGATCTTCGGCAGCAGCGCTACATGGATCGAAGGGATTGGCCATAGCAATGATCTCTATACAACCTTCAGTGAAATCCTGCGGATCAGGAATGTATGTTGGTGTAAGTGATGATGGATCGCTAAAAGTACCAAAGCCATTTTCTGTTGACCATGATATTGAGCTGTATCCGGCAGCCTGTGTAAGTGCAAAAGTATAGTCGGCTCCAAAACATATCTGGTCTTCATCCAACCCAATTTCTATTTCAGGCGCTTTGGTGCATTCAATCCCGATACAATCGAAAGCCGTTCCACAAGGATAATAACCATAAGCCGTAGCACAAAGTTCCATTTGCCCACTAATTAAATCAGAAGGGCCAGGGAAGTATTGTGGGTTCAATAATCCGGCATCATCGAATGTTCCATCACCACTTGAAATCCACGCTATAAACTCATAATCAGTTGCTGTTGCCTCGCTTAAAATAATTTCATCCGTTTCACATATCACCATATCCTCGCCGGCAAATACAGTTGGGTCGGTGCAAGGAGCATACGGAATAGTACATACTATATTTGAAGGACAGGACTCTGTTCCATCAGGAAATACCTGTGTAAGGTAAAAGCAATATTGTTCACCATTTGTCAGTCCATCTACAGTATATTCAAAATCGTAAATTTCGCTTGCAATGGAGGTTCCATCAACATAATACAAGTTAAATTTAGGTGCATCCGGATTGATAAAGTCCAGATCGCCAAGGCTGAAAGAGTTATCTTCCTGCGGGAAAACATCACCGATATAGAAGTTTTGGTTGGGGGGATTGGTAAACTCATAATCATCAACTATCAATTCCACGCCAAGGCTTTCGTCCCAGAACTTAATTATAAATGCATTTCCGGGCGTATATCCCGGACCGTTGTCCAGCTCCCTGTAAGCTTGCAGGGTTTGATCGTAATCACCTGGAATCACCGGCCCGTTAAGTGTTCTTTGCCCCACCAAAAGATTTCCATCGAATATTGCCAATTCATCACCAGCTTCTACAAGCGTTCCATTAAGATAAACAGCATTTAAAAAGATAGTCCAAATGTTAGTCGGATTTCCGCCGGAAAAATCAAAGTGTCCGGTTTCGGGGACAGCATTCCCGATAGATTGCCACTCAAGTTCTACAGCCTCATCCAAAGCAAGGGCATCCATCATAGTTGGCCCCTCGCCGGGTTGTATAGTCAGTATCATACAATCTTCTTCTGTTAGCTCACATGGGTTGATTGACGATCCTGAGAGACACAATTCGACTGTGCTTATTAAAATATCGTTGACCCCGGGATTATAAACGGCATTAATTTGTGATGGATCATCAAATTGTCCGTCGCCTAATGTGCTCCAGGAAATCTCGCTATAGTTTTCAGCATAAGCTGTATAAAGCGGGTATGAATTGCTCTCGCAAACATAAGCATCCACGCCGGCGCTTAAATTTACAGAAGCCTGGAAACATACTTTCAAATAATCGTTTGTTCCGCTTCCCAAACATGGATTAAGCGGCGCAGCAGTAACTCCAAGTAATACGCAGCCCAATTCATAATCGTTAGGATTGGGATAATACGTGGGGTTCAGCGCATTGATATCATCAAAAGAACCTGTTCCCGACAAGTTAAACCATTCAACATCGGAGTAGTTATCGAAGCCCGCCTGGTCGATTTGCACATCCTGGTTATAGCATACTTCCAAATCAGGGCCTGCATTTGCATAAGGTAGTGATTGGATAAACAAACTCATTATGTCGGTAACCGTAACTGTACAAGGATTTTTTGGATAAGCTGACAAAGTTAGATTTACCAGGCCGGCTTCCTTATCAGCCATACCCGGCAAATAGGCAGTATTTAAATTAGCTGAATTATTAAAAATTCCATTACCATCGCTGGACCAACTAAGGGCTGAGAAATAGGATGCCATACCAGACAAATTCACCAGGCTATTTTCACAAATAGTTTTATCAATACCGGCATTTACCGTTGGGGTATGTTTAATAGTGAGTTTCATAAAATCGCTGGCAGCAATATTACAAGGTTGAATAGCTTCGACTGTAATGAAAAGAAATACATAGCCTGCCAGGATGTCAGCGCTTCCGGGATAGTAAACCGGGTCGATTTGTGTAGGATCATCAAAAGTTCCGTTTCCATAAGTTATCCAGTTAACTGATGAGTAATTACTGACATCCCCATCCAAAACCCAATGTATACCTTCACATATTGTAGCGTTAACACCAGCATTTGCAACAGGCTCGAGCATTACCGTAGCATTCATTTGATCTGTTGCCATCATTAAGCAAGGCTGTAAGGGAAATACGTTTAATGTTAAAGGAATTTGCCCCTGCACCTTATCGAGTACACCGGGGAAGTAGCGTGTATTTAATATGTATGCATTACTAAATGTACCATCGCCTGTGGTTGTCCAAAGCGTTGAACTGTAGTTTTCCGCATTACCGAAAAGCTGTAAAACCTGATTTTCACAAATAACCTGATTCGCACCGGCAACCGCGATTGGCGAGCTTACAATTACTACATTCACAGCATCCGAAACTGATGCCTGACAGGGTTCAACAGGGTTACCAGTTATTGTTAGAGTAAGCATACCAGCTAAAAGATCACCACTACCGGGAACATATATAGCATCAGCGATTGATGGATTTTGAAAAAATCCATCACCAGAGCTTGTCCATATCAAACCGGAAGTGTTTTGTGCTGTTCCGGAAAGCTGTATGTTGGAGTCTTCGCAAGCAAAAAAATCATTCCCCGCGTTTACCTGTGGTGAAGGATAAATCATTAAAAACATACAATCGGATTTGGATACAGTACAAGGATTTAGCGGTTGAGCAATAAGGCATAATTCAGCAAAGCCCATGAACAATTCGCCGGGGTCTGGTGTATAGCTGGCATTTAGCAAAGTAGGATCATCAAAGGAACCATCTCCACCAAACCACATCAGCGAGCTATAGTTTTCAACTGTTGCAGAAGCAATATAGTATGAATTTCCTGCACACATTATGTCATCATTACCTGCAAAAACTGTTGGCAATGATACCACAGTAATATGCCTGCAATCGGAGGCAGCCACCGAACAAGGACTTATTGGTTCGGCAGTGAGGCATAAGTCAACAAAGCCAGCCTCTGCATCACCATCACCAATAATATAATTTGTGAAAATTTGGTTTACATTTCCAAAAGTACCATCGCCGCCTGTCCACAGTAAACTGCTGTAGTTTGTAGCAAAAGCGCCAATAATATAAAGATTTTGTCCCTCGCATACAGTAATATCCATTCCTGCCTGAACCTGAGGCGAAGGAATAAAGGTCAGCGTCATGCAATCGCTTACCGACTGAGTGCATGGATTAATGGGCTCTGCTGTTAGGCATAATTCAACATACCCAACTTCAAGGTCAGAATCACCAGGTTGATAGCCAGGATTCATTTCATTTATATTTGTAAAGATTCCATCTCCCCCACTCCATATAAAATCAGAGTAATCATCAGCAAAGGCATCGGTGAGGCTATAAGCATCATTTTCACAAACCATGGCATTTGCCCCGGCATAAACTTCCGGTAGCACACCAATACTTAAGGTCATGCAGGATTCGGCAGCACTTGTACATGGATCTAATGGCGCTGCGGTGAGACAAAGTTCTACCCCGCCGTTGGCAATATCTTCTGTGCCCGGAGTATAACTTGTATTGAGGTTAGTCTTATCATCGAAGTCACCATCGCCTCCCGACCAAAGCAGGCTGCTGT
Source organism: uncultured Lentimicrobiaceae bacterium (assembly GCA_964593705.1). Classification (GTDB taxonomy): domain Bacteria; phylum Bacteroidota; class Bacteroidia; order Bacteroidales; family 4484-276; genus SABY01. The sequence goes on along the minus strand of CAZQIV010000176.1, from coordinate 712 downwards.
AGTTGGTGGCTTCGACATCGCCAAGATAATATTCACCATCTTCACAGATCGTGGCATTTACCCCGGCATAAGCCGAAGGAAGTGGAGTAATACTTAAGGTCATGCAGGATTCGGCAAGTGTTGTACATGGATCTAATGGCGCTGCGGTGAGACAAAGTTCTACCCCGCCGTTGGCAATATCTTCTGTGCCCGGAGTATAGCTTGTATTGAGTGAAGTTTTGTCATCAAAGTCTCCATCGCCGCCCGACCAAAGCAGGCTGCTGTAATTGGTGGCTTCGGCAAAGTCCAAATAATATTCACCATCTGCACAAATTGCGGCATTTGCACCGGCATAAGCCGTGGCTAACGGAACAATACTTAAAATCATGCAGGATTCGGCAAGTGTTGTACATGGATCTAATGGCGCTGCGGTGAGACAAAGTTCTACCCCACCGTTAGCAATATCTTCGGTGCCCGGCAAGTAGCTTGTGTTGAGCGCAGTCTTATCATCAAAGTCACCATCGCCTCCCGACCAAAGCAGGCTGCCATAGTTTGTGGCTTCGGCATCGTCAAGATAATATTCACCATCTTCACAAATCGTGGCATTTACTCCGGCATAAGCCGTGGCTAATGGAACAATACTTAAAGTCATGCAGGATTCGGCAGCACTTGTACATGGATCTAATGGCGCTGCGGTGAGACAAAGTTCTACCCCGCCGTTGGCAATATCTTC
>CAZQIV010000175.1:0-11583 GCA_964593705.1 uncultured Lentimicrobiaceae bacterium | reverse complement strand
AGTCCCGCACGTGCGGGAAGAAATCTATTGACAAATTTTTATCACCAACGACTATGAAATCATTATTAATTTTCTTTCCACAAAATTCGCAGTAGTACCAAAAATAATTTAGTGCAATAACTCCCTTTTCAATTTTGACAGAAATAAAATGGAATCCCTGCCGCGGGCTCTATCAAGTACCTTTACAAAATTAGGAAAGTATTCACCTGAACTTGAAGTCCACTTGTTCCTGATTAACACAGATTGATTAGCCAAACAGCTTTTTCTGCATGAAAAGTTTGATCCCGAAATCAAATTCCTACTTAAAATGTATTCGATGCAAGTGCTCCCAGCATAGAATAAAGCCGCCCTATCCCTTAAAATTAATATTACCTTTGATGCTTAAAATATGTTAAACAACGGCAGGCAAGAAATCTTGACAAGCCTCGACAACAGCCGGAAAATGTCTTGTGTTTTATTTTATGGATAATGTGTGCTTTAATAACTCGGATAACTTACTTAGCTATGATTAAACTTATTAAAACAATGGAAATTCATTTTAAATGCATTGCCAAATCAAAGTCAGTTTTTTTCACTCTTTTTTTGATCATATTAAATTCATCTTTCGTCTCTGCTCAAAATTATAATTCCACAAACAATTTGGGCAACACAGGTTTTTCTATTGAATCTCAAAACACTACAAAGGTTGAAATCAACTATTTACTTGGTGAGTTTACTCTTACTACCATAGAAATAGATGGTGAAATTTTTCAAAATATTAATTTGCCAGGTTACTTTCTGCCCAATAATGCAGGAGCACCTAACCTTCCGGGTTCAGGACGATACATTGCCCTTCCACAGCAAGCTACGGCAAGTTTAAAAATTCTTTCTTATCAGTCAGATACTCTGTTTAATGTCAACATCGCCCCTTCTTTTCGCATCCCAAAGGACAATGAAAAAAGCCCGCTTGATTACACAAAAAATGAATCGATTTATTCAAGGGATATGTTTTTTCCGGAAAAGCCCTTTCTTGTATCGGATAAAGATGTCATTCGAGGAATAGATGTGCTTATGTTGGGAATAACCCCGTTTCAATACAATCCTGTTAAGAAACAACTCATCGTTTATCGGGATATTAAAATTGAAATCAGCTTCAACGGCGGGATCAATAATTTTGGAGAGAACAGGCTGAGAAGCCGTTGGTGGGATCCTTTATTGTCCGACATCTTACTCAATTATGAATCCTTACCCAAAATGGATTACAACAAATCCCACCATACTATGGATGAAACGGGCTGTGAATACCTTATCATTACACCCAATGCAACCGAATTTCAAATTTGGGCAGATTCTATTAAGGATTTCCGGACAACACAGGGAATACTCACTAAAGTTGTCAAGCTCAGCGAAATTGGAGGTAACACCCCCGCTTTGATTGAAGCTTACATTAACAATGCATACAACACCTGGGACATTGTGCCGGCTGCCTGCCTTTTACTTGGTGATTATGGTACTGACGCTTCCAACAGAATAATTGCACCCTTATGGGAAAACTACTGTGTGTCGGATAATATCTACGCAGATGTGAATGGAAATGATTTGCCCGATATTATTTTAGCACGAATCACCGCCCGGGATGAAACTGAATTGGGGGTAATGATAAGTAAATTTATTCGCTATGAAAGTAATCCACCGGTTGATGAAGATTTTTATATGCACCCGATTACCTCGCTGGGTTGGCAAACAAATAGCTGGTTCCAGTTATGTTCGGAAGTAATTGGTGGCTTTTGGCGGGAAGCGCAGGGTAAAGAACCGGTTCGTATTAACGAAATATATAGCGGCACTCCCGGCTCAGTGTGGTCAACAGCAGCCTATACCGAAGCATTGGTGAATTATTTTGGGCCCAATGGCCTTGCTTATATACCCGAACAACCCTCCGAACTTGGGGGATGGACCGGAGGAAATGCGGAAATAATCAACACAGCGATCGATAGCGGAGCATTTATGGTTCAGCACCGTGATCATGGATTTGAAGGTGGATGGGGGCAACCATCATATACTAAAACAAATATCAATAGTTTATTAAATACGGATCTCACTTTTGTATGGTCAGTAAATTGCCTCACCGGAAAGTTTAATTATGGCAGCGAAGTTTTTGCGGAGAAGCTTCACCGATATACCCATAAAGACGAAAACTCCGGTTGCTTTGGCATTAATGCAGCTACCGAAATTACCTATTCTTTTGTAAGTGATGTATATATTTGGGGAGCTTATGACAATATGTGGCCCGACTTTATGCCTGGTTTTGGATCCATACCTGAACCAAGAGGAGTATTGCCTGCCTTTGCCTGTGCAGCAGGTAAATATTTTTTGGAGCAATCGGCCTGGCCTTATAACACGAAAAACAAAGTTGCCACATATCATCTTTTCCATCATCATGGCGATGCCTTTACCACAGTATATTCAGAAGTGCCCCAGGACTTGACGGTATCGCATAATTCAATATTATACATGGCTGAAATAACTTTTGATGTAACTGCTGATGTGGACGCTCTTATTGCAATAAGTGTAAACGGCGAGTTGATCGGGACAGGAACGGGAACCGGTGTCCCTGTTTCGATTAACATTCAGCCACAAACCCCACCAGACCAGATAAAGGTTACTGTAACAAAACAGAACTATTTCAGGTACGAAGCTTATGCTGAGGTTCTCCCGGCTACCGGCGCTTATGTTGTTTATAATAATATTGAAATCAATGATGAATCAGGAAATGGGAATGGCATTATGGAAACATCAGAATCAATCCAGGCTGCTATTACTGTTAAAAATGTTGGTGTAGAAGACGCCGAAAATATAGTTGTAACAATTGCCTCAACCGATCCTTATATAAATATAACGGATGATAGTGAAATTTACGGAAATATTACGGCAGGAAATGTAGCTGTTGTTCCAAATGCATTCTCATGGGAAATTGCTGATAACATCCCTGATATGCACCCGGTTGTTTTTGAACTTTCGGCAAGTGATGGAACATTAATCTGGATTTCCTACTTTAGCTTAACGGGCCACGCACCATCGCTCGAAACCGGCACAATACTGATTGATGATTACATTGGGAATTGTAACGGACGGCTTGACCCCGGGGAAACGGCATTTTTAATTATCCCCACCTTTAATAACGGGTCGTATAATGCAGCGAATACAATTGGGTCTCTAAGTTGTTCAAATGAATACGTTACCCTTAACAATACAAGCTTTAACTTTTACGACATTGGTGCAGGCCTATCGGAAGAAGGCATGTTTGAAGTAAGCATATCTGATCAAGCCCAGGCGGGTGAATATATTGAACTGATGTATGAAGTAACTTCGGGAGGCTACAGTGTCCAGCAAATTTATGCAAGCATTATCAGCCCGGTAGTTGAGGATTGGGAAACTGGTGATATGAGCCACTTTGATTGGGAAACAGGTGGAGATTCGGATTGGGAAATATTTTCAAACGGGGCTTTCGAAGGGAGTTTTTGTATTAAATCAGGAACATTAGATCATGACCAATATAATTATTTAAGCCTGCCAATCGAAGTGTTTGTAGAGGATAGTATATCATTCTGGTGCAAGGTTTCCTCAGAAACAGGCTATGATTTCCTCAAATTCTATATTGACGATGAAGAAATGTCAACATGGTCGGGTGAAGTGGATTGGGAACGGTCTTCATTTTTATTAAGCGAAGGCGCTCACACCATAAAATGGGAATATATCAAAGATGAAAACACAACAAGCGGGGATGATTGTGGCTGGATCGACTTTATTGTTTTCCCGGTTTATAATTTTCAAGCTTCCTTTTTTTCAAACGAAACAGATATTTGCGAAGGTGAAACTGTTAGTTTTTCTGATCAGTCTTCAGGAAATGTTGAATCCTGGGAATGGCTCTTTGAAGGGGGCACACCCGAAACATCCACCCAGCAAAACCCTACGGTCGAATATTCCAATGCCGGTGTTTTTGATGTATCATTAACAATTACCAATAGTATTTCATCCAACACAATGATAATGGAAGAATATATCACTGTTTCAGTTTTACCCGAAGTTACACTTGAACCGTTTGAGATGGTGTGCCTTAATTCATCTGCATTCCAACTTAGTGGTGGAATGCCTGAAGGAGGCGAATATTCCGGCTCTGGTATTGAAAATGGTTGGTTTTATCCCGCTACGGCAGGGCTTGGAACGCACACTATTACTTATGCTTATACGGACCCAAATGGTTGCGAAAATTTTGAGGAAGAAAATATTGTTGTTGATCCTTGTCCGGGTATAAATGAAACAACAAGCGGCACTGGGATAACGATTTACCCCAACCCAACAAGTGGCCACTTCACCATAAAATTTGATAAGAACATGGGTAAGGCAGAAATTGAAGTAGTGAATACACTCAATAAAATTATATATGCGGAATCGATAAAAACAAGTTCGCAAAACACCTTGAATATAAATTTTAGCAACCAGGCCAGGGGCATTTATTTCGTTAAGATAAAAACAAACAATATGGTAGATATGCTAAAAGTCATTATTAAATAACTCGAATATCTAAGTTTAATGAAATTTCAATCATTTACTATGAAAAACAAATCAATACTACTGCTACTCATCTTATTTACTCCTTTCCTTTTAAGGGCTGAATGGATTTCTCTAAACAAAAACAAAGCCACGCAAACGCCTCCGAATGTAACCTTGATCAGTGATGACAACAATAGCACGGTCATCAAAATTAATATTTCAGGGTTCGAATTAAAGGATTTGTTTACAGAAGGCAAAACTTATCAATCTGCGGATTTATTAAGTGAATCGTTCACAACAAAATCGGGCTTTCCGGAAGTGCCTTATATATCCAAAATACTGGCAATCCCTGATCAGGTAAATGTTTCGTACGAAATCATTGAAATTGGAGAATTGCAAACTTATGAAAACATTTTTCTACCTCCAGCCAGGGAGTCCTGGATTGAGGGGCATCCTGAATCATCATACACCGAAAATTTAAAGGCCTACAATTCCATGGAGGCATATCCGAACGAACTTGTTAATTTGGAATCTCCTTCCGTTTTCAGAGATTTTCGGATTGTGCGCTTATCGGTTTTTCCCCTGCGCTATATTCCGGCCAAAAAACAACTCCAGGCTATTTCATCTATTACTGTAAGGATTAATTATGAGAATGGGAAAACGACAAATCCAAAAATCAGCACCAAGAAGAAAATAGTCCCTTCTTTCGGAAAGTTATATCGCAGCTTTATTTTTAATTACCAAAGTGTATTGGATAATTTATATGAAGGCAGGGAAGATGGCCATGAGCTAATGCTTTGCATAATGCCCGATGATTTTGTTGAAAGTTTTCAGGATTATGCAAGCTGGAAACGCCAGAGTGGAATAGATATACATATTACAAAATTCAGCGACATTGGAGCAAACTCATCCGACCCAGGCATTATCAAAGATCATATCGCGGATGCATACTACAATTGGGATATTCCCCCAAGCTATGTCTTGCTTGTTGGTGATGCCGGAATTATTCCTGTTTATGGAAATTATGTGGATGAAAATTATTATGTCGAAATTGAAGGGAGTGATTATTTCCCTGAAATGTTGATCGGCAGGTTTACCAATCAAAGCGATTATGGAATGCAGGTAATGATAAATAAGTTTCTGATTTATGAAAAAACTCCCTATACAGCAACTACCGACTGGTTTAAAAAAGGGATATGTTGTTCAAACAATGCTTATGCCTCTCAGGTTGAAACCAAGCGCTTTGCAGCCGATAAAATGATGGACTATGGATTTACTTCGGTTGACACCATGATGAACTCTTCACCTTGCAATTATGACATTGATGATGTGATTAATGCTGTTAACGAGGGAAGGAGTTATTTGAATTACCGCGGCGAAGGTTGGTCGAGCGGTTGGTGGGCATCATGTACCCCTTTCAATCAATCGCATGTGGGTAATTTAAGCAATGGGCAAAAATTCACTTTTGTAACAAGTATTGGTTGTGGTGTTGCCATGTTTGATAACGGTGGCGGCACTTGTTTTGGAGAAGAGTGGATCGAGACAGGATCGATTTCAAACCCAAAAGGCGGAATAGCGTTTATTGGCCCTACCGGGAATACCCATACAACCTACAACAACAAAATAGATAAAGGTATATATACCGGCATGTTCCTGGAGGGAATGGATACTCCCGGACAAGCACTGGTTCGGGGCAAACTATATATGTACAATGTTTTTGGTGATACTCCCAATGTGGCTTATCATTACAGAATCTTTTGCATACTGGGAGATCCCAGTATTCATATCTGGAAGGAAGTACCCAGGGATATTAATGTTGATTATGTGGAATCCATTCCGATTGGAAATAGTTTGCTTGGGTTTACAGTCACCCACACATCTTCCGGCCAACCTGTTTCGAATGCAGTGGTAAGCGTTACCGATGACACCTTTTTTGCTACCGGATATACGAACGAGATGGGTATAGCACATGTGAATGTATTTGCAGATCAGCCGAAAATATTTAATGTTACGGTTCGTGGCGGAACTGCAATTCCTTTTCAGGGCGAACTAATTGCTATTCAGCCTTCAGGCGCATACATTATCGAAGATTCTTATGAAATTAATGATGCAACAGGTGGCAATAATAACGGGCTTTTGGATTATGGCGAAAGCAACATGTTAAGCCTTACCATTAAAAATGTTGGTATGGTTCAAGCTGAAAATGTTGGGGTAACTCTGAGCACAAACAGCCCATATATAACCCTTACAGATAGCACTGCAAGTTATGGGAATATTGCTCCGGGAGGAACCGTAGTTGTTCCCGATGGATTTACCTATTCTGTTTCCAATACTATCCCGGATATGGAGGAGGTTTCTTTTGTAGTTACAGCAAGTACTGATTTAGATTCCTGGATCAGCAATTTCTCAGTGGATGCACATGCTCCCATACTTGAATACCTTGATTATATCATTTCAGATCCAAGTGGAAATAACAATGGCAAACTTGATCCGGGAGAAACAGTGAATATAATAATCGACATTGAAAATTCCGGTTCATCAGAAGCTATGAACATCCTGGGAGAATTAACAATATTTGACCAGTTTGTAACTGTAAATTCCGCACAAATGAGTTTTGGAAATATCGCAGGCGGCGCACAAGCAAATGCTATTTTTAGCATAAGTGCTGATATCAATACACCCGCAGGATATTTTGCACTCTTGAATTTATCATTGGAGGCTGATTTGGGAATAAGTGGTGCCAACGAATTACATGTCATTATAGGACAGGTGCCGGTGCTTATTTTAAACCTGGATGAAAATGGTAATTCTGCCCCTGAAATGGAAGCTGCACTCAACAATATGGATATTACCTGTGAACTTATGAGCGAATTTCCCCCTGACCTTAATTTATATGCCACAATTTTTGTGTGCCTCGGCATTTATCCAGAAAATCATGCACTATCTGATACTGAAGGGCAGACGCTTGCAGATTACTTAAATAATGGGGGTTCCCTTTATATGGAAGGCGGAGACACCTGGTACTTTGACCAGAATACAGCCGTTCATGAAATGTTCAACATCTATGCCTCTGCCGATGGAGCTGGTGATATGGGGACTGTTGTTGGTAATCCCGGTGCCTTTACCGAAGGCATGTCATTTTCATATAATGGTGAAAATGGCTGGATGGATCATATTGAAGCCATTGCCCCAGCAGTTAAGATTTTTGATAATCAGTCACCCTTGTATGGTACAGGAGTAGCCTATGATGATGGAGATTATAAAACCATTGGTGCTTCACATGAGTTTGGAGGCCTGTTGGATGCTTCATCACCCTCAACCAAAGAGGAGTTGATGGTAGCATATCTTACTTTTTTGGGTGTTTCTCAAACACTTCAGGCCTATTTCTCATCAAATATTACCACTCCTTGTACCGGGGATACCATCGAATTTTATGATATGTCCGTAGGCAATGTTACAAGCTGGGAATGGAATTTTGAAGGCGGCTCACCTGCTACATCATCAGATCAAAATCCAATGGTTACTTACTTTACCCCGGGTATTTTTGATGTATCGCTAACGGTTTATCATGGAATCACGAGCAATACTTTCGCTATTGAAAACTATATTACAGTAAACGCTACACCCGAAGCTCCTTCTGCTCCCACCGGTCCAGGCAGCGTATGTGCTGACGAAGAAAACACAACTTACACTACAAACGGAATAACAGGAATCACAGAATATAAATGGACACTTGAACCGTCCGAAGCTGGCAGTGTAAGTGGTACCGGGTTAGAATCAACAGTTTTATGGGAAACTGAATTTATGGGAGATGCAAGCTTAACAGTTGCCGCTGTAAACGAATGCGGAACCGGTGACTTTTCCAATCCAATCAATATCTCCAGATATTTACCTGAAGTAAGTCTCGAACCTTTTGAATGGGTTTGTCTTAATTCTACTCCATTCGAGTTAAGCGGCGGCTTACCCGAAGGCGGTGAATATTCAGGGTCGGGGGTGGAAAATGGGTGGTTTGATCCTGCCATTGCGGGATTAGGGACACATACAATAACTTATGTCTATACCGACTTTAATAATTGTGGAAATTTTGCTGAAGAAACAATGGTTGTTGACCCCTGCACGGGAATAAATGAAAATACACGCAACAATGAAATGGTTATTTTTCCCAACCCCGGAAAGGGTGATTTTACGCTCAGGGTGTACAAGAACGTTGAAATATTTAAACTTGAACTGTTTAATACCCTCAACGAAAGCGTTTATGCTACTGACAAAATGCTCTTGTCAAAAAACGCGGTATATCACCTTGATTTTAACCACTTACCACAGGGTATATATTATTTGCATGTATTTGGAAAAGGCATGGATCAGTATGTGAAAATTATTATACAGGAATAATTACAGCTTATGAAAAATGTTATCATTCTTTTTATGCTTTCAGCTTTACCACTCTTAGGTTTTTCACAAAACGACTCAACTCATTATAATACTGAAGATGAGTTTAACCTTTGGGGATGCCCGGAAAAAATGCCTGAATTTCCGGGTGGTGTTTTGGCTATGATGAAATATCTTGACACAAAGGCAATATACACAGAAAGGGCTATCAATGATAGCGCTAAGGGTACTGTGTATGTTACATTTATGGTAATGCACACTGGAAAAATTAACGATGTCCGAATTCTTCGCGGAATCCACCCCGATTTGGACAGCATAAGTATAAAGCTGATCAATGACATGCCCGATTGGATACCGGCAGAAAATAGGGGTAAATCAATCGATTGCCAATATAACTTACCGATAAAGTTTGGTTCCCAGGGTATTGGTAAACCCCAGGAACCAGAGCCATCAAAATACTGGCGAAAAAAAGGGCTTCGTAAATTATCTTCTGTATGCAGAGAAAAGTATAATATGAATGACGAGGAAATCAATTGCTGGTATCGTTTTATAATTTGGAATTACAACAGTTACACTTTGAAATATCTTGATCTGGGAGAACTATTTAAAAAGCAGAAATGTGAATTTAATAGTGAATAAAAAAGTAATAATCACCGGTGCCACCGGAATGGTAGGAAAAGGCATACTGCTCGAATGTTTGGATCATAAAGCTATTAGCGAAGTTTTGGTTATTGGCCGCAACCCAACAGGCATTGAGCATCCAAAATTTAAAGAATTGATCCATAAAAATTTTGACGATTTTACAACTGTCCGGGATCAGCTTTCAGGATACGATGCGTGTTTTTATTCGATGGGCATCAGCGCTGCAGGATTAAAGGAAGAGCAATACAAACATTTAACTTACCACTTTGCCCTTGCCCTGGCAAAGGTTCTGTTTGAACTAAATCCCGCTATAACTTTCAATTATGTTTCGGGACAAGGAACGGATTCCTCAGAAAAAGGGCGGATGATGTGGGCACGGGTAAAAGGCAAAACTGAAAACGATTTGTTAAACCTGGGCTTCAAGCAAGCGTTTATGTTTCGTCCGGGCATGATTATCCCGCTCAAGGGTATCAAATCCCGAACAAAAGCTTACCAGTTTGGCTACGATTATTTTATGTGGCTGGTAAAATTCATAAAAATCCTCTCGCCCAATTCGGTGGTTGATACTACGCAAATTGGACTGGCGATGATAAACTCCATGCTAAAGGGTTACGATAAAATGGTGTTAACACCGAAGGATATTATTGTTTTGTCGAAATAAAGACCGGAATATATCAGGTTAATCATTTTCCCAATTATTGATTTGATGGATTAACAACTCATTCTTGGACATATTTGCAATTGGATTGCAAATATGTCCAAGAATTATGTATTTTTGTGGGATGATTCAACGAGACCTGGAAAAAACAGTAAATCAACTTCGAGGAAAATATTCTGTAATTGCAATTACAGGCCCAAGGCAAAGTGGTAAAACAACCCTGGTACGACACATGTTTAAAAACATTCCTTATGCCAACCTTGAAAACATTGACATTAGAACTCAGGCTATGGATGATCCCCGGGGGTTTTTAAGCAACTTCCCCAAAGGTGCTGTTATTGACGAAGCGCAAAGAGTTCCTCAACTTTTCTCATATATCCAGGGAATTGTTGATGAAAATAGAACAATTCAATTTGTATTAACAGGCTCACAAAATTTTTTATTATTACAGAGCATAACCCAAAGCCTGGCAGGAAGAGTTGCTATTTTAAAGTTACTACCATTTAGCCTTAGCGAGTTATCCAAAGAAAAAATAATTTTTGAGAATTATGAAGACGTTTTGTTAAAAGGACTTTACCCTGGTATTTATGATAGAGATATTGAACCGTCATTTTTCTATCCTTCGTATGTTAACACTTACCTTGAAAGAGATATCAGAGATATTAAAAACATTGGGAATCTGAATAGCTTTTCGAAATTTATACAATTGTGTGCCGGAAGGGTTGGCCAACTATTAAATATGAGTTCCATCGCAATTGATGCCGGAATTTCAACCAATACTGCAAAGGCCTGGTTATCGGTACTCGAAGCAGGATACATTATTTACTATTTACAGCCCTATCACAATAACTTTAACAAAAGAATTGTAAAAACTCCAAAGCTCTACTTTTACGATACCGGGTTGGCCTGTAGTTTATTGGGTATCGAGAATGCACAACAGGTGAAAACACATTATGCAAAAGGTGCATTATTCGAGAATCTTATCATAAATGAATTTCTGAAACATAAAGTTCACCATGGCCTGAGACCTTCCCAATATTTTTGGCAAAACAAAGCCAAACAAGAAATCGATTTGATAGTTGTATCGGCAGACAAAACCATTCCATACGAAATTAAATCTGGTATGACTATGAACGATAGCTTTTTTTCAAATTTAAAACTTTGGCAAAAATTATCTGGAGATGAGCCCGGGAACCTCCATGTAATTTATGGCGGAAATAATAACCTTAAAACTGCTAAGGGAAATTTTATAAGTTGGCGAAATTTGGAATTTTAGAATATGGATATTGAAGTAACCATTCTTATTAACCATTTTGGCTCATTTCTAAGATACGGTTGAAAGTTTATAAGTAGACTTTGTTACC
>CAZQIV010000174.1:0-11730 GCA_964593705.1 uncultured Lentimicrobiaceae bacterium | reverse complement strand
AAAATTACGAAAATTGAAAATTTTCTATTTTTCGGGGCCCTAAACTCTAAACTCTTAACTCTTAACTCTAAACTCTCAATGCCGGGCTTTGCCCGTGCACCCTCGAAAAATTACGAAAATTGAAAATTTTCTATTTTTCGGGGCCCTAAACTCTAAACTCTTAACTCTTAACTCTAAACTCTCAATGCCGGGCTTTGCCCGTGCACCCTCGAAAAATTACGAAAATTGAAAATTTTCTATTTTTCGGGGCTCTTAACTCTTAACTCTAAACTCTAAACTCTCATCTCTCCCCTCTCCCCTCTCCCCTCTTAACTCTATGAACTTCTTCCTCACACCCCCCAACTAGCCCTGTCGAGGCTACGGTAATGGATTGCCTCTGCAAGGTGTTCATTTTTAATGTCGGGGCTTTCATCAAGGTCGGCGATGGTGCGCGAAACTTTCAGGATGCGATCATAAGCCCGCGCCGAAAGGCTGAGCTTTTCCATGGCATTTTTAAGCAAATTATGTCCTGCATCATCAACCTTACATATTTGCCGCAGTAGCTTACTCGACATTTGTGCATTGCAGTGTATGCCTTTGTTTTCGTTGTATCTCTCTTCCTGTACGAGGCGGGCTTTTTCGACACGCTTGCGAACGCTTTCGCTTTTTTCTGAAGTACGAGCCTCGGTAAGCTCTCTGAAAGGAACAGGAGTCACTTCAACATGAATATCTATTCTATCGAGGAGCGGACCTGAAATTTTGTTGAGGTATTTTTGTACAATGCCGGGGCCGCAAACGCAGTCCATCTCAGGGTGATTGTAATACCCACAGGGGCATGGATTCATGGCAGCAATAAGCATAAAGCTGGCCGGATATTCTACCGAAAATCTTGCCCGTGAAATGGTAACCACCCTGTCTTCGATGGGTTGACGCATCACTTCAAGCACAGACCTTTTAAATTCGGGAAGTTCGTCAAGGAAAAGTACACCATTGTGTGCAAGGGATATTTCGCCCGGTTGAGGATTTTGTCCGCCACCTACCAAAGCCACATCGCTGATGGTATGGTGTGGGGAGCGGAAAGGTCTTATTGAAATCAATGAAGTTTCGCGCTGCATTCTGCCCGCCACCGAATGTATTTTGGTGGTTTCGAGCGCTTCATGCAAATTGAGTGGTGGTAAAATTGATGGGAGCCTTTTGGCCAGCATTGTTTTCCCGGAACCGGGCGGCCCTATAAGTATAACATTGTGTCCGCCGGCAGCAGCGATCTCCAAAGCTCGCTTAATATTTTCCTGACCTTTTACATCCGCAAAATCAAATTCGTATTCGTTAAGACTGGAATAAAATTCGTCGCGGGTATCGATGATGGTGGGTTCAAGGATTTTATCTCCATTAAAAAAATCGATAACCTGTTTAATGTTTTCAACGCCATAAACATTAACATCGTTTACAATGGCAGCTTCACGGGCATTTTGTGCAGGAAGTATAAAACCCTTAAATCCTTTATTACGTGCTTCAATGGCGATGGGTAATGCGCCCCTGATAGGCTGCAGCCCGCCATCCAGCGAAAGCTCGCCCATTATAATGTACTGTTCAATGTTTTCGGATTTGATTTGCTCTGATGCCGCCAGCACACCCATAGCGATGGTCAGGTCGTAAGCTGAGCCTTCTTTACGGATATCGGCAGGTGCCATGTTGATGACAATTTTCTTACCGGGAAGCCTGAAACCATTAAAAGTAAGCGCCGATTCGATGCGTTGCTGACTTTCTTTAACGGCACTGTCGGCAAGGCCGACAAGGAAAAAATTTACTCCTTTGCCAATGTTTACCTCCACGGTAATGGTGATGGCATCAACACCCTGAATTGCACTTCCGTAAACTTTTACTAACATGATGGTATCGGGTAAAAAATAATTAGGGCGCAAGTTAGCAAATATCAGGCAATGGGAAAAGGTAAAATGTTGAAATATTTTTTTGCAAAACACTGCTATCCGGTAAAAATAATTGGTAGGAAATATTTTCAAAGTAGATTTCTCACTTCGTTCGGAATGACAGTTAGTTACATTTTTTTGGTGGGGGTTGGTGGCGGCAAAGCCGCCACCAACCCCCACCCTTAACAAACACTCCAAACCCCTTGTCATTTCGATGCCGCAACTGCGGCAAGAAATCTATTGCGTTAGTCACGTTATTTCATGATAATTGCTAAAACAGAAACTCCGTTCAGGATTATAATTCAGAATCAGACCTAAGAAAGTTAGTCTGAAATATTTACTACACCAACATAAGCGTCAACATTTTTACTCTTCAGTGTTTCCAGGCATAGCGAAGCTTCTGCTCTGTTTTTAAAATATCCAAACCTGATTTTATAAACGCCATCTATATCAATGATACCAACCGGGAAAACGGTTAAATCTTTTACTCTTGCCAATTCTCGCTCTGCAATACTCATGGTAAGGCAGGAGGCTGTTTGCACAAAATACTTTCCGGCATCAACATTTAGCACAGGTGCATCGGTTCCGGGTTTATTTGGTTTGGGAACAGTTTCTTTTGGCACAGATGATTTTGTACCAACAAATCCATCCACGTTTTGGTTTCGGAGCGTACTGACATAAGCATCTGCCTCTGCCCTGTTCTTGAAGTATCCAAAGCGTATTTTGAATTTATTACCCACGGCAACAATACCAGCGCTATATTCGGTGATGTTCTCCACTTTCGCCAGTTCACGTTGCGCAATTCCAAAGGTTGGGCACGATGCTGTTTGCACATAAAAATCTCCGGCCTTTTCATCAAAGGCCTTCTTAGTGATGGTTTCTTCAACAGGTTGTGTTATTTGTGGTTCACTTTCGGAAGCAATTGTGGTCCCTACAAATCCATCCACATTTTTATTTTTAAGTGCATTAACACAAGCATCTGCCTCAGCTCTGTTTTTGAAATATCCAAAGCGTATTTTGAATTTATCACCTACGGGAACTATGCCTGCGCTATAATCGGTGATGTTCTCCACTTTCGCCAGTTCACTTTGTGCAATTCCAAAGGTTGGGCACGATGCTGTTTGCACATAAAAATCTCCGACCTGCTCATCAAAGGCATTCTTAGTGATGATTTCTTCAACAGGTGGTGTTGGGAGGGGACGGTTTTCGGGATCATCCTTCGTGCCAACAAATCCATCCACATTTTTACCCTTGAGTGCATTTTCACAAGCATCGGCCTCAGCCCTGTTTTTGAAATATCCAAACCGTATTTTGAATTTATCACCTACGGGAACTATGCCTGCGCTATAATCGGTGATATTCTCCACTTTCGCCAGTTCACGTTGCGCAATTCCAAAGGTTGGGCACGATGCTGTTTGCACATAAAAATCTCCGGCCTTTTCATCAAAGGCCTTCTTAGTGATGGTTTCTTCAACAGGTTGTGTTATTTGTGGTTCACTTTCGGAAGCAATTGTGTTTCCTACAAATCCATCCACATTTTTATTTTTAAGTGCATTAACACAAACATCTGCCTCAGCTCTGTTTTTGAAATAACCAAAGCGCACACAATATTTATCTCCATCAGTAACAATGCCTGCAGAAAAATCACTAATATTCACAACTTTCGACAATTCCCATTGTGCAATTTCCATGGTTGGGCAGCTTACTGTTTGCACATAAAAATCTCCGACCTGCTCATCAAACGCCTTTTTAAGGATGATTTCTTCAACAGGCAGTGTTTCCGGTGGCTTGGTTTCAGTGTTGCTACTTATACCCACAAAACAATCAACATTATTATTTTTGAGCGCAATTAAACAGGAATTGGCCTCACCCCTGCTTTTAAAATACCCGAACCGGACTTTGAAATTTCCATTGACAGTTACAATACCGGCACCGTACCTGGTAATATTCTCCACCTTCACCAATTCCCTTTGTGCAATTCCAATGGTGGGGCAGGATGCTGTTTGTACAAAATACTTTCCAATCTCAATATTGAAAGTACCCGGAGTATTTTGAGATGGTGTTTCCGGCCGCGTAATATTTTCAGTTGGGGTTTTATTTTCCTGTTTAATTAAGGGTTTATCCTTGATTATCGGAGCAGGTGTTTGGGTGTGTTTTGCCGGTTTCTCATTTTGGGAAGCATCGGCACTGTCGCCATCAGGCATGGTAATCGTAAAGTCGATACCATCAACAATATCTCCCCATTCGGAGGGTTGGATTGAAAATTCTATACGACCAGGTTTAAAACTCCACCCCAGTTTTTCCATCTGTACTGAATCCAAAACAGCATAATATTCTCCGGGAGGCAGTCCCAGGAATGTAAAATACCCATCGTGCTCGCTCATTACCTTTTTCATCAATCCATCTTTTTGGTTAAAGATATTAATAAGAATCCTGCCCTGCCCGGCGAGGCTTGTACCTTTTCTGATGTAAACCATCCCATTGATCTCGCCCATCGGATACACCGGAATTTCAACTTTCTTGAATTGATTAGGATCTATGTAAACCCGTATGGCCTTATCGCGCAATTGCCAGGCAATATTATCAAAGCCATCATTGTTTAGTTCGATCAATACACTTGAGTAGGGCTCCAAATCCATAACACGTGTCAGCGAATCCTTTTCCCTGTCGAGATACCGGCCACCATTTATTCTTAAATCCAGGTTGGGGATTACCGGTTCATTGTCGTCCTTTTTATCATTAAAATTAATATCAAGGAATGGGATGAGTGTGAGCCCGCCCCGGCCGGTAACAGAACGGTTATCAGTATGCACATACCCATTGCCGCTGCCAAATGCCAGGCTGCCCTGCAAGCCCTGGGTAGTCTGCACTCCATCGTTGCTAAACCTGCTCGACACATTTGTTTGCGCGAAGGGCAAATCGTATCTGAAAGCCACATTCACACTGCGGGTATTGGAGACGAGATTATCCTCAAAATTTACTGATGCATAACCCATGCGGGTAATTCGTTTCTCCACCTCCACTTTGTACGACATCACACTTGGCTCGTTGATGTCGATTTGTGCCGATGATCTTGCCGTGAAGCCCCTGCCCAATCGCATACTTGCCGAAAGACTCGTGTTAAAAAAGGGATCACTATTTTTCGTCCAGTTGGCATTTGAGGTAAGGTTTACACTCACAGGTCCGAGTGTGCTCGAAATTAGAAATTCGGCGGTGTTGTAATTGGAATTTTCATACACATTTTGCTTAAAGCCCAATCTTGTGTATCCTTTAAAGAACAATAAATTAACGGGTACCGAAACATTGATCTTACGTTCTTCGAGATAATTAAACCTTATAACTTCCTGCCCCGGTTCAAACTTTGCCCAGCTTATCTCGAAGGTGGCATTTGACGAAAGCCTGTAGCTACCCAGAAACTGCGCTCTTACCTTATTAGCATATTCGCCGGTGATCAACAAATTTGAAGTTGGGGAAAACGAACCGGAGATAAATGGAATTTCGTTGGTGTTTTTTAACAAAGAATAATACTCCACACCACCACCCAGGGTCATAAACCGGTTCACACCATAGCTTGCTTCGGCCCTGGTGAAAGCAGAATTTAGTGAATCGTCAACCAATCCTCCCCTGATTACATATTCGAGTTCGCCTTTAGGCAAAAAATTATATGGAATACTGATGGGTTGCTCTCTTATGCGCTCCTCGCCATAAGGGCCATAAAGTTTAACCACCACTTCGGAGGCACCATACACCAAAGGCACATCAAAACTATAAAATCCGGAAGCATCTGCTTTTTTATAATTGATAAGCACGTTGTTGATGTACAACTCAACGGTCCAGCCCGGATCGGTGTAGCCCGTAAGCTCATACTCGCCAAAAGACCGGCGGTAGCTGGTGGGCGAATTGGTAAGCATTACACCGTAAAACGGGTCGTAAACCGAAGCAATGGAACCGGGGCTCAGCTTGCCGGCTTTAACCTGCCTTATGTATTTTGATTTGTTGTTGGCCCAGCGCCAGGTAAACTGCTGGTTGCGGATTTCAAACTTGCTGTTGGTGCTGTAGTTGAGGATGGCATTGGTTTCGCCTCCCAACGCTTCGGTGCCGATGGCTGTCGAAAACCTTGTGTTTGTCTTTCTACCACTGGTTTGTGTTGAGTTTATGGCCCAGTCGAGCATACCAAAATTCAACCAATGATACTCGCGGTCAATGGTTGTATCAACTGTTACTTCTCCCCTTATCATTTCGATGTTCTTCCGCATTTGTGCCAAACGCATATCGCGAATCGCGGGAAGCTCAAGATCAGTTTTCAGGTCAACGCTCAGGGCTCTGAAATTGAATGAGCAGTGAAGCCCGAATGCACGGCCAAATATTCCAGTAAACAGGTAAAGCCCGAAATTGGTTTTTAGGATATCGTTTTCCTGCAGGCGGAGGGTGTCGCTGTTTATGGCAATATAGCGTTTGGGATAATTGATGACATAGTGTTTATTCTCCTGAAGCAAATAGCCTGTAATCGAATCATACCTTTCCGAAGTTTCCTGGTTGATGCGCAATGCGGTGAAAAGTTCGGTAACAGGCAAAAAAAGCCGGTTGTCGTTGTACGAAAAAACACTGTTTATCTCATATCCGCCAACACCTTGTACTTTGAGGTAAACCAGAATTTCCTCATAGTCATCACCTAAGCTTTGCGCCTGTGCAGGCCTTGCTGCAAGCAAAAGAAAAACAATGAGTATGAAGTATCTTGATTTCCACATTTTGGCATTGAAGGGGAAAATGGTTATTAGTTAATTGTGAATAGTTAATCGTTAATTGTAAATAGTTAATTGTTATTGGTTAATCGTTATTGGTTAATTGTTAATGGTTATTAGTTAATTGTGAATAGTTAATTGTCCCGAAAAGTAGAAAATCTTTGATTTTCGTAACTTTTCAGGGATGCTCGGGCAAAGCCCGGCATTAATTGTTATTTGTTGAGCAAAGCAGCCTGCCCCGTTTTTTCGGGGAAATCCTCGCATTTGCGGGATTAATAGTTAATTGCCTGCCTCGCCGCAGGCGGGTTAATTAGTGTCCATAAAATCGATGCTTTGAATTGCCCCGGGTTTTAACCCGGGGAATCATGAATTTAGAGATACCTCTCCCGCCTTTTCGCTGTCATTGCCAAAGGCAATGACAGCGAAAAGGCGGGGAATTCATCCCTTAAATTCAATCCCCAACCTAAAGGATGGGGCAATTGATAATATTATAAACTTACTAAAAAGACGAACCCTAATTAGTTTGATATTTAAAACCCTGTCAGGGTTATTGTGATAAACAAATTCACTCCTGTATAAAAGTTACACTAAACTGCCCCTGGTACGAGCCGGCAGGATTGGCCAGGTCGTTGCCAACGTACAGCGTTCCTCCTACCTTTACGGGATTAAAAAACGGATGCCCGCCCGAAGTAACAAAGCTTGTTCCCTTATCGGAGGGACCAACCTGCATATTCATGCTTCCGCCACCACCAACTCTTGTAAGCTGAATTTGTGGCCCCATAATAATTTGTACAAGCCTGCCCGGAATGAGTTTAATTTCAAAAATTGCCTGGTTAAATGCGCCGCCCATCAGGATTACCGTGCCTGTTGAACTGCGAAAGCCCTCCGGACTGATAATAACAGTGCCACCACTTGCCCCGGTTGAAAATGAACCAAAATTTAATTGCTGCATACTAAAAACCTGCATTTGGTTGGGTGGGGGAAAGGGTGTGTTTTGAGCAAAGGCCGAACCTGTGCTAATCAAAACCATCAACACTGAAAACATTAATATGCACCGCCTTAATCCCGAATTGGAATGCTTTATTTGTTTTATTTGTTGATTGTAAAATTTCATTTTCTTTTTTTTTATTCCTACCTGATCCAAGTCAGGGTTTGACTTAAAAAGGTGTTGTGAATTCAAAGCACTGTTTAATAAGTGCCTGTTTATAAAGTCAATATTTTTCACTAGCCCCGGGTTTTAACCCGGGAATTAATGAATCTAACATATCCTACCCCCGCCTTTTCGCTGTCAATGCCTTCGGCATTGACAGCGAAAAGGCGGGGTTTTTTTATCCCTTCAATTCGATCCCCGCCCTAAAGGACGGGGCTAGTGATATTTCAAAAAACTTACTTTAAAGATCGACTCTAATTAGTCAAGCTCTGACTATGCCTACGCTACCCCTTAATCCCCTAAAGGGGAGACCCCTCCCTACCAATGCGTTGACTGGTTCTCCCCTTCAGGGGAGTTAGAGGGGTGTGTGGTGGGTTGCGACTTTAAAGACAGGCTCTAATTAGTCAAGCCCTGACTTGATCAATATTCACTGTAAGTCAGGGTTTGACTTAAAAAGCTGTTATGAATTCAAAACACTGTACTTTGATTAGTCAAGCCCTGACTACATCCTGAGACCCCCTCTAACTCCCCCTGTAGGGGGAGAATGCCATCGCACAGGCCGCTGCTGTAGCTTGTGGGGTTGGTCACCTTTTCCACTAACCAGCGGAATCCCCCCGCTACCAGTGCGCTGGCTGGTTCTCCCCTTCAGGGGAGTTAGAGGGGTGCGGGATGGACGGCAACTTTATTGCCTAAAACCCGGCTTTTACTCAAGCAGCAATCCTTTTTCGGCCAATAAATTTTCAGCGTCACCTTCGGCGTTGGTATAACGAACCACGAGTTTCCCATTTGAGAAATCCACACCTTCGGGCATTTTTAATTCCATTTGAAACTGCCTTGACTGGTTTGGCGTGTAAACGGCAATCCCCCTTACCAGGCCAACCTGAACTGAAGCTCCTTTTGCAGGTTCGTAATCCACGGTAAGATCTCCGTAAACCGACCTGTTGCCTTCGCGATTAAACACCAGGATGAGCATCGCCGTGGTATCGCTTAGATCCGCAACGCTAAGTTTGTTTAGCGATACCGTGGTTTCGGTGTTGCCAGTACGAACTATTACAGGGATGGTAATCCCAAAAATAGGGGTTAGGCGTATGCCGATGGCCGTGGTGTCTTCCAGTTGATCTTCGAGACCCAAAGCGCTTTCTTTGGGCACTGCCCTGAAATACATGTGCGAACGGTATTCGCCGGGCTGCATATCGCCCGAACGGCGCAACTGCATCCGTACCATTTGAGCTTCGCCGGGGGCAAGGGTTACGGTTCTCGGGAAGTAGCGTATCATTTTATCGGCAAACTGTTGCCCGGGATCCGGTTCTTCAATTTGTTCAAACGATCCGCTTTCGGTCATGCGGTATTGCACAAACGAAACCGAGTAGGTGGCCGAATCCTGCCCGGTGTTGGCCAGGTTAATCTCCTGCGAAGATTTGTTGCCTTCAAAAACTACCCTGCGCGGGGTAATAAGCAGGTTGCCCTGTGCAAAAGCGGCTTCTGAAATGAGCAGCACTAATAGCATCAGGAGGAGGGGGAAACCACTTGTTGTGGCGGATTCCCTAATCGGGAAATGTGTTTTTGCTTGGTGGTGTGTCATTGTTATTTGTTTTAATGTTTGGTCAAAAGTACAAACAATTTTTATTACCAATAAAAAACGCCGTGAATTTCACAGCGTTTTCGTTTTCTTTCACTTCTATATTGTGAAAATTAGCGTTTGTTTTTTCCCGGGGTGAAGCCTATTTCTTGGGGCGGTTCCCCGCTGCTTTTTTTAAGTTTCCCGCAGATGGCGCTGATTATCGCAGGAAAAAAAGCGTTTGAAATGTTTCCCGCAGATGGCGCTGATTATCGCAGAAAAAAAAGCCTTTGATTTTTCCCGGGGGAGAAGCCTACTTCTCCAATCTGTTTCCCGCTGCATGGGTTAAGTTTCCCGCTGATTTCGTAAAGTTTCCCGCTGATTTCGCTGATTATCACAGAAAAAAAATCAGCGAAAATCTGCGTTATCTGCGGGAGATAGCAGAGATTGTGCGGGAGAAATTATGGCCTCTATGAGCAAGAACTAATTATATGCAAAAGTCAACTGGAAAGTACCGGAATAAATTCCTACCGGGTTTTCGTCGTAGGAGCCCACACTTAGGGTAGCTCCAATACTAATTACTTTTGTTCCGTTGGTAAGTACCGAAGGTCCGTTTTCGACGGGCGGGTCGCTCACCCAGTTTTCAACAAACATTGTTTTGCTGCTTCCATCGTGTACCAGCACCGAGGGGCCTTCGGGCAACTGGAGTGTAAACGATGCTTCGGGTGCGCCGGTAATCTGGAACTTGCCCGGGCTGCTGGGCCCCGGCACCCCGATTACCGAACCTTCGATAGTTCTTGAGCCATCGGGGTTTATAACGATGTCGCCTCCATTCACATCAGTCGAAAACCTGCCAAAGTTTAGCTGGTCGGTTTCGTTGGCTGTTAGTGCTTCGATGATTTCTGCGAAAGCCTGGGCGGTAATTGTTGACTGTGCCCGGGTGTTTGTAGCGAAAAGCATCAAAAACAAAAGTAATATGGAGAGTTTGCGAAACATTGTTTATAGTATCATTTTATTATTATACCAAAAAAAAGGCAAATGGTTTTCATTTGCCTTTTTTTAATTATTAATGTTTTAGTTGTAAGCAACTGTTACAGTTAATGCATTAGAATTTGTGTAAGAGCCAGCTGGTTGACTTGCGCCAACTGTGATTGTTGCACCAACTGTTAAAGTTTCGGTCATACCTGTTAATGTTCCACCAGTGGCCACTGAGGGAGTTGATGTAAAAGTGCCGACACTCATTGTATTTGCACCAGAGGTTACATCAAATGCTGCTGCTGGCAATACGATTGAGTAGGTAGCATCAGCCAATCCAGTAACTGTAAAAGATGCAGCTGTAACTGTTCCTGGTGTGGTTGTAGGTAAGGATAACGCATTACTTGATGAGCGAACGCCAGCTGGAGAAACAGTTACTGTCTCTTGACCTGTAAGTGCTACAATATTTCCAAAATTTAAGCCTACTTGGTTTGTGATTGCAATAGGTGCTATAATTGTAGCATCAGTTTGTGCGGTTTCTACTGCATTTTGTGCATTAACACTTGTAAAGGCGAAAGTCATTCCGAAGATTGCGATAAAAATAATTGCTAACTTTTTCATAATAATTTAAGTTTAAGTTGTTAAAAAGTTTATTTAATTAAGTTGTTAAAAAGTTTATCAAAATTTGTAATGAACGTAGTAGCAGTATCACAATGGGCGTGCCAAAATTATAAGTAGCTGATATTGTGAAAATTGCAAAAATTTATTTTTCCTTTTTTATACTTATTTAGGAAATTATTTTTCAAAATGATAAAAAAGGGACTTTTTTTTCCATTTATTTCAAAGTACTGAGCTTTTTTTTGCGTGGCCAAAATTGTAATAATAGTTGGGTTGTTGTTTTGTGGGGGTGTGTATTCTTTTATAGCCTCTCCCTTTTAATACCTCTCCCTCAGTCCCTCTCCAATTGGAGAGGGAAGCTCACTCTCCTGAGATTTGGGGGTGTTTGCCTGAAGTGTGGTGTTTTGTTTAAAAAATAATTCTCGTTTTGGAATACCTGAATTGCCACGTGCTTTTGAATTGCCACAAGCTTTAGCTTGTGGACAAAAAAGGCTGGAAAATAGAAAAGGGGCTTTAGCCCAAAATGTTTCAGGGCTTGTTTTATTATAGCCTCTCCCTCTTTTAGACCTCTCTCTCTTTTATAACCTCTCCAATTGGAGAGGGAAGCGTACTCTCCTGGGGTTTGGGGGTGTTTACTTGGGGTGTGGTGTTTTGTTAAAAAAAATGAAATTCTTGTTTTGGGGTAGTTGAATTGCAAAAGCCTCACTCCTTATATACCTCTCCCTCTTTTAAACCTCTCCCTCGGTCTCCCGATTTTCGGGACAGGCTCTCCCATTTTAA
>CAZQIV010000173.1:0-11979 GCA_964593705.1 uncultured Lentimicrobiaceae bacterium | reverse complement strand
TCACGAAGCCAAAGAACTTGTTTCAATAATTTGAGGCGGCCATGAACTTTTAACTGCAGATAAATACACTCAACTCTATGATTTTGCTCCCTCCGGCTTTCTCACGTTATCGGGAGATGCCAAAATTCTCGAAGCAAATTTGCGGGGTGTCCAATTACTCGGTAAAGAACACTCACGAATTATCGGCAGCCAATTCAATTTTTTTATTTCAGATGATTCCAAATCCATATTTAATAAATTTTTAAATAAAGCTTTTGAGAACCATTGCAAAACAACCTGCATCATTACTTTATCAGGTAATGGCAATAAACCAATGTTTATTCATCTCATCGGGCGTGTACCGGAGGAAAGCGAACGATGTAATTTAATTTTGATTGACATATCAGAGCGAATTTTGGCTGAAAATGCGCTCAATGCAAATCTTAAACATGCAATTGATTTAGAGCAAGCTCATTTACGACTTATCGATTATGCTGTTGATCACGATGTTCAGGCATTGTTGCAGAAATTTATCGATGAAGCCGAAATACTCACACGAAGTGAAATTGGCTTTTATCATTTTGTTGAAAATAATCAGGAAACCATAACACTGCAGGCCTGGTCCACAAATACCCGGAGTGGTATTTGCAAAGTACCAGACCTGGATCATTGCCGGTATCCTGTTTCGCAGGCCGGTATTTGGGTGGAATGTATTCGCGAATTAAAACCGGTAATTCATAACGATTATAACAACGCCACAGGTAAAAAAGAACTGCCTGAAGGGCATGTGCCACTTGTTAGGGATTTGGTTGTGCCTGTAATTCGTAATAACAAAGTTTTGGCCATATTGGGTGTTGGAAATAAAAACACAAACTATGATCAATCTGATGTAAAAGCTGTTCAGAGGCTTGCTAATGTTGCCTGGGAAATTGTTGAGCGTAAGAGGGCTGAGGAAGCCCTTATAAAGAGTGAGAACCATGCCCGGGCACTTATTGATGCAATTCCGGATATGATGTTCAGGATAGATAAGCATGGTATTTTTCTTGATTTTGAAGCAGCCACAGACCAGCTTTATTATAAAGACGGTACAATAATCGGGAAAAACTGTTTAGAAATCCTTCCCCCCGAACTGGCTGCCCAAACACTGGAGAAAATAAGCCTCACCCTTGAAACCGGTGAAATGCAGGTTTACGAATATCAGTTGACTATATCCGGAAAGAGCGCTTCTGATTTCGAAGCCCGAATGGTAGCTGCTTCATCCAACGAAGTGGTTACAATTGTTCGCGATATTTCTGCCGAAAGAAAGAATGCGCGTGCGCTTTTTATTATGAATCAGAAACTTAAAAATGCCAATGCCGAAAAAGACAAATTTTTCTCAATAATAGCGCATGACCTTAAAAGTCCTTTTAATGTTTTTCTTGGTGCTACTGAGCTTATTGCAAAGGAATTTGATGTTTTATCAAACGAACAGATACAAAGTTTGATTGGCTCATTGCATGGCTCTGCCAAAAAATTATACGAGTTGCTCGAAAATCTATTGGAATGGTCAAGAATGCAAAGGGGGGTATTTCCGTATGAACCAGGCACGATTCCACTTCTCGATTTTATAAGTGAAGCACTTGGGCTGATTATAGAAATGGCCGGTAATAAAAATATCGACTTTAAAATAAATATTCCCGCTGATATAGTGATTTATGCCGATGCGAAAATGTTCAATTCACTAATACGAAATTTAGCCGATAATGCTGTTAAATTCACCAATCCTGGTGGCAGAATTATTATAGCTGCACAAAAGATTAGTAATAATTTGATTGAGATTTCGATAAGCGATAATGGAATTGGTATGCCACCTGAAACCATAGATAAGCTTTTCAGTCTTACTGAAAATAATAGCCGGCCTGGAACACAGGGTGAACCAAGTGTTGGTCTTGGTTTATTGCTTTGTAATGAATTTGCCAAAAGGCATGGAAGCGAATTGTATGTTGAAAGCGAAGAGGGCAAAGGCTCAAAGTTTTCATTTAAAGTTTCAGAAAATGGGTAAGAAAAATTGTAAGATTAACGGCTTTTTAGAAACGGTAATTACAAAAAATGACAAGGATATCAGTGAACGAAATAAAATAAACGAAATAAAATAAACATATAAATGAATTCAGATATGTAAAAGATATATCTAATAACCAACTTTTACTTTTTGATTAATTGTGAGTTAGAAAATCATTTGTGAATGGTAAAAAGTATGTTAAAATAGTATGATCAAAGATCAGTCGTTTTTTCCAAATCGAGGGGGTGAAACCCCATAGCCATCAAGCTATGAATAGAAAATAGTGGTTGAAACCCGGTACAGCCTGCCCCGATTCTTCGGGGGGTTTAGGTATTGTAGATTATTCCTGACTATCCTGTAATCTTTACAACCCCGTACGTACGGGGTTGGGGTTTTTCCCTCAACCCATACTGGGTTGCTCAACGCTAATTTCTTATTATATACTACAATACCTCAACTCATACTGAGTTGTTTTTACTAAACTTGACGGCTATAGGGTGAAACCCCGGTAGAATTTTTAAGAATGCAAAAAAAACCAGTACTTGTTTTTAAACAAAATCCCGGAATTGTCTTTTTAAGCGTTAGAATGGTATAGGGAAAAAATCAAAAATCTTACTCGGAAGCAACATCGATGCTTGAAAAAGTGGTGAGGTGGCATGCAGCCATTATGCGCATATATTGCTCGAAATATTCGCAAGCTTTCGAATTTGACTCATAATCATCTAAACAGTCGATGCCTTTTTCAAATCACCGGCGAGCTGATAAATTGGAATGGTGATGGTAGCCATGCTGTAAAAGTATCTGTTTCGATCCTTTAGTACAGTAAGGTAAATCCCCAGACTGTGTTCATTTTCATAATCATCAAGATAAGTATTGTTTCCCTGAAAAAGAACGTAAACCGCCTCGCGGTCATCATCAATTTCGTTGCGGTAGCTAAAATCCTCATCTTCGGTAAATCCGCCTACATGCTGGCCTATAGCTGCCTCAAGTTGGTCGATTAATAAATTTGCAGCCATATCAACATTTTCAATAGCCCATTCAGTATCAACAAGGCTATAATACTCCAGCGAAAAATAATTGTATAATGGGTAATTTGTGAGATTGGCCGTGAAAACGCCGTTATCCGGGTTGTAAACCAAACTACTTCCCTCCGGCACTGCTATGGTTACGCCAAAATCGAGGTCTTCAAAAATATCGTACCTAATGAAGTCATAATCGATTTGTAAACCATTTTCCTCAAGCTCCTCTGCAAATTTGTCAAGATTTTCAGGATCGTAAGAAGTCTGATACATCTGGTCGATAGACCGGTTTTTGGTTTGGATAAATTCCAATGTCCCTCCATAATAAACGGCATATTGCTCAACCATTTTCTGTTGCATGTCCTCATCGGCACCGGAAGAAGATGAAAGATCAACTTCAACCTGTGAGGACATGAGTAAACTAATTTTTTCGAGGTTTTGGGGTAATTCGGCGCTTTGCGAATTTTCAAGATCGGCAAGGTATTTTGCCGGAATAGCCCAGCTTACATTGTTGGTTCCGTTTTCCAGTCCGCCGTTTCCAATGCCAATTAGCTCGCCTTTTAAATTGTAGATTGGAGAACCGGAATAACCGGGTAATAAGCTTCCACTGAGATATATTACCTGCATGTCAATTTTTGGAAATCCAAGATTGATAAGTGTGTTTAGCTCTTCTTTTTTAACGACAAGCGATTGCAGGGTTTCCGGATTGGCATCATTTTTTTCGAGCGGAGTGGTGCGGTGTCCGGTTGCACCACCGTGGTATCCCTGTGCATATACCTTGTCGCCAAAACTCACCGGCTCCGTGTTTGCCGACATGATTGGTGTGGTTTGGATGCTCAGTGGCTTTTGATCAGCATCTGTTTTTAGTAATACCAGGTCAGCATCTTTATAAACTTTAACCGGGGTAGCATTACGATAATATTTGTTGCCGTAAACTACTTTATAGGTTGCACCCTGTTTCATGGCATGAAGCGATGTTACCACCCAGTCGTTCCGTTTCCATAAAAAGCCACTACAGGCATAGCCTTTGGTTCCCTGTGTGATTTCGACACGCACCAGGGATTTTTCGGAAACATCGGGGTTGAATTTTTGTGCCATCGCGAATTGTCCTGCCAAAGCCAGGATGAGAATGAGACTAATTGTTGTTTTCATTGCTTAGAATTTTTATTACGATTAGATAAAATTTCACTTGATAATTTTCCGGGATCTTTTGTTCGGTATTGTCAGCAATCGATTTCCATACGGATCCGGAGTTTCGCATTGCAAGCTTTATTTGTGTGGAACTATTTGTTTTTGTTAATTTCGAAAGCCCGGCATTGCCTTCAATGCTTGTTTTTCCTTCAGTCCCCAAAGTGCAGAAACTATCGCGGATGCCCAAAAGCCCGTCAACATAAACCTGCCCCGGGAGTTCAGGCTCAAGGCTTACAGCAAGTTTTTCCCACACTCCGCCGGCAGCTTCAAAAGTGTTGTAAATTTCTTCCTTTGGAAAAGTGCTGTCAGCCGTGTTCAAAATTCGGCAGGCATCCAAATCCACGTCAGACGAAAAGAGCACAGTTTTGTCGTGATCATCGGTGGTTGACATTGCAACAGTATCGGCTATTGATGTTCCAAACCAACCCACCGGTACGTATTTAAATTTTTTAAGCGCAACATAATACAATGCTTGCTGTTCGGTAAACCCGGAAGCACGGTATTCATCTTTCAAATCGGTGGTGGTGGGTGCAAGCGAATCGTTGTTTCGCATGTATAAGCCTAAAATAATTCCGGCAACAGCAAAAATTCCAAACGAACCTATGCGGAGGCTTTTGATGATAGTCATCTGTTTATCGTTCAATCCCAGCAGGATTAACAGGATGGATGATAATGTTCCTATAACGCCGCTTACTACCGGTGAAACTGCAAGTCCTAATAGTACACCCAAAATTAAACCCACACCGAGGCCATTAAAAATAGCAGCAAATATTCGTATCGGGCTTGCTTTTATTTCAGGGTTATGTAGGCTGAATATTCCCGTTTGCTTCATTTTCATAAGTTTTGGTGTTTTCATGTATTTTGCCGGTTTCACCTATGCCTGATTCCATTTTTTCTTCCATTTTCGATTGTAGAATACCAGCTTTTTCAGTAAACCAGGATTTTATATGCGCTGTAAATTCAGAAATTAAATTGTTCAGGTTTAGCATGGGCTAAAAGATGATTGTGTGAATGAATGAGCTTTAGCAAAAACTTACTATGTAGTGCTTGCAAGAAAACTCTGATTATTAGATTTTCAACAGTTTTTTCACCCTGATCCGCCAATTGGCGGAAGTAAACTGTTGAAAATCAGGGCTCCCTTTAGGGTCGGGGTGAATTCTGATTTTCAACATTAATAGTTTTCTTGCAGAGACTATCTATTGTAAAAACATTTATGCTGTTGTTTTGATTATCAGAACATAATGTTTAACAGTTATTTAACAATTGTTTAGCGGCTAGTGATGTTTTCTCGCTCTTATGTTGTTGGTGTGAGGTCAGACCCCCTGATCCATCTTTTAGAAATCAAATAGTTACAGCAATGTTTTTGTAAATCTACATGTCCCAAAATTCATCATACATAACTTAGTGTTTCTTAGTGTCCTTGTGCCTTTGTGGTTATTTGTCAAACAATTGCCACTAAGACTCGAAGGCTCTCCCGAAAGGGATGCCAATGGCAAAAGTATCACAAAGTGATATTATTGCGACAAAACTTTTACGTTGAGTCAGGAATTCTGGAGGGCGAAACAGTTTTTTTTATGAATTTGAAATTATGGGAAAATAGTAATTATTTAGGTGGTGGAATTGAATAACAAACTATCATGACCCCATCCCCTTCCCTTCCCCAATTGGGGAAGGGTGCCTGAGCTCATGGGAATTGGAGGAAATAAAAATGCAAAGCGATTCGGCTACTGAATACAGATACTAATCCCATGAGAGAGGGGCAGGGGGAGAGGAAAAAAGTGGAGTGCTTCGCTAAAGCATACAGACCCAAATGCAACAAAAAAGGACTCCTCTCGGCCAAAACTCATAACACCGAATGAATGTAAAAAGTGGTGAAATTAAATTTGCTATTTACGCCATTTGATTGGAGAATTATAAAATAGCTAAATAGTTACGGAAAATTTAAAATTTCCGGTGGAAAATTTGCAATAAAGAAAAAAATAATTTTATCTTTGCCGCCCTTTTAATACGCCCAGATGGTGAAATTGGTAGACACGCCAGCTTGAGGGGCTGGTGCCGGTTACGGTGTGCAAGTTCGAGTCTTGTTCTGGGCACCAAACCAATTCAAAAAAGCTCTGTAATGATATGCATTACGGAGCTTTTGTATTTTGTATGGATAATAAAAAGGACAATGATTATTATTCACTCAAAAAGACGAATTACAGATGGAGAAAGTTTTCTACTTTTCGGGAAACCCCGAAAGGTTTTTTCCAATGCGTAAGGATAGTCAGGGTTTGACTTTAAGTCAAACCCTGACTGCTTGAAATTCCCCCGAAAAAACGGGGCAGGCTGCTTCGCTTCCCGCAAATGCGGGATTTCCCTTCGCTCAACATTCATTCAATCAATCATTCTCCTGCTTGTGCCTGCTTTTTTCGATAATATGTACTTTGCGGGCGCTGTCGATGGCTTTAATAGCTATGTCTCTGGAGGTGGTTTCGGCTATGCTGGCTTTGGCCGATAGTTCTTTGAGCGAGGTTCCGATATTTTTTATCTTTGATTGTAGTGTTGCAATGGTCTGATCTTTACGTTTTAGTTCGCCCTCGTTTTGTTTGGCGCTAAGTTCTGTTTCAAACTTAAACTCACGTTTTAGCATTTCGCAAACTGTTTTATTGGTGTTAGTTACGGCAGCATCAAGTTCTTTGGGAAAATTGGCGACCCTGGTGCGCAAATCTTTTAGTTCGGTTTCGTTGGCCAGCACATTGGCTTCACGTTCGGCCATCTCGTTTTCAAAGCGAGCTGCGGAGCGGGTCGCCAGTGTTGGCTATTGTTAAGGCGAGGCAGGGATGTTGTAAATCCGGGATTCTTGAATCCTGGGCTCGAAAAACTATGAAATCGTAGATTTCTGTCCCGAAAGTTTTCGGGATCGGCATTGGTAGTCATTATCAAAAAAAAACTAAAGCCGAAAATCTTTGTGTTTGATTTTGGAAATCACCCGCTCGCGCCGCCGGTTAAAAAGTTCCACCACAGGTTTCACTATCAGTCCTTCGGCTCTCAGGTCTTTGTTTTGGGCAATGGTTGATTTAAAGCCCTTCCGCACCAGCTCTATAGCATCTAACAAGGATCCCACACCGATGATTGGCACTACTGCTATTTCGAGCTTGGCGGCAATATTTTCGATGCTTTCACGCGTTAGCCACCATTGGTCAATCAGGCAATCGAAGAGGATAAAATCGACCCTGTCGCTAAGGTAGCCCGTACCCGATCGTATTTTTGCCCCAAAGCCTTCGCCATAAAGGCATACATTGTTTACCTCGGGAAAAGCAGCACTCATTTTCTCGTCCGTAAAAGTATCTTTCAACACTTCGAGCAGGTGGGCAGGAATGAGTGCCTTGTCCGATTTTCCGGCAAAGCTTACTTTTTCGCCATCCCACATAACGCGAATGTTGGTACCGTCAATTTTTTCGGTCCATATCCAATCCAGGTCTTTCAGGTATTCAAATTCCGGTAAAGTCCATTCACCTTCCAGTAAAGTCTTGTTGTTGGTGGCCGGGTTGCGAAAATACACCGTTTGTATTTTGTGATATTGTTTCATAGTTTAGGTTTTTGATGATGTTTTTGTTAATGGGTAGAGACACACTATAATGCGTCTGTACTTTCCGAATAGTGCGTCTGAAAGTTCTGATAAATGTCAATCATGCCACTATTCGTCCAATGATTTTATTTCGTATTTCATTTCCTCCCATACGATTTCTTCCATCTGGCTATGTTTGAAGGCGAACCACTTTTCCCGGTAATCCGAATTATCAATAATATTCCTGAAGTTGGCGAAGGGTTTCCTACGATCCAGGGCATTGTAAAGCTGTTGCCGGAGATGGGCATCAGAAACAGTCCCCGCGAATCGTTCCATTATTTTAAAGGATTCTCCACTGGGGGGTTGCTCAAACCTCAGGCAATGCTCCCAGCTTTCATATTTGTAACAATCTTTCCATTTTTCTCCGGTCGTATCTTCAAATAATTCGGGTTCCCCTTCCAGATCAGGAACCACTTGTTCGAATTCCAGCGTTACGGGATTGAAAAAGCAAACCATGCCCATATCGATAAAATCCGCAATTTCTTTAACGGCTTCCCGGTATTTCAGGGGAATCTCATCAAGCAAAACCCGGGGGTTTTCACAGCAAACGCAATAGTCGCCCCAGGGGCAGGTTTTGGGATCGCCACTGCACAGCTCCCAGTCCATGCCCAACGAAGGCAGATATTGCACTTTGTCCTGCCAGTGGTCGGTGATGATAGTGTAAAATTTTTCGGGTGGAATATCTTCGGGTTTATCCACCAAATTAAGGTTTAAGCTGTCGATAACTTTCCCGATGGCAATATTCAGATGGCTTACTTCTTCAAGTGTCATGCGTTCGATACTGGGAAAAACAATTTGCTCTACCCCCGTCCATTCCTCTATAGATTTCAAAGGATGCAAATCCCGCTCGCTTGCTTTCCGGTCGATGTTTGGCGGTGTTTCGATGTATGGTTTTGACGGCGTATTATCAGCTACTTTTTCAAGGATAGTGATCAGTTGTTTGATGTAATTTTTCATTGCTTAATACATTTTATTCTGCAATAATTCTTTAGCCAAAACATGACCCGCCACTCTTGCAGTCGGGCAGGTCAATTTTCGTACAAAGTTAGCAAAACCTGATATTCCACTCTCATTCATTTCGCCCTCATAGCAGCGGGAGCAAACACGCATTGTTATTTACAGCAAAAAAAAATCTTAGCTAACGTCGGTGTTAACTAATGTTTTAGCTATTTTTGTTTACCTAAGTCCAAAATAATAAAGGCTATGAAAAAAATATGTGCAGCATAATATCGATAAGCAAACTTACTACCAACAAATTCAGCAATATAAAAGCGGGTTTCTGAGGGAGGTATTAACTTTTAAGCCGGTTAAAAACCAGGATGATCCGAAACTTAAAAATCGGGAACTTTATACATACTTTCCTGATGGAAGCTTAAGGAAAGTAATAACTGAAAGACAGAGCGGAAAAAAAATTGATTCGACCACTTATGAATACTTTCGTCAACTAACCGTAGTGCGACATTACGAGAAGAACAACGATTATAACATAAACATCCACTACAACGAAGCTGGCCAAATAGCAAGTAAGGCGATATTCTCGAACGGGAAATCATATACCGTGGAATATTTTTATGATCCCCTGGATCGACTGCTAAGTGTGAGCATAACTGACAACATAAAAAAGTAGACAAACAAACATACATTACAATACAACAATTCTGGTAAACTCATTGAATTGAAGTCCTATTATAAATCCAAATGGAGCGAAAATGTGGGATTCAGATCACAGTATATTTTTTCTTACACAAAATCAGGCATGATCGAAAGCATAAAAAGCGCGAATAAGAAAGACCTTTTTACAAAGGAGATCCATTACAACATGGAATATTTATACAAATACTAGGCAGGCATAATAATTGGCTACAACGACAAATTTAAAATGTTATCCCATCACGCAAAATCCTGGTTTGTCAAGCCAGTTGTATTCACAGATAATATAAGCCACCGGGTGATCGCTAAGGCCACCATAGTAATCTTAAAGCCGGAGGTTTTTTATTGAAGGACAAAAGCAACTCGTTCTGCAATCAAACACAAGTAAAACCATTAGGGATATGACCTTTGCAAAACTTTACTCGTTTGCACAAGAAGGCACTGACTGAAATAATCTACAAGACCGCTTGTTTTCCAATCGCTGGATTAATGTGATATTCTTGTACTTTTGTGCTATGGCAAAAATTGGTGTTTATTTATTGCCTTCGGGCTAAAGGAACTATGGCAAAACCACGAAGTATGAATTTTTTTTAAATGATAATTTTCAGCTTGGTTGCACTATTCGTTGCACTGTTTCCGGTTTGTAAGGCGCAATACAATATTCATGAAATTAAAAACCGAACTGATACAATTTCGGATTTTCACAAAAAAGCGTCTTCATTGCTTTTTCTTGCCGAATATTATATGCAGGATCAACCTGATTCATCCATTAGTTATGCAAACCAGGCACTGGAAATCGCTTTAAATATTAATGATAGTCTTTGTATTTGCGATGCGTACAAGTGCCTTAGCATTTCTTATGCCGGAAAAATGGATTGTTCGCAAAGCGAAACCTTTTTTTTGCCGGCATACCCTTTGCCCTTGATGCCAGTGATAGTGCGAGCCTTTATGCTGATATGGGCACCAATTATACTATCTGTGGCAACTTGCAAAAAGCGGAAAAAAACTACAGCATAGCCCGAAAGTTGTTTAAAAGGATTGATGACAAAGGGAATTTGGCCAGGCTGATTACAAATATGGGCGTGATGCATGCACGAAACTCAAATTTTTATCAAGCCTCGGAATGCTACGTGGAAGCCCTCGAAATTTGCGATAAGATGAATGACAATGAAAGCATTGCCGGAATCTATCAAAATATGGGAGAAGTTATGGCGCTTCAAAAACAGTACGATAAAGCCGTGGGCTACTTCAACTCGGCACTTAACAAGTTTGAAAAGCTTGATCGCCAAATTCCAATGGCGGGGCTTTATCTCAACCTCGGTCAGATTTACATCGAACAAAAACAATGGGATGTAGCCAAGCACTACCTCAATAAGTCTTATGTAATCGATACAACATTTAAACTAGAAAATTTTGAGTCGATCGCGCTGAAGCTTTTGGGAATTACTTATTTGCGGATTGGTAAACTGGAGAGCGCCGAGCGGCTTATTGGCGAAGCGCTTCGAATGCAAAAAGTAAATGGATATTTTACCCTTATCGGGCAAACCACCACAATGCTGGCAGAAGTTTATTTTGAGCAAGGCCGTTTAACCGAAGCCCTTACTTTGCTTAATGAAGCTGAAATCCTTGCCCTCAAATCGGGCGATGATGGTTTACTGGCAAACATACTTGCTTTAAAATCAAAAATCCTGGCGCTTTTAAAGCAGTTTGAAGAAGCTTATGGGGCGCTCAGGCAATCAAGGCAAATCGAGGATAGCATTTTTAACATCGAGAAGTCGAAAAGCATTATGAACCTGGAATTGGCTTATCAAACCGAAAAAAAAGAAAAGCAGGAAAACAACCAAAGCTTCAACACCATTCGAAAACGTGTGGAGATGTTTGGTGGTTCATGCGAAATATCCAGTCAGCCCGGCGAAGGTATTTTCTTGAAAACATCCATTCCATTTAAAGTAATTTAAAACGGTATCATGCAAAAACAAATTAATGTATTGCTGTGCGATGATCACGAATTGATTATTAGCGGACTGAAGCAAATTCTTCGATCACTGCCCCTGGTTCACAATATTGCATTAGCCAATAATGGTAAGCAAGCCCTGGAACTTTTGGCTGATCAAAAGTTTGATTTAGTCATTTCTGATGTATCGATGCCTGAAATGGGTGGTATTGAGCTGAGTGCTTTCATTAAAAATAATTATCCTACTGCGAATATTGTGGAAAGTAAAATATTAATGATTTCATAGTTGTTTGTGATAAGAATTTGTCAATAGATTCCCGCCTTGCCGCCTGCAGGTGGCCTAACCAAAAGGCGAGGCAGGCTCGCCTCGCTGGCGAAGCTGGCTGCGAAGCGGGTCTCAGTTCCCGAAGGGTCGGGGCAGGCTGTTGCACTCCTTCGAAATGATAGGTTTGTGTAAGACGCTGAAAACCTAACTATTAAACAGACCTCTCAATCCCCGAAAAAACGGGGCAGGCTGCTTCGCTCCTTCGAGGTG
>CAZQIV010000172.1:0-11998 GCA_964593705.1 uncultured Lentimicrobiaceae bacterium | reverse complement strand
GGTTAGAGGTTAGAGGTTAGAGGTTAGAGGTTAGAGGTTAGAGGTTAGAGGTTAAAGCTTCAAAACTCTTGGCCTATAAGTTACAAACCAATTAGTCACAACTTTTTTGCCGTAAGTGTATGTGTCGCAAATTCAATTATTTTTTCTTCTTTTTACTTAGTGATTCTGAGTGATCTAAGTGTCTAAGTGGTGAATTTTAGAAGGTTACCACTAAAGCACTAAGATGTGTTTTTCACGACAATTGATTTACGTTAAGTAAGGAGTTCTGAGTTTAATAATAATCCTGCAAAAATACAGCGCTACCAAACCTTGAAATAATTATATTTGTGTCTCTCATAAATATAAATTATGAAAAGATATATCTATCACATTTCATTGTGCTTATTAGCTGCTTTTCTTTTATTTTCATGCCGCCGCACAGCATACCAAATTGTTTATCCAACCCTGAACGATGGGCGCTACGACAGCGAATTTCCTTACAGGAACAGTTCGGAAGAGTTGGACGATATCTCCAAATTGGTAAAAATACTTTATTGCCTGGTCGAATATGACCGCTACCATTTTGATGCAGATCAACAAATTACCCGTTCCGGGCTAAAGGATATCAATGCCCGGCGAACAGCTATATCAAAAGGTTTCTTTAGCGAGTCGGTACATGGATCAGCGACTATTATAAAAAATGATAACAACAAAATTGTAGTACTTACCTGCGCACACATTGTGGATTATCCCGATTCGCTTTTTTCCTGGTTTATTGATGAGAACAACAATCAAACAAATATTTTGGAAAGCTTTTCCATTAAGAAAAAACAAAACAACTTTATCAGGGAATTGCCCGATAGCGGTGAACTGGAAATTATTATTTCCGATTCGGATCAGGATATTGCCTTTCTTGGCAATACATTCCAGGAGGTAAACGCTAACATCAACCCTGTTTTTAAATACCCTGTAGGCAAAGCAGGGGAGCTTGAATGGGGAAGTTTTGTTTACATTATGGGTTTTCCTGCAGGATATCAAATGGTAACAAGGGGAATTGTTAGTAACCCAAAACCAAATAGAAAAGGAGAGTTCATCATTGACGCGCTTTTTAACCAGGGAATCAGTGGCGGAATAGTGTTGGCAGTAAGGGATGGTGTTCCAAACTTTGAACTGGTCGGTATTGCAAAATCAGTATCTGCAACTTACAAAAACGTATTAAAGCCGCTTAATGAAAGCCACCAGGAAATGTACAACCCAAATGTACCTTACGAGGGTGATGTATTTGTAAAAGTTGAAAAAGACCAAAATTATGGAATAACCTTTACCATTTCCATCGAAACGATAAGTAATCTTTATTACCTTAATCGTAACATTTTCATATCGCGGGGCTACAATTTAGATGGGTTTTTCAGCAATGCTGATTAATTTGATAAAAGGGCTAAAGCCCTGAATTTATTGAATCATCTTCCTTCCACAAGCTAAAGCATGTGGCAATTCACTCCATCAATCTCCCGCAAAAGCGGGATTTCCCCGAAAAAACGGGGCAGGCTGCTTCGCTCAACATCACTCCATCACTCCAATCTCTCCCTTCTAACATCTATCTTCTATCTTCTAAAATCCTCAGGCTAAAGCCATGGGGCAATTCATTCTAATTTCCATTCCACAAGCTAAAGCATGGGGCAATTCACTCCATCACTCTAAAACTTCATCCCTCTCCCTTCTATCCTCTCCCATCTAATTTCTAACATCCTCAGGCTAAAGCCATGGGGCAATTCATTCTATTTTCCATTCCACAAGCTAAAGCATGTGGCAATTCACTCCATCACTCTCCCGCAAAAGCGGGATTTCCCCGAAAAAACGGGGCAGGCTGCTTCGCTCAACATCACTCCATCACTCCAATCTCTCCCTTCTAACATCTATCTTCTATCTTCTAAAATCCTCAGGCTAAAGCCATGGGGCAATTCATTCTAATTTCCATTCCACAAGCTAAAGCATGGGGCAATTCACTCCATCACTCTCCCGCAAAAGCGGGATTTCCCCGAAAAAACGGGGCAGGCTGCTTCGCTCAACATCACTCCATCACTCCAATCTCTCCCTTCTAACATCTATCTTCTATCTTCTAAAATCCTCAGGCTAAAGCCAGAGGCAATTCATTCTAATTTCTATTCCACAAGCTAAAGCATGTGGCAATTCAAAAAAAAAAGCCCCCACCCGAAGGCAGAGGCTTTGATATTTAATTTTTAATCAAGATTATTTGATAACGAGTTTCTCGATACCGAGAACACCATTATTCATAAACTTGATGAAATATACACCTCTCGGTTCGGCGCTCAAATCGAGCTCCTGTGTTTCGAGGAGATTACCGCGGTAAACTTCCTGTCCCTGAACATTCATAACAACAAAGTTGATATTCTCATCGATGTTGTTGAGTGCAATATTGAATATTCCTGATGAAGGATTTGGATAGATATTAAGGCCATTCAGCAGATTTGCGCCAACACTTGTTGGTGAAAGCTTGAGATCGGTAACAATGGACACGCCATTGATAGCGAATAAGCCATCAGCATTAGGAGCATCAAAGCTATAGGTAACTTCAATATCAAATTCTTCATCGGTAGCCGGACGGAATAACCTGTAGCTCAGGTTTTCGCCTTCAACAAAGCCATCAGCCATATCTGTGGTCATGTCATCGCCAAATAGGTTGAAACCTAAGTTATTCTCAGTGTATTCAACCAAACCTGCACACCATCCATTTGAAGTAAATGCACCGATCATATCACCGGCTTTGAGGCTGGCAACTGCATTGGCATCAAAAACAACAGCATGGTTAACAGGAGTGTAGTTTACATCGTTCCAGTTGGTATTGTTAACAGCCCTGAGTGAGGTACTGTTAGCTCCACCTTTAACTAAGCAACCGGGATAGGTATAGCTTGCATCAGCATCAACTTTAACCCAGTATGCCATACCGGGATTCAGGTAAGCCAGATCGAAGATGTTACCATCAGGATAATAAATTCCATTACCAACCGGATCCCAGGCAATGATTAAAGGCAGAGTGCTAAATACATCAACAGCAGGAATTGGACACTCCTGGAGTACAGACATCAGGTTCCAGCCTT
Source organism: uncultured Lentimicrobiaceae bacterium (assembly GCA_964593705.1). Classification (GTDB taxonomy): domain Bacteria; phylum Bacteroidota; class Bacteroidia; order Bacteroidales; family 4484-276; genus SABY01. The sequence goes on along the minus strand of CAZQIV010000172.1, from coordinate 8,900 downwards.
CGGTGAGCATTACCGTAGGATCAGCCATAAATCCGCTGATGGGCAATGTTGCAGCTTCAGTCATCTTGGTGAAATAACCATGATTATTGCTGAAATCATCCATGTTGTTGATTCCGTAGTAAGGATAGTACAACTGGTTGAAGTACTGGGTAACTTCCATTTGATCGATAACAGGTGCCATGATAGCTTCCATACCCATCCTTGAATCAGGATCGAGATAAGCTGACCAGGCATTCCAGCCTTGTTCAAGAGCGATCATCTGCTCAGGAATTGCAGGACAAGCGGTAGTAAAGTTGAAGAATTCACCTGCAAGGGGAGCATCTCCAATTTCGAAGCTTGTGATAAGTGTTCCTTCGGCATCGAACAATTCGAATCCACATTCGCTGTCATAAAAACCTTCTGACCAAACCAGTGAGGTTTCTACAGCATCGCATAATGAAACAGTTTGTGTACCAAATGCACCACCTGATAAAGTATAGCTACCGATCATCATTCCATCCTGAAGGATGGAAACACTTGCACCATTCCAACCATCACCATAGTCATCGTAGAAGTTCATGGTAAAGTCGCAGGTATTAATACCCATGCAGAGCATTGTGGCACAAAGTTCATTGGATTCACCTGTGTTTAATCCTGGTTCTACGGCCTGGTTTACAGTATAGCAATATTCGGTGTCAGGCATGATATCCATATCTACGTAGGTATCAAAGTAGGTCTGGGCAATGGTTTCGCCATCGCGCTGAACGTTAAAGTAGGTATAGAAAGCGCTTTCGCAGTTGAGTTCAGCAACATAGTCATTACTTTCACCACAAGGATTGTCATAGAATGATTGATTTCCTACCCATAACCAGTAGGTTCCAGGAGGAACGGTAGCAGTAGCAACAGCTGTTTCGCATGGGTTTCCTGTGCCTTGTGCCATAATATAAGAACCTGCACACTCGAAGTTACCTTCGATGATAAAGGCATATACCGGGAATTCGGCTGTTACTGACCAAGTAATGGTTGTTGGTTCATCAACAACTATTTCGTACCAATCAGTATCCCTACTTCCAGCATCTGCCCAAGCTGTTCCACAAACTACATCACCACAAACAAGAGGCATTGTAGTACCATCACCGTTACATCCACCATTAAGGTCTTCGCCACATGGCTCACCTTCGTCGATGGATCCTTCAGGACATTCTACAATACATTCTTCATATTCTTCGATAGATAATGTAAATTCAGGAATACAATCAGGACTGGGGTATGTATCGATCATGATATAGTAAGTTCCTTCCGCCAGAGTGTCGGTAATTTGCGAGCCGCCGGAAGTGCTATTCGTAGCTGTAGCAATACATACATCTGATGGTGGGCATTCGTCAGTTAGCAACATTCCAGTCCAAGTAGTAGTGGTTGCCATGGTAATGGTTAAGATCATTTCCTCGGTAAGTGTAAATTTATAGAAAATATCCTCACCTCCATCATAACCGCCTAAACAAGTGGTATCGGTATAGTTTCCGCGACCACAAGTAGTATTTACATCCGAATATGGGAAAGCACCAATAACAATAGGATCGTTACAATCGTCACCTGTTGCTCTTCCTGAAGTATTAGGAATCTTTTGCGTTGGCCCGTGGAATCTTTCAATATCCTTAGGTTCTTTATTTGTCAATAGGAATCCACTATTAGAATTATCAAGCTGTGCTGCTGTATTACCTATCCAACCCAAAGAAATCACATCAACACCTCCGTCTGCATACAACAATTCAGGTGTAGCAAATTCAAGGGTGAAGTTTTGCGTAGTGGTATCATCCAGAGCAATAGTTAGCGTATCAACAGTTTGGCTGATGTAGCCATCTTTTGAGGCAGTTACAGAGTAATCGCCAATAAGAAGCTCCATTTCATAATAGCCATCATCATCGGTTACGGCAGTAGCTCTAATTTCTTCTGCAGTAATTGTTACTCCCTGAACAGGACCTTTTGAAGTGGCATCCATAACATAACCAGCCAGCATACCTTTTGCAGCAATTACTTCCAAATCGGCTGTAACCGTTACTGATGGATTTATAGGATCGTTGGTTGTAAATACCAATGAACCATTATAGTTACCAGCATCCAATCCGATAGAGCTAAAACTAACGGTAACATTGGCAGATTCTCCGGCGGCTAATGAGCCTGAAAATAGGTCAGCAGTCATCCAGGGAAGCATTGCAGCTTCAACTACAATGGTATAGTCTTCAACTTCGCCATAAGAAGCTACATCGCAAGGCAGTGGTGGGGTACTGTAAGTCATTCGCACCCTCATGCGATAAACTCCGGCCGGTGTGCCTTCAGGAACTGCTATTGCACCGGTAAAGGATGCACCTGTCCCTCCTACATTTGTAAGAATGAATTCCTCATTGCCACCTTGCTCAAAGGTTTCGCTCATATCCCAGTCAACCCAGCAATAAACAATGTCGGATGCCCAGGGAGTGCCATTGGTAATGGTTATAGCCTCTGAAGCACCTGCTTCAATGGTGGTTGAAAAGGCAGTATAATCAGCTACCAGGCCTTGCCATAGACTTGCATTATTAATATCGCCGCATAAAACATTCGCGATATATTCATCTTCATTGGTTGTGGAAGCATCACAATATGCCTTTGAACCATCCATAGGCAGTTCGAGGTTAACAGCGAGATTCCAATCTAAGATTCCTTCGGCCATATTGGTAATTGTTACAACCTGGGTAGTAACAAGGGCAGGAGGAATAACATGTGTTTCGTTTAGCGCCAAAGGACTGACACCTGCTTCAGGAATCATCGGCACGGTTGCACACAACTCGTTAGATACGGCCGTTTCGAGTGCTGCATCATTTAACACTTGCGAAACGGTGTAGCAATACGCTTCGCCGTTGCTTACGTCCATATCATAATAATCCAAACCATAAACATCGGCAATGTCAACGCCTTCTTTAAATACATTGAAGTAAGAAAGGAAAGCATCTTCACAGGTGAGTTCAGCAACGTAGTTGTTGGATTCACCACATGGGTTACCATCGAAGCCTTGATTTCCAACCCACAACCAGTAAGTTCCGGGAGGTACGGTAGCTGTTGTAGTAGCTGTTTCGCAAGGTGCAGTGCTTGCACTTGTTAAAATTGACAAGCCTTCACAACCCTTATTTCCGTCAATGATAAAAATTAAAACCGGGAATTCAGCAGTAGCTGACCAGGTAACAGTTTTTGGAGCATCCAGTACCAGTTCATACCAGTCGGTATCTCTTCCGTCATCAGCATAAGCAGTACCACAATACACATCACCATCCATAATTGGAATCCATGCCGGGATATCCGAATTACATCCACCATTCAGGTCTTCGCCGCAGAGTTCTTCTTCTATTGAAGCACCTGCAGGACATTCAACAACACAAGGAATGTACTCATCGACAGTAATCGTAAACTCGGGAATACAATCAGGTGTTGGCCAGGTGTCGATCATAATATAATAACTGCCTGCAAGCAGGAATTGTTGAATTTGTGATCCGCCGACACCAGTATTTGTTGAGGTAGCAATACACTCAGCACCCGGAGGGCATTCATCTGTTAACAGCATACCCGTCCAGGTAGTTTCTGTTTCCATGGTAATACTCACATAAGTATCTTCGCTTAAGGTGAGCATATAAAAGATGTCTTCACCACCATCATAAGAACCGAGGCAGGTGGTATCGGTGTAATTACCGCGGCCACATGTTGATTCGGTTTCTGTAAATGGTAATGCGTTGATCAGAATAGGATCTATGCAATCATCGCCAATTGCTCTGCCTGCACTGTATGGAAGTTTAACTTCACCTTTTCCTTTTGTCATATCCATCTTCACATTTGAAATTGCATTTTTTGCAAATGCATTGTCAACCGGAACAGAAGAACCTTCCATCCAATCCAGTTGAACACCATAATAATCTGCTTCGGCAGAGAGTAATACCGGAGGTGCTAAAATTGAAACACCTTCTGGTCCTGCCGCTTCTGATTCGCCCCGATCGTAAACAGCTTTAACACTATAGAAATAGTCTCCGGCCAGGAGATTGAGATCGCTATGGAAAAGTTCCTCAGTATAAATCGGCAACTCATCATTTTTGTAAACATTATATCCAAGGAATGATTTGACTGAGTGATCGATTTCAGGTGCAATAGACTTTTGGTTTGAGAAAGCCATTTCCTCAACCGTATGATTCATTTCACCTTTACCAGGCTTCAGCGTTACCATGTTCTGGCCACCATCTGCAGCATCAGCTCCGTATTCAACCAAAGCTTCATGACTACCTACATAGAAATAACCATATACACTAAGTTCGGTGAAATCACCTACACTACCAAAATATAGTGTGCCATCATAGAAACTGTCATCAATACCTACAAATGGTCCGTCAGCAAGGCTATTAAATGTAGCCACCATGAAACCTCCCTCGGCAACGTTAACATCATCCACAACAACTTCTACCCACTCATCAGGGCCAGCATTAGACACAAGGTATGGTCCACTAAGTATAGCACTACCATCAGCATTCAGGATGTAAATTTGGTTTTCCTGCTGATATTGAAGGTAGTCATCATTAAAGTACCTGATCGATTTAACAACACATGGGTATTGGGGTGCATTAAAATACTGAGCGATTCCTGCACCACCTGAGGTTGAAGCCAATGCATTTTCAAAGCTTCCATCGTGGTAAAATAACCATTCTTGTACAGAGGTACCCGGGGCACTCCAGCTAAGGTTAACATTCACAAAATCTTCAACTACGGCCTGTAGGCCTGTTGGCGGATCGAGGTATAGATCCAGTGCAAAGTTGGTTAGTGCATTTAGACCATGCTCAACAGTAACCGGAGTAGTTTGTGATACATAACCTTCGAGGTCGGCAGTTACGTTATAATCACCTTCGATAACACCAGAAATCAAATAAGTACCATCAGCACCAGTTGTGTCAGCATAAAGCATATCATCCGTGCTAACTATAACCCCTTCAAGCGCTGCTCCGCCGTAGTAATCAGTAACAACACCACCAATGGTTCCTACGCCAATTGTGGTAAAGCTCCATCTTGGGCTGGGGGTTGAACCGGCAGCATTTTTACAGAATACCTGCCAACTGTAAGTTGTTTTGGATAACAAGGTTATTCCCACATCAGCGAGGTTCACTGTATTACCAATAATCCATGGTGAAGAATAAATAGTTGTTGCAAATGGGCCAGCTCCCTTTTTCAGAACAAACCTCGTGGTAGCAGTACCTGCACCGTTTGTCCAGCTAAATTCGGGCTGTAATGCAACAAACTCGGCATCATCAACAGGTGAGGGATCTGTAGCCGCAAGTGGAGCTGCTGCAGATTCAACAATTAATTCAACAGGAACAACAAGGGTTCCATCGGTCAATTCCTGACCATTATGGTTGATATTGATATTTGCATAGTAGTTTGTATCGATCAGACCTGTAGCATCGAATAAAACTTCTATGTCAACACTTTCGCCAGGGTTAACTGTACCAGCAGCGTTATCGGTAATCGAAACCCAGGTAAATGAATTGTCGAGTTCCATTGCAAAAAACTTGTCAAGAGGAGTACCCTGAGTTATTCCGAAAAGTGTAACTTTTCCAGGAACCAGGTTACCGAAATCATAGCCTGCGCCACCAGCAAGTTGGTCAGTTGAGCCTGTGAGCAATGGTACCTGAACTACTTCCATAGTTGTTTGTGTGGCAATATCCCACTTTACAAAACTTGTTTCCGGGGTACCACTCTGATCGAAAATCCATAGATAGGAACCAGCCGGATCGTAAGCCATACCGTATGCTGAAGCAGCTTCAGGAACAGTGTATGTGCCTAACACATTAACTGTTGTTGCATCAACAACTTCGAAATTAACAAGCGAGTTACCAAAATTCTTTGTCCAGAAAGAACCATTTGTCGGATCATAGGCCAGTGCCCTGATAACGCTACCAGTTCCGGCAACAGTACCAGCAAAAACTTGCGTTTGTACGCCAGTGGCCGGATCGATCGAATACAATCCATTGCCATCACCAGTGTATATCATACCATCATTCAGGTTAAAAGCCATATCTCTCATACCCCACGCGGAGGTAGATATTTGATCGAAGGTGTTAATTAGTGTACCATCGGGTAAGAATTGATACAGCTTATTTGGATTGGCTGCACTACCGCCACCAGTGGCCCAAACATAGATACCATCGAATTCACAGCCCAGGAGTTGGGTTTCGCCTGAAGGTGTTTGGAAATCGACATCCAACAAAATATCACCATAAGCATCAATAGGATTGGTGTAAACGGCATATTCGGGTGAGGCATCGGTATAGGCATTAAAGTCTTTACGTTTTACAATAGTAAATTCAGGACTTTGCTTTGCATTTTCCAAAAACTCGATGGAGGCTGAATAAGTAAGTGCTTCGGTACCACCAGGATTAGAAATGGTAAGGGTTTGAGTGGAAATACCATCGGGAGGCAAGGTTTCGAGCAAACTTGTTGGATCAACAACGATTTGTGCATAACCCAGAACGAAATTCTGAGGAGTGGTTTGGTCTATTATAATTTCGACACTATCGACAGTAAGCGCAAAATAACCTTCTGCCTCGCAGCTTACAGTGTAATATCCTGGTAATAATCCGGGAATTTCGTAATCTCCAAATTCATCGGTGTAAACTTCGGAAGATCCGGCAGTAATCAAAGCACCCTGGATAACACCCTTGCTGGCTTCGCTAACTGTACCTGCCAGAGTACCCACTTGTGGTTCAAAAACTTCCACATCATCAACAAAGATATTATTTCCCCAGGCACTTACACCTTCAAGAATAAAATATCCCTCATCGCCATTTACACCGGAAGGTGAGGCGAAGGTATATTGATACCAACTGGTGGTATCTACCACGGGTTCAAGATCGATACTTCTATTCACTGTTCCTACTAACACTGCACCTGTTAAGCCGGCTTCAGTATTGTAATAAACGTTTACACGGTCGGTATTGGTAAGGTAACCGTTATCACGATACATCCAGAAATTAACACCTACAGTATTTACTTCTACATCGAATGCAGGTGTAACCAATATACCGGCAGTACCTGTGCTATAGCTGTAGCAATTAAACCTTGCCATGGCAGCCCCGCTATGAGGGACACATGTTGGACTTGTTCCGGCAGTATCGCGATTCCATAAACCTGCTGCTGTGCCGGCAGTTTTTTCATTTGTCCAGCATACTGGTGCAAATTGTTCTCCATCAAAGCTTTCGGCAAAAGGAACAGCATACAATTCACATGCTGTTGCAAATGAAGCAAGGCTTGACCATTCGCTCACCTCATCAGTGCCGCAATTGGCCCTAACATAAACATCATAGAAACTAGCTTCTGTTAAGCCTGTGAGAGGAAATGGATTGGTGGCAGCAGGTATTATTGTGCCATTATCGGGAAGGAAGCCCGGCTCACCATAAGCAATATCCCACGCGGTTTCATCGCCGACGAGTGTCCAGCCAACAGTAGCGCCGGTAGTTGTAATATCTGTAATGGTAAGTAAGATTGGAGGGAAGCAACTGGGCATTTCGATAACTTTAACATCATCAATGGCCACGTCATCATAAAAATCCGAAGCTACCAATTCGTTTACAACAAATGCTAACTGGATAGGGCCAGAAATTGTATATACTGAGAGATCCACAAGGATTTTCTCCCATTCACCATTTAAAGTATTGGTGTCGTTGTAAAATACTTGTTCCTGCCACATAGCACCATCCCATAAATTTACGTAAAATTCTACATTGGAATGGGTTTCATTATTGCTAATTTCAAAAAAGCTTAAAGCTGGAACAATTAATCCGCTAACGTCAATAAACGGTGTGAGTAGTATTGTACTGTCTGAATCGGGTGTCGAGTCATCAATCCAGGCAAAATATCCACCTGAAGTTGTTGTACCACCCATTGTTCCATTATTTCCGGTATGTCCCTGGGGTGAATCTGCAAACAACCAGTTCTCAAGATTACCAGGACCCTGGGCCCAGCAAACAGGAATAGTTCCTCCATTTTCAAAATCCTGAGAATATGGTGCAGTGAAAACATCGCATAAGGTGTTAAACATGGCTACTCCCGACCAAGCACTAACTTCATCAGTACCACAGTCGGCTCTTACATACACATCGTAAGATGATGAAGCAGTAAGACCTTCAAGCACATAAGGATTCTCAGTAACAGGAACAATAGTACCTTCGGTATCGGGATCAAATCCCGGTTCGCCATAAGCAACATCCCATGCAGTTTCATCACCTTGTGAATTCCAACCAAGCTCTGCGCTGGTAGTGGTTATATTTTGAGCATAAAGAGAATTTGGCTTTGGACACGCAGGCAGTAAAACAGCCGGGCCTATAAAATCATCCACGTAAAGTGACCAATCATAGGCACCAAAATATCGTACGGCAAGATAAACCACGGCATCGCCATAGGCATCCAAAGAGTATGCTTTTCTTACGTACGCACCCAATTGACCTGTACCCTGGTCGATAACCGTAAAAGAGGCAGGATCAACATCTGTTGTTGAGATTAGAACTTCCCATGGGTCAGCATAAGTAGCACTGTATGATCTCATCCAGAAACTAATAGAATCAGTATCTGCAGTAGTAACAATAAGCGGCGGAGTAATCAACCAGTCGTTGTTATCCAACGAACTTGTTTCATATCCAACCCTTGCGCAATAAATACCAGTGTGTGGGTAAGTCGTACTGGCTACCCATAGCTTGGTTCCACCATCCTCGTTAAGGATGGTCCAGTTATCAGGTATTAAGCCCGATTCAAAACCTTCATTGAGGTTCTGACTTGATAATTGGCCAACAAATGCAAGCATTAAGACCAATAATAAACTTGTAACTCTTCTCATAAAACGTTAGGTTTTAATTAATAAATTA
>CAZQIV010000171.1:0-12347 GCA_964593705.1 uncultured Lentimicrobiaceae bacterium | reverse complement strand
CACCATAAGTTTTACATGATCACCTTGTTTGGTTTTGGCTTGTCCAAGTTAGGATTTGGTAAATAATACATCCACCTAAATAGTTACCAACTATATTAAAAATCCGTTTTATTCTCAAAGCTATTTATTTGCCTCCCGCTTCCATATTTTCCATTAGGAAATGGCGCAGCATGGTAAACACGTGCCGGCTTGTGTTTTCGCCTTCATAAATACTGTGCGAGCGGTTTGGGTAGGGCATTACCTGGAATATTTTATTGTATTTTACCAACTCGTTAATTAGGACTTCGGTATTTTGATAGTGAACATTATCATCGCCGGTACCGTGCATTACCAGGAGTTTACCCTCGAGGTTTTTCGCATAAGTAAGCGGAGAGCCCTCGATGAAATCTTCCGGATTTTCGTTTTTTAGTCCCATGTATCTTTCCTGGTAGATGTTGTCGTAAAAAAATTGATTGCTTACCGGAGCAACTGCCATCCCAGTTTCATAAATGTCGGGATACCTAAACATCAGGTTCAGTGTCATAGAGCCGCCACCACTCCATCCCCAAACTGCTGTGCGTTCAGGATCCACAAAATCCCATTTCATTATTTCCTTAGCGCCCATGGCCTGATCGCGGGAGTTTATCACACCAATTTTCCTGTAAATACTTTTTCGCCATTCCCTGCCTTTGGGTGAAGGAGTGCCCCTGTTATCGATCGAAACCACGAGGTAGCCCTCCTGCGCCATCAATTTATGCCATAGGCTTGCGGCTTCCCATTTATCGGTGGCTGTTTGTTTCCATGGTTCGCCATATACGTAAAACAATACCGGGTATTTTTTGGCGGGATCAAAATCTGGAGGCTTAATCATAAATCCCTCCATGGTAATATTGTCTTCGGTTTTGATCTGAAAAAATTCGATGGGCAAAAGGTCAAGCTTCGACATGCTTTCCTTTAGCTTTTTATTGTCAACAAGCGTGCGGGTGGTTTTATGTTTGGGCAGCAAAACAAGTTCGGTAACCAGCGGTGTGTTGATGTTGGACCAGGTGTGGAAAGCATACTTCCCACCCGGTGCTACATTGTATGAGTGTGTGCCCGGTTCATCAGCGGGAGAAAGGCGTTCTGCTTTGCTTTTACCGTCCATTTTTATCCTGTACAAATAGCGCTGTGTGGGGTTTTCGGGCGATGCAATAAAGTAGGCGTAATTGCTTTTGGGATATATTTCAGCAATCGAAACCACATCGTAATCTCCTTTTGTGATAAGCAATTCCTCATCGCCGGTTTTGGAAATCCGGTACAAATGTCGCCAGCCATCTTTTTCGCTAAGCCAGGTAAAATGATCATCATCAACCCACATCCAGTCCTCAACCAAATCGAGCCAGGCTTCATCGCGGTCGGTAAAAATATTTATTGCCAGCCCTGTTTGGGGTTTGCATAACCAAATTTTATTCGTGTTTTGCTTGCGGTTGAGTTGCTGCACCAGAAAGCCCTCCGAGTCTTTTGCCCATAGCATTCGTACCGGGTAATGCTGTTTTGAATCGCCCGGAATATTCATCCACAAAGTTTCTCCACCCATGATAGGAACTACACCAATTTTGGCGGCTGACGGGGTTTCTCCAACTTTGGGATATTCAACAGGAATGGTAAAAGAATAGAGAGAATCGGTATTATTTATCATTAAAAAGTCTTTGATTTCAGAGGCATCAATCTGCCAGTAGGCAATCATTTTTCCATTGGGGCTCCACCTAAAACCGTCCCGGCAAAAGAATTCCTCTTCGTATGCCCAGTCGAAAGTTCCATTGATCAGGTCAACAGTTCCATCGAAGGTAAGTTGTTTTATCGATCCACCGGCCAATGCCTCAACAAACAAATTATGTTGACTCACGTAAGCAACACGCATGTTGTCAGGCGAAAATTTGGCAAACATCAGCGATGATGCGGGAAGGCTTTTTCCGAGTTGTGTTAATTGATGCGTTGTTAAATCCAAAATCCAGTAATCACCTTTTGTATTATAGCGCCACACGCGCTGGGTGTTGGTGAATATCAAGAGCAACTTTTTATCTGACGACCATTCATAGTTGGCTATTTCCAAAGGTTTTTCTTTTCCTTCCGGGATGAGATTGGAGGCAGAAATCAACACCGACCGTTTTTCGTTTTTTGTTTCATAGCTTACAATATCACGTGCTCCTTCAATTTCTTCGGAGGGCTCCAGGGCAGTATATGATTTTCCTTCGTTTGTCCATCGTGGCTGTCTGAAATTATCTCCATAAAATTCATCGGATTGGAAAATTTTATCAATTGTGAGTTTACTTGAATCTGATGGTACTTGTGCTGAGGTTTTTTCAGGGCTTGAAAAAGCTACCAGAATCAGGATTAGGGCGGGGAGCAGATTGAAAAATTTCATAGTTATTTTTTTTAAATGATAGAACATTTGGTAATTGTTTGTAAAAATATATGTTTTCCTAAAATGAGGGATTTTACATTAACCTACAATTCCAGGTTGTTTTATTATCATTACTGTCCGTATAGGTAACAGATTCTTTGCTGTGCTGCCGATGACAGGTATTTGAATGGAGTTGAGGTACACTTTGTGAGAGACCCCCGCCTTGCCGCTGGTGTATGCAATGGTGCAGGCGAGGCAGGTCTCAGTTGCTACGCTCCTTCGAGGTGACATGGATTTGGGGGATTGGAGGGGGTGGTTGGCGATAAAAGTCATTTTGTTTATCGATCAAATCAAATATCCTGTTCTTAAAATCCTTTTGGTATCTGTCAACATATTACGTTCTAAAAGTATTTAGTACCTTTTCTCTAATATTCTGCCATTTTTTGGCAGAATATTAGAGAAAAGGTACTAAAGCAAAATTTAAAATGCATTGTCGATAATATGAAAGGTAGGTGAATAATAAAGCTCTAAATTGCAAAATATGCATTTATAAATTTTGCCGACTAACTTGGACAAACCAAAACAGGAATACACCATAAGTTTTACATGATCACCTTGTTTGGTTTTGGTTTGTCCAAGTTAGGTAATAGTCATACTTTTGTAAAAATCTTTTGATGATGGCAGAACATGAATCAAAAAATAATTCAGCCTTGCAGGTAAACGATGGCGTGGAACAACCCGACCAAATCAACAGGGCTGCAATCGAACGAATACGAATGGCTAAACGGAAGCAGCTATCGCTTGATGAGTTTGTGAATGGCATTTTGGATGGTAACCGAATAATTTTGAGTAAGGCCATTACCCTGGTGGAAAGTACCAATCCGATACATCATCAACTGGCACAAAATATTATTGGGAAGTGTTTGCCATACTCCGGAAATTCTATTCGTATTGGCATTACCGGCGTTCCGGGTGTTGGCAAAAGTACCTTTATTGAATCGCTCGGAAAAAATCTCACAAGCCAAAACCACAGCCTGGCAGTTTTGGCCATCGATCCCAGTAGCAGCCGCACCAAAGGAAGTATTCTGGGCGATAAAACCAGGATGGAGGAACTTGCCGTAGATAAGAATGCATTTATCAGGCCTTCGCCTTCGGCTGGTTCCCTGGGTGGCGTTGCCCGCAAAACCCGCGAATCGATCATATTATGCGAAGCAGCAGGTTTTGATGTGATCTTTGTTGAAACTGTTGGCGTAGGCCAGTCGGAAATCGCTGTGCATTCAATGGTTGATTTTTTCTTGTTGCTCATGCTTTCCGGTGCCGGAGATGAACTGCAGGGTATCAAACGGGGTATAATGGAAATGGCCGATGCAATCTTTATAAACAAAGCCGATGGTGATAATGTGAAAAGTGCAAACCGTGCAAAAACCGAATACAAAAATGCGCTGCATCTATTTCCCCCAACCCAATCGGGGTGGGCTTCAAAGGTAGATGTTTGTTCGGCAAGAACAAAAACCGGAATTGATAATGTTTGGAAAACCATCAATGAATATGCTGTTTTTACAAAAACAAATGCTTATTTCGATCAAAGGCGAAAAGATCAATTAGACCTTATAATGTACGAGGCCATCAACGAAGGCCTGAAATCCGATTTTTATTCAAATCAAAAAGTGAAACAACAGCTTCCGAAACTTATTTCCATGCTCAGGAATGATGAGGTGAGTTCATACATTGCAGCACAAAAATTAATTGATTTTTATTTTATCGACAAGAAGCAAAACCAATCCAATCCGGAATAAGCTATGAATTACCTTGCCCACCTTTATTTGTCGTTTGGTGATGAACAGTTGCTTGTTGGAAATTATATTGCCGATGCGGTAAAGGGCAGGCAGATAGAGCAATTTCAGGAAGGGATAAAAAATGGCATCATTCTCCATCGTAAAATAGATGAGTTCACCGATAAGCACCCGGTTGTTGAGCAAAGCAAAAGCCGCATCAGGAGCAGGTATCGCAAATATGCCGGAGTAGTAATAGATATGTATTACGATCATTATCTTGCTGCGCTATGGTTCAACTATGCTGATATCCCACTGCAGCAGTTTACAAAAAATGCCTACCGTACACTTTTTAAAAATTACATGAAAATGCCGGGAAAAATGAAAAGGGTATTGCCTGCAATGGCCGTAGGTAACTGGCTGGCTTCTTATGCTGATGTTGATAATATTGGCCTTGCCTTAAAAGGTATGTCTATGCGGACAAAGTTTGATTCGGGCATCGAAAATGGCCGGGATGAACTCATCCAATACTATAATGAACTCAGGAATGATTTTGAAATCTTTTTTCCCGAATTAATCGTTTTTTCAAAAAGTATTATTGCCAATCAAAGGAAAATACTTTGAATTTTTTGAGATAATATCAAAATCAGGTAATTGATGTTTACGAAGAATATCCAGGTTTAATTTTAAAATTTGATCTTTTTGCTCATCTGGTTCATTCTGTCCATGGTGCGCGGGCAGAAAATCTTTTGTTTTCTCATCGCTTTGTTATGGCCAATACGGGTTTGTGGAAAGGAACTGTTTTTTTGATCAACATTTTTACGCTTAAAAATATCATAACCAGGGCAATAATGACGGTATTGATTGCAAATAATAGCAGTAATATCATTTTGATGTTACAGGAAGGTTGGTTTATAGCCAGGCAAAGAAATTGTATGAGCCGGGTAGCCAAGAATTTACAGTTATTACAGATGAATTTAAGTCCGGAACTTATGTGTATTCTATCATTCCTTCGGACGGCAAAAGTGTAACAAAAAAATTTATGGTCAAATAATTTGATTATTAAGAAAAAAACCTCCTGTTCTAATTGACAGGAGGTTTTTTTTATCCGTAAATCGTGATAATCAATCTTCTGTTTCCACCGCGGTTCCTGAATTCGCACAAATATATTCCCTGCCAAATGCCTAAATTAAGACGGCCATTACTTACAGGAACGGTAAGTGATACTCCGGTTAAAGTGGCTTTAATATGTGCGGGCATATCATCTGCTCCCTCCATGGTATGGTTATAATAAGGCTCGTTTTCTTTTACATACTTATCAAAAAACTTTTCCATATCAGATCGCACCGTTGGGTCTGCATTTTCGTTTATGCTGAGGCCGGCAGAAGTGTGATGCATAAAAATGTTGATAAGCCCTGTTTGTGGCAGGTTTTTTAACTGCGCTTCAATGTAGTGGGTTATCAGGTGAAATCCTCTGTTGAATGCAGGTAATCTGATCTCAAATTGCTCAATCATAGTTTTAGGTTTTAGTGTTTCCCCGGTTTCCGATAATCATTGGGGTAAAGTTAATAGTTATTGGTTATTAAGTTACACTACTGTCCGACTAAACAGCAAAATGATAAAAAGATTCCTCACTTCACTTTCCCGAAGTGTTGGGGCAGGCTGTTTTGTTACCAATGACATGTTTGTGTAAAGGGTTGAAGACCTTACTATTAGACAGACCCCCGCCTTGCTCGCCTCGCTGCGAAGCGGGCCGCTCACAGTTGGCCTAACATAAAGGCGAGGCAGGTCTCAGTCCCCGAAGGGTCGGGATCCCGCACGTGCGGGACTTCACTCCTTCGAGGTGACACCGTTAACGATGGTTGTGGGAGGAGGGGAATCGGGTGCGAAGCGCCCGATTCCCCTCCTCCTAAGTCAACCCGTGGACAGGGTCATTTCGATGCCGCACGTGCGGCAAGAAATCTGTTAAATTTACTCGGACAGTAGTTATTAAATTATTCTTTTTATCAAAAAAAAAGTCCAGGATATTTCCGGGACTAATTAATTCATTTATGAGACCAGTCTAAAAAGGTACGAAGCTCTCTATTTGTGCAATTTACATCTCTGATTATCGGTATGCTAAAAAATATTATCCGTGCATCTCCCAAAAAATTGGGACAGGCTGTGGCTTTTAAACCAGTTTCATTATTCAAAAATTATTTCAATTACTTGATTCCTGCAATTTTTTCAAGCATTTCAGTAGTAACTGATTTGGGTCTTTCCAGGGGATACAGTAGTGCCCTATCCCAAATAATGTTTGCAGCAATACCTATCGAACGTCCAATGCCAAAGAGAACAGTGTAGAAATCATACTCGGTTACACCGTAATGCCATTGGATAACACCAGTTTGGGCATCCAGGTTTGGCCACGGGTTACTGGCTTTACCTTGTTCTTTTAAAATAGGAGGAACAACTTTGTAGAGTAAATTCACATATTTAAACAAGGGATCATCCGGCATGTGTTTCACGCAAAATTCCCGCTGAATTGAATATCGAGGGTCAGTTTTACGAAGTACCGCGTGCCCGTATCCGGGGATTACCTGTCCTGAATTCAGGGTATCCCAAACAAATTGTTTCATTTCATCTTCCGATGGAATTTCATCACCCATTTTTTCTTTAACATCCTGCAGCCATCTCAATACTTCCTGATTGGCCAATCCGTGCAATGGGCCGGCAAGGCCGCTTACCATTGCTGCCATCGATTGATAGATGTCTGATAAGGTACTTGCAACCAAATGCCCGGTATGCGCACTCACGTTCCCACTTTCATGGTCGGCATGGATAATGAAGTGTAATCTTGCAACATCATCATAGGGTTTTGATTTCATCATTAAGTGGGCAAAATCGGCACCCAAATCCAAGCTTGGATCCGATTGGGTGCGTTTGCCATCGCGGTATAGTTTTGCATAAATGTACGAACCTATTTCGGGCAATTTTGCCAGCAGGTTCATGGCATCTTCATAAGTAGGATCCCAATATTCGGTTTTGCTTATTCCTGCTTCATATTTTTTCGCAAAAAATGATTCCCGGTGCAAGGTCAAAATAGCACTTGCGAATATTGCCATCGGATGGCTGCAACATGGGTAAGCATCAATAACGTCATAAACGTATCTCGGCACAATCCTGCGCTTTCTAAATTCATCAACAACATCCGATACCTCCGATTCTGTGGGAATATCGCCGGTAAGCAATAAATAAACTAAGCCTTCAACGTAGGGCATTTCTGCACCTTTCGGTTTTGGTAACTTTTCAAATACTTCGGGCAGCGTGTAGCCACGATACCTGATACCCTCATTTGCATCAAGATATGAAATGTCGGTTACCAGCGATTTTAGACCTCTCATGCCTCCAATAATCTGAGCTATTGTAACATTGTCAACAACTACATCGCCAAATTCCTTAACTAAGCGTTGGGTACGAGGGCGATGTTGTTCTATTTTTTCACGAAGTTTTTCTTTTAAACCAGCCATTATTTTCTAGAATTAAGTTTCAATCAAACAAACATCCAAAAGTATGGATTTGTTTTGTTAGATAATGTATTTATTAAATTAGTTTTTTAACCTGAAAAATTCATGAATTCAACGAATTCATGAATTAATCAGGTTAAGGAGGTTTTCATCCAGAGCATTTAGAAAACCTTCGGTGGTAAGATAGTCATTTTCTTTTAGCTCCTTACCATGTATAAGCAGTGCGAGATCCTTAGTCATTTTGCCCGATTCCACGGTTTCTATACAAACTTCTTCAAGTTTATTTGCAAAGTCAACCAATCTGTCGTTTTTATCAAGCCGCCCGCGATGTGCAAGTCCGCGTGTCCAGGCGAAAATTGAAGCTATCGGATTTGTTGAGGTGGGTTTGCCTTGCTGATGCATTCTGTAGTGGCGGGTAACCGTGCCATGTGGTGCTTCGGCCTCCATTGTTTTGCCATCGGGCGTAACCAGTACCGAAGTCATTAAGCCAAGAGATCCAAAGCCTTGTGCAACAGTATCAGACTGAACATCGCCATCATAGTTTTTACAAGCCCAAACAAAATTGCCTTCCCATTTTAGCGCTGCGGCTACCATGTCGTCGATAAGCCTGTGCTCATAAGTTATCCCTGTTTCATTAAACTTATTCTGATAGTCCTTTTCGAAAATCTCCTGAAAAATATCCTTGAAACGGCCGTCATATTTTTTTAATATGGTATTTTTTGTGGAGAGATAAAGTGGCCATTTTTTTTGCAATGCCATATTAAAACAAGCATGGGCAAATCCTTTAATTGATTCATCGGTGTTGTACATCGACAAAGCAACGCCATCACCTTCAAAGTTATATACCTCGTAGCTTTGGGTTTTGCCACCATTTTCAGGGGTAAATGATATTGTAAGTTTCCCTCTGCCTTTGGTTAAAAAGTCGGTAGCACGATACTGATCGCCAAAAGCATGTCGCCCAATACAGATGGGGGCTTTCCAACCGGGAACAAGACGCGGAACATTTTTTATTAAAATCGGTTCACGAAAAACAGTACCTCCAAGAATATTCCTTATGATGCCATTTGGCGAACGGTACATTTCCTTTAGTCCAAATTCTTCCACTCGGTTTTCGTCGGGTGTGATGGTAGCACATTTAATCCCAACATTGTACTTTTTAATAGCTTCGGCAGCATCAACAGTTATTTGATCGTTGGTTTCGTCTCTTTTCTCAATACCCAAATCATAATACTTTATGTTTATATCAAGATAAGGAAAGATGAGTTTTTGTTTAATGAAATCCCAAATTACCCGTGTCATTTCATCACCATCAAGTTCTACTACAGGATTTAAGACTTTAATTTTTTCCATATTCTATTTTCGTTTTTAGTTGTATCATAGTTAACATATCTATATAATTACATATTTGTAATTAATTGTTAGCAAATTTAGAAAAGTGGCATACAAAAGGCTCTCATCTGTTTTTGTTTTAAGATTTATTAACTTTAGTCGGGGGTTTGAATTTTTATAATCTGAACTAAAATTTCCCGTGTAAACAAAATTTTCAGAAAAATATTTCTTTCCCAATTTGAGATTAAGTTTTTTTTTGCTACATTTGGCCAAAATTTTTAATATGAGCACATTTAAAATATTTGTTGTAGAGGACGATCGATTCTATGGTGAAATGCTAAAATATCATATCAGCCTGAATCCCGATTATATTGTTGAGAAATTTGAGAATGGTAAAGAATGCATTGATAACCTTTACAAAAATCCTGCTGTAATTTCCCTGGATTATTCATTGCCCGATATGTCGGGAATGGAAGTTTTGAAGAGGGTAAAGGAGCATAATGCTGATATTCCGGTAATTATTGTATCAGGGCAGGAGGATGTGTCAACCGCCGTAAAACTACTCAAGGAGGGTGCGTATGATTATTTTGTAAAAGACGATGAAACCAAAGATCGGATATGGAACGCCCTGAAAAATATCCGCGAAAAACTTAAGCTCGAACAGCAAATAGATGAATTAAAGGAGGAGATTGGTAAAAAGTATGTTTTTAATAACATTATAAAAGGAAACAGCAAAGAGATAAAAAAAATATTCAACATAATGGAGAAAGCTGTTGGCACCAATATTACGGTTTCCATTTATGGTGAAACCGGAACCGGTAAGGATTTAGTTGCAAAGGCTGTCCATTATAATTCTGTAAGAGGTAAATTTCCGTTTATAGCTATCAATGTTTCAGCTATTCCAAGGGATTTGATGGAAAGCGAAATGTTTGGCTACGAAAAAGGTGCATTTACCGGTGCCAACACCAGGAAAATCGGGAAGTTTGAAGAGGCAGGCAAAGGCACAATATTCCTGGATGAAATTGGCGAGATGGATATGAACATGCAGGCTAAATTGCTAAGGGTTATACAAGAAAAGGAACTTACACGTATTGGTGGTCATGGTATTGTTGATATTAAAGCCAGGGTGATTGTTGCAACACACCGCGATTTGGCAGAAGAGGTTAAGAATGGTAATTTCCGACAAGACCTTTATTACCGTTTGTTAGGTCTTCCCATTCATCTGCCTCCGCTAAAGGAACGAGGAAACGATATCCTTATACTCGCCAAGTATTTCATGGATGCTTTTTGTGAGGAAAATGGTATGACCAAAAAAAATCTGTCGGGGCTTGCGCAGGATAAACTATTAAGTTATAACTACCCTGGAAATGTAAGGGAACTCAAAGCAATAATCGATCTGGCGGTAGTAATGTCGAACAGTGATACTATTGATGATATTGATATTTCGTTTATATCCACTAATAAAGACAGTGAATTTTTTCTGGACGAAGAGGATACATTAAATGGGTATATGAGAAAAATTATAAAACACTACCTTGATAAATATGATGGCAATATTTTGAAAGCTGCCAAAAAACTTGATATAGGAAAGTCAACCATTTACCGAATGAAAAAGAATAATGAAATCTAATTTTTACAACAATGAACCAGGAAAAATTATATGATCTCACCATGATTAGAGAAATGCTTGGCGATGAGGATGAAATTAAGAATATGATTGGTATTTTTGTTGAATCCACCCCGGTTTCTCTCCACGATATGAACGAAGGATTTAAAGAGGATGATGCCGATAAGCTGGCCAGGAATGCCCATAAAATGAAAGCCTCGCTCGATATGCTAAAAATCAATTCGCTTTACGATGATGTGAGGAAGGTTGATAAAGATTTCAAGGTGGAAGATATACCCCAGGACGAGCTTGATACCATTATCAAAAAAATGAATACCGAACTCGAAAAAGTGTTCGAAAAACTCAAGGAGGAGTTTAAGCTATAAGTTTAGCCTGAAATCAGTATCAAATAAATCTATCAGTTTTTTTCCGGGTTCAAGCCAAAAAGATGGAATCCCATTATCGATTGCAGCATCAGTGTTAATCTTTGTGTCATCGATAAATAATGGGGAATCGTGTTTTAAATCTATCTCTGATTTTACCCAATTGTAAATGTCATAATTTGGTTTTCGCATTCCTATTTTAAACGACCAGAAAGTTTTTTCGAAGAGTTTGTTAAAATCATAGCCAAACTTATCATGGAATTCTTTTATGTAAATATCATAATGAATTGCATTGGTGTTGCTTAGCAGGTATAAGCGATAGTGTTTTTTTAATTGTTCTAAAAATTTTACATTTCCCACCGTGAAGCCTGCTAAAATACTGTTCCACGCCATGTCGATTTCTTCATGAGTAAAATCTCTTCCAATCAGTTTGCAAGCTTCATTTCTAAAAACTTCATTGCTTATTTTGCCACACTCAAAATCAGCAAATAAGGGGTTTTGTATAGCGTGGGAATACAGATGTTTAAAGTTTTTAATTCCAAGTTTGGCAAAAGTTTCGAACTGTTGCTGGTGGCTAATGTTATAAATTACACCACCAAAGTCAAGGATCAGTGAGTTGATGTTTGTCGGATTATTGCTCATAATTTTAAATAAAATTTGATAATTGCGAAAAAAAACTTTGCTAATTCCGCGTCAAAAATATAATTTTGCAGCCCTTTTCCAAAAAAAAGGAAATAAAATAGAAATGAGGGCCTATAGCTCAGTTGGTTAGAGCACTTGACTCATAATCAAGTGGTCCCTGGTTCGAGTCCAGGTGGGCCCACAACCAACGAAAGTCCTGCAATGCAAATGCATTCAGGGCTTTTTTTTTACCCGATCTGTAACTATTTTTGATTTAAGAAATAAGATCGGCGATTTTAGATTTAAGATGTTAGCGTGAATCAAAACAATCTAAAATCTTCGTTCAAAAATTATTAATCTGAAATCAATTTAACGCTCAATACTGAAATAAGTTAAAAGTTATTGGAGCGATATGCTTAAAGATGAAGGCAGCCTTTTAAATTTCAAGCACTTAATGGATTCACATTGTTACATTCTTTTTAGCGAAACACTACAGAAGTTTTACGTTGGTGCAACCCACGAAGCTATTGATCAACGTGTGGAAAAACATAACGAGCATTCGTACGGAAAGCACAGGTTTACTGCTGCTGCAAATGACTGGATTGTATTTATCAAAATCCAGGCTGTTGATTTTGCCCATGCTGTGAGGATGGAAAGGGAAATCAAATCGATGAAAAGCAGCAAGTATATCAGGAATTTAACCTGATTAATTAACAAATTCGTTGAATTTGTGAATTAATCACCGAAGGCCGAAAATATTTTAAATAA
>CAZQIV010000170.1:0-12421 GCA_964593705.1 uncultured Lentimicrobiaceae bacterium | reverse complement strand
TTAGATGTTAGAAGTTAGATGTTAGAAGTTAGATGTTAGAAGTTAGATGTTAGATGTTAGATGTTAGAAATTAGATTGATGATTTTAATTTCACAGTTTATTCTATCCAGCTTTTGTAATAGTTTTTGTCTTCAATATTGAGGGCATCTTCAGTAATTTTTAAAGGTTTAAAGGTATCAACCATCACAGCAAGTTCGAGGGTTTCCTTTTGACCAATACTTTTTTCAACAGTTCCGGGGTGCGGCCCGTGAACAATACCGGTCGGGTGCAACGAAATCATTCCTTTTTCTACATGCTTGCGGCTCATAAATTCTCCGTCAACATAATAAAGCACTTCATCCGAATCAACATTGCTGTGGTTGTAAGGCGCAGGAATTGAATCAGGATGATAATCGTAGAGCCGTGGAACAAAGGCACACATTACAAAAGTGGGAGTTTCGAAGGTTTGATGAACGGGCGGCGGCTGATGAACACGGCCTGTGATGGGCTCAAAATCGTGTATTGACAATGCATAAGGATACAGGTGGCCGTCCCAGCCAATCAAATCGAAAGGATGCGTTTGGTAATGGTACTTCCAAATCATATCATCTCGCTTGATTTTTACAATAAAATCACCTTTCAAATCATTGGTTTAAAGATTTTCCGGTTTTCTGATGTCACGCTCGCAAAATGGCGAATGTTCTAATAATTGTCCTGTGCGGCCTGTATACCTTTTTGGAAACCTTAATGGCGTAAACGATTCGACAATAAACAGCCTGTTATCCTCGGTGTCAAATTCAAATTGGTGGATAATCCCTTTGGGAATAATTAGATGGTCTCCATAGGCAAACCTTATTTGACCATACATGCTTTTTAGCGTTCCTTCCCCTTTATGCACGAACACCATTTCATCGGCACCGGAGTTTTTGTAAAAATAGTTTGACATTGATTTTTTTGGTGCAGCAAGGCTGATATAGACATCATTGTTGACCAGCACATATTTTCTGCTCTGCAAATAATCGTCTTTGGGTTTAATACTAAATCCCAGCAAACTGCGATGTTGCAGGTTTTTTTCGATTGCAACTTTTGGTGCAACAGAATAAGGATCTTCAATTTTTAGAACCCTGGTAGGTTTCCAGGTGTGATAAACCAGTGAATATAGGTCAGAAAATCCTTCGGTCGAAACCAACTGCTCTGAATAGAGGCTGCCATCGGGCTTTCGGAATTGTGTATGTCGCTTGTGGGGAATCTTACCAAGAGAATGATAATGTGGCATCTTATAATTATTATTTAGAATAAAGCTAAATTGCAAAAGTAAACAATACAACATGCTTACTTTATGAGGCTGTATTAAAAATTGTTAAGTGGATTTGCCATTGATTGAAACGGAAGAATGATTGATTGATTGAATGAATGTTGAGCGAAGCGAAATCCCGCCCTTGCGGGAAGCGAAGCAGCCTGCCCCGTTTTTTCGGGGAAATCCCGCATTTGCGGGAAGCGAAGCAGCCTGCCCCGTTTTTTCGGGGAAATCCCGCCCTTGCGGGAAGCGAAGCAGCCTGCCCCGTTTTTTCGGGGAAATCCCGCATTTGCGGGAAGCGAAGCAGCCTGCCCCGTTTTTTCGGGGAAATCCCGCCCCTGCGGGAAGCGAAGCAGCCTGCCCCGTTTTTTCGGGGAAATCCCGCCCTTGCGCATAGCTGTAAGGTTAAGGAAATATTTGTGATTTTTGAGTAAGTGAATACTACAAAAAAGGCTGAAAGCCTTTCATATCAAAAGAAGGAGCAGCGCTCCTTCTTAACACATATAGAGTAGTATCCTCAGGTTGAAGGCCTGATACATTTTTTTGTTCCAGGCTTTCAGCCTGGTAAACTTTCGAGCAAAAACATCTTTTCTTTGATGTTCCAGGCTTTCAGCCTGCGGGACATATTTGGAAGACATGCTTAACTTGACGGCTTTGCGCCCTTGCGGGAACTGAATGAATGATCGAATAATTGTCCGAAGGACTCCTACGGAGAAAAAGAAAATATTGGAAAAGTAGTTTGTTTAATTCCTTTTTCCGAAATCGGAAAGATTGGTTCTGATGGTGATATAATTGGGCGATCCATTTAAATGATAGGTTGCTCTTGAGTATTCGATTTGAAACTTCGAAACCTTGATAGCCAGTCCCCACGAAAATCCTACTGTTCCCATTTTGCTGTAAACACCAAGTTCCTGCCTGCGCTGGTAATTGTAACCAAAGCGGATGCTAAAAAACTTTGACGGAACAAATTCGCCACCTACAACAACATGACGAAGAGCTTTATCACCAAAATCACTAAAACCATCCTTTTCCTTAACCTCGCCAGTTATTGGATCAATTTGACTGTCAGGGTCATTGGGATCATCGTAGGTTAAATCCCACTTTTGAAGATTTGTCAATAAAATTGAATATCGGAATGGGAGGTGTTTTAGTTTTTGAGACATGCCTAGGTTAATTTCAAAGGGTAGCTTTTCGTAATTTCCTGATCTGTAAGGTTTTATTTGTGAGCCAATATTGCGTGCAACCAGCGAAACAGTGAGTTGCTGTTCGGGATTATAATAACTTCCGGCAATATCAACAGCAACTCCAAACGATTGGTATTCTTCAAGTCCTGAATATATCATTTTTAAATTGGCACCTATCGAAAACAGTGAATCCAGTTGCCTTCCCCACCCCAGGCTTAAAGCAAGATCGTTAGCGGTGAAAGTTCCAAAAGTCTGGCCGGTTTCATCGGCATAGGTAAATTCACCATAATTCAGGTACTGCATTGTGGCCGTGTAGATACCTATTTTATTGAAAGACTTCGCATAGGTAGCATGTCCATAATTTATATCGGAAAAATAATCAACAAAACTCAATGCAAGATTATTATCCATTTCAGGAGAAATAAGTGAAGGATTAAATAATGCCTGGGTAATATCGCCGTCTTTAACTGCAAGAAAATTGCCACCCATGGCTGCTGCCCTTGCTGAACTTGGCATATTCAGAAATCTGTAAACACCATCGCCACCAATTTGAGCATTGAGGTTATTGAAAAATAGAAAGCTAAGTAAGATAGTTCCGAGGTAGTAAAAGTTTTTTTTATTCACCGATATCATCTGTTATTAGAACATTAAGTGGGCAAACGAAAAGTTGCATAAATAATTGTTGAATTACATAAAAGATGGTTTGCACGGTAAAAAGGTTGCATGTTTAAAAAGATAATCTGAAATCGTATATTTTTCTAAAAGTTGCTTTAATGGCCGACACTATTTAGAGCTGGTCTTTGTAGTTAGGTTTCCCGCAGATTTCGCTGATTAGCGCAGAATAATTCTGCGCTAATCAGCGAAATCTGCGGGAATTTTTTTCTTTCCTTGATAAAAGCCGACTATATGGACATGCACTATTTAGTCCCCTGTAAAAACTCAATCAACTTTCCTGTGGCTTTGGCGCGATGGCTGATTTTATTTTTCACGGCGAGATCCATTTGTGCAAATGAATGTGTGAAACATGCAGGCAAAAATATCGGGTCGTAACCAAAACCTGATTCCCCTCGTTTTTCGCTTAAAATTTCTCCCTGCACTACCCCTTCAAAATAGTATTCGTTCCCATTCATTATTAAAGCAATCACTGTTCTGAATCTGCCTTTGCGAATTATCTTTCCTTTTAATTCCCTCAGTACTTTTTGAATATTATCCTCTGAGTTACACCGCGGGCCGGCATATCTTGCAGAGTGTACTCCCGGCCTGCCGTCCAGGGCATCAATTTCCAAACCTGTGTCATCAGCAAAGCAATCCATCCCGAATTTATCGTGAATAAACCGGGCTTTTTGCATGGCATTTTCTTTGAGGGTATCAAAATCTTCGGGTATTTCACCTTCAAATCCAACATCTTTTAAACTTAGAATTTCAAAGTTAAGTCCTTCAATATTTTTTACTTCGCCGAGTTTGTGGGCATTGTTGGTGGCAAATATCAGTTTCTTGTTTTCCATAGCTGCAAAAATAAAAAACCCTGCCGGATATTTACATTCCGACAGGGTTGAAATATTACTCTGCTCTGCTTTTTATTGGTAATAGTAAAGACCCGGATACAAATTGGGATTTACAAATTTAATTTGTGCATTGTACTTGGTGTTGATGGCATCGATAAAGAAATTTGTTGCCAGCGCATAGCCTTGTCCTGTCATGTGAACTCCGTCCAGCGAAAAGGCATTGCCATAAATAAATGTTGAGGTAAATGTAATTCCATCCCACTCAATTCCTGTTGTGGATGCTTCGGCCAACTTTGCATGCATATCAGCAAAAGCTAAACCATAGGTATTTGCAAGATTTTTAAGCACGATATTATAGTCAGTGACGGCCACGTGAATTTCAGCTTGTTCATTAGATGTTAAAACGTAGCTGTCAGGTATAGCAACTTGACTTCCATAACCATGATTCTGTATCGAATCAGTAGGTAATGTAAGTAGGAATAAATCATCTTCATCCATCTGGCGCATTCCCCATGTCAGGCTTTTGTCCACAATAACAAAAGCATTTTGCCCAAGTGCAAATGAAAGTGTGTCATTAGATCCCGATGCTATTATAGCTTGATTGAGTGGTGCATACGCTCCATTAAGAGCATCAACCTGTGCCTGTTCGGTTAGAACTAAATAATTGTATGGTAACTGGGTATTCATAAATGTAAAATAGGGTATGCTGGTAATTTCGGGAATATTTGCAACAACGCCTTTGGCATCATTGGTCGTCATGGTTTGAAGTATAAGGTCAACAGCATAGCTAAAAGTGCCAATATCAGTAACGCTATCGGCAGCGCCACCGGCAATGGCATAAGTCAACACATCATTTGCACCAATCCAGCACGAAAAGAAAGTTGCATCCTGGGCAGCAGCATCTTCAAGTACAGTAGCACCTGGGCTGCTTGCAAATCTGTAAAAATACGGATTCCCGTTTTCAAGATCAATACCGTAATTTGGAGCTAGTAAATGGAAACTTTTGGCTCCGGGAACACCCATATTATTAAATGGCCCCTGATCAGCAATGGAAGCACCGTTGCCCGGATCGGGAGTTCCGCCGGCAGCTACAGGACCTGGTTTGCTAACATCCAATAAAAGGCGTTTTCCAAAACCAAATTCATCAAGCATCATTGGCTGCTTAAACTCACCACCACCGGCAGCTTCAAATTGATAGGCCAGCATGGAAGGATACGAATTTTCCTGTCCTGATTTAAACAAATCTCCATCGGTGTAACCGGCAGTAAGAGAATTTCCGATGGCTACATATTTTGTGAAATCTGCCTCACCATTGGAGGTAGTAAAATCGTCAAGTTCGGGTTTGCAGGCAAAAAATGATACCAATACAAACAATAGCAATATATTTCTTATCTTCATAATATTCAATTTTTTATTGATTAGAAATTATAACTGATTCCAATACCTGGTATCATAGTCCTTGTTTTATATTCACCTGTAAAGTTTGTACCATCGGGATCATTATAGCTCTTGGTACTTTGTTGTGTTTCCAAATGCAGGTACGACAGGTCGATGGACAGATGCTCGGTTGGCCGTATGGTTATCCCACAGCTTAAACCATAAGTATCTAAGTTTGGAGTTTCGGGAGTAAAATAATCGGAGTTGGTTGGGGTAGGATCGTAATATGCTCCGGCACGCAAGGTAATCATATCGTTGAGGATGTATTCGCCACCAATTCTATAAATCATTGCATCGGAATATTCGCGTGGGTTGCTAGAGTTTAGCAATTCTGGTTTTTGTTCGAATTCAAATATCAGGCTGTCGTAAACGCCCCAGAACACGTAATTAATTTCAGCAGATAGCAACAATTTTTCGGAAGCCTGGTAGGCTACCCCTAAATCCAGGTTTGCCGGCAGCGGAAGTTCTGCATCAAATTTATTGGCAGCAGGTATCAAAGCAGTAACAGAACTGGGAATGGTAAAATCAGCATCACCGCCTTCGAGTGTCATGGTAAGTTCCGAGCGATAATCGATTCCGATACTCCATTTTTCGTTGGGAGTAAGCATAATACCGGCATTAAAACCATAGCCTGTAGAACTATTTCCTTTCATGTTTACCTGCCCGGGAGTAGTTGCGCTACTGTAAGGTACTGCACGATTTAGCTCTACCGAACCGGTGGCAATTACCAAACCCGCACCAATACTTAAAAGATCGTTGATTTTGTAGGAAACTGTGGGTTGAATGAAAAAGACTTTCATGGCAATATTTTGGATAAGGTGAGCGCCTGCCCAGTCATCGTCCCATGTTGCCGAACTTCCATAAGGGGTATAAACGCCTACGCCAACACCAAGCTTTTCGTTGACTTGTGTTGCACCGTAAAAGAAAAATGGGGTTCCCATGGAATTGTCGGTTTCGGCTTGATAAACTGAATTTTGAAGATTGAAAGCGGTGTTGTTAAAAATTCCACTTCCGCCTACCATAAAACTGTACTTGTTTTTGAGCAGGGATACTCCTGCCGGATTATAAAATAAATTGCTGGCATCGCCATGAAGCGAAACGCCAACCAGTCCCATGGCAGTTTGCCTGTGACCCTGCAAGCGCACCTGGTAGCCGCCTGCAAATGTAGAAGCAACAAAAAAGATGCTTACTAACAAAAGTAAAATTCGTCTCATAAATAAATAGTTTGATTGATTAATGGTCGCAAATGTATTCATTTTTATTAATCCAATGCAACATACATGTTTTTAGAAATATGATTTCAAGAAGGCTCTTAAAATCAAGCTGTTCTGTTGGTCTGCACATCCAATCGCTGCACCATTAGTTCTGCTGTCCGGGCAGAGGCTCCTGCTCCGCCCAGCTTTTGACGCAGCATTTTGTAATTATTTAAAACAAGCATACGGTGGGAAAAGTTCGTCAACTTTTCGAGTTCAGCTTCAATGTTCTTAGGGTTCATCTCTGTCTGGATTAATTCGGTAATCACCTGTTTATCCATGATTAGGTTGACAAGCGAAATATATTTTATATCAACAATGCGCCTGGCAATTTGAAATGAAATATTGCTTCCCTTGTAGCAAACAACCTGGGGCACTTCAAGCAAAGCTGTTTCCAGGGTTGCAGTTCCCGAAGTTATAATCCCTGCATAAGCATTATGCAACAAGTCGTGGGTTGCATTAAAAATAATTTTAAAATCTACTTTCCCTGCGATTTCATTATAAAACTCAGATGATATTGATGGAGCACCGGCTACAACAAATTGGTAATTGGTAAATCTGTTTGCGGCAGTTAGCATTACCGGAAGCATTTTAGCAATTTCCTGTTTTCGGCTTCCCGGCAATACTGCAATAATAAGCCGTTTGTCGAGATTGTGCTTTTCTCTGAAATCATTTGGGGACGAAAGCAGCCTCTTTTCATTTTCGATAAAATCCAAAAGTGGATGCCCGACAAAATCAACATCTACATTATATTTTTCATAAAATTTCTTTTCGAAAGGTAAAATCACGTACATCCGTTCTACAAACTTCCTGATCTTTTTTACCCTCGACTTTTTCCATGCCCATACCTGTGGGGATATGTAGTAGAAAACACGAATATTTTTTGCGAAGGCAAATTTGGCAATCCGAAGATTAAAACCGGGATAATCCACCAAAATTAAAACATCGGGATTGTAATCCACAATATCTTTTTTACAAAAACTTATGTTCCTGAGAATAACAGGCAAATTGGCAATAACCTCGGTAAAACCCATGAATGCAAGATCGCGATAATGCTTTACTAATTCGCCTCCCTGGGCTTGCATTAAATCGCCACCCCAAATGCGGAATTGGGCTTGCTTATCCTTTATTTTAAGGTTTTTCATGAGGTTGGAAGCATGGAGGTCTCCTGATGCTTCACCTGCAATGATGTAGTATTTCATCTGTATAAAAATTAGCCACTGATGCACGGATGTCCGAAGGACTCCAATGGAGAAATAGAATGAATTTTCTCCATAGGAGACCTTTGGACATTCATGCCCCCCGATGGGTCGGGGCAGGCGTGGGTGTTAATAATTATAATTGCCTGCCCGCCCTCATGGCGGGAGTATTTCATTGGTGATGATTCGTTAAAAAAAACAAAATTATCAAAATAAAAGTCGCAACAAGTATGCTCTTTCCCGTTTTAACCTGTTTCGCGCCTACGATGTAATATCTCATAAGCAGCAAGTTTGTCGATAGAGACAAAAGATAAAGCCTATCGCTTTCGAAGTACCTGACATTAAGGAGATGTGTTAGAAAATAGAAAAAGCCCTGTAAGATTAAAAGCAATAAGAAAGGTGATATGAGCGAAATAAACACCCCGAATGCATAAGAATCTTTATTAAGTATTTTCCAAATAAAACCCATTTAAATTATGATGTTCAAGTTTTAAGTTTTAACTTCTAATTATTATTATCTCCCACAAAATTAAATTCACTAATAAGTTGAATTGCCTGATGGGCTGTTAGGTCGAAGTGCATAGGTACAACGGCAATATAATTTTGATCCATTGCCAGGGTATCGGTACCTTCCTGTTGGTCAGGATTACTAAATACTCCGGTTATCCAATAATAATCCCTTCCCCGGGGATCCTTGCGTTCATCAAATTCTTCAACCCACGAACCTTTGGCTTGCCGGCAAACTTTCACCCCTTTAATTTCTTCACCAGAAATCTTAGGAATATTTACGTTCAAACAAACACCTTCAGGAAGTCCATTTCCTATAACTTCCATAGCTATGGCTTCGATAAATTTTTCGCTATGCTGAAATTCGGCATGATGAGAATAATCGTTCAGGGAAAATCCTATGGCCGGAATTTTATCAATTGCAGCTTCGATAACTGCGGCCATTGTGCCGGAATAAACCACATTGATGGAGGCATTGGAACCATGATTGATTCCTGAAACCAATAAATCAGGATTACCTCTGATAACGATCTTTGTTCCCAGTTTTACACAATCAACAGGAGTTCCGTTACAACTATATTCACGGTAATCCTCCGATTCTTCTATTAATTTTATGCGCAGTGGTTCCGAAACTGTAATGGCATGGCTTTGGGCCGAGCGTGGTGAGTCGGGAGCAACAACAACCACGTCCCCAAGTTTTCGCATTATTCTTATCAAAGTCCTGATGCCAGGGGCATTTACCCCATCATCATTTGTAACTAATATTAATGGTTTCTTCATGATAATTTTTTAATTTTCTGAATTACACTTTGGTAACACCGGCCGAAATAATGTATTTCATTACATCTGTTGCCGAAGCATCGATTGGCGTTACATTTTTTGCAGGCACTATAAATAAATTCCCCGACCAGGCGTAGGAGTGCGGCAGGTAAACTGCAATTTTATGCTCTTTTATTCCAATATCTGAAAGGTCTTCATTGGTAACAAATCCTATTTTTTCGATAGAACCATCGGCACTTACCTTTACCAGAACCGGCTTGTTAAATCTTCGTTTTTGCCCAACGAAAGCTGATAACAAATCTTTTACCGAGGTATAAATTATTTTAATTAAAGGAGCCCGGCTAATTTGACTGTCAAGCCAGGCCGCTAAAGGTTTAAATAGGAATGACGAACCCAAAAAACCTACAAAAAGGATAATTATTATAACCGATAAAAATCCAAGTCCCGGAATATCCAATCCAAAAAATTCTTCTATTGTTTTATCTAAAAGTCCGTCAATCCATAGAAATATGGTATAAATTGCATAGAATGTTATGGCCAATGGCCCAATATAGACCAAGCCCTGCAAAAAATATTTTAAAATTCGTCCGCTAAAGTTTCCTGATTTCATATTTCAATTTTCGGCAAAATTAGATAAATGAAATAACCCCTGCCAAAAAATGGCAAGGGTTATTCAAATCTATCAAAAAATCAAAGCTGTATTACTTTTTTGGAATATGCTTCAGGGTTTCAACCAGGAAGTCCCAAAACATTTCGACAGTTTTGATATTTACTTTTTCATCTGGTGAATGTGGGAAGCGGATGGTAGGCCCAAACGAAATCATATCGAAATTTGGATAAACACCACCAAGTAAACCACATTCGAGGCCTGCATGGATAGCTTTAATGTCAGGAATTTTACCAAATTTATTGTTATAAATTTCTTTCATCTCCTTTAAAATGGCAGAATCAGGATTTGGCTTCCAACCAGGATAATCACCTTCAAGGATAGTTTCGCCACCGGCAAGTGCAAATACACTATCTATCATATCGGCCAGATCATATTTGGCCGAGTCAACGGAGCTTCTTATCAAACTCAATGCATCTGCGTTACCATCTTTCACAGTAACAACTGCAAGGTTGGTCGAGGTTTCCACCAATCCTTCCATGTCGCTACTCATCCTAATCACATTATTTGGGCATCCAATTATGGCATTAATAAAAGCTGATTGTGATTTACCGTCCATAACTTTGCTGATATTTCCGGTTGATTCTACTGATATTTTCAATCCCGGATCAGCAGTAGCATATTCACTTTTTAGAGTAGCTTCAAAATCTTTTACAAATTTGAGAAATCCTTCCTCGTTGCCTTTTGAAACGGTAACTTTTGCATGAGCTTCGCGTGGAATGGCGTTGCGCAGGCTTCCACCCTCAACTTCCGAAATCTTTAAGCTATAATTTTTCGCAGCTTTTCTGAATAACCTGAAAAGAATTTTATTGGCATTACCACGATAAAGCGGAATATCAATTCCTGAGTGTCCGCCTTTAAGACCGGCCACGGTAATTTTATAATTCAGGTCATCCTGAGGAGCATCAACTTCAGTGTATTTTACTTTAGAATTTGCATTAACACCACCTGCACATCCAATGTAAAGTTCACCCTCGTCTTCCGAGTCCATATTGAGTAAAATATCACCTTGAAGCATTCCGGGTTTGAGGCTAAATGCACCCGTCATTCCGGTTTCTTCATCAATGGTAAAGAGTGCTTCGATGGGGCCATGAGCAATATCTTTCGCTTCGAGCACTGCCATTGCAGCAGCCACACCCATTCCATTGTCTGCGCCAAGTGTTGTACCATCGGCAGTTACCCAATCTCCATCGATGTAAGCTTCAATGGGGTCGGTCTCAAAATTAAACTCCTTATCACTATTGGCCTGTGGAACCATATCGAGGTGACCTTGCAAAACCACACCCTTGCGATTTTCCATGCCCGGAGTAGCCGGCTTTTTAATTATTACATTACCAATACCATCAACAATAGTTTCAAGTCCAAGCTTTTCACCAAATTCTTTAACTACTTGAATGATACGTTCCTCTTTTTTGGAGGGACGCGGAATTTGGGTTAAAGTTTCAAAATGTCTCCAAAGTGCTTCCGGTTTTAAACTTTTCAAATCTTTATTCATATTTTCTCTTTTTAATATTTATTGATTATTTAATTTTAATATGCCGCAAAGATATTGATTCTTAACCCTAAATAAATGATTTTGTTGTATGAATTTTCCGGAATTCAGCGGGGCAAGAGGTAAAATGAAAAAAGCTTCGCAGAAATATTCTGCGAAGCTTTTTATGAAATTGTGATCCAGCTGGGATTCGAACCCAGGGCCCACGGCTTAAAAGGCCGTTGCTCTACCAACTGAGCTACTGAATCATCCGTTTTTTTAAATTCGGGCTGCAAAATTACAACCTATTTTTAATTTACCAAATTTGACCGGCTTTTTTTTCTAAAAAAAATAACGAAGCAGGATTGGAGTAAGATGTTGTTATTGAATATTAAAGATTTACAACACATCAACAGAACCCAAACCTTCTCTTATGATTTCTATTTCTCCACTGGTACAGTCCAGCACTGTAGATGCCGAATTACCGCCAAAACCCCCGTCAATAACAATATCCACAAGGTTTTTATACTTTTCATAAATCAACTCCGCATCAGTTGTGTATTCAACTAAATCATCCTCATCGTGGATTGATGAAGACATAATTGGATGCCCAAGTGTTTTTACAATCTCAATCGGAATATTATTTTGAGGAATCCTGATACCTACCGTTTTCTTTTTGTTTTGTATGTATTTTGGAACAGTGTTGTTGGCGTTAAGAATAAATGTGTAAGGGCCGGGAAGCAATCTTCGCATTAGCTTAAACAGGTCGTTACTGATGGGTTTCGTGTAATCCGACAGTTCGCTGAGATCGGCGCACAAAAAAGAAAAATTCGCCTTATCAGGCTTGATTCCCTTGATTCGGGCAATCCGTTCGATGGCTTTGGCTTTAAAAATATCACAAGTCAAACCATAAACAGTATCGGTTGGAGAAATCACAATTCCGCCATCATTCAAACACTCAACTACATGGTTGATTTGTCGCTGGCTTGGGGTCTCCGGATGAATTCGTAGTAACATGTTATGCTATGCTTTTCAAAATAAATGGGCAAATGTATAAAATCAGATCAACGAAACCTGAATAAACAAGAATGGCTCATTTCTAAGATACGGTTGAAAGTTTATAAGTAGACTTTGTTACCAAT
>CAZQIV010000169.1:0-12524 GCA_964593705.1 uncultured Lentimicrobiaceae bacterium | reverse complement strand
TTGTCATTCCGAACGCAATCCCGAAACTTCGGGATGAAGTGAGGAATCTTTTTTTATTTCTATCATTTTGTCGGATACTAATGACAAATAATATTTTCATTTTTCGCTTAAGTGAGAAGATTTTTACCGTGAAAGAAATAATCGTGTAAATTTGGACGGCAAAAACTACTATTATGAAAAATGTTTTATCATCCTTGCTTTCCATTTTTATCCTCCTCCAACTTACTGTTGTTATTGCCCAAACATCCGATTACACTTCTTATTTTCAACATGCGGGGGAGATGTACTTTTCAGTTTCAGTTGAAAACCCGGAAACAATTCAAAAGTTGACCAGAATTGTTTCAGTGGATCATCTCGATGGCAACAAAGTATTTGCTTATGCAAACAAGCTGGAGTTCGAAAGATTTTTACAATTGGGTTTGCAATGGAACATTTTACCTAAACCCGGCGAAACCGGCGAAAGACCAAAAATGCTTGGTATTGATGAACTGAGGGAAGTCAACAATTGGGATGCTTATCCTACTTATGAAGCATACCTCGAAATTATGAATCAGTTCGCGATTGATTTCCCTGATATTTGCCAGGTTTTTAGTATTGGGCAAAGTACCGATGGGAGAGAACTGATGATGGTGAAAATATCCGATAATGTTTCTGTTCGCGAAGCTGAACCGCAATTTCTTTACACCGGAACTATGCATGGGGATGAGCTGGTTGGTTATATTTTGCTTTTACGTCTATCTGATTATTTGTTGAATAACTATGCTACAAATAGTGAGATTGCCGATTTGGTAAATAATGCCGAAATCTGGATCAACCCTTTGGCCAATCCTGATGGAACTTTTGCAGGTGGTAATAATACGGTTTGGGGTTCTACACGTTACAACGCCAACAACGTTGATTTGAACCGTAATTATCCCGATCCCGAAGATGGGCTTCATCCTGACGGAAATGTCTGGCAGTCCGAAACCCTGATATTTATGCAGATCGCCAACGAAAATAACTTTGTAATGTCGGCCAATACCCATAGTGGCGCTGAAGTAATTAATTACCCCTGGGATACCTGGTCGAGGTTTGCTGCCGATGATGACTGGTGGCAATTTGTTTCGCGCGAATACGCAGACACGGTTCATAATTATGCCGCGAGCACCTACCTTGATGGCTTCGATAATGGAATTACCAATGGCTATGCATGGTACACCATAAGTGGCGGCAGGCAGGATTATATGAACTATTTTCACAATTGCCGTGAGGTAACCATGGAACTTTCAAATACTAAAAAGCTGCAAACCAGTTTGCTGGAATCGCACTGGAATTGGAATTACCGCTCACTTCTTAATTATATCCGGCAGGCTACCTATGGAATTTCGGGCATTATTACCGATGTAGATAGCGGCGAGCCTATTGCGGCCAAGGTGTTTATCGAGGGGCACGATATTGATAATTCCTTCGTGTTCGCGGACTCGGCCAATGGGTTTTACCAGCGCATGCTCGAAGCGGGAACTTATGATCTGACCTTTTCAGCGGAGGGCTATGAGCCTGTTACAGTTTCAGGAATTACAGTTTCGAGATACAATACAATACAACAAAATGTTCAATTGAGTCCTGGGGAATTGACAGCGGATTTCTCCTCCAACTTAACGAATGTTTCGGCTGGTGGATCAATGGATTTTACAGATTTGTCTCTTGGAGCACCGGTTTCATGGTTTTGGCAATTTGAAGGTGCCGCGCCTTTGGAATCTTTCGATCAAAATCCAACAGGAATTAAATACAATAGCCCCGGAATTTATGATGTTTCCCTCACCATCGAAAACTCGGAGGGAGAGCAATCGTCTATTGTAAAAGAAAATTATATCAGCGTAAGTGCTGAATATTTAATCTCGAACCAGGACATTACCGTGGCCACCGGCCTTTTTTTCGATTCGGGTGGGCAAAATTCAAATTATCAGGATAATGAAGATTTCGTCATGACTATTTATCCTGCACTAAACGAAAGTAAACTCCGGTTAGAGTTTCTGGAGTTTCTATTGGAATCACAGTCCTCATGCAGTTATGATTGGCTGAAAATTTATGATGGAACAAGCATTTCAGACCCATTGCTCGGAACATGGTGCGGAAATGATTCTCCCGGCACTTTAACTTCAACCCACATACAAGGGGCGCTTACTTTTGCATTTTACTCCGATCAAAGCGTAAACCTCCCGGGATGGAAGGCAGCCTTGAATTGTGTTTCGGAACAAGAGCTTAGTATTGTTGGTGGATGGAGCGGAATTTCGTTGTATTTAAATCCTGTTGATCCAAATGTTGAAAATCTATTTTCTGAAATTTTAAACGATCTCGTGATTATTGTTGGTGAAGAGGGCGTGTATTGTCCTGCTCAAAATATTAATACACTTGTAACCTGGGAT
Source organism: uncultured Lentimicrobiaceae bacterium (assembly GCA_964593705.1). Lineage (GTDB taxonomy): Bacteria > Bacteroidota > Bacteroidia > Bacteroidales > 4484-276 > SABY01. The sequence continues at coordinate 10,119 of CAZQIV010000169.1, read as the reverse complement.
AATAAGCACGGGTATTTAGCTAAAATGAATTCACCAGGTAATCTAATTGTTCCCGGAATAATTGAGGCCAATCAAACACTCGATCTTAAGTTGGGGTGGAACCACTTCCCTGTGTTGAGTAATACTCAGCTATTGGTATCTCAGTTAAGCAGTGATTTGGGTGGTAAATTAATTCTGATTAAAGAAATAGCAGGGGTTAAAACTTATTGGCCCGAAATGGAGATTTATACCCTGATGAATTTGCTACCCGGGAAGTCATATATGCTTTACCTTTCCGGTGATGTAGCTTACACATTTCCTGCTATTGATTAAATATTGTAACTATTTAGCTATTTTATCAGTCTCCAATCAAATGGTGTAAATAGCAAATTTAATTTCAACACTTTTTACTTTCATTCGGTGTTATGAGTTTTGGCTGAGAGGAGTCCTTTTTCGTTGCATTTGGGTCTGTATGTTTAGCTAGGGCTTACTGAAAAACTCAAAACCATATCATTAACTTTAATATTTCGGTGCGCTGCACCTCCCGTATCAATTCTAATAGATGCATCTACAAAGATTATCGCCACGCTGTGGCTTTTCTTTCAGGTGCAGAGCACCGACAATCTTTGTAGAGTTTTATCCAACCATCCAGCTTAAGGTGTAGCGCACCGAAATATTTGATGCAAGGTTTTTGAACAAACATCCTCCAAAACCTTGCACAAGGAATCAAATGTTAGGGCTTAACTTTTGATAATTCAATGGATTAGGTCTTTCTCAGCAGACCCTAGCTAGGCACTTCGCTTTTTTTCCCTTCCCCCTGCCCTCCCGATTTTCGGGACAGGCTCTCTCCAAATGGAGAGGGGAGCTCTCTCTCATGGGATTTGTATCTGTATGCTTTAGCCGAAGCGCTTTGCTTTTTCATTTCCTCCAAGTCCCATGAGTTCAGGCACCCTTCTCCGCCAGTTGGCGGAAAGGGACGGGCCTGCCTCGCTCGCCTTGCTATAGCTTTGGCGAAGCGAGCCGGCAAGGCGGGGATGGGGTCATTATGATTTGGTATCCAATTCCACCATCTAAATAATTACTAAACATTTTCGTGATCAAAAAATATCCAAAAAAAAGCCGTATGATCTAAATCACACGGCTTTATAGTTTATAGTTATACAGAAAATTATTCTGCTACTACTTCAAATTTTACAGTTGCTTTTATTTCTTTATAAAGATTAATTGTAGCTTTATATTCACCAACCTCTTTAATTGCGTCACCATCAACATCAATTCTTTTTCTGTCGATGTCAAATTTTTTCTCTTTTAAAGCGTCAGCAATCTGAATTGCATTCACTGATCCAAAAATCTTTCCTGATGTTCCAACTTTTGCACCAATTGTTAAAGTTACCTTATCGAGCAATTTAGCTTTTGTAGTAGCTTCATCACGCAATTTGTCTTCTTTAAATGATTTTTGACGTTGAACTTCACCAACGATCTTTTTATTTGTTTCGCTGGCAATAACTGCCATTCCTTTGGGAATAAGAAAGTTTCTGGCGAAGCCGGGTTTAACATTTACGATTTCATTCTCGTATCCGAGACTTGTGATATCTTGCTTCAATATTATTTCCATGATAAATCCTCCTATTTTAGTAAGTCAGCAACGTAAGGTAATAACGAAATATGCCTGGCTCTTTTAATAGCCTGGGCTACCTTTTTTTGATATTTTGTTGAAGTTCCTGTAATTCTACGTGGAAGGATTTTACCTTGCTCGTTGATGAATTTCATCAGGAAGGCGGCATCTTTATAGTCTATGAACTTGATACCGGCCTTTTTAAAGCGGCAATACTTTTTCTTTTTTACGTCAACTGCTATGGGAGTGAGGTATTTTATATCTGAATTTTGTTGTGCCATTTTATGCGATTTTTAAATTGTCAAACATTAATTTTCTTCACGGGTTTCGGTTTCTTTGGCCTTAGCCCTTTTTTTCTCGTTGTAAGCCACGGCGTGCTTATCAAGTTTTACAGTTAAAAAACGCATTACACGTTCGTCACGTTTTAGTGCGAGTTCAATATTTGCAATCGATTCGCCTTCGGCTCTATACTCGTAGAGGTGGTAAAAGCCGGTTGATTTTTTTTGGATTGGGTAGGCAAGTTTGCGCATTCCCCATTTTTCTTCGTGCACTATTTCAGCGCCATTTTGTCTCAGAAAATCCTGATACTTCTTTACCGTTTCCTTCATCTGATCTTCAGACAAAACGGGAGTTAAAATGAAAACGGTTTCATACTGATTTAACATCTTGAATTTGTATTAGTTAAAAAATAAATAATATAATTTTTTAAAAGTGGGCGCAAAGATAAAAATATTTTCTACTCTTTTGAATTAATTTGGGTGCAAAAATTTTATAGAATAAGCACAATTATATTTTCAAGGTGGAAACATGTTTTGGTTGAGGATTAGAATTAAAAAATATGTTAAAAAAAGTACTTATGGCGAAAAAAAAACGAAAAATGACATATCTTTGTGGCAAAATAGACAACAATGTATCCAAAACCTACAGATGACGATTTTAAATTAATGGTAAATGAAGAGGCTGTTGCTTTGATTTATGCCACAAGGCAAGGTGTTACCTTTGATTTTTTTTCACAAATCCTAAACTACCTGCCCATTAAATTTTCAGAATGGTCGAAATTTTTGCATTTATCCGATAGAACCATGCAACGATACAAAAAAGAAAAAAAGCAATTCGAGGCATTGTATGCCGAAAAAATCCTTGAAATTGCCTTGCTATACCAAAATGGCCAGGATGTTTTTAGTAGCAAAGAATTCTTTGATCGATGGATGAATACTGAAAATATTGCGCTTGGCGGGGGTAAACCAAAGTCCCTTCTCGATAGTAATTTTGGTATTAGCCTTATTAAAGATGAGTTAATTAGGTTAGAGCACGGCGTTGTTTCATGATTACTTTCCGCATTTCTAAAGCTCAATATGCTCATGATCTTACCGGTAGAGGAGCCGAGAAAGCCGGTGGCAGGTGGAACGGCAAAGGAGTCCCGGTTTTATACACAAGTCAGTCGAGGGCGCTTGCTTCATTGGAGATGGCCGTACACATACCCTTTGGCTTTCTTCCCAAAGATTTTAAGTTGATAAGCATTGAATTGCCGGGGCATTGTGGTATAATCGAAATCAGTCAGGATGATCTTCCCGATAATTGGAAACAATATACTTTCTCGACCCTAACACAAAAAATTGGCAACGAATGGGCAAGGCAGGCTGATGCACTTATTATGAAGGTTCCGTCAGTGGTGGTAGAAGAGGAGTTTAACTTCTTAGTCAATCCGCTTCACCCGGATTTTAAATATGTGACAATAGCCGGAATAAAAGATTTTGAATTTGATTTGAGGCTTTTCAGCTAATTTTTTCTCTGCCATCAAAATCCATAAACACTAAATCCACCATCCACGGCAAGGGTTTGGCCTGTGGTGTACGATGATGCCGGCATGGCCAGGAATGCTGCTGCATTGGCAACTTCTTCTGGCGTTCCTATTCTTTTCATTGGGGTACGATCCAAAACTGATTTAAGATAATCAAGGTCTTTTAAAACTTGCTTTGCGAGCGGTGTTTCTGTGTACCAGGGAGCGATTGCGTTTACACGGATATTTTCTCCGGCCCATTCACAGGCCAGATTTTTGGTCATTTGAACCACGGCCGCCTTTGTCATTCCATACACCGAACCTGTTTTAAGGCTGGTGAGTCCTGCCACCGATGAAATATTAATAATGCTGCCACTTCCTGAATTTGCCAGGAGGGGATGAAATCTTCTGGATAAATCGTAGGCTGATTTTAGATTGGTTTGAAAAATGAATTCAATTTCTTCATCGGTATAATCAATAGTTTTCTTGCGGATGTTTGTACCAACGTTGTTAACCAAAATGTGCAATTCGTGCCATTTAGTAATTACATTATCAAATACTTTTTTTCTTTCGGTAGGAATGGAAATGTCAGCAACAATGCCATCTACTCTATCTGTGCCAAGATCATAAGCATTGATTAATGTAGCAAGATTGGTCTGATTTCTGGCAACAAGATACACCGAAGCTCCCAGGCTGATAAATTCGTCAGCTATTGCTTTTCCAATTCCTTTTGTTGCACCTGTTATCAGGGCGGTTTTTCCGGCCAACGACCATTTTTGAGTTAGTTTGTCTTCTATTTTCATCATTGTAAGAAGTATGGTTTTTCATCGTGAATCATTCGATTCTATTTATTGTCCGGCCATTAAGTCGCCATTTTTCAATAATAATAATAAATCCTCCCACAGATATCCGGATTTATCTTGTGTTTATTTTTTATAATATTTCAATGCCTCGGGCAAAAATGCCGTGAGGTTGGCAATCCTGGTTTGGTCGGAAGGGTGGGTACTCAAAAACTCGGGAGGTTTCTGGCCGCCCGATTGAGCCATCCTTCCCCAGAAGTCAACAGCTTCCTGAGGGATGTATCCGGCCATGGCCATAAATATCAAGCCCAATTTGTCGGCTTCACTTTCATGGGCACGGGAGTATGGAAGGCTGATTCCAACTGAAGTTCCCACACCGTAAGCCATCATAAAAAGGCCTTTGGTTTCGTCAGGTTTTGAATCAACAGCAACGGCCAGTGCCAGTCCGCCGGTTTCGATGAGCAAGGCCTGGCTCATGCGCTCGTTACCGTGGCGAGCAATGGCATGGGCAATTTCATGACCCATCACAACAGCAAGACCTGCTTCGGTTTGAGTATAGGGTAATATGCCTGTATAAACCACAACTTTTCCACCGGGCATACACCATGCGTTGGGTACATCTTCATCCACAAGGTTAAATTCCCAATTGTAGCCTTGTATGCGGCTGCTCAATCCGTTTTGTTCTAAATATTCACCAACAGCTATGGCTATTTTCTCGCCGACTCTTTTCACCATTTCAGATTTTTGACGGTCGGTCGATATTTTATTCTCGCCCAGAAACTGGTTGTAGTTGGTCATGCTCATGGCTACCAGTTGCGACTCCGGAATCATGTTGAATTGTTGCCTTCCGGTAAAGGGCACAGTTGAACAGGAAGTTAAAAACATTGAGGCAGCAAAGGCTGAAAGTAAAAATGCGGTAATAAATATCAGTCGTTTCATATCGTTTAAATTGTAATTGATCAAATTTGTTGCAAAATAAGAAATGATTTTTTTATTGATTGATTTTTTTTTGTTAACGAAACTTTTTTCGAAAAGAATGGAAGGGTTTTCAACTTAACAAAATAAGATTTATAGATGTAATTTGCTACTGTCCGAGTAAAAAACAAAAAGATTCCTCATCACCCCAACGCTAATGGTGTCACCTCGAAGGAGCTTGCAGCCTGCCCCGACCATTCGGGGACTGAGACCCGCTTCGCAGCGAGGCGAGCCTGCCTCGCCTGCACCATTGCATACACACCAGCGGTCCGCTTCGCCAGCGAGGCGAGCAAGGCGGGGGTCTGTTTTTTAATACCTTACAAAAAGTTGTCATTAGTATACACCGCATGCAGCAAGGAATCTGTTAAATTTACGCGGAAACTAATGGATACTATTATACATTTTCCCCGGTTTATTGTTATTGATACCTTTGACCCAATTATTTAACAAATTATAATGTTTATGAAAATTCCTTTTTTAGCTGTTTTTGTCTTTTGGATTTCAGTAATTTATGGCCAGCAAACTATTTACGATACTATCGTACATGATAATTTACAGCGTTCTTTTATTCTTTATGTTCCCGACTTATACACTCCGGGCACTGAAACGCCACTCCTTATAAATTTTCATGGCTACACCAGCAATGCATTCCAGCAAATGTATTATGGCGATTTTAGACCTGTGGCCGATACTGCGGGATTTATTGTGGTTCATCCCATGGGTACACTCGATGGTTCGGGAAATCCATACTGGAATTCAAATTGGGGTGGCGAGGTGGATGACGTTGGTTTTACAGAAGCACTTATCGATTCCCTTGCGTCCGAATATTCCATTAATCTTGATCGGGTATTCAGCACGGGCATGTCAAACGGCGGTTTTATGAGTTATACGCTGGCCTGTGAGTTAAGTCATCGTATTGCAGCCATCGCATCTGTAACCGGAACTATGAATGTAAACCAGTCATTATCATGTAGCCCTGGGAATCCAACACCAATCATGGAAATTCACGGAACAGCCGATTTTGTGGTGCCTTACAATGGAAATTCATTTATGGAATCCATCGAAAATACTTTGAATTACTGGGTGGATTTTAACAATTGTATTCCTGATCCGGTTTTTACTCAAATTCCTGATATCAATCAAAATGATGGATGTACTGCCCAACATTATCGCTGGGCGGATGGAGCGAATGGGGTGGAAGTGGAGCATTACAAAATTATCAATGGTGGCCACACTTGGCCGGGGTCGCCTTTTCCAAGCGGGAACGGCAACACGAACCAGGATTTTAATGCTTCAGTTAAAATCTGGGAATTTTTTAAGCAATATGATATCAATGGCAGGATTACCCCCACAGCTTTGCAAGAGACTTTTAAAAAAGAAAATGAAATCTCAGTTTATCCTAACCCCGCGAATAGTATTGTTATTATTTCCTGGCCAGATTATACTTTTAGCAAAATCAGGTTTACTAACGGTATTGGTGGGGAAGTAGAAGTATTGAAGGTGTCCGGTCGGTTGAATTGCATTATATCCCTGGAAAGGATGATTTCCGGAATTTATTTTTTGCAGTTTTTTGATGATGAAAATCAAATCATCGATGTACGGAAATTGATGGTTTATTGATTTTGTTCGCTTTAGGCTCTTAAAAAACCACTAATGCTAACATGTTAACGATATTTATGCTGCTAACTAACTTGGACAAACCAAAACAGGAATACACCATAAATTTTACATGATCACCTTGTTTGGTTTTGGCTTGTCCAAGTTAGGATGTTTACATAACTTTGTAGAATATGAGTACAAAAATCATCAAAATCAAGGGTCTTCGCAAAAGCTTTGGAAAAATTGAAGCCATAAAAAATATTGATCTTGAAATAAACGAGGGTGAGTTTTTTGGATTGCTTGGCCCAAACGGCGCAGGTAAAACAACTGCCATCAACATATTAAGTACAGTGTTGCAGCCCGATGCCGGCGAAGTGCATATCAATGGTTTTGATTTGAAAAAAGATGCTGCCAAATGCAAACAATCCATCGGCATTGTTCCACAGGAGCTGGCCTTGTACAATGAATTAACAGCCAAGGAAAATCTGCTTTTCTGGGGTGGATTATATGGCATCCCAAAAAGCGAAGCCAACGATCGTGCGGAAGAATTACTAAAAACATTTGAACTTGGTGATCGAAAAAATTCGCTCATCAAAACCTTTTCTGGTGGGATGAAACGCAGGATAAACATTGCCGCTGCCATGTTGCACCACCCCGAAATTTTAATGATGGATGAGCCAACCGTGGGCGTTGATCCACAAAGCAGACACCAGATTTATGATGTGTTGGCTGAATTTTCAAAACAGGGTGTTACCATTATCTATACCACCCACTACATGGATGAGGTTGAGAAAATTTGCAGCCGGATTGGTATTATCGATCATGGCGAAATTATTGCCCGTGGAACACTTGAAGAACTCAGGAAAATTACCGGTGCAAAAGAAAATATTGTGATTCATTTTGAAAAGAAAAGTGATGATGAATCTCAAAAGCTAAAAATTGAATTTGGTGATATGATTAATATCTTTGATGACAGACTAATTTTTTACACAAATAATGTTTCAAAAGATTTGCCCATGCTCATCGAAAAATGTACGGCTTCGTGCAGTTCAATAACTCATATTGCAGTGGATCAGGCTAGCCTTGAAACGGTGTTTCTGAGTTTAACAGGAAGGAAGCTGAGGGACTGAGGTGAGAGGATAGAGGATAGAGGTTAGAGGTAAGATGTTAGAATTTAGAATTTAGAATTTAGAGGTTAGAGGTTGGAGGTTAGAGGGATAGAGCGAACGAGGAGAACGAAGCGACTTTAGAGAATAAAGAGAACGAAGCGAGGGAGGCGAACGAAGCGAAGGAGGCGAAGGAAGAGAACTAAGCGAACGAAGCGACTTTAGAGAATAAAGCGAACGAAGAGAACGAAGCGAAGGAGGCGAACGAAGCGAACGAAGCGACTTTAGAGAATAAAGCGAACGAAGAGAACGAAGCGAGGGAGGCGAACGAAGAGAACTAAGCGAACGAAGAGAACGAAGCGACTTTAGAGAAAAAAGAAAGTGAACGAAGCGACTTTAGAGAAAAAAGCGAACGAAGCGATAACAGTCATAAGTGGTTAGTGAATGAATAAACCAATGGAACTCCTTTTTTGATATAAAAAACCTTGAAACGTCCGCCAGTTTGCGGTCTTTCGGGCGTTAAGTAAACCAAGGAGACGGAAGCGAACAAAGCAACTGAATGTTCCATTGTGATGGATGAATATTGTGGTAAGAGTACGGTGACAGGGAAACTCAAAATCATTTCTTCTGAAACAAGTTAAGATAATGATTTTTGAAAACTTTACAATTGGATTTGGAAAATTTACCTCCTTATCAATACCTACAACGACATTGTAAATAGCTACAATCAGCAAAATAACGAGTAATATGAACACGAAAACTATGGCATTGCATTTACAATCTCGTCCGGGGTAAATATTTTAACATCCGATGTGGAGCTTTGCGTTTTATTCTTTACAAAGACCGCTTTTATTACTTTTCTGTTTTTCGCAAAAGGGATTCGACTTACCTTGTTGTCTAAAGCCGATTCTATTTCGGCTATCGAAACACTTTCCGACCATTTTACTTCGCCAACGAGTAAGGTGGTTTTATCCACCGATTCGGCCACAACATCAATTTCCATGGGTTTTTTATCCAATCCGTTTCCCCACCACCTTTGCCCGGGATTAAAACGCTTGCCATCGATTTCGAGGTAAGGGATGGCGTTTCTGCAAATTTCTTCCCAAATAGCCGAAAGATAAATGTTGAAATTCCCCTTTAAATCATTCCAAACTTCATCTATCAAATCAAATTCAAGTCTGCTTTTATTAGGTATCAAATAGGTAAAGTAAAAGTTTAGAAACGGGTCAGCCAATTTATAAAGGCTTTTTTTGGATGATCTGGCTGATTCGCCAAAGGGTATTTCGCGCTTAATGTAACCTTGATTTATAAGAAAAGTGAGCATTCTGCCCAAATGTGTGGCTGGTTTACCAAGCCGACCGGCAATTTCGGATAAACGATGCACACCTGAGCCAATGAGGCTTAAAATGGAATAGGCCTGAACTGAGGTTCGCATTTCATCCAAAAACAATCTTTCGGGCTCTTCATAAAGAATCCCATTTTGATCGAGCAGGTTTTGTTTTATGGCTTCATCAAAACCAGTGGCTCCTACCCGTATTTCCCAATATCTTGGTACGCCGCCCCAAACCCCATATTCAGCAATCGCCTCCGTTGCTGATACCGACATGTAATCTTTCATGTTTTTAACGTTCATGGGTTTTACCCGAATTATTTCATTACTTCGGCCATACAGTGGTGCGGAGCTATCAAGCACCAGGCTATGCATCATTTGTTGTGATGAACCACATAAAATCAGGTGAAGTTTGTTTTGGTGCTTCTGATCAACAAATTTTTGTATTACTGATGGTAACTCCGGGCTGTTTTTAACGAGATAGGGAAATTCATCTAAGCAAAGCGTTGTACGATTGGTTAAACTATTGTTTAAATTAATGAGTAAACTTTCCCAATCAGCATATTGGGGTTTAGAAAAACCACCTATTGCTCCTTCAATTTGATTTGCAAGAGCTTTTCTTTGCAGTGAGGATTCCCTTAGGTCGGCTGAAAAATAAATAGCATCTTTGGGCAGTACGTGTCGCAAAAGTGTAGATTTACCGCACCTCCTGCGCCCATATATCACAATAAGCTGCGATTCGCTCTTTTGCAAGGCATTGTTGATTTTGGCTATTTCTTTATCTCTGTTTACAAACATAAGCGCAAAGATAAATAATTATGCTTGACAAACATAATGTTTGTCAAGCATAATTAATTTTCAACATTTTGCTGAAGACCACCTATAACCGCCAAATTCGGTTGGCATACTAATTGTGTAGTGCCGGGTATTTTTAA
>CAZQIV010000168.1:0-12767 GCA_964593705.1 uncultured Lentimicrobiaceae bacterium | reverse complement strand
GAAACTTTATAGCCTCTAATCGAAAAAGTCGACTCTATGGACAAGCACTAAATAGAGACCAAGTTGAACCTAAGTTGCTTGAACTTTTAGAATCTGTTTATCTCAAAGTGTTAAGCTATTGCGAACAGCCTCAAAGCCGTTTATCTATTTTGGAAAATTTAGGGTTGTACAATAACAGTCGAAATTTCGAGAACTATATAAAACCGCTCATTGAGTTTGACTGGTTGAACCAAACGATTCCCAATAAGCCAACGAGTAAAAATCAGCAATATGTAACTGACGTATCAGGAAAATATTTGGTAAGTGCTTTATCTAAGAAAGATATACAGATTATTCGTAGAATACCGGTAGCTTCTTCCAATATCGCCTCAGTCGGTTACGATGCGGAAAAGATGATATTAGAAATAGAATTTCACCACGGGGCTATTTATCGGTATTTTGATGTACCCAAAGAAGTGTATGAAGGGTTGATAAATGCACCTTCGCAAAGCGCATATTTTGCACATGAAATAAAGGAAAAATATAGTTATAACAAAATCAATTAATAAAATCCAGCACTAAACATACCCAAACTGTTAAAGCAATATTTAAAAACTTGAAATTAAGCAACATACAAACCAATCGTAATGCATAAAATCAAAACAGTTTTAAAAAACCTTGGTCCTGGTCTTTTGTTTGCCAGTATGGCCATTGGCACTTCACATTTGGTTCTTACCACGAAGGCGGGAGCACAATACGGCTGGTTGATGGTGATACCAATTATCCTGGCCAACCTTTTTAAGTACCCCCTTCTTTGAATATGGTATAAGATACACGAATGTTACGGGGAAAAGCATCATCGAAGGCTACCGCAACAGGGGCAGGGGATATTTGTGGCTATACGCCTTTATTACACTGGCCACTACATTTGCCAGTCCTGCCGCGCTCAGTGCCATCACCGCGGGGCTCCTGATAAATATTTTTGGGATCCAGGATGTCTCCATTGCTACAGTGGCGGTCGGTTTGTTTGCCTTTAACAGCACTATTTTAATTATTGGCAAATACAAACTCTTAGAGACCACGTTAAAATTTTTGATCCCCACCTTATTTATTGCTTTGTTGGTCACTACAGTGCTGGTGATCAATAAAGGGCCGATAACGCCGGTAGCCAACTTTGAAGCTCCTCCGTTTTTTGATGAGATAGGCATTTTATTTCTTATCACACTGATTGGGTGGATGCCTACTGCCGTTGAAACCAGTAGCTGGCTAAGCCTCTGGAGCGTTGAAAAATATAAGCTCAATAAGGAAAAACCTCCACTGAAAGAGGCTCTCCAGGAATTCAATTTTGGCTACCTGTTAACCGCCATACTTGCTATTTTCTTTCTCACCATCGGTTACATGACACTTTACGGCTCCGGCACGGAGCTAAGTGGCAATGCAGTAACCTTTGCCGATCAGGTGGTGCAACTCTTTACCGTTCACATTGGAAGCTGGGCATACATTTTCATTGCCGTGTCTGCCTTTGCCACCATGTATAGTACCTGCCTCACCAACCACGATGCCATCACGAGGGTAAGCATTGATATTATTGCAAAACTTGCCGGTAAGGATAACTATACTACCGAAAGAAAGTACTACGCGGCAGGGGTGATTCTTCTGGCTATTGTCAGCATAATTGTACTTTTTGCACTGGGTGGAAATATGGGATTGATACTTGCCGTTGCAACCGTTATTTCATTTGTCCTGGCGCCTATCGTTGGATATTTGAACTTAAAGAATGTAATGAGCAATGACCTTCCTGAACAAGATCGACCTAAAAAAGGATTACAATTATTAACTTTTGCAGGAATCTTTTTCCTGTCATGTTTAGCCATTTACTATGGCTGGATATTGATTTTTTAAATGACCGATCGGATGAAATTTAGGGTAAATACAATCAGAGGAGTACAAACAACTCAAGTATTAATTCGTGCAGTTGCCCGGTTTCAAAACAAAATTTAAGCATTATGAAAATTTCACGAAGAAAATTCTTAAAACATGCAGGAGCAGCAGCCGTTATTGCACCCATTCTATCATCACCTTTCTACGGATTTATGCCAGATCAAACAAATGAGCCTTTGAAGGTTCACTTATTTTCCAAGCACTTACAGTTTTTAGATTTTAAGGATGCAGCTCATTTAGCTGCCGAGCTTGGATTTGACGGATTGGACTTAACTGTTCGTCCGAAGGGGCATGTGCTTCCAGAAAATGTAAAACGAGATCTTCCTAAAGCCATTATGGAAATCAGGAACGCTGGGCTTTCTTGTGAAATGATCACCACGGCAGTCTCCGATGTAGCTAACCCATTGGATATTGACGTTATTCAAACTGCGGCGGCCGAAGATGTGAAATTCTATAGAAGCAACTGGTTTAAATACAAAAAAGATTTGTCGCTCGAGGAATCTCTGGACTTTTATCAAGAGAAAATCCGTCAGTTAGCCGATTACAACAAAGAGCAGAACATTGTAGGCTGCTATCAAAATCACTCGGGGACCAGCATTGGAGCATCTGTGTGGGAAGTGAAAAAAATATTGGAAACCGCCAACCCGAAATTCTTCGGTGTACAATACGACATCCGGCATGCTGTGGCAGAGGGGGGACAGTCGTGGCCAAATGGTGTTAAACTGCTTAAGCCTCATATCAAAACCATAGTACTTAAAGATTTCAAATGGGGAAAGGTAGATGGCAAATGGCAGATCGTGAATGTACCCATCGGCGAAGGGATGGTTGACTTTAATGCGTATTTCAAACTTTTAAAAAGCTTAAACATGAATCCTCCGGTGAGCTTACACCTTGAGTATCCTTTAGGCGGAGCCGATAAAGGGTACTACGAAATTACCGTTGATCAAAAAGTTGTTTTTGATGCCATGAAAATGGACCTGGCAGCCATTCAGCAACTATGGATAGAAGATTAAGGGCCTTTTCTAATAAAGTATCAGATTAATTCAGATCTATCTATAAAAACTGTTTAATTTGAAATACAAACGAACTCAATAACATTAAAAATATGAAGCACTTACTTTTATTATTTACAGCAATTACCATTCTGACCAGTTGTCAACAAAAAGAATCCAATACAGGGGTACTGGTTTCAAATGCCAATGCCTTGAGCGAGGCAATCTCAAATGCCCAACCGGGAACCGAAATCATAATGGTAAATGGCGTTTGGAAGGATGTCCAAATCAAGTTTTTTGGTATAGGGACAGTGGAACACCCCATCACACTTCGAGCCGAAACTCCTGGGGAAGTGTTTATTGAAGGGCAATCTTACCTTCATCTGGGGGGTGAATATTTATTAGTTGAAGGCTTGTACTTCCGTAACGGCTATACACCATCCAGTGGAATTATACGATACAAGATTGGGGCAGACAGTGTTGCCAATAATTGCAGGGTAACAAGTTGTGTAATAGAAGATTTTACACAGCCAAGTCGTTTAATGAGCGATAGGTGGATTGAATTCTATGGCAAGCACAACCAAATGGACCATTGTTACATAGCCGGAAAATCAAACGATGGAAACACCTTGATGGTTTATCACGATGGAAACGAGAACACCAACAATCACCACCAGATTGTATATAATTACTTTGGTCCACGCCCCAGAAAAGGCGGCCCCAGGGCGGAAACCGTACGCATTGGTAACCCGCAGATGACACCCGGTTATGTGAATGTTTCAAATAACTATTTTGAAGCTTGTAACGGGGAGGTTGAAATAGTCTCTGATAAAGCCGATTTCAATATTTTTAGGAACAATATTTTCTACAAGTGTGAGGGATCCCTGGTATTGAGGCACGCCAATTATGGTACTGTTGACGGCAATATTTTCATTGGTGGGGACGAATCCGATTTCTATGGTGGCGTAAGGATTGTGAACACAGGACACTGGATTACCAATAATTATTTCTACAAAATAAAGGGAGAAGAATTCAGGGGTGCCCTTGCCATCATGAACGGAATTCCGTATTCCATTTTAAATCGATATAAACAAGTAACAGATGCGGTTATCGCGTACAATACCTGGGTGGATTGCCAATCGCCCTGGCAGATAGGTATTGGACAGAACAGGGCAAGCGCCAACGTGCTTCCGGCAAGTGAGATCCGGTCATTACCCCCTATCCGCACAACCATTGCCAATAATCTAATTTATAACACACAAGCAGATGAGTCGCCGGTAGTCATTCATGATAGCATTGATGGCATACTATTCAGGAGTAATATCATCGACAATAACGGCAGTGAATATTCAGAATTTGGAGTGCTCCAAAACGAGCAAATAAAAATGAAGCAGGTAAATGAATGGTTGTTTGCCCCCGATGATGCACAAAACGGTAGCCTGAATAATGTGTTCGTAGGTTATGATTTTGGTAAAATTGAACAAGACCTCTTTGGTTCCTCAAGAGCGGAAATAAACAGGGTCGGCGCAATTACCCAACTGGCGGCAGCGGAAAAATTTAAAATCGACAAGAAAAAATACGGGCCAAATTGGTTCTCAACCGAGAAAGTTGCCATTAATCCCAACATTCTTAGTGCTTCATCGGCACAAGGCGAGTTGGCGAAAACCATTGCTCAGGCCAATCCCGGCGATATTGTTGAGTTAAGCGATGAGGTATATACCATTGGTGCCTCACTCACAATTGACAAACAAATTACCATCCGCTCCAAAGGAGAAAACAAAGTACAACTTGTATTCACCGGTGGGGAAAATACACCTGCCTTTGAAATGAACCCAAAGGGGATCATCAAACTGGAGAACCTTTCCTTAAAGGGTCAAAATAATCAGTTAGCATTTGCTCCCCTGCCCGCTTACATGTCTTCGGCATACTACCTGTTCATCGACAATTGTGTGATCGAGGATTTTGAGTACGTGCTTAAAGCTTCCAAAGGTTCTTTTGCCGATTCTATCAGCATCAGCAATACTACCATCAAAAACTGTGAAAATGGATTCGTTTTGGCTGCTGACGAAAAGGGCGACTACAACGCCGGGATGGTAAGCTTTGAACAATGTGAGTTCATCAATGTGCAGCGCAACGTGATTAATTTTTACCGGGGCGGGTACGACGAATCCACTATTGGGGGATGTTTGACAATATCGAACTCCAGCTTTGTAGGTTGTGGCAGGATAGAAAAAAGTGGCGTTTTAATAAAAACACCGGGCATTATCAACGTAAACATTTCGGGCAATACCTTCCGTAACAACCCGGTAAAATTGCTTGCCTTATTATGGGGCGAAAAGAATAATCATCATAGCAATAACACGCTTATTCAGTCAGGAGAGATTAAGGTGGAAGCGCAGCATAAGCTTGATATACTTTACTAAATATGAAAAAGCTAAGAATTCATTCGGTCATTGGTGTAATTGTCCTTTTCATAATAATTTCCTGTAATCAATCGCAAACACTATTTCAGGAAAACCCCAAAGATTGGGATGCTTACGGCGATGCCAATTGGAATTTTTCCAACAATGAGTTGATAGGGAAAATCACAGACGGAGCTGGTTTCGTGATGACCAGGCAATCGTATAAAGATTTTATTTTGGAGGTGGAGTTTAAACCCGATAGTACGATAAATTCAGGGGTATTTATTCGCTGCAAAGATAAAGATGTCAACCCCTCGGATTGTTATGAGCTGAACATTTGGGATTTACATCCGGATCAGGATAACAGGACGGGTGCAATTGTAACAAGGACGATTCCTTTGGCTTATGTGGAGACAATTAATAAGTGGAACACCTTTAGGATTAAAGCCGAAAAAGACCACATCCAGGTGTGGATAAATGATACATTAACAGCCGATACCAGAGATGAAGGGCTGTTCGATGGATATATTGGCTTACAGGCAAAGGGAACTGGTGAAATTAGATTTCGCAATTTCGGCATAAAGACCCGTGAGTTAGGTTGACCAAATTCTCATTTTCCCGGTTGTTCAATCCCGATAACTCCCGATAATTATCGGGACGGGATAGCCCTTATTCTAAATGCAGATTTCTAAACACGGTCAAAAAAAGACATTTAAAATCTGAATTAACTGAATATGTTGAATTCGAAAAAAAACCATACCTGGTCAGAAAACGAATTGAAGCGGTTAGGAGTGAAAGTTTTATATTTGGGTTTATCTTCTACCGTCCCAAATTCCGCCTTTTCGATAATGAAAGCGAAATAGAAATCAACAGCATCATAATGGTGATAAATGTGCTTATCCTGCCACTAAAATCGAATTGAATAAATTTGTCATTGTTTTTATAATTTTTTAATTTCAGGAGCTAAGTTAGCATCGCTCCCGGAACTTTTTTTAAATTACAAACATATTGGCTATTTTAACCGGCGTTGCTATCAATATACTGAGACTATGGGTTATATCACTTTATAATATTTTATTTATAGTCCTTAAGTAGGTTATCTATATGGGTTTCAAGCCCTAAAAATACCACAACATCAGGTTTGACAACCTCAATAATTTGCTTATTCAATCCATATTGCCACTTATCCCAAATGAAAACGCTTTCTTTAAATTCTTCTCTGATGAACGGAATAAGTACACCGGCAAATGAATCTCTAATAATCAGTATCTTAAGTCCCGATTTCAATTTTTTGTTTAGGTATCTTATTTCATATTCGTCAGCATATCCAAACTCCCCGTTAAATTTAAATCCATATTTTTCTACCTTTATCGAATTGAGGTTCTTCATAACAGGCGTTTGTTTGATTTCACTTAATTCCTTAATGCCTATGACGTTGTAATGAAATCCTGAATTAACTTCTTTCTCTTCCCAAACAAAAGGAGGAATGTCAGGTACTGTATCATTTGGAAAATCTGTTCTTATTTTTTCCAATAATCCTTTTGTAACCAGGTAGGCTGAGTGGGAGTTCCAATGATTATCTAATTTATAATACAATTTACAAGAATCTTTATTTTCTTTCAATAAAGGAAGCAGATCTAAAATTAAATCGGGCAGTTCTTTTTTAAAGTATTCTTTTATTTGATCTACTCTTCTTATTTTAGAATGATAAATGTTAAATGGCATATATTCACTGTAAACATAATGTTTGAACGGGGCAATTATCCAATAAGTTTTAATATTCAGGGAGTCTAAGTATGTTTTTCTGTACTTCCATTCAACTAAAAAAGAATTTAAAGCTGCCTGTGAATAATTCAGATTCCCTTCGTAGATTTCTTTTTCCCTACCAGCTATAAAAAACCAACCATCTTTTCCTACAATCGATCTATCGGGGTACGGTGAAATTTTAAAATACGAAAATTTAATTCTATGATACAAATCGAGTAGTGGCGTTCTAAACGAAAAATTATCATTTAAATATGCATCAGCCTCTTTTGGAAAAGAATCTAATCTGTTAATGTCGAGGCTTAAAGAATCTTGAAATCGCCTATTTTCATCTATCCTTTCAAATGTCCAAATTCCCACCTCACTATTTAAAAAGGGTAAAATAAGCAGTAAAATAAAAACTACCGGCAATTGAAATTTTAATAGCGTTTGTATTTTTTTCATCTTTAAAAACGAAAATAGATAAATGGATTGTATGACCCTGAGTTAATATACATAACCGAATAAATAAACATACAGATTAAGGCAAAATCGACACCTATTTTAAAAAGAATTGTATTTTGAATTTTATATTTAATAAGTAACGATCTAATTTTAAGGAAAATGGTAGAACTAAAAAGTGTGGCTAAAATTAAAATGATAACACGTTCTCTATTTAAATATGAAACTAAATGGAAATTATTAACCTCTCCGGCTCCAAACAATTTTCCGATATAACTTAAAGCATCAGGCAGTTGTTCTATCCGGAAGAGTACCCACCCGATCATAACAACAAAAATGGTGTAACTCCATCTTATTATTTTCGGAAGCTTGTTTAAGATTTTTTTCAGACCTAATCTTTCTACTACTAAAAATAAACCATGAAATAAGCCCCACAGCACAAAACTCCATGTTGCCCCATGCCATATTCCGGTTAGAAGGAACACTATTAATAAATTGTAATATGTTTTAACGGAACCATTTCTGTTACCTCCTAATGGTATGTACACATAATCTTTGAACCATGTTGAAAGGGAAATATGCCAACGCCTCCAAAATTCCTGAATACTTTGAGAGATGTATGGGAAATTGAAGTTCTCTAAAATTCTAAATCCAAACATTCGACAAAGACCAATAGCCATGTCGGAATACCCGGAGAAATCAAAATAAATCTGAAACGAATACGCAATAATCCCCAGCCATGCTATTGGTGTATTTATGTTATCAATTGGACTGGCCATTATGGTATCTGCTATTTCACCACTCGAATTAGCGATAATGATTTTTTTGAACAAACCAACTAAAAACCTTTGAACTCCTGATCGGAACAGGTCAACTGTTTCATCCCGATTCTTTATTTGATCAACAATATCATGATACCTTACAATTGGGCCGGCAATAAGTTGAGGAAACAAACTAATATAGAGTGCAACATCCGGGAAACTTGTTTTTCTCAAATTTTGATCTCTATACACATCCCACAAAAGGGACATTTGCTGGAAGGTGAAAAATGAAATCCCTATTGGCAGAACAATTTTCATTAAAGGAATTTCCTCAAAACTGTTAAAAAAAGAAATCCCGAGTACATTAATATTCCCAATGATAAAATCGAGGTATTTAAAAACAACTATAACAAGCGTATTAAAAACTAAACCAGTAATTAACCATTTCTTTTTGGGCTTTATGTTTCGTTCTAATTGTTTTACAAGAAAATAGTTTATCGCAATTGAAGTTATTAGGATTATAGTATAACTGACACCACCCCAGGCATAAAAAACTATACTAAAAAGGAGTAAGATGTAATTTCTGAATGTCTTTGGTAAAACATAATAAACCAGAATAAGAAGAGGTAAGAAAATGAACAGGAAAATTAAACTGCTAAATAACATACGACATTCAAATAATTAATCTTAATACTTTCAAACAAGCTATTAACGATACATTTAAGCTCTTTGTCAAAAAATCCGCAAAAGTATTTAAACAAATGAACTTTGAAAAAATTTAACTTACCAGAAGATAATTTTCATTAAATCATTTAATTGAAAACCCCTGCAAACATAAACTTGCAGGGGTTTTATATTTTTGAAAAAGTCATATCCCTACTTTGATTTTTTCGAATGGTTAGTGATATAGAAATAGAAATCAAGAGCATCATTATAGTTATAAATGTGCTTATCCGGCCAATATAATCTCCATAAATCACATAAAAAGTAAACTCATCATTGGTATGTAATTTTGCCTTTATCACTGCCGCTTTCCAATATTCGGTTTTTTCAATTACCTCGCCACGCTGATCGATAAATGCTGAAATTCCTGTATTTGCTGATCTCGCCAATGGCCTGCGCGTTTCAACAGCTCTTAGTTTTGCAAAAGAAAAATGCTGACGATGCCCGGCAGTATTGCCCCACCAGCCATCGTTGGTGATAATTAACAAAAGGTTGGCCCCGTTCCTCACGAAACCGTTCACATAATCACCGTAAATGGATTCGTAACATATAATGGGCGCTGCTTTAAACTTCCCATCATTTGAAGTAAATACCTCACGATTTTCGGAATATCCAAGACTACCCACAGTTCCCCCCAGGTCGAAAGCAAGGTTTTGAATGGGCTTGAGTAAGTGTTGGAAAGGCATCTTTTCAGGGCCGGGAACAAGTTTGGATTTATGATAAATCCCCACCACTTTATCCTGATTAAAAAATAGCGCAGTATTGAATGCTTCGTAATATTTTTCCACATCCGAAAATTTCCGTGCCGTGTTGGTCAAAGTCTCATTTTCATTAAATAATCTAAAGGTGGAAGCCCCAATCACAAAATTGGACTTGGGATGCTTTACTAAGAATTTCCGAATTTGCTTAACCGAGGGTGAATTTTCGATGGAGGTAAGCCAGATATCATCCTGCATTGCTGATTCGGGGCTAACCACAAAATCAGTTTCATCAGTAACCAACGAATCGGCAAGGTCGATATTCCTGGCAATAATCTTACTTGGTGGGAGAACGTATTGCTCATTCCAGGGATCAACGTTGGGCTGGACAACAACAACTTCTGCAACTTCGCCCTTTTCGCTGTAATTGTTGTACATGATTATGGAAATGATCAAAGGAACAACCAGGGTAATTGCAGCCCGCGCGATACTCCAGATAATCTTTTGTTTGGGAGATTTATCTAAATAGTTTTTAATGATTTTATAAATAAAGAAATTCATCACCAGCACCCAGAGCGAGCCACCAAACACACCTGTGTATTCGTACCACTGCACCCACTTTGTAAACATTGCAAATCCATTGCCCAAATTTAGCCAGGGCCACGACAAGTCCCAGTCGAGATGCAAATATTCAAAACTAATCCAATAAAAAACCAGGAGATAAATGGCGCCGGATTTTTTTAAAAACGTTTGCCTGCTCAAATGATAAACGGTAAAAACAATGGCCATGAATAAGGAATTGAGTAGTACGGCCATGATAGCTCCAAATATAGTAGAATTCCAAATCCACCAGGTGGTCAATAAATTCCAGGTAAAAAAAGCAATATAGCTATACTGGAAGATGCTGTATTTATGGAAATTGTGCTTGTACTCGTCAAGGTGGTCGATGATAAAAAGCAAGGGGATAAATCCAATAAAAAGCAAAAACGGGAATCCGTACATTGGCCATGCAAGGCTGAGGATTAGCCCGGATAAAAGGGAGAGCAAATATAAATGAACTTTTTTCATACCGTTGTTTTAAAGTATTCTTCCGCTTGTTGAAGCAGAAAGATTATTATTCAAAATCATCTTGATACAAAAAGTCATTGTAAGGATATCGTTTGATGTGAATCGCTTTTACTTTTTCATAAATCAAATCCCTAAAGTCGTCCCAATTATCCTTATGCTTCGCCGAGATAAAAATGGCAGGGTCATTATTTTTGGCCATCCACGAGTTTTTAAGTTCTTCAAGTGTTACATTTTCTTTTGTTGCTTCGCTAAGATCATCCTCTTCTTTTTCGATCCAGGTGTAGGCATCCACTTTGTTGAAAACCATTATTGTTGGCTTTCCTGAACTTTCAATTTCGTTTAGTGTTTCATTCACGATATGAATTTGCTCCTCAAATTCGGGATGGGAAATATCAACCACATGAAGCAGGAGGTCGGCTTCCCTCACCTCATCAAGCGTTGATTTAAAAGATTCCACTAAGCCGTGGGGAAGTTTGCGGATAAACCCAACAGTATCGGAAAGCAGAAAAGGGAGATTTTCGATTACTACCTTTCTAACTGTAGTATCGAGGGTAGCAAAAAGTTTGTTTTCGGCAAATACTTCTGCTTTGGCAAGTTGGTTCATGATGGTAGATTTGCCAACATTGGTATAGCCAACCAGCGCCACCCGAATCATGCTGCCCCTGCCTTTACGCTGAACCGACATTTGTTTGTCGATCAATTCCATCTTTTTCTTGAGCAAAGCAATTTTATCGCGGATAATCCGGCGGTCGGTTTCAATCTCGGTTTCACCAGGCCCACGCATCCCGATTCCACCACGCTGCCGCTCAAGGTGTGTCCACATACGCGTAAGTCGTGGGAGCAAATATTCGTATTGTGCCAGTTCAACCTGGGTTTTCGCGTGTGCTGTTCGTGCCCTTAGGGCAAAAATATCCAGAATAAGCCCGGTACGATCAAGCACTCGTATCTCTAATATTTTCTCAATATTTTTGATTTGCGATCCACTGAGTTCATCATCAAAAACGATCAGGTCAACCTTTTCGGCTTTAACATAAGCTGCTACTTCATTAAGTTTTCCCGAGCCGATAAAGGTGCGTGGATCAGGATTGGCAAGCTTTTGCTTAAACCGCCCAAGCGGGATACCACCCGCGGTCTCAACCAAAAATGCCAACTCATCAAGATATTCGTCAATTCTGGATTCATCGTCTTTGGCAGTGATTATGCCAACCAGCACAACCTTTTCGCGCACAATGGCTGTTGATACATTTTGAGCCATAATCCTTTAGTCTAATTATTGCTATTATAAATTTCGATATAAATTATTCCCTTTCCACAAGGGGTAAAATAAATTGAATATCCTTTGATTCATCAAGAATCTCGATAATTGGGGCATCAAGGTAACTATTGGCAGCAGCATATTCCCTTAACTTAGGATAGCTTTTATAAATTCCAACATAGAGCGAAAACAAATTAATGTATGGATACTCAATTACCGCTACCTTTTGACGGTCAAGAATAAAAAGATTGTACTTATCCATTACCTGATCCAATTCAGCTACCTGATTTTGCTCTATAACACAGCCAACTTTACACCTCATTTCCCCGGTCCTGGTTTTTCCGGGATCGTCATAATAAATTCCAAAATCCTTATAATTGTCAATTCCATCATCCCAAAGCATACCAAACAACTTTTCCTTGATTTGACCTGTTTCGCTGTATTCGCCTACATGGTCTTCATAAACAGCATAAATTGGCCCAAGTTCCCTGACCTCAATGCTTACGCCTGTATAAAATCCGGAATACCATCCAAACAACGAAATAACCAGCAGGCCAAAACCGATAAACAGAAGCAAATTCCTGATTGCTTTCATACCTCATGTTTTTTAATGATTTCCTGCAAAACTCCGTGCTTTTAATATTCTAAGTTTTTCAGCAGACCCAACTTAGTGTCGGTCTTTAAAGTAAGTTTTTTTTGAAATATCAATTTCCACATCCTTTAGGTTGTGGATTAAATTGATG
>CAZQIV010000167.1:0-13028 GCA_964593705.1 uncultured Lentimicrobiaceae bacterium | reverse complement strand
ACAACTACATTACTAATGCAAACAAGCAGTAAAAAATCGCTGACCCTTCGGGGACGGAGACCTACCTTACCAACACCATTGCTTGCACCGATGACCCGCTTCACAGCCCGCTTCGCCAGCGAGGCAAGCGAGGCGAGCCTGCCTGGCCGGCAAGGCTGGCAAGGCGGTAATCTGTTTTATTACTCATGGTTAATATTTTACTTTCCACTAAATTCGCAGTAGAACCAAAAATAACAGGCATCATCCTAACTTGGACAAGCCAAAACCAAACAAGGTGATCATGTAAAATTTATGGTGTATTCCTGTTTTGGTTTGTCCAAGTTAGTCGGCAAAATTTATAAATGCATATTTTGCAATTAAGAGCTTTATTATTTATCTTCCTTTCATATTAACAACAATGCATTTTAAATTTTGCTTGGGTATCTTATCTCTAATATTCTGCCAAAAAATGGCAGAATATTAGAGATAAGATACTAAAAACAAAAAAGCAGCTACGATTTCTCGCGGCTGCTTTTTTTATCATAGAAAAATTTTAATCTATTCTTTTACTGCATCAACCACAGCTTTGAAAGCTTCGGGATGATTCATGGCGAGGTCGGCCAAAACTTTGCGGTTCAACTCAATGTTGTTTTTGTGGAGCAAGCCCATAAAAACGGAATACGACAAGCCAAACTGCCTTACCCCGGCGTTAATTCTTTGAATCCACAGTCCCCTGAAGCTTCTTTTTTTATTGCGTCTGTCACGGTATGCATACTGTTGGCCTTTTTCGTATCCGTTTTTGGCCACCGTCCAAACATTTTTTCTGCGCCCGAATTGTCCTTTTACTCTCTTGAGTATTTTTTTTCTCCGGGCTCTTGATGCAACTGCATTTACTGATCTTGGCATTTTACTTTTTCTTTTTTTACGTTAGCGTCCCGCACCCCGGGAACTTTTCTGCTAAACGCAAGTTAACAATTTAATTAATTTTACTTAACGAGCATTGCTTTAACATTACCCACATCTGCTTTTTCAACTATAGAAAAATAACCGAGGTTACGTTTACGCTTTTTCGATTTTTTTGTCAGAATGTGACTTTTGTAAGCATGTCTCCTTTTGATTTTGCCTGTGCCTGTAAAGGTGAACCTTTTTTTAGCGCTGGCCTTCGTCTTCATCTTCGGCATTACTAAAAGTGTTTAAATTAATGAATGTATAATGAATTATAAAAACTATTTCTTTGGTGCGATGATCATGATCATCCTTTTGCCTTCAAGTTTAGGCAATCTTTCTACTTTTCCTACCTCTTCCAATTCCTGGGCAAACTTCAATAATATAATTTCGCCTTTATCTTTGTAAATAATTGATCGTCCTTTAAAAAACACGTCAACTTTTACTTTACACCCTTCTTCGAGAAATTTTTTTGCATGATTCAATTTAAAATTAAAATCATGCTCATCGGTATTGGGGCCTAATCGTATTTCTTTAACAGTAACCTTGGCCGACTTGGCTTTAATCTCCTTTTGTTTTTTCTTTTGATCGTATAGAAACTTTTTGTAGTCGATCACCCTGCAAACCGGAGGATTTGCCGAGGGTGATATTTCTACCAGATCAAGTTCAAGCTGCTGTGCGATTTCCAACGCTTCTTTAATGTTGAATATCCCTTGTTCAACGTTTTCGCCGACAACCCGCACGTGAGGCGCTCTGATTTCATTATTTGTTTTGTGTGGGTTTTCCTTTTGCCTTCTAATGGGCCTTCTACCGGAAAATCTGCTTTTAAATGGCGTAGCTATAATTCTGTCTCCTATATTTTGTTTGTAATAAAACCTGAATTTTTTTCCAGGCTTTGAAAATTATCCTTTCGAAATCAATTTTTCAATTTCACTGTTGATCAGTTCTGCGAAACTTACAACGCTAAATGAGCCTAAATCACCTTCGCCTTGTTTTCTCACTGATATGGTTTCATCGCCCTCTTCTTTCTCGCCAACAATGATCATATAAGGAATTCGCTTCATTTCTGCATCGCGAATTTTCTTGCCGGTTTTCTCACTGCGGTCATCAATTTCGGCGCGAATATCCAAATTTTTTAGCAAAGATAGAACTTTTTCAGCATAAGCATTATATTTTTCACTGATTGGCAGTATGATAGCCTGATCGGGTGCAAGCCAGAGCGGGAATTTCCCTGCACAGTGCTCAATTAGAACGGCAACAAACCTTTCCATCGATCCAAAAGGAGCGCGGTGAATCATTACCGGACGGTGCTTTTCGTTGTCGCTACCCACGTACTCGAGTTCAAAACGATCAGGAAGATTATAATCAACCTGGATGGTTCCAAGTTGCCAGCTTCTGCCCAGGGCATCCTTAACCATAAAATCCATTTTGGGTCCGTAAAATGCAGCCTCACCATATTCAATCGTAGTTTCTAAACCTGATTCTTCGGCAACTTCTAAAATAGCCCTTTCCGCCTTTTCCCAGTTTTCATCACTCCCGATATATTTTTCATTATTGTTGGGGTCGCGTAATGAAATTTGGGTTACAAAATTATCAAAATCAAGCGCCTTAAAAATCTTCATCACGATTTTTATCACTTCTTTAAACTCATCTTTTACCTGATCAGGGGTGCAAAAAATATGGGCATCATCTTGTGTAAAACCTCTAACCCTGGTCAATCCATGCAACTCTCCGCTTTGCTCATAACGGTAAACAGTTCCAAACTCAGCATAGCGAATAGGAAGTTCTTTGTATGAATGGGGTTTGTGTTTGTAAATTTCGCAGTGATGCGGGCAATTCATGGGTTTAAGGAAAAACTCCTCGCCTTCAACCGGTGTGGTGATAGGCCTGAATGATTCAGTGCCATACTTTTGATAATGGCCTGAAATTTTATACAATTCAACATTTCCAATATGAGGTGTGATTACCGGAACATATCCGGCTTCTTTTTGTACTTTCTTCAAAAAAGTTTCAAGGTGTTCTCTAAGCTCAGCGCCTTTGGGCAACCACAAGGGCAAACCGGCACCAACTTTTTGTGAAAAGGTAAATATTTCAAGATCTTTTCCCAAACGGCGGTGGTCGCGTTTTTTAGCTTCTTCGAGAAAATGCAGGTATTCTTCAAGTTCTGCATTTTTTGGGAAAGTAATTCCGTAAATCCTGGTAAGCTGCTTACGCTTCTCATCACCACGCCAATAAGCACCGGCAATGCTGGTAAGCTTTAATGCCTTGATAAAACCAGTGTGGGGAATATGAGGGCCACGACACAGGTCGGTAAAATTCCCTGATTCATAAAAGGTGATTTGCCCATCTTCAAGTTCATTAATCAATTCGAGTTTATACTCATCACCTTTTTTTGTAAAATATTCGAGCGCTTCGCTCTTGGAAACACTGCGGCGCTTGAAGGTTTGCTTTTGCTTGGCAAATTCCTTCATCTTTTGCTCTATCTTTGAAAGATCAGCATCGGTAATCACTTTTTCGCCGGTATCAACATCATAATAAAATCCTTTTTCGATATCGGGACCAATACCGAATTTAGCACCCGGGTACAAAGCTTCGATGGCTTCGGCCATTATATGTGCTGAGGAGTGCCAAAGGGTTGATTGTCCTTCCTTGTCCCTCCAGGTAAGTAATTGAACTTTGGCATCAGCAGTGATTGGACGTGTTGCATCCCAAACCTCACCATTTACTTTTGCAGAAAGCACCATTCTTGCAAGCCCCTCACTAATACTCTTTGCAATATCAAGGCCGGTTACCCCTGCCTCAAATTGCTTTACACTATTATCAGGTAATGTTATGTTGATCATATTGTTATTTCTCAAATTCAAAATTGGGCGCAAAGATAATATATTTGAAAACACATTTACGATATAGGAGTTTAAAAAATTGTAAAGGAGTAATTATTTCAGAAATCCTTCTTTAAAGTAAATCAAGTGTCGTGAAAAATACATACAAATTAAAATATACTATTCGCCCACTTCAAGTATTTTTACTTCTGTGCGGCGATTCAAAGCACGGCCTTTTACCGATTCATTTCCTGATAAAGGAATTGAAAAACCATAGCCACGAAATTCAAGTCTGTTTTTGTTAATGCCATGCATGATAAGATAGGTATAAACCGCCCGGGCTCTTTTTTCTGAAAGTGTAAGGTTAAATGATTCTGTTCCCACATTATCAGTGTGGCCACGAATTTCTATCCTGATAGCTTGATTACTTTTTAAAAATTCAATAAGCTTACCCAGTTCCACACGCGATTCATCCTTTAATTCATATTCTCCGCTATCAAAAAATACATTGCGCAATACAATACTTTCGCCTGCGGAAATTGGATTGAGTTCAATATTAATAAGGTAGGGTTCTACATCAGTTTTTATCCCCGTAAGGGAAAAATTTTCGGAATAAAACAAATAATTCACTTTTGAAACATTGAGTGCGTATTCGCGATCGGTTGGGATACATACAAGAAATTCGCCGGTATTTTCATCAGAAAACGATCTTACAACCTCAAGCTTTGACTTCAGATCGATCAGGCTAAAATAAGCCTCAACAGGCATTTTACTAATTGCATCAACAATTACTCCTTTCATGTAAGTTGAAGGTATTGGACGGATTTGATCATAAAGCTTGAATTCGAAAATATCATAGCCTCCAAACCCGCCAAGCTGATTGGCAGAGATAAAGGCTTTTTCGCCTGCAGCATCAACCACAATATTAATTTCATCGGCAAAAGTATTCAATGGAAAACCAAGATTGAGAGGCTTAGACCAATTACCTGAACTATCAAGGCGCGACATAAACAAATCAATGCCACCCATCCCCACATGCCTGTCGGAAGAAAAATAAAGTGTTTGCCCATCGGGATGGATAAATGGCGCCATCTCCGATCCTGATGTATTTATTGTATCTCCAAGGTTTTCAGGTTTCGACCATAGGCCATCATCCCCGAGATAACTTTTCCAAAGGTCGGATTTGCCTTTACCTCCGCCCCTGGCGCTGGCAAAATAAAGCGTTCTGCCATCTGAGGCCAGGGAAGGCTGCGATTCCCATGATCCCGAATTAATAACTGCACCAAGATTTACCGGCGTTCCTGCTTTGTTTCCCGAAAACTTTGAAGCATAAATATCACAACTACCGAATCCATCGTCCCACTGACAGCCCGCGAACAGTAAATACCTGCCGTCAGGACTGATGGTTAAAGCGCCTTCATCGCCCGAGGTATTTATTGGAGCTCCCAACTTTTTTGATGCTTGCCAATTTGATGTATCACTTGGTTTTATGGAGTAATAAAAATCATCACCACCGGGAATTCCATTTCCCATACTATTTCGTCCTGTAAAATAGAGCGTCAGGCCATCGGCCTTAACCGCGTTAATATATTCATCATTTGATGTATTAACATTTTTACCAACATTAACCGGGGAAAAAAGAACCGGGTTAGCAATCGCATCCATTGCAAAAACAGCACAGGCCTTATAAAAGCTTGCATCGTTAACCCTGCCCGCTTGTAAATTGTCACCATCTAAATATTTATCAAAATGGTTGATTGCTGTTGAATAATCCTGATTTTCAAAAAACAATAATCCTGAAAAGAAATAAACTTCCGGGTACTTTTTATCGTCAATTTTAATCACTTCCCGGTAAATCCGGATGGCTCGTGCTTTTTTGCCTAACGATTTATACACATCACCCAAAAGCATGTAAGCTTCAAGAAATTCTTCGTCAACGGCAATGGCTTTCATCAAATCCTTTTCTGCATCTTCCAAATACACCAGGTTATAATTATGTTGTCCCTGCCTGTATAATTTTATGGCTTTCGCCGAATTGGTAGAGAATTCCTGGGCATTAAGATTTACTGCAAAAAACGCGAATAGCGTGAGTATCAACAGGGTTTTAAATATGTTGAGAGGAGTGCCCATCAAACGATTAAATTAAATGCTTTGAAAACAATAACCCTTCTTTAACAAAATAATTGCAGGAATTCTGAGATTATGGAATGTGCATGAATTTATGCGACTGGAGTGAGATTTTCCATTTGGGATTCTTTTTAACATACTCAATAATAACAGGTGTATTATATTTTGCCCTGCTCCATTCGGGCTGTAGATAAAGCATACAACCATCATGCACTTGTTCAGCAAATTTTTCGGCCCAGGCAATGTCGCTATCATTAAAAATAATCACTTTAAGCTCGTGTGCTTTTTGGGTGATATCGCCAACCGGTGCCATATTTTTTTTTGGTGACAAACAAATCCAGTCCCATTCGCCGGTTAAAGGGTAAGCCCCCGAGGTTTCGAGATAGGTTTTTATATTGTGCTTTTTAAGTTCTTGGCAGAGGTAATCGAGGTTGTACATCGAGGGCTCGCCACCTGTTACAACCACAGCCTTTGATGGCTGAGCGGCGGCATGTTCCACAATTTGGTCAGTAAGTGTCAGCGGGTGCAATTCAGGATTCCACGATTCTTTCACATCGCACCACTGGCAACCCACATCGCAACCACCTACTCTTATAAACCATGCAGCTTCGCCGGTATTGAAACCTTCGCCCTGGATGGTATAAAATTCTTCCATAAGAGGAAGCATTTTCCCCTGGTTGAGCAATGCATCCTGCTCAGGGTTATTTGTTTTTGGTTTGATCAATGTTTTATCCTCACTTTTCTTACAATGGAATGCTCACCTGATGATATTTTAAGAAAATAAAGGCCATTAGGTAAGTCTTTTGTTTTGATTAAAATCCTCATTTTCTGCTTGTCTTTATGTTTAGCGTGGCTACCTTCAACAAGTTTTACCCACCTTTGGTTTCGCAATTCAAAAGAGAAGTCAGGCTCAGGTATTTGAAGAATATCAACTTTAAGCCGATTAGAGACTACCGGAGGCATACCCGACAGAACTATATCGCTTGAACAAAAATTACCCAGGCGGCTGGTAGCTTTCATTTTCAGCGAATCGGTGTTTACCGAAAAAAGGCTTGGAAATTCTGCGGACTCCTCGCATGAAATTAATACTTGTTTATCATCAACAAAACAAACTCCTTCGGTTTGCACAAAAACCATTTCGGGAAAATTTATTCTGAGAATATTTCCACTAAAAAAATCGGATCCGTCAAAATCCCAAAACAGCCACATAAACGACTCAAAATCGATATAGCCTAATAACACCAATTGATTGGCGGCAGGATTGAAAGTTGAAGCCGTTAATAATCCACCGGCTTCAAATGTTTGTTTAGGATTAACTATGTATGTTCCGGGGGATTTTGCCAGGGCATAAACTCTTGTTTTTTGGCTGGCCCAATTTTTTGTAAAGAGGTAAAGACTGTCGCCAAAAGAGGTAATGGCTTCGCAATCGAAATCATTTTTGTTCATCTTTTTTTCGAATGCCTTTTGATCGGCATAGCTGAACTCAATTTTTTTCCAGTCCGAAATTTCAGCATTCCCGTTTACCGGGATAAGAGCTTTGGCTACTTTATAAATTTTTAGATTCTTCCTTGTCCCCCTGTTATTCCCAACATCACCCACATAAAAATAAAAATCGTCCTGGGTAATGTCTTCCCAGTCTTCATTTTTTGCATTTAAAAGTCTTATGGTTTGAACAATTTGTCCGCTTGCTGTATCGATGCTGTAAATTTCAGGTTCTCCCCCACTGTCGTTATGAGTCCAGATTTTTCCCTGCCAAAAAACCAGTCCGGAAGTTTCGTTTACTTCGGAGGCCAATGGTGTTAAAAACACCCTGGGTTGTACTGCTATTTGATTTAATGGGGAGGTTTTAATCTCGGTCGTATCACCAGCACTATGGCATTTATTGTTGGGATTAGAAAATAAAACACCATTAAAAAAGAAAAGTAAGCCTGTTAGTATAGTCAATCGCATGATAATAATTATATTAAACCACGGGTATGTTTAAAGGCTGCCAGTGTATTGAGCAAAAGTGCAACACGGGTCATAGGTCCTACTCCGCCGGGGACAGGAGTAATGGCTGAAGCCTTTTTACTTACCTCATCAAATTTTACATCGCCAATAAGCCGGAATCCGCTTTTTGTTTTATCGGAAGGGATTTGGTGAATACCCACATCAATCACCACGGCACCTTTTTTAACCATATCGGCAGTTACAAATTCAGGCTTTCCGATGGCCGCAATCAGGATGTCAGCACTTGCGGCGATCTCTTTTAAATTTTCGGTTCGGCTATGGCACATAGTCACTGTTGCATTTCCGGGGTTTGCTTTTCTCGACAAAAGAATACTCATGGGTGTACCCACGATATTGCTCCTGCCAATCACCACGCAATGCTTTCCTGAAGTTTCGATCTTGTATCTTTTAAGCAGTTCCATAATTCCGTAGGGTGTTGCGGGTAAGTATGTAGGATAACCCAGCGCCATCTTACCTACATTTACAGGATGGAATCCATCAACATCTTTTTCAGGATTAACGTGTCCGATTACCCTGTCAACATCAATATGATCGGGCAAGGGGAGTTGAACGATGAGCCCGTGGATGTCCTTATCGCTATTGATAAAATCTACAGTATCCAACAAATCCTTTTCGGTTGCTTTTGCACTGAGGCGATAAACCGAGGAAATCATCCCGACAGATTTACAATCTTTTTCTTTATGCGAAACATAGGTATCGCTTGCCGGATCGTCTCCAACCAAAATTGCGGCAAGGTGAGGCGCTATATCTTTATTGTCGATAAACACGGCAACTTCCGCCTGAATCTCTTTTCTTATTTGTGCTGCTGTTTCTTTTCCGTTGATTAAAATCATGATGCTGGTTAATGGTTAATGGTTAATGGTTATTTGTTAATAGTTAATAGTTATTCGTTAATAGTTAATAGTTATTCGTTAATAGTTAATTGTTGAGCGTAGCTGCCTGCCCCGACCCTTCGGGGAAATCCCCGCATTTGCGGGATTAATGGTTATCCCGAAAAGTAGAAAATTAAAAATTTTCTACTTTTCGAGCCCGCCTTGCTCGCCTCGCTGCGAAGCGGGTCGCCAGCGTAGGCTTTTGTTTAGGCGAGGCAGGGATGCTCGAAAAAATATGAAATCACAGATTTCTGTTTTTTCGGCATTTGTTAATAGTTACCTTCTAATTTCTAATTTCCAACCTCTACCTTCTAATTTCTAATTTCTAACCTCTACCTTCTAATCTCTACCTTCCAACCTCTTCCTTCTACCTTCTACCTTCTACCTTCTAACCTCTACCTTCCAACCTCTACCTTCTATCCTCTTCCTTCTACCTTCTACCTTCTACCCTCTATCCTCTACCTTCTACCTTCTATCCTCTACAATCTACCCCGACATTCCCTTCATGCGCTGCATCATTTTCATCATATTCTTCCCGCCTCCTTTGCTCATCATACGCATCATTTTTCGTGTTTCCTCAAATTGTTTTATCAATCGGTTCACTTCCTGAATATCGTTGCCCGAACCATTGGCAATTCTCCTCCGCCGGGCACCGTTTAATACTTTCGGATCTTCTCGCTCAGTGGGGGTCATCGAATAGATTATGGCTTCGATACCTTTAAATGCATCATCGTCAATATCCATATTTTTTATGGCCTTACCCATGCCGGGGATCATGCCCATCAAATCTTTAACGTTACCCATTTTTTTTATTTGCTTAATCTGGGTAAGGAAATCGTTGAAGTTGAATTGATTTTTTGCAATTTTTCGTTGCAGCTTTTTGGCTTCTTCCTCATCAAAAGTATCCTGTGCCTTTTCTACCAGCGAAACAATATCGCCCATGCCAAGAATCCGGTCGGCCATCCTTTTTGGGTAGAAAACATCAAGCGCTTCAACTTTTTCGCCGATACCCACAAATTTTATAGGCTTGGTAACCACCGATCTCACAGTTAAAGCAGCGCCACCACGTGTATCGCCATCAAGTTTAGTAAGTACAACACCATCATAATTAAGCCTGTCGTGGAAGGCTTTGGCTGTATTTACCGCATCCTGGCCGGTCATCGCATCAACTACAAAAAGCGTTTCGTCAGGATTGATAGTTTTCTTAACATTGCTGATCTCATTCATCATCTGTTCATCGATGGCCAAACGGCCGGCGGTATCCACAATGACAACATTCAGGTTTTTACTCTTCGCGTATTCGATGGATTTTCGGGCAATACCCACGGGATCTTTGCTACCCTCTTCAGTATAAACTTCAACACCAATTTGCTCCCCCAAAACCTGCAACTGATTAATAGCGGCAGGACGATACACGTCGCCGGCAACCAATAAGGGTTGCTTACCTTTTTTAGTTTTCAGGTAATTGGCCAGCTTTGCCGAAAAAGTTGTTTTACCGGAACCCTGTAATCCGGCAATCAAAATTATTGCAGGACTCCCTTTGATGTTGATTTCCTCATGTTCACCTCCCATTAATTCGGTTAGGTTTTCATGCACTATTTTAATCATCAACTGTCCGGGCGAAACGGCGGTAAGCACATTTTGACCCAGCGCTTTCTCTTTTACATCATCCGTAAAATCCTTTGCAATTTTATAACTAACGTCAGCATCGAGCAGCGCCTTACGAACCTCCTTGAGTGTTTCAGCAACGTTAATTTCGGTAATGTGCCCGTGCCCCTTTAGTAATTTAAACGAGCGGTCGAGCTTTTCACTTAAACTTTCAAACATATTATGCTGATTTTTTGAGGGTGCAAAAGTAGAATTTTTTACAGATATCTTACACCATATTATATAGTACAAAATAGCTGTGTAAAAAAAGTTAAATATTTTTGAGGGAAAGTGGGGTGTGTTTTTGTGCCAGGGTGAGTTTTTATTTTACGATCCAGGTTCCCCAGTCGGAGGATTATAATATTTGCAGGATCAGATTCCCCCGAATCCGCCAAAGGTTCAGCCCGCCTTGCTCGCCTCGCTGTAGCTCCTACGAAGCGAGCCGGAAGATGCAGGAGCACCGGAATATCCATTTCTAAAAAACCCCAAACACGGTTTAATATTACGGTGCTCCGCACCTGCAATTTCCGCCGGGGGTGCGCCATTTTTGCCCGGCTTTCCGGGGGCAACTTTTTCAGTTGAGGGCATTAAAGTCGTTAACGACTTTAATGCCCTCAACTGAAAGAAGCCCTCACCTGGAAACCCCCAAGCCCGGCTTTGCAAAAAAAGAAACTCGCTGTTTTTGGCAGATATTATAAAACCGATTACTGACTACCCGCCTTTGGCGGGAAAATAGCTAAATGCACGACCCCGGAATTCCAGGGTCGTGCATCCTCGAAAACTTCGTTTTCGGGATAGTCAAATAGTCTATAAATCCCTTAAACAACGCACAGAATAGCCATAACCCTTAGTGTAGTAGTATCTGAAGGCACTGTCACTGCCGTAGCCCAGGTTGCGAAGCCAGGCACTTGCCGTAGAGAGCTCGGTAGAACTCCAGAAGTCACCGTAGCCGCCCAAATTGTCGAACGTTCCATCGGTGTGGCGGGCGCCGCCCGGAAGACCTGTAAAACCACTGCTGTTGGTAGCCCCGGTATTTGGAGAATTCCAGTGCGTTGTCCCGGTCTCTTTCATTTTTCCGCCGGCAACACCTTCACCACCCAAATAGCTTGTTAAAGTTGTCCATTCCGCATCAGCAGGTAAGTGCCAATTGGCCGGGCAGGCATCAAGCGATGAAGGCCAGTTGTACAAAACACCATAAGTTTGGTAGTTTGTGGTGGCTTTGGCTTCAGTAACATCGCTTCCCTGGTAATTATAAACATAATAATAGGGGTCGGTATTATTGCCCTGAGATGAGGGGCTTACCTCCGGCAAATAGGCCAGGTTTTCGGCCATCCAGCATTGTTCATCTATTTGCACGGTTTCGTAGCTTTGGCCATCGCGGGCATCGGTAAAGGGCAATCCGCATTGCCAGGGGTTAAAAGTTACGTTTACTTCATCGGTAGTAGTGTCGCATGCCGTAGAGATTGCCCATTGCAGGGTGTATTCAACATAAGGCTGGCCTGTAAAGAGGGTTGTGGGATTGGTGGCATCATCTAATATTCCACCCTCACCAATTAATACAGTCCAAATTCCATCGCCCAAAGCCGGGGTATTGGCACCGAGGTTTACCGAAAGCTCACCGCCTAAAATTAGGGTATCATTTCCGGCATTGGCCAGTGTTGGCATAGCAAAGAAGGTAACATCCACCTGGTCGGCACTTTCGCCGCAGGAGTTGGAGATAGTCCAGGCCAGGGTGTAAGCTGTGCAAGGCTGGCCTGTAAAAGTAGTTTCGGGGAGTGTGGCATCGGCAAAGCTGCCTCCTTCGCCGCTTGTAACCGTCCATAAGCCTTCGCCCTGTTCGGGGGTGTTGGCGGCAAGGCTGGCTTCGGTGGTTTCATCGTAAAAAGCCTGGTCATCGCCAGCGGCTGCCTGCGTAGGTTGCGGGGTGCAAATACCACAGGCTTCAAACCAGTTGTTCAGGTAGTAGTAATTTATGCAGTTGGTGGTGCTGTTATGCACAGTTAGGCCATTGTAGGGGGTCATGGCATCAACCTCGGCCTGGGTGTAGCTTTTTACGCCAGTCATAAACGAGCCGCCGCCCTGGGAGAGGCTCACGTTGTAGTCTTGTTCTTCAACGGTTTGGAGTTCGTTGGCTGCATCATTGTCGTTATCAGCAACTGATATTGTTCCGCCACCAGCAGACAAGGACACCAAGTTTCCATTTTGATCAAGGGTTTGTAGTTCGTTAATTGCATCAGCATCCGAATCAGAAATATCAATGGATGTACCCGTTCCATCAGAAATGGATAAATCAACGAGGTTTCCATTTTTGGTATTACTGAGGTTTTGCAGTTCGTTGCCCGGGTTATAATCGGCATCATTCACAGCATCGGTAAAACTACCACCGCCCTGCGAAAGGCTTACGGTACTTCCAACTTTGCTGAGTTGCTGCAACTCGTTGGCGGGCAGGTTGTCGTTGTCGGCCACGCCAATGGTGCCGCCGCCCTGCGAGAGCGTTACCGAGTTCCCGGCCTGCGAGAGGGTTTGGAGTTCATTGCCGGGATCGCCATCAATTTCCTGGGTAAGGTAAGGCTGCAAATCAGAAATCTGATTTGCAGTAATGGTAATGCCGATGGATTTATCCCAG
>CAZQIV010000166.1:0-13112 GCA_964593705.1 uncultured Lentimicrobiaceae bacterium | reverse complement strand
CTCGAAAATATTTAAAATAAATATTTTCGGCCTTCGGTGATTAATTCACAAATTCGTTGAATTTGTGAATTAATCAGGTTAAAATCCTTATCTCACCGGATATTTTTTGAATATTTCATCTGAACTCATCAAAATATCAACATACTGTGACCTTCGGTAAGCAAAAGGATCAGTACTATTCTTTTTAGAAATTTTTCCTTTGAAATCATCGATGGTATTGTATCCTTTTTTGTCCATCCACGATTCGAGATCATTAAGAATTTTAGTTATCTGTCCCAATCCATTTTTATACAATGTACTTACAACCTGCACAGCATCGGCACCGGCCAGCAATAATTGAATAACATGATTGCCTGTAAAAATACCGGTATTTGCACATACGTTTGCATTGAGGTTGCCATGTAGCATTCCGGCAAATCGTAAGGCCAGTCTATAGTCGCCATCACAACTCAAAAACCAGGGGAAAATGAGTTTTTCATTTTCGATATCAATGTCAGGCTGGAAAATTCTGTTGAATAATACAAAACCATCAACACCGGTTTTGTCCATTTGATCTACAACGCCAAGAATGTTTGTATAAAACGGGCTCAGTTTCACACTCACAGGAATATTAACTGATTGTTTAACTTTTTTAAGTATTGCCAGCCTTTGGTCAACAATATCTTTCCCTGAGCGTTCGGCACTTCTGGGGTTTGAATACATGTTTAGTTCGATTGCAGCAACACCGGTTTCTTCAAGCTTTTTAGCATATTCGGCCCAGGTAACATCATAAACACAATTTAGGCTGGCTATTACCGGAATATTTACTTTATCAACAACCTTTCTAAGGTTATGCAGGTGTTCTTCCGGCCCGGCATGTTTAATTTTGGGAAAGAGCGATACCATTTCAGCATGACGTTCATTGTATTCTTCAAGTCCGTCTTCGTGCTGGGCACGTTCAAGTTGCACCTGCTCCTCGAAAAGAGATTTGTAAACAATTGCCGCGGCACCAGCATCTTCAATTTGCCGCAAAGCATCCATATCGGTAACCAGGTTACAAGCTCCAACGATTACCGGATTCTTCAATTCGAGTCCCAGGTAAGTAGTTTTTAGATCTGCCATTTTAAAATATTTTTGTTTTTGAATTATAGATCACTAAAATAACGATGACAAAAATATCAAAAAAAATGCATTCCAATGGATGCTTATGATTTTTAAACTTGTTTAAGATTAAATAAGGAAAAGTGGGGGTTTAATGTTTTTCTTTTTTCTTAAACGATAAGTAAAATGCCGAGCCTTCACCAGGTTTGGTTTCAACTTTTATTTCAGCCTTAAGCAATTCGATAAAATCACGAACAATTCTTAATCCCAGTCCCGATCCTGTTTCATTATCGGTACCCCTGGCAGAAGCTGGAATATTACCTTTAAATAAATTGGATGAAACCTCTTTAGACATTCCAATACCACTATCTATTACTTTAATGCTTACACAATCCGGCTCATCATAAGCCTCAATAATAACTGTGCCACCATGCTCTGTAAATTTTATTGAATTATTAACCAGGTTTCTTAAAATGGTTTTACAAACGACTTCATCAATGAAAATTTTTAAGCCCTGGGGCACCTTATTAATAAGCTCAATTTGTTTACTGTTTGCACGTGCTGACAGTTCGACAAGCTGAGCGTGAGCAATACTGTAAAGATCATATTCACTCAAATGGAGTTTTATCATGCCACGTTGCATCATAGACCATTGCAACAAGTTTTCGAGCAAACCATAAGTTTTAATACTTTGGTTGCTCACCAACTCCAACATTTCCTTTTTTTCCTCATCATCCATCTCCTCAAATTCTGTGATCAGGATATCCAGAAAACCTAATAGCGAACTAAATGGTGACCTGAGGTCGTGCGCAATGATGGAAAACATTTTATCCTTTGTTTCATTAGCTTCCTCAAGTTTTTCTTTTTGGAAAACCACCTCTTTGTTAAGTTTTTTCAAAGTTTCATAAGCGCGGCGAAGCTTTTGACGGCTTCGATAAATGAAGATGAAAAACAATACCAGTAAAAACAGTGAAATGATAATGACCAATCCCAGCAGTCGTTGATTTTTAATAATTTGTTTATTCAGTACAGCCTGATCCATTAATTTTTCATTTTCAAGGGTCTTTTTTTCGGTTTCATATTTGGTTTGAATATCTTCAACCTTAACCTTACTGGAAACTTCCTGCATGCTGTCAGCATACAATTTGAACTTTTTGTAATAATCCAGTGATTTCCTGTAGTTTCCTCTTTGCTCTTCAAGTTCGGCATATCTTTCCAATAAATCAATCCTCAATCGCGCCATCCCTGATTTTTCAATCAGATCATCAACCTTTTTCAAGCGCATTTCAGCATTAGCAAACAGTCCATTTTTTACTTCCAATTTACTAATTTGAAAATTATTGTACAAAACGCCAATATCCATTCCCTGCTCTTCTGAAATTTCCAGGGATTTTAAAAAATTTTCTTTTGCCTTCCCTTCATTACCTGTTTCCAAATACACATTCCCCACATTAAAATAATGCCTTGCCAGGTCGTTGGTTAATCCATACTTTTCAGCAAGTACCAGTGATTTGTTATAATACTCCAATGCTTTATCAAAATCACCCATCTCGCTATAAATTATCCCGAGGTTCGAATAATTCATCGACAGGTTCATATTATTCTCAATTTCGTGGTTGATTTCAATAGCTTTTTGAAAATAATCGATGGCCTTTTCACTATTATCGATGTCCATGTTTATTAAGCCAATATTATTTAGCGCAATAGCCTGGTTGGCCTTATCTCCATTCTTTTCAAATAGTTTTAATGCTTTAAGGAAATTCTGATACGAAACCTGCAGCTCACCCATATCCATAAAAACCATCCCCAGGTTATTATAAGCTGCAGCAATATTTTTCTCATTATTTTCTTCTTTGGCAATCACCAAGGCTTTGTTGTAGTAATATCCAGCGCTGTCCAAATTGAGCAATGTTGTAAACGAATTACCCATAATATTGTAGATTATAAACATATAGCCTTTAACTGAAGAACACAGCTTAGCCTTTCGTGCAAAATACAATGCAGAATCGCCCATCTCAAGGTTGGAATAGCACATCGACAGATTAATAAATGCCGAGGTAATCATAGAGTCAAGTGATAGTTTTTCAGCAATCTTCAACTGCTTAAAAGCATAGTTGATTCCTTTTGTCGGGTTATTCGAAAAATTGTCAGATGCAATTTTATCAAATAGTTCACAGCGAAGTGTATCATTCTGTGTTTCACTAAGAATAATTTCCAGTTCATCATGTGCTGTATCCTGGGCATCAAGGGAATTTGCCTGAAAAATTATAAAAAGAAAGAGAAACCTGACAGTTAGTTTCATAAATGCTATTGGTTCTGATTTAATTAAATGGTAATGCTTGGTGAAAATTGCTGATAAACAAAAATAGTAAAAAAGCGTAGCCAGTGGTTTACATCATTTAGTTTTAAATTTCAAATCTCAATTTAGAAATGATAAAAATTTTGAATTCAAATAAAGAAAAATGGTTTTGTGATTTTTTACTAAATGCTTTTAAGTTTGGCAATTAATAAAAATGTTAATCTAAAATGATTTTAAATAGCTGATTTTGACGGCAAAATAGGTTTTGTAAGAATCACTTTTCAGGGATATTAAGTAATTTCGTGCCAAATTTTAGAAATCGACTATCAGCGTTTAAATAATTTTTAATTATGACTAAAAAGAAAAATTTTATTACTTGCGATGGCAACTACGCGGCTTCTCATATAGCCTACATGTTTAGTGAGGTTGCAGCCATTTATCCAATTACACCCTCATCAACAATGGCCGAATACATCGATGAATGGTCGGCCCACGGCAGAAAGAACATTTTTGGTGAAACCGTAAAAGTTTCGGAAATGCAATCGGAAGGCGGAGCCGCTGGTGCAATGCACGGTTCACTCCAGGCAGGTGCCCTCACCAGCACATTTACAGCTTCGCAGGGATTGATGTTGATGCTCCCCAACATGTATAAAATCTCCGGCGAGTTGCTCCCCGGTGTTTTTCATGTTAGTGCAAGAAGCCTTGCCGCACAGGCACTTTCAATTTTTGGTGACCATTCTGATGTAATGGCTGCACGTAATACCGGTTTTGCATTCCTGGCCACAGGTAGTGTTCAGGAAATAATGGATCTCGCCAGCATTGCACACCTCGCGGCAATCAAATCAAGAATCCCGTTCGTTCATTTCTTCGATGGTTTCCGTACTTCTCACGAAATCCAGAAAGTAGAATATTTTACCAATGATGATGTTAAGCATTTGGTTGATTGGAAAGCCCTCCAGGCTTTCAGAGACAATGCACTTAACCCCGAGCATCCTGTAACCCGTGGAACCGCGCAAAATCCGGATATTTATTTCCAATCGCGTGAAGCTGCCAACAAGTTCTACGATCCGATTCCTGATATGGTTGAAGACTACATGCAGGAAATTCAGAAACTCACTGGCCGCGAATACCATCCTTTTACATATTATGGTGCATCCGATGCCGAAAACATTATTATTGCAATGGGATCTATCACTTCAGTGATCCGCGAAACTATTGACCACCTGGTTGAAAAAGGAGAAAAAGTTGGATTGATTTCCGTACACCTCTACAGACCTTTTTCAGAAAAGTACTTTATGAAGGTGCTCTCAAAAACCGTTAAGAGAATTTCGGTATTAGACAGAACCAAAGAACCCGGTGCAACGGGTGAACCATTATACCTTGACATCAGGGATATTTTTTATGAAAAAGATAATTCTCCAATCATCGTAGGTGGCCGCTATGGCTTAAGCTCGAAAGACACCACGCCTGCAATGATAATTTCGGTTTATAATAATCTGAAATTAAATGAACCGAAAAATCACTTTACTGTTGGAATTAACGATGACGTAAAGTTCTTATCATTACCATTGTTACCCGAGGTTAGCATTACTCCTAAAGGAACTTTCCAGGGCAAATTTTATGGCCTTGGCTCAGACGGTACTGTTGGGGCAAATAAAAATTCTATCAAAATCATTGGAGAAAATACCGACAAGTATTGCCAGGCATACTTTGCTTACGATTCAAAGAAATCAGGAGGTATCACAACCTCGAACCTTCGTTTCGGAGATAAGCCCATCCAATCGTCCTACCTTGTTGGAACTCCTGACTTTGTAGCCTGTCATGTTCCGGCATATCTTACTAAATACGATATGCTCAGAGGCCTGAAAAAAGGTGGCACATTCCTGCTTAATAGTATTTGGGATGCAGAGGAAACCAAAAACAGGATTCCCGATCATTTTAAAAAGTACATGGCCGAAAATGATATTCAATTCTATATCATTAACGGAACCAAAATTGCCGAGGAAATCGGACTTGGAAACCGTACAAATACCATAATGCAATCGGCTTTCTTCAAGATTTCGGAAGTTATTCCTTACGATCTTGCTGTAGAGCAGATGAAGAAAGCCATTATCAAAAGCTTTGGCCATAAAGGCGAAGACATTGTTAATATGAACTTTTTGGCGGTTAATAAAGGCGGTGAAGTTGAAAAAATTGAAGTTCCAAAATCATGGGCAAAAACTGAAGTTAAGACTGCAACTGACGACAGGGACATCCCTGATTTTATTAAATATGTTGCTGAACCCATCAATGCACAAAAAGGAGACGACCTCCCTGTAAGTGCATTCTTAGGTCGCGAAGATGGCACCTTCCCCGCCGGAACAACGGCCTACGAAAAACGCGGTGTTGCTGTTAGTGTGCCTGAATGGATCGGCGACAATTGTATTCAATGTAACCAATGTGCTTACGTTTGTCCTCACGCTTGTATCCGCCCGTTCCTGATCAACGAGGAAGAATTGGCCAAAGCACCTGCAGGTTTCAAAACTATAGAAGCAAAGCCAAAAACCTTTGCCGGACACCAGTTTAAAATTCAACTCAGTCCGCTGGATTGTACAGGTTGCGGTAACTGCACCGATGTTTGTCCATCAAAAGAAAAAGCACTTGTGATGCAGCCACTGGAATCGCAAATGCACGAAAATGATAACTGGAACTTCATCACCAAAAATGTAAGTTATAAAGACAACATTGTTCCCAAAGATAAATCGGTTAAGAACAGCCAGTTTGCACAACCCTTATTTGAGTTCTCCGGCGCTTGCGCAGGATGCGGGGAAACACCTTATATAAAACTCATCACCCAATTGTTTGGCGACAGGATGATGGTAGCAAATGCAACAGGATGCTCCTCCATTTACGGTGGTTCAGCACCTTCAACACCTTATTGCAAAAATGCCAACGGCGAAGGTCCTGCATGGGCAAACTCATTGTTTGAGGATAATGCCGAATATGGTTTCGGGATGATGCTTGGCGTAAATAAAATGCGCCAGCGTATTGCCGAAAAAATGGAGGCTACACTAAAAAATGGAATTGCCGACAATATGAAGGCAGTATTCACCGAGTGGCTTGAAGGTATAAATAATGCCGAGGCTTCAAAAGCTGCATCCGCTAAAGTGGTTGAACTTTGCAAAAATTCAGATATCGAAGTTGCCAAAGAAATTATGGCGCTGAAGCAGTACCTGATTAAAAAATCAGTTTGGGCCTTTGGTGGCGACGGATGGGCTTACGATATTGGCTATGGCGGCTTAGACCATGTTGTGGCTTCGGGCGAAGACATTAACATACTTGTATTGGATACAGAGGTTTACTCGAATACAGGCGGCCAGGCATCAAAATCAACGCCGGTTGGAGCTGTTGCTAAATTTGCCGCTTCGGGTAAGAAAATCCGTAAAAAAGATTTAGGCGCTATGGCAATGACTTATGGATACGTGTATGTTGCACAGGTGGCCATGGGCGCAAGCCAGTCGCAATTCCTGAAAGCATTAAAAGAGGCCGAAGCTTATCCGGGACCATCAATTATTATTGCATACTCACCATGTATCAATCACGGATTGCGCGCCGGCATGGGGAAAACTCAGGAAGAAGAAAAACGTGCTGTAGAAGCAGGGTACTGGCAACTTTACCGTTACAATCCAACGCTGGAAGAAGAAGGCAAAAATCCCTTCCAGTTGGATTCGAAAGAACCGGATTGGGATAAATTTACCGAGTTCCTCAAAGGTGAGGTTAGATATACTTCACTTTACAAAGCCTTCCCTGCCGAAGCCGAGATACTTGGAAAAGAAGCTGTTAAAAATGCCAAATGGCGCTACGCAAGTTATAAACGCCTGGCGTCTATGGATTTTTCAAAAAGCGAATAATACTATTTCAACTATATTCTGCTTAAAAGCCGGGACATTTTTCCCGGCTTTTTTATTGTTTTTGTTTCTATGCTGAATAATTTTATAATGATCTCAATTACATGTTTCAAGTTCAGAACTCCTTATTTAACATAAATCAAGTGTCGTGAATAATGCATCTTAGTGAATCTTTGTGCCCTCAGTGCCTTAGTATTTGATTTAAGAAAAAGAACCACTGAGGCACTTAGTACACTCAGTAACACTAAGTAAAGAGAAATACATACAAATTGAATTTGCGACAAGTAGAATTACGACAACATTGTTATAACTATTTGTTTTTAAATAAATGGGTCAGGAGTTCTGAGATTATCATTTACAGCATCGCCCCTCACCAATATTTTCCTCATCCTGGCCTCGGTGCTGTTTGGTGTGCTGATATTGCTGCTTTATAATTTCTTTATTAAAGCTGATGAAAGGAAGGATGATTTAATTGAGGAAGAAAAGCTATCCGAATAGATTACTAAAAACCTGTTCGATTCGGGATACCGGGATTATCTGAACATCAAATTTTGATTAGTAGGCAGACAGTCAGACCTTGAATTTCTTCATATCTCACAAAAGTGTAACATACCTGCCTAAACAATTCTTCTTTTTGAAACCATCTTTGTGTAAGCTTTGGCATAAAAATAATTTTCCCACCAGCCCGATAGATTTTTGTTTATCATTCGCTTGCGCAACTTATAAGTTTTGTAATGCTTCAAAATCCCCAAATACGAATTCATAACACTTAAAAATTTGGCTTGTTCATCCTTTGATGGCCTGTGATCTCTGGCAATAATATTTTGTTTTTGGATGGCTCTGTAAAAATTCCCCTTGGTTCGGTTTGCGATATTCACCCCGTTGGATAGGTACATTTAAAGCTGTTGAACATTATAAACCATGGTTATCCCACGGGGTAAATTCGGTGCGGTTTGATGACAACGCCGAGGAATTTTACCCCTTTGGAGAAATGTTGCATGTAAATTTTTTTGGGATGCAGCTCAAGCTGCAATTCATTTTTAAGGTAATCCCTGATTTTTGGAATGAGCGATTTGAGGTAATCTTTATTTTGATGAACAATCACAAAGTCGTCCACATACCTCCCGTAATATTTTATCCCAAGTTCGTTTTTAACAAAATGGTCAAAATCATTCAGGTAAACATTTGAAAATAATTGGGATGTAAGGTTGCCGATGGGCAGGCCACAATTTTTTGCGCTCTGAAACAAACTTTTAGAATTTGGCAGCCCTTCCCAATCAGATTTTTTCCCTTTAATCCGGCAATCAGTAAGCGGATCATTAAAAATTGTTTTTATGATAAGTTCCAGCTCCAATTGTAAATTAAAATCAAGCGCATGCTTTTGACGGAATAAAACAGATTTTACTTTTTGATAAAGAATATGTTTGTTGATGGCCATAAAATAGCCTTGAATATCAAGTTTAAGAATATAGGCATCGTGGGCATAATTTTGAGAACAGGAGCGAATAAATTTATCAATTCGTTGAATCCCGAAATGGGTTCCTTTTTGTTTGCGGCAACTGTAACTGTCGTGTATAAAATATTTTTCAAATACCGGTGAAATATGATTAAAAATAAAATGGTGAATAATCCGGTCGCGAAAATCGGCGGCAAAAATCTCTCTTTTAACAGGTTTATTTACAATAAAGCAGATGCTTTTTTGCGGCTGGTAATTTCCCGAAATAATTTCATCACATAATTGCAGGAGCTTGCTTTCGTAATTTATTT
This sequence comes from uncultured Lentimicrobiaceae bacterium, assembly GCA_964593705.1. Classification (GTDB taxonomy): domain Bacteria; phylum Bacteroidota; class Bacteroidia; order Bacteroidales; family 4484-276; genus SABY01. Next base: position 4,079 of record CAZQIV010000166.1, on the reverse strand, counting down.
CAAATTTCAGTGCGTTAATCGTGTTGCGTTTGTTGCGGCGGGCATCGTAATAGGCCTGGAACAAATCGGCAAGGATTTGGTTTCGTTCGAATTGTGGAAATAGTGATAATTGCATAATGTTTATCCGCTATGCGGAATTGGTGATTGTGCGGGAACGTTTTTTCTACAATACCCTAACCGCTACGCGGTAGGATTTCTACAACCTCAAATTTCATTTTCCAAAACACCGCTTTCAATTTTAATATTCTGGTGCACATGCCTCGCCGACCCGCTTCGCCAGAGCTACAGCGAGGCAAGCAAAGCGGGCTGCACCTGCATTCCCACCGGGGGTAAAACCTGGCTACAAATATTATCGGTGCGCCCGCCCCGTTTTTTTCGGGGCTACACCTCATTCTTTTCTTCTGATTCATTCATTATCTTCCACGGATGCATTTCAAGCGGCAGAGCCGCGAAATCTTTGTAGCAATAAGATTCACAGGAATTACCAAAGGTGCAGAGCACCGTAATATTCATCCCCGAAACATCATTTTCGCTTTTAATATTCCGGTGCTCCGCACCTACCCATATCTCCGGGCAACATCATTTCTACAAAGATTACCGGTGCTCTGCACCTGACCAATCATACAGAGATGCATTTTTTCTACAAATACCAGCATAACCACTAAAAACCCAGCGGGAAATTGCTCCCACCGGATTTTAATACCGCCTTGGGGCGGATAATCAGTCCTTGAGGCAGCGCACCGCGAACCCGTTCGACTTATTGCCTGCCCCGTTAAATTACTTCGTTAGCCACAGGCTATTTAACGGGGTGAATTGTTGCGGTTCACCTGAGCGTTGTCATAATTCAGGTTCCGGTTCCAGGCATTGGAAGCATCGTTCTCGGACGATGACCACCAGTTGCCGTTGTTGCCTCCCGCACGTGCGGGATTGAACGAACCATTGGTATTGCGGTTGCCACCGGGCAGAGCCCGGAATAAAAGTCAATCGCTGCTTTGTCGTACCGGAATTTACACCCGGTAAAATCTGTGATACCACATCCCTACCATTTTACCTGTTGCAGTGATGGCCTTTACAGGACATGGGGATCGACTGGACTAATTCTGCACACTCTGGTTCGCCGTAGCAAAACCAGACACCGGCATTTTCTTCATTTTACCGACTTTTGCCAGCCGGTAAGTTGTTTGGATATGTTTTCGATATTGTCGTTTATGTCGATAAATTTGTTGAGTGGTATGAGTTTTAAATCTTTGGTAAGCCTAAAGAGCAGGCGGATAACCTCTATATTCTCCCTCGCCTTTTGAAGCAAATCCGATTTTTCGCGTTTGGTATTTGCCCGGTAGATGTTCATAATCATTTCGAGGGTCTCGTTTTTGAGCTTTTCGCCCAGGGTATATTTGTATTCTTTGCGAAAATGCCTGCAAAATTCAAACACCTTTAGCATAAGGTCGTAGCTCGCTTTGTAAACGGGCAATGTATCATATTGTGCCATGAATGATGTTTTGAAGTTCGACAATAAATTGCTGACATTCTAAGGGTGTGCGCTCTGCTATGGGAAACGATTTGATTCTGGCCAGGGCCAGGGCTGCGATTCCTTCGCTGGAGCGGAGCAGGCTCTGCTGGGCTTCGAACCCTTGCACCGTTTCATACTTCCCGGCAGGTTCGCCTGCCAGTAACGGCTTTGGCTTTTCGGGTGTTTGATAAGGAATTTCGTTTTTCCAGTTTTCAAATCCTTCCATTATTTCGATTCCTCCGATGGTGACCATCTTCTCCTGCTTATTTACCAAGTAACCGTTGGCTTCAACAAGGGCTAAAATCTCGTGCAAAACAGTGTCAGGGAAACCCAAAAACGCCACATCAGCATTTATTCCCTTAAAATGCTTTTTCGTTATTAAATAAGGTTTCAGGTTTTTCACAAACCAAAAAGCAGATTTCTCATAAGCACGCCAAAATATACCATCTGGTATCAGGTAGCAGCACCTGGTATTTCCGTTTTCCAGTTGTATTACTTCTTTAATTTTCATGTTTGCACAGGTTCATCTATTAAGTAGAAGAATATATGTTTTTGTTGATCCGCTATGCGGAATTTGTTATTTTATCATTCATCTTTTCTACAATACCGTAACCGCTATGCGGTAAGCCATGTGGTTCGTATGCTCACCTTTTTCTGGTTGGCCTTCCGGGGGGAGCCTTTCAGGTGAATACTTTAAAGCCGTTAACGACTTTAATGTCCTCACCCGGAAAAGCCTAAACCCTGATTATCCGAAAAAAAATTCGATCCCGCCATAGGCGGGATAAATAGTCAAATGCCGACCCCGGAATTCCGGGGTCGTGCATCCTCGAAAACTTCGTTTTCGGGATAGTCAAATAAATCAATTGTCCTTGAGGCAGCGCACCGCGAACCCGTACGACTTACCGTTGCCGCCGCGGCCCACCTGAGCGTTGCCACAACTCAGGTAGCGGTACCAGGCATTGGAAGCCGCGCTCTCGGACGACGACCACCAGATGCCGCTGCTTCCCCGACCGCTGAACGAACCATTGGTACTGCGGTAGCCACCGGGAAGAGCCGTAAAACCACTGCTGTTGGTAGCCCCGGTATTTGGAGAATTCCAGTGCGTTGTCCCGGTCTCTTTCATTTTTCCGCCGGCAACACCTTCACCACCCAAATAGCTTGTTAAAGTTGTCCATTCCGCATCAGCAGGTAAGTGCCAATTGGCCGGGCAGGCATCAAGCGATGAAGGCCAGTTGTACAAAACACCATAAGTTTGGTAGTTTGTGGTGGCTTTGGCTTCAGTAACATCGCTTCCCTGGTAATTATAAACATAATAATAGGGGTCGGTATTATTGCCCTGAGATGAGGGGCTTACCTCCGGCAAATAGGCCAGGTTTTCGGCCATCCAGCATTGTTCATCTATTTGCACGGTTTCGTAGCTTTGGCCATCGCGGGCATCGGTAAAGGGCAATCCGCATTGCCAGGGGTTAAAAGTTACGTTTACTTCATCGGTAGTAGTGTCGCATGCCGTAGAGATTGCCCATTGCAGGGTGTATTCAACATAAGGCTGGCCTGTAAAGAGGGTTGTGGGATTGGTGGCATCATCTAATATTCCACCCTCACCAATTAATACAGTCCAAATTCCATCGCCCAAAGCCGGGGTATTGGCACCGAGGTTTACCGAAAGCTCACCGCCTAAAATTAGGGTATCATTTCCGGCATTGGCCAGTGTTGGCATAGCAAAGAAGGTAACATCCACCTGGTCGGCACTTTCGCCGCAGGAGTTGGAGATAGTCCAGGCCAGGGTGTAAGCTGTGCAAGGCTGGCCTGTAAAAGTAGTTTCGGGGAGTGTGGCATCGGCAAAGCTGCCTCCTTCGCCGCTTGTAACCGTCCATAAGCCTTCGCCCTGTTCGGGGGTGTTGGCGGCAAGGCTGGCTTCGGTGGTTTCATCGTAAAAAGCCTGGTCATCGCCAGCGGCTGCCTGCGTAGGTTGCGGGGTGCAAATACCACAGGCTTCAAACCAGTTGTTCAGGTAGTAGTAATTTATGCAGTTGGTGGTGCTGTTATGCACGGTTAGGCCGTTGTAGGGCATCATGGCATCAACCTCGGCCTGGGTGTAGCTTTTTACGCCGGTCATAAACGAGCCGCCGCCCTGGGAGGGCTTACGTTGTAATCCTGTTCTGCCACGGTTTGCAACTCGTTTGTAGGGTCGGCATCTGTGTCGGAAACATCAATAGTAGTTCCGGCACCGTTGGTTATGTTCATGCTAACTTGGTTACCGTCTTTGGTGTTGCTAAGGTTTTGGATTTCGTTTGTAGGATCACCATCGTTTTCTTCGGTCAGATAATCCTGCAAATCGGTGATTTGATTCTCGGTAATGACAATGCCGGTGGATTTATCCCAGGCATTAAAGTCCGGGTCACTTTCTGCGGTGAGGTAATCCTGCAAATCGGTAATCTGGTTTTCAGTAATAGCAATACCGGTGGATTTATCCCAGGCATTAAACTCGGGGTCAGTTTCCTCAGTCAGGTAATCCTGCAAATCAGAAATCTGATTTGCAGTAATGGTAATGCCGATGGATTTATCCCAG
>CAZQIV010000165.1:0-13173 GCA_964593705.1 uncultured Lentimicrobiaceae bacterium | reverse complement strand
ACGGAAATGAAACAGGCAATGTAAATACTTATGGTTACCTATACGACTGGCAAACTGCATTCCGGTAGATGCTTGTAGGTGAAGAAAGGAAATATGACGACAAAGGGGATCATGGCACGGAAGCTTGTGTTTTTGTTTGATAGCAAATTTACAAAAAATATTAGCTGCTCTATTCTTTAATCACTTTCCATGTTTGCCCACCAGTGGATGTGGATATTTGTAGCAGGTACGTGCCCGGCGGGTGCGCTGATAAATCCAAAGTGGTTTTGGTATTTTGGATTTGCTGTTGCATTATCATCTCCCCGGAAAGGGAAAATAGTTCCAGCCTTACCGGGCTTTCGTCTTCCAAGTTTACCATTGCTATGGTAAGGATGCCTTTGGTTGGATTGGGGAAGATGCTTACTTCCCGGCTGCCAAGCCTGCCCTTGAATTCCACCGAATCCGCTACCTGTTCAACAGCACTTTCTTTAAACTGTTGTGTACTTTCTACCTCTGTTGATTTTAGGTAAATTACCTGGCGGGTGGTGCGGTTGCCGGCATCATCGTAATCGAACTCCACATGGGAGATGGGTTGGGAATACAAAATGCCTGTAAGAAGTATGCAAATCATACAAAGTGTGTAATTTTTCATAAGGTATCTTTATTAATAAGCATAGTTTATGTTAATCCATTTTCCAATTTTAAATTTTCTAAAAAAATAATCATTCAATATTTATTGAAATATCATTTGAGATAAATATTGAGCTGCTATTTTCAATCTTTTGACGATAAACAATGTATAATATATTGTCACCTCTATAAAAAAAGGAATCTTTTATTATAACATTGAAAGGTATTTTGCAAGTATCCTTTGAAGCTATATTGATTGTTTTATCATAAATGGAAACATCATCAATAAAATAAGATATCCTTTCAGGATTATCATGAAATATTAATCCTTTATCCTCTTTATGTTTGATGTAAAACATATCATTATTATGAATGGCATATATAGAATCTGATATGTTAATAACTTGAACATAAAGCTCAATTGTATCATTTATTTTAGTCGATTCTTTTTCAAACATACCAGATATGGTTATGTTATTTTGATATTGATCCTCTTTTATTTGACATATTAAATCTTCCGATAGAAAATAAAAGAGAATAAAAAAAAACAGTATGATGAATTCGTTCCTTATCATTGAAATAACATACATTATATTTCTAGTTTAGTAAATTCTTCGAATCCTATAAATATCATGCCACCCGGCTTTTGTAAAAAACGAGACTGGATCATAGTAATAACCAGCATCAATGCCATAATGGTTGATGCTTCCAATAATATCTTCACCTGAATTTAAAAACAAACCTTGATTTTTATACTGGTGCATCTTTGCTTTCCATTCCGCAATACCATTATTGATTAGTCTGTCAACTGGATCATCCCAATCAACATCATCGTAATTGCCTGATAAAATATCCCTTTGATGAAATTTCTCTTCGGATGCAATGAATTTAAGGTAATCAAAATTTTTTGAAAATGCCACTTCATTATATATTATTGTACCATCAAGATTTGTTTTACCAGGATTTCCAGAGCCAGGAACATACGTACCCTCAAACCCAAAATAATCCAAGATTTCATTGCAAGTGTATGTACCACTATTCATCCGGTCAAAAACACCGCTGTTTGATCGAAACCCCTGGCCTCTGATAAGATTGGTTGTATGTTCCGGATAAATCATTGCCGATACACTTGGGTTAAAAGTTACACCGTTTTTGTCGATGTTCCAGGACGACACATTTCCACTCCAGCTATTGTTGCTAATGTTATAATCAACTCCTGCTGTTGCAAAATTAGTACTTATCGGAAAACCTGAATATGGCGACATTCCAACAGTATATCCTACACTTGCTCCTCCCGATGGTGATATGGAAGTATAAGCTGTATTAAACATTGCGCTTGCTCCTGCATATGCATAGGGCTCATTAGACTTAAAATTATATCCGCCACCAATTTGAAAACTCGCAACGCCAGGGATTCCAAACACTAAAGATAGCCCTACACTTAAACCACCTTCTTTACTCAATCCAATGTTTGGTAAAATGTAAACAAACTCCCCGCTCGGATCTGTATAAACCAGCGGATTATTCAGCGCATAACTATACCTGTTAAAATTCTGCGAGTTGCCGGGAGCCTGTACATAATTATCCGGGCTTAACATACGACCCAGGAGTGGGTCGTACATGCGGCCATTCATATTAATGAGGCCAAAGGCATCTAGGTGTTCGTGCCCCGTGTAGCCGCGCGCAAAAAGAAAACTTTGCTGTTCGATTTCGGAAGCAGTGAGATTTCGCCAAGTGCCGGGATCGCGCCTTCTGCCCCATGGGTCATAAGCATATCGCTGCACAATGCCACCGCTTTCATCGGTAACCGCCAGCAGGCTGCCCTGGTAGTCCTGGTGCAGGTAGTACAAGTGGTTGCCCGTGGTGGTGGATTGTTCCCAAATGGCCTGGCTACCGATGTAGCTCAGGGTTCGGGTTCCACCATTTTGGTGGTCCACTTCTATCTCGGTGTTGCCCAGGATGTAGTATTTGGTTTTTTTCAATGCCCATGTATTTTTTTCCCACTCCATATATTTCATAATCTTACGTGCCTGGTCGGGTCCATACACAAACTCAATGCGCTTGTTTGTCTGGGTGATGGATTGGGTTTTGTCAAAGGCATTGTAGGTAATTTCCTGGTTTTGTCCTTCCACAAAATCGAGGTATTGTGCTGTGGGATCGTTCACCTGGGTAAGCGCATGGGGTTTTACCGGGCTGTATTGGAAGGCAAAGGGTGAATAGACCGAAATATCGGTTTTGCAACGGATGTTTCCGTTTGCGTGGTAGAGCGTAGAGATTTGTTCTTGTTCTTGCTCACCCCATTCTGTTAGCCGGTTTTTTAAAACATTGTCGTCATAAGCAAAATATTCATCCAGAAAAGTAATATTGTTGGTAAGATCATTTCGCCACAGCAGATTTCCGGAACCAGGGTCAAAATGATAATGATACTCGAGTAAAGTGCCATTATCCAAGCGTTTGGTGCTTGGGAATCCATAACTATCATATCCCAGGCTGATTTGAATTCCATTTCCATAAACAAAGTCAGTAAGTTGACCGCGCACATTGTAACTTGGAGAATCATACAAAAGGCTTGCATTGTCGCCGCCGTGTGTTTCGGTAAGGTAACCCCGATCGTAGCTATGTGTTGTTGTATAGCCGGAGGGCCAGGTCATGGTTTGCAGATTACTATAATCATCGTAGGTGTAGCCGTTTTCATACTCCTGCCCTTCGATGAGTTCCTGTTCGCCACTTATTCGTCCGTAACTATCGTAAGTGTAGGTATAGGCAATTCCATTGTTTTGGCTAATGGAATGTATCTGTTCCAGCCCATTGCCTTGCTCCACGTAATCGTAATCGACCACATCGGTCTGGCCATCGTAGCTGTAAGTTATTATATCCGGCCGCCCAAAATCATCGTACTGCGTTTCGGTGCTTCGGCCGGCATGAACCTGCCGTTCTAGCTCACCAAAACCCGTGTATGCTTCGTAAGCAACCAAACCTGCATCAGGATCCGACAAAGTGTCTTGCCGGCCGTATTCATCGTAGGTCATCGAAAATATGCTTCCGTCAGGGGCTGTAATGGATTCGGTTTGCCCCGAACTAAAATACTCATAATTAATAGTTCCGGTTGGATCGCTTACCGCGATGGTGAGGCCAAAAGCATCGGTGGTAGCGGATTTTGAAATACCTGTAGCTGAATTTGTAAGCGCAGTGGTGGTGCCGTCATAGGCTGTGGTTTCGCTATGGGTGGGGAAGTCGATTTGTTGCACCCGCCCAATTTCATCGTAGTGGTAGGTGGTAAACAGGCTTGGAGCACTCCTTTCAAAATAAGATTCCGAAACGCTTTCTACCTGCCCATTATCATTATAGACCGTTTTTGAGAATACCATCGCATTAATCAAGTGCTGGTGAGCCTGGATAATTTCCCTGCCCAATTTATCGCGATAGCTTCGCAGCAGCGGGACGCCATCGCTTACTATTTGCGTGTAATATACTATGTTGCCTTCCGGATTATCCATATCCCAGTTTAGCGAGTAGTTCGATTTGTTGCCGTCAGGGTAGGTGGTACGGGTTTTCCGGCCAAAGCCATCGTAGCGATGTGTGGTGGTTAAGCCCTGTATGTCGGTTTGGTTCAGCATATTTCCTGTGCGGTGATCGAAGGTGTAAAACGACTGATGCCCCAAAATATTGGTTTTATCGATAACAAATCTCCCCAGCGGATCATAGGCAAAGGTTTCGGAACGAGAAACCTCACCTGTGCAAGAAATAGTTGTTGAAGTTACATTGCCAAAATCATCATAGTCGAAAGTTTCGTTGATGGAATTGGGCAGATGTGCATAAGCTCGTTTTGTTTCCAGCAAACCATCTGTCCTGTAAATGTAATCGGTTTCGGTGGTATAGACCGGTTTCCCATTTCTAAGCCGGTTTACCGTAACATAATCGGGCAGGTAATCGCACCAGGAATTATTATCGCTGGTATAGATTGTTGTGGTGGAAGTGGTTCCTTCGCCATTGTGGTTGATGGTTTCGGTAAGGATGTTTCCGTAGTCATCCACTTCATAATTGGCTGTGATGGTGAGGTCGTTTTTTAGTTTGTCAATTTGGGTGGCTTGTTCAACATAAGGCATGAATAACAGGTCAGAAACGGAATAAGTCTTTGTTTGATTTACATTGGTGCTTTGAGATATTGTATAATCCTGGCCTGTGGATTCGTAGTATCTTAGGGTTTTTTCACCGGATAATGAAACCATGTTATAATAGGGTTCGAGGTTGTCAAATACAGATACCTCTTGTACAAAATAACCGTCTTCGACACTTGAGCCTGACATAACAGATGTCGTTCGTTTTTGGAATCCTAAAAATCCCTTGCCAAACCTGTGCATACGCGCACCTTCATAAAAGTAGGATACTGTTGTTTCTCCTCCAATCCCATTTTGTATTTTATTTTCTTTAACTACATAAATTGGAACTAGTAAATCGCGCAGGTAACCGTTTGAACTTGTGAAAGCATTATTGTACTTTGTGTAAACCTGATTATTTGTTAAAGGTGAGTAATCAAAACATATTTGTTGGTTAAGCCCATTTGCAATTGTATCAATTCTTTTGCTTTCGTTATTGGGTTCAAAAAAACAAATAAAATCATCCCAACTACCTTGCGAAGCATAAATATCACTATTACCATCACCATTAAAATCCACATTCAAGAAATTGTGTTTATGGCCATATGAACCACCGTAAAAATCCAAGCCCCCAATACTGGTAACCTGACCATCAATTTTTGTAAAATCAATACCATTATTAAGAAACAAATTATAATCAGCTACATTTCCGGTTTCAAGTTTATGAAATTGAATGATGTCTGATAATCCATCGCCATTATAATCGCTAACATTAAAAGCGTACCAGTATTGATTAAGGCCGGGCATAGGGTCAATATCATATAAATCCGGAATGTCGGTAAATTGAATCCATGCACCATTGCCGTCAAAGCAGTGAATTTCCCAGCCTGTGCCATCAACCCAGGTTAAGATATCTGCTTTACCATCACCATTAAAATCTCCGTTGAATATCCTGTGATAATTTGTGGGATAACCTGATTCGTAAAAGACATCCAAGCTTGAATTTTGAAAATTGACATTATAAATTTTACTGCTACTTATGCTATTAGAAGCATCGGTCATTTCTTTTGTTACTAAAATATCGGTTTTTCCATCTCCAATAAAATTAGAAATTAGAACTTGTGAATCATGGAAATTATAATTACCGTAATCAATCCCGCATGAAAAGATGTTAGAGTAATAGGGTGTTTCTTCAAAAAATTCCCAAAAATGAGTATTGTTATAAACAGGAGAATAATCTTGATTCGCTACTAATAATTCATCTTTATTGTCGCCATTAAAGTCTCCTACTCTGAAAATAGGCCCGCCAGTGCAGTCTATACATTCGTAAATAATTCCAGAAATGAGGTGCTCATCGAAGTCCGACCCATTTGATATCATTAATAAATTCGCTTCAACATTATTTCTACTTTCCGATACATAAGCAAGCTTAATCATATCCGTTAGACCATCTCCATTAAAGTCTCCAATTTTTAATCCATAAAAATATTGATCAATTGAGTTACTAAATGACTGCTGAGATGAAAAACCATTGTGATATCGTTCTCTATATTTCCAATCATAATATTCTTTAGCAACATTTCCACCACCGGTATAGTATAATTCAACCATATCAGAAAGTCCATCTCCATTAAAATCCAAAAAATATTTCTCTGTTTGGTAATAATTATAATCTAATTCCTCTTCAGCGATATTGTGATCATTATCGCCCCACTCAAAAACCGTAGAATTATACTTTTCTCCAATTCCATTGTATTCTTCAAGTTCGATAAGGTGTGAATAAATGTCGAAGTGGTAATTCAACTGGTAATTGCGTACCAGACTGTTGCCGGCAAATACTTTAATGTGATCGAGCAATACATTGGATTGCAATTTTGAACCGGCAATGTAGGAAGTATGTTTGTCGTCGCGTTCGCTGTAATAAAAATGGATGCTGTTGTAGGGCTCCAGCACCGGAGTAACCAAATTGTTTCCGGTATAGCGTATTTCCTCGATCCAGTATTGGGTATGGTCATACGATTTATGGTAAACAAATTCGATATAATTTCCTTTTCTGTCGGTTATCTTGTTGATATTCCACGAAATGACATGGGATGCCATAGTGGAAACCGTTTCCACACGTGCGTTGTCGGTGTTGCCATACTCGATTATTTTTCCGTCTTTTGTTTCAACGGTAAAGTAGAGTGGCCCGCCACCAGTGGCGTTCAAATGTGAAGTTATTTTTGAAGCATTGAAGTTTTCGGTATAATATTCACTAAGGTCAGCGCCATAAATGTCACCGTTGATAACTACCAACCTGTTCCCGTCAAGGGCAAAGCGGTCGTCGTTAAAATCAATACCTTTTACTTCGCCATCATGATATATGGTGTGCCCAATGCGCGTGATAGATGACAATCCGCTTAGGTTCCAGCCGTAGCCCAACAAGCCATTACCAGCCTGGCTGTTGTAAACCATCGATACCGAAGCTTGCATTCCGGCAGTCCCCGGGGGAGTAAGTATTGGGATTTGATAAGTGGCAGCACCGCTCAGGCTCACACTGTGTGATCCGGCTGTGGAACCTACAGGAAGGTTATTGTTCAATTCCCTTTCATCAATGCTTATGGGTTCATCGGCATAGTCAACAGGCAGTACCATATCTTCGTTTATAAATGCGTGGAAAAAGTATGGGTTTTCACCAGGAGGGGGATTACCCGGGGAGTAGGAAAACCCGTTAGTCATCCTCACCTCATCCCTTGCAACAAATACATGTGATTGATTGCCGGGAAGCGTTTCTTCAAGCGTTATTTCAGCCTGCTGCCCAAAGGCAGGGGCAATGCTAACGGCAAACCAAAAAAACAGTAAGTATTTTTTCATAAGCCAACTATTTTTTAAGGTTTTCAATATCTTCCCGCATGGCCCTATTTTCCTTTTTCAGCTCGATAACATACAAGGTGAGTTCCTCAATTTTTTTGAGTAGTATGGCATCCATTTCGCCCAGGTTGATGCCTTCCTCTATGACTTCTGCCTCGGAGGGAACATCAGGCAGGTGTTTGTTTTCATTGATAAATCCCTCTACTTCGGTTAGGTCAGGCAGGGTATAACCATCTTTAAATACATAATCGCTCCATACATTGGTTTTCACCACCACCTCATTGGTTTTTAGCAAGCCATCACTTCTCAATATCATTTTGGTGTTGTCTTTTATCTGCTGGTTATTGAGGTTTTGAATACCTACCCTGTTTGGGTCGATCGGGATACATGTAAACACGATACTGCCACCTGATGTGGCAAAGATCATAGCCCCACCATTGCTTGCACCATCGGTTTCTGTTTTCCATGCATTATCGCCTGCCCTGTAAAGGTTAAACCCAATATATGAACTTCCCCAAAGCCCGAGGCTTTCCCCGGCAATTGCACGGCCAAAGTTTAATGATTTGGAACCTGTTTTAAACCTGGCCCAGTTGTTATAGCTTTGCCCGTTCACCTCCAGCTGAGTTTCGGGGGTGCTTGTGCCGATGCCAACATTGCCGGTTGCATTTATCATTTGCCCACTAATGTTGCCGGCAACCGCAAGCATATTTCCATCGGTTTGTGCGGTGCCTATGCCAACCCTTCCACCCCCGTCAATATATATGCCCTGATCTTCATCCGTATCGCTATTAATCCAGTGCCCGTTAGTTCTAAGCGTTTGAGCCATGGTGTGGTTGCCAAGGTTGTCGCCTTCAATGCCGGTAAGCTGTGATCCGTTACCATGAAAATATGTTGCAGTAATATCGCCGGCAACAGCAAGCATATTTTCATTGGTTTGGGTAGTGCCAATGCCAACCCTTCCGCCCCCGTCAATAAAAATGCCCTGATCTTCATCCGTGTCGCTATTAATCCAGTGCCCGTTAGTTCTAAGCGTTTGAGCCATGGTGTGGTTGCCAAGGTTGTCGCCTTCAATGCCGGTAAGCTGTGATCCGTTACCATGAAAATATGTTGCAGTAATATCGCCGGCAACAGCAAGCATATTTTCATTGGTTTGGGTAGTGCCAATGCCAACCCTTCCGCCCCCGTCAATAAAAATGCCCTGATCTTCATCCGTGTCGCTATTAATCCAGTGCCCGTTAGTTCTAAGCGTTTGAGCCATGGTGTGGTTGCCAAGGTTGTCGCCTGTCCCATCTAGGTTTGAGCCATCACCAAAATATGCTAAAGCGGAAATATTTCCAGCAACTTCGAGTTCTGCATCCGGGTCATCTGTGCCGATACCCACTTTGCCTAAACTTGTAACAAAAACACCTTCGCTTTGGCCATCGCCTGAAAGGTACTTGCCGGCGAGGTTAATATTTTGTGTTGCTGTATGGTTACCCAAATTATCGCCTGTTCCTGTTAAGGCAGAGCCATCACCAAAATATGCTAAAGCGGAAATATTTCCTACAACTTCCAGTTTTTCGCCGGGTTCATCTGTGCCGATGCCCACATTTCCATTTTCGAAAATGAAATTTTTACCTGCTGCCCTAAAAACTAAATTTTCGTTTGGTTTTGTTTTTATGTAATGACTTGTATCACCAAGCCATAATGTGGAATAGTAGTTTCCTGCCGATTGAATGTAAAGCGAGGCATTGTCCGGCCGGGCTGCATCATTGTCCCCCAAAATATGAAGCTTGGCTTCGGGTGCGGTGATGTTGCCGATGCCGATTTTTCCTGTGAAGCCCGAGCCATCTGATTTGCTGACAAAGAATGTTGGTAAATCGCTATTAAAACCTACCACCAAAGAATAGGGTTTCGTGTTTGTTAATTGATATGCCTGGCTCCCTCCCAAAACAATTGAATAATCGGCATCAGCCACAACATGATTGCCTATTGCCAGACTAAATTTCTTTTTTGTTTCAGCATAACTCCCAATGGCCATTGAGGCCATGCCATACGAATAGGCATACATTCCGATTGCTGTAGAATAAGTATTGGTTGCTTCCGAGAAATTTCCAAATATCAATGATCCTATCCCCGAATTTATGTTCCTATAGCCTATACTCGCAGAAAAATCAGAATTCATTTGAGAGTGAGTTCCTAAAATAAAACTATTCATACCTGAGATTTCATTATAATTTCCAATCAAAATGGAACTATCCCCGCTAAGTCTGTTATTGTTTCCAAGTACCAACGAATAATTACCATACCTTTCATTTAAAGATGAGTTATTACTTCCAATCATTGTTATGGTTTGTAGAGATTTCTGAATGTAATTTGACCTGCCTATTGTTAGCGATAAATCCCCATGATTTGTATTGCCTTCACCAATGGCACTTGATGTGCCACCCAGAATATTTTCTCTACAGTATATACAATCCTTGATTTGGGCAAATGATGATGCAATTGTTATCAGTGATATTAATAATGTGAATGCTGTTTTTTTCATAACCAAGTTATTTAATATGAACAATTTATTTTTTTATCCAGGACACATTTTCGCTGAAACCTTCCCGGTCGGTAAAATGCAGGATGTATATACCTGCTTCGAGGTGCCCGGTTGTTATTTGCCTACCGAAACCTTCTGCCAAATCATGTGTTGAAACAAGGTTGCCGGCGGTGTTAAAAATCTTAAGCCCTACACCTTTTCGGGCGGTATTAATATTAAGGTAATCGCTGCCCGGGTTGGGGTAAACAAAATAATCACTGTCGTATGGGTCTTCGGTATGTTCGGCCACATCAACTATATCGCCGGGCATAATTTTACGGATAAACATATCCCAGTCGTATGAAGGGGCATGGGCATTATCGTGTACCGTACCCGAAACCATGCAGCCCAAATCGTTGGTGGCCTGCAGGCAATGCATTTCGTACTGGAAACCATCCCTGCCCAGGCTTTTCATGCCTATCAGGTTTAAATCCTCGTCAACTATGGCCACCATGTACCTGCCGTTGTATGAAGCCCCCGGGCTGCTGCCCCGGTACGAACCTACATAAATATGCGATGGGTCAACAAAGGTGGGGATATTCTGTGCCGTGAAATCAGTGGTATCCGGCCGTGAAATCCAAAGGGGCGAGCCAATAACTTCATGGTCCTGCCAGGCATTGGCCTTGTACAGCACCAGGTCCTCATGGATGAATTTATCTTCACCAATGCCAAGAAAGCCAACACCCATGTAAATGCTATCGTTCAGCCAATTTGCCTTAACACTTTGTATATAATTAAACCCTTCGGCAAGTTCAATGTTTTTGTAAGTATAATTAAAGGCCGTATCAGCCGTTAAAACCTTCCATTTGCCCTGGTAATCAAAACCTGCAAGAAAGGCATAAAAAGCAATTGAATCGGTATGCGACTCCATAACATCCGAAAAAAGTGAGGGATTAGCAGGCCCTGAATGGATTCTTTTTGTCCTTAAGGTATCCCCCATTTCGGTAATTTCCATTACAAAAAAATCATCGTTGTCACCCCTGATGCCAAATCCGAAAATCCTGCTATCTTCATTTTGGATAAAACTCATGTACACATTATTATTAGCTGGATAAATATGTTCCATATTGTATCTTTTAAAGGAAAGGATACTTAGATCCTCATCAAAGACAATAAAGGTTAAACGGTTGAACCAATTACCCCCTCCTTCAAGCCGCTCTACAGTATTAACAATATAGCGGTTGTTTTGGGTAATTAATAGTCTGGGTGCGAACAATTCATTTAAGGTATCATCAATTATTCTGTATGTGGTATCTAAATCGGCCGTAATCTTTAATATCATTGATTGCCAGTAATTAGTGGTATCCTTTGTCATTGCAGTTAAGATAAGATCATTGTTATTATCTAACTTAATGAAGACAGGTCGAATACCAAACTCGGTATCCATAATTATTTCCTGGGATATTCCTGGTAAATGAGATATCCCAAGTAATAGCAGTAATAATATTATTCCTGAATCTTTCATTTTTACCTAGTTTCCTACAATGCTTTCTGGTTCACTGTTGCCACCAACAAAAATTCCATGCCGGTATTCCACTTTGTATTGATGACGGATTATATATTCATCTTTTGTTCCGTATGTATGGTCTGGATCAACTATAATTTTAATAAAGGTTTTGCCATTTGCATTGGGCCAGAAAATTGGGTTATTGGACACCATAAGGTAAAGTACATAATTCAACTTGTGGTAATACCAGTTCATTTGCTCTTCTTCAATGCAATCGTGGTAGTTCCATTCTTCTTTTTGGTAAACCAATAGATGTTCATAATAGTTGTCTTCGGGATCGGGGTCATTAGGATTATCAAACACCTGATTTTCTGAATGCAAAGTAACATAAGGCTCCTCGTTGGGTGTGCTTACGTATAGCATTTGTGTATCATCAATGTACAAATCACGATAAAGGTTGACTTTATCCCTCAATTTATAGCAGGCGTCCTGCCCCACATTCTGAGGTGGAAACGAACAATCACCCAATTCATCACCATACTGCCAACCTTTATTAAAAGGGTGGTTGTCGGGAGGTGTACCCCTGCTGCCAATGGTGGCCTCGGCTTTTAGGATAATGCTACTTTCATTTTCCTCTTTAACCAGTATTGTTGAAGTGTACAATTCTTTGTCAGCTCCCTCAGCAAGAACACATACCTCGGCAACCTTTTGTTTCAGTTCATCGTAGGCTATTGCCAGATCGTTATAGTTTACATCATTGTTAATTTTAGGAATTATAACAAAGACCGAGTCTGAATGAAAATCATTGAAGTAATCCCAGGAAATGAATGAGTGAGACAAATTTAAAGTAGCATCCAGGTACCACACGGCACTGTCAATGCTTGTGCTTTCTATACTTTTTAATCTGGGATTATCAATAATTTTGCTAATACTCTCCCTAAAATTAAAAATTTTCTTAAGGATCAATTGATCTGCACTGCTCATCCCGGGCTGTTCGCCGGTAGTTAAAGGTTCGGAAGTTTCCTGCTTGCTGCAGGCATTAAAGATTGCTGCGCTTGAAATTAACAAGGCAAGCAAAACTGTCGAAAAAAGTTTGAATTGTTTCATTTGCATTGGATTTTAAGTTTGTAATTAATTAATAATTGATGCCAAATATACAACATCAAAACGCGAAAGTCAAGTGCAGGAAATTAGATGGATAAAGATTAGGGTAGCTGGGGGGGGGTGATAACCAGTGGGTTAGGGGGCTTATTTAGAATGGGAATAAATTTGGGCGACTTTAGCGACTTGAGAAAACGAAGCGACTTTAGCGAACGAAGCGACTTAAGCGACTTAAGCGACTTGAGAGAAGTAAGAGACTTGAAAGAAGTAGGCGAACTAAGAGACTTGAGAGATTTAAGAGAATGGGGGGATTTTTAATAATTTCAGTACAGACAAGGCATGCCTTGTCTCCTGGAATTTGAACTACCAAAATAATGACTTGAGAGAACGAGGCGACTTGAGAGAAGTAGGCGAACGAAGCGACTTGAGCGACCGAAGCGAACGAAGAGACTTTAGAGAACGAAGCGACTTGAGAGAACGAAGAGACTTGAGCGACTTGAGAG
>CAZQIV010000164.1:0-13470 GCA_964593705.1 uncultured Lentimicrobiaceae bacterium | reverse complement strand
CATCCCGCCTACGGCGAGGATGTCCCCGAAAAACGGGGCAGGCTGCTTCGCTCCATCCCGCCTACGGCGAGGATGTCCCCGAAAAACGGGGCAGGCTGCTTCGCTCCATCCCGCCTACGGCGAGGATGTCCCCGAAAAACGGGGCAGGCTGCTTCGCTCCATCCCGCCTACGGCGAGGATGTCCCCGAAAAACGGGGCAGGCTGCTTCGCTCCATCCCGCCTACGGCGAGGATGTCGCTTCGCTCCACAGTCATTCACCTGTTTCTCCGTAGGAGTCCTTCGGACATTCATTCAGTCATTCTTTTGTTTCTATCATTCATTCATTCATCTGTTTCTCCGTAGGAGTCCTTCGGACAATCATTAAGCCATGTAAACAATTGAATGCTATCATACTAAGCAAATCCAAATTATAACATTACTTTTGTGCCCTGAAATAGTGAAAGTTAGATTGAGTATTAATTATCTTCCCTCATGGGTGTGCTAAGCATTTTGCCGGAAGACACGAATCCACAATCCGGAAAGACACATCAAATTAAAGTAATTTAACAACAATGACATTTGAAGAAATGGGCGTTTCGCCCGAAATACAAAAAGCAATACTGGAGCTTGGTTTTGAGAAGCCTTTGCCAGTACAAGAAAAAATTATCCCCATCCTTTTAGACCGAAATACCGATATCGTTGGGCTGGCACAAACCGGAACCGGGAAAACTGCGGCCTTCGGAATTCCAATTGTTCAGCAGTCGGATGTAAGAGTAAAAAAGCCCCAGGTTGTAATTCTAAGCCCAACACGCGAACTCTGTGTTCAGATTACCAAAGATTTAAAGAGCTATGCCAAATATGTTGACGGACTCCAAATACTGGCCGTTTATGGAGGCGCAAGCATCCAACCCCAACTGGCAGCCCTTAAAGATGGCGTGCAGGTTATTGTGGCCACTCCCGGCCGTTTACTCGACCTGGTTAAACGTAAAGCAGCCAAGCTTTCGTCCGTTTACCGCGTAGTACTCGATGAAGCTGACGAAATGCTCAATATGGGCTTTTTGGATGAGATCAATGAGATTTTAGAAAGCATTCCTGCCGACAGAAATACATTACTTTTTTCGGCAACCATGCCCAACGAAATCAGGAAAATTGCTGCCAAATATATGAATGATCCCGAAGAGGTGGTTATTGGCACCCGTAATGCAAGCGCCGAAAATGTTAAACATTTGCTTTATACTGTTCATGCCAAAGATAAATACCTTGCCCTGAAACGTATTGCCGATTTTTACCCAAAAATATATGGTATTGTTTTTTGCCGCACACGCCGCGAAACCCAGGAAATTGCTGATAAGCTGATCCAGGATGGCTACAATGCCGATTCGTTGCACGGCGACCTGTCGCAGCCCATGCGCGACACCGTGATGCAAAAATTCAGGTTTCGAAATGTTCAATTACTCGTTGCAACCGATGTAGCCGCGCGTGGCCTGGATGTGAACGACCTTACCCATGTTATTCATTACAGTTTGCCCGACGATGCCGAGATTTACACCCATCGTAGCGGACGAACAGGAAGGGTTGGCAAAGACGGAATTTCAATTGCCATTACCCACCTGCGCGAAAAACATTCGGTGAATAAAATTGAGAGCCTGATAAAGATCAAATTTGAAAAAACCAGTATTCCGTCAGGGCGCGAGATTTGCGAAAAGCAAATTTTTAACCTGGTTGATAAAATGGAAAATGTTGAGCTCGAAAACGAAGATATCGATTCTTACCTTCCGGTGATATATAAAAAACTGGATTGGCTGAGCAAAGAAGAAGTCATCAAACGTTTTATTTCCCTGGAGTTCAATCGCTTCCTTGATTATTACCGTGATGCGGGTGAATTGAACGAACCTGTGGACGATCGCCGGTCGAGAAGAAGCGATCGTGGAAACGATGATTTTGGTGGTGGCAGGGGCCGTAAGATGAAAGATTTCGATGGCAAGTCCGAAAAAGGATATACACGCATTTTTATGACCGTGGGTAAAATTGACGGTATGGTTCCCGCCGCGCTCATCGAACATATAAATACCTACGTTAAAGGAGTGAAAGTTCCTGTGGGTCGCATCGACCTGATGGGGAAATTTTCGTTTTTTGAAGTTAAAAATGAACATGCCGATCAGGTTATATCATCACTTAAGGGGAGCAGGTTTCGCGGTAACAAAGTAGATGTTTCTAGGGCACAGGAAAAAGATGCCTCGAGGAGTGGCAAAAGTGATAGAGGTGATAGGGGTGGCAGAGGCGAAAGGAGCTTTAGCAAAAAACCAGATCGCTGGACAGAAAAGCCCAAAAGGCGTCCCAGAAGATAACAAGACAATCGTTATAAATATAAGCCCTGATATAAATTCATTTATATCAGGGCTTTTTTGGGCGGCCAGGCGGGCTTTCCGCTATACCCGGCTTGCAGCGGCTGTGTTTTTGTAGGCTGTGCGGGGGCTTCCGTTGTCAGCCGCCACCAGCCAACAAAAAACATCAGCCGCTACTTCACCGGGGTGCCGCTCCAATCCCTGCCGCACAGCAAGTTACATATCAACATCCTGATGTGAATTTTTAAGGCTTAGATTTGAAAAGCGATTTTTAATCTAATTTTAATTGGGAATCTAATACAAGATGATCTTCTCCTGCTTGAAATACCGACCGTCTTCACCGCTTAACGATAAAAAATAAATCCCTTTTTTCAAGTCTGTAAGATTTAGGCTCTTTACATTGTTTCCGTTTTCAACCGGCCAGGACTCCTGTTTAATTATTCTGCCGCTGATGTCTTGAATGATAAGCCGGATATTTTGGTTTTCAGCCGTGGCCATACTCACGGTAAATAATCCCTTGGAAGGATTTGGTAGAATTTCTAAATTCTGGGTCTCTACCAATTGTACATCGATATCAACAGTCAGATCACAATATGCTCCGGGCTCAGGATAATATGTAGTTCCGTTTAAGGTAAAACATTTCAAATATTCTGGAAATTCCCAACTTTGAAATTCCATAATAAATCCACCGTCAAATCCAACACCTTCGATTAATATGTTGTCTGTGTACACTCTGGAAAGATGAAAAACTTTGCGATAGCTTTCACCAATTAGCATACTGTCGATAGCT
This sequence comes from uncultured Lentimicrobiaceae bacterium, assembly GCA_964593705.1. Lineage (GTDB taxonomy): Bacteria > Bacteroidota > Bacteroidia > Bacteroidales > 4484-276 > SABY01. The sequence continues at coordinate 10,356 of CAZQIV010000164.1, read as the reverse complement.
GTTACATAAATGTCGTCAGACCCAGAATTATTATATGTTGTAGGTAGAGTATCACCAACCGCAAGGTCGAAATCATAAAGTAGTTCTTCTTCTGTGTTTGCCGGGTAGTAAAAAATCTTTTTGCCCTCCTGCCTGATCATACCCATAAAATAATCAAAGCTATAGTGGTCGTTGCAGTATCCCGGTATCGGTGGAGCATTGTACCACTCATCTAATTTCCCGCGTTTATGCAACACTTTGTAGGTTTGATCTCCTACTATAGAATCGCCGTTTAGATAATACACATAATTCCATTCATGAAGGCAGGGGTAGTTCGGGGCAAAAGTCCATACCATCCTCCATTGGGGGTTGTTTGCAAAGTAGTCGTCAACTTGTGCCATTGCACTCATGGTAAAAATGAGTAATGAGAGTGTAAAAAGTTTTTTCATTTGTTTTTGTTTTAAGTGTTGCTTATAAAAATCGTTCTTATAAAGAGAGAAATAAAAACTGATAAAACAAAATAATCGAGGAAATATATTTTTTATGCTACGAAGAAGTTTCTTCAATAAGTCACCCCGTGAATTGCCCTGGAGCGCAGCGCCGCTCTCAAAAATGGTGTTGTGTTATTCAAAAAAGTAGTCAGGGTTTCACTTTAAGTGAAGCCCTGACTGTGGCGGGGTGCGGTGTTTTTATCAGCCATCTCGGGTGGCTTTCGGTGCGAGGGTCTTAAAGTCGTTAACGACTTTAAGGCCCTCAACTGAAAAAGCCCAAGGTCTGCTAACCCCAAAATAATTTTACCTTCGGGCAACTATTTCAACAATTGTCTCCTCTAACCAACAGTGAGCAAATCAAACATGACATATCATTCCGAAAAGGACATTATCGAAGGTTGTTTGAAAAACGACAGAGTGGCTCAAAAAGCGCTTTACGATCTTTTCAAGACCAGGATGTACACTTTGTCCTATCGCATTACCGGCAATTTTGACGATGCCAACGATGTACTTCAGGAAGGGTTTTTACTCGTATTTAGAAAGCTGCACACCTTTAATGGTGAAGCAAAACTGAGCTCGTGGATTCATACCATCATTGCCCGTGCTGCCATCCGCAAAATTAAAGACAGGATTTATTTCGAAGATATCGAAAACACCGATACTTCCACCATCATCGACTGGGGTGCTGCCATCGACATCGATTACCTCGAAAAAGCCATTGCAAATTTGCCGGAAGGTTACCGCACCATTTTCACCCTATACGAAATTGAAGGTTTTAAACATCGCGAAATAGCCGAACTGATCGATATTTCGGAAAGTACTTCCAAATCACAGCTTTTTAAGGCAAAAAAGATGCTTCGCGAAACCCTTAATAAAATGGCAAGCTGATGGAAAAAAACCGCGAAATATTGGATAAGGTCTTGCAGCAAATGCGCAGTTATACCCCTGACGAGAAGGTTTGGGATGCGGTACAATCGCAAATGCCGGGAGCAACTTTGGCTGATGGCTTGTCGAAATTAAAATCCATCGACTCGCCGGAGATAGTTTGGGATGCCATCGCCAACGAATTGGATAAACTAGAAAAAATCAATCAACTAAAACAGTTTACTCCCGGGGATGAAGTTTGGGGTAATATTTTGGAAACTATCAATAAAGAGGATGGGGTTCAAAGTGCGGAATTCCCCTTAAGGGGATTAAGGGGTAATGAAGGCGCTGGCCTCCCCTTCAGGGGATCAAGGGGTAGCGAAGGCAAGTTTGGCAAAAAACGATTTTTTCGAGTTTCCTTATTCAGAATTTCTTCATGGGCAGCCGCAGCAGCCATTTTAGTTTTGATGGGATATTTTTTGATTTTTCAAAATGCATCATCTGAAAATATTACCTATTCACAGGAAATTATTGAAACAGGAAATGCCACTTCCTGGCAAGATGAGGACACTGAAATTCTGGACGTGTTAAGGGAGCTATGTACCTCTAATCCCATGGCTTGCTCTTCCCCCGCTTTTAAAGAAAAGGAAAAAGAACTTTTTTATCTAAACACACAAAAATCAGAAATCCTTGATAATTTAAATGCCTATGACAATAACAAACAACTGGAGGTATTGCTCACTAAAATAGAATTGGAAAAAAATGATCTTGTAAAACAAATGATTTCTGAAATATTATAGGAAAATGAAAAAGTCCATCCATAAAATAATATCCATTTATCTGCTACTCACCTTCTGGTCGATTACTTTGGCTTGTGCCCAAACAACGATTCAGGTAGTAACTAAAACCCTACTGGGTGAGGAGAAATGGACTGAGGGATTGAAGTTGGAACTGAACAGTGAAAATGCAGAAATCCATTGCTCAACAAAAAGTGGGAATACTATCTCGTACGAAATACAGCTTATTGCAAAACATGCCAGCAAGGAGCTTGCTGAGTCCGACCTGAATAAAATGAAATGGATCACTGGCAGGCAGGGCAAAACCTTATTTATGAGAAACTACATCGAGCTGACACCCGGAGATGTGAGGCTCGAATCGATGCTCAAAGTTATCTATCACATCAAAATTCCGGAAAAATGCCCCTTAACCATCAACAATTATTTTGGAGAAATAACAGTAAAAAACACAGGAAATGCCCTCACCATAAAAAGTGAATTTGCAACAGTTACTTTGAACAACATTAAAGGGAATATAGAAATTGAATCGAAATTTGGAGATATCACCGCAACATCTCTCCACGGTAACATTCAAATTCTATCAAATAGATCAAACATTAAGCTAAGCGAAATTTCGGGACTGATCGATATTGAAGCAATGGTAGCTGAGATTTCACTGGACAATATCCATAATTTAAACAGGCTCAATATCACGGCTGAAAAATCGGAAACCCGTTTATCATGCGGAAATAATTACCGTTTTGTACTCGGATTAAAAAAGGTTGATTTTGAAAAACCTGATTGGATGAAAATGGATACTCCCCAACAAAATGATATCGCTCAAAAAGCAAATTTCAATGCTCTACCCGATCACCCAATTATTGAAATTAAACAAACAGTTGGCACTCTTGAAATAAAGTAAGTTGATATGGAAACTAAAAAAATGAAAATGTCAAAAACGCTTCAACACATAAGTTGGCTTGCCTTAGCACTGTTCCTGTTTATAAATATGGCACACGCGCAATCCGACAGTCTTAGCTATACCGAAGAGAACTCTACCGACAGAATCATAGATTATCTTTCGCCCATGGAGTATGCTTTTATGCTGCACGAAGAAACCAACTGGCTACTCAAGGCCAATTTGCTTGTAACCAGCGAAAATCACTATATGAATACCTTTAAGCTAAGCCTGGAAAAGAAAATTGCCGATGGCTTTTCGCTCAATGCCGCTGCACTATACCGGGCTTCAGCTTTTGATGCAGACCTTTGGAGCTATGGTATGGAGTTTTCGATCGAATCGAGGTGGTACTACGCCTACCGGAACAAGGTGCGCAATAAGCAAGCTGCTACCCATTTATCGGGGGTTTATCTCGCTGTAGGGGGCGGCTACCGGTACACGGCTGCAACTTTCAGCAGTTGGAACGAAAGCTCAATCTCCAGCTTTGTGCCGCTGTTTGCCAAATGGGGATTGCAACGCCGGTTTCTCAATCGCGGTTATGTGGATTTCGGTTTTAGTGTTGGAACCCAACTAGCGCTTTCCGACAGATTTTCGTCAATGATCAGCCTTGGTACCTATGTGGATGCAGGGCTGGCCTTTACCCGTGACAAGCAAAAACTCGACTTTACGAAGCTTTGCCCCGTGCTTAGATGCCATGCCGCCGACAGATTTTTGCTCAAAACCAATCTTGTCGATATTGTGAGTTTGGGATATGTAAGGAAAACATTTATTGGCTCGGTAATTCCGAATATCTCGGCTGAGTTTAAAATTGGGAAGTCGCCATTTTCGATAAACTCAAAGTTACAATGTGGGTTACAATATTCCACCTCCTTGAATTATGACTTCGACAGCTATACTTTATCACCAAAACTAATAGTGGAAGGGCGATATTTTTACAACCTGAAAAGTCGAATACTGAAAGGGAAAACGGGAAATGGCCTGTCGGCAAATTATGTTTCTCTTGGTGGGATTTTTGATGGGAGATATGAGTTTTACCATGCTGGTGGTATGCAAGTTGATCAATCAACGATTTTCACGGGCCTAATAGCCACCACAGGGATCCAGCGACTGATAAGCGATCATCTTTACTTCGATTTTAATGTCGGTTCAGGCTATGGTGTAGAGTGCGAAGAAGATGAGTCCAACAACCATAAATCCAATAATAATATTTGGATATTTAATCTTGGTGTCGCTATCGGGTATAGGTTTTAAGCACGCTACTTCACCACATAAAACAAATATAAAAGGTTTCCAGTTCTTTTTTGGCCTCTTGAGAGAGCAAGTCGATATTGATATATCCTGAATGTTCAATAGCAAATTGTTTTACACCAAATTACTTTAATTTGAAACAACAAACTTATTAGCCGAAACCTGCTTGCCTGAAGCAGAAAGGTTGCAAACATAGACTCCGCTACTGAGCACTGAAAAATCAGGCAACAATTGACTCAAGGGTAAGGTATGTATGCCGACATCCATGTATTTATCTGCAATTGTAACGAGGCGATTGCCATAAAGATCAAGAATGCTTAGGTTTATCAGACCTGCATCTTTCAGTGAAAACCTCACAACACTTGCTTCAGTTACCGGGTTGGGAAAAATTTGCATTGATGCATCATTATCAACCGGGGGCATATAAGGTATCCGGGTTGTTATGGAATCGAAACTGTAAATGTAAAAACCAGCATGTGACGATGGCAGATAGAGCTTTCGATCATTTTTAACCACTTTAAATAATTGATCACCGGTAAGCAAATGGTCGATTTCTACAGGCGAGGCAGGATCGCTAACATCCAATACGCTAAGTCCTTGCCCCATATTTGCAACATACAGTGTGTCGTGGGTAGCCAAAACAAACTTGCTATTGATATTTCCACTGGTTGTAGCCGAAACGTAAACCGGCATCTCTGGATTTTGAATATTATAAATCTGAACGCCAGAATTGTCTCTCGCCAGGTACAAGAAATCGCCATAGGCATCGAGGTTGTTAATGGAGTAGTCTTGTTGCAGGTAAGAGGTATTTACCAGGATAGGTGTGGCGGGATTGGAGACATCGATAACCTGGAAGCATCCCAACTCAGTTATGTACATAAAGTGATCCTGGATATCGATTCCGGTGGGGATATCTTCGGTGTTGATGGAGCTGACTTTAAAAGGTGCGCCTGGGTTTGAAGCATCAATAATACATGCTTCCTTATTTCCCAAAGCGAGATAAACCAGATTGCCTTTGGCTTTCAGATCGTAAACAATACCATCGGTGGGATAATATCCGAGGCTTTCAGGCTCGCAGAGAATTTGAATGTCGAAAATATGTATTCCGGATTTGCCACCAACAAACATCAGATCGTTTTCAACGCAAAAGGCATAAGAATAGTCGTTGACAGGAATCCTGTTGAGGGATTTTGGATTGGCAGGATCAGTGATATCAACTATCCATAGTCCATCGAAAATCTCAAGTACAATTGCCACAGTATCCCGCGCAAATATATCAACAGTTTGGTCGGGAGTATCCAAAACCGATAGTGTAGCAATGGCATACGGATTTGACACATCGTAAATTTTGAAGGTAGTGGTGTACGAGGTGTAGCTCAGATAATTGTCGGAAAGCACACCGGGCGTGAGATTACCAAGAAACTCAAAGTCGCAGATGACAGGATTTTGCATATCGCTTGCATCCACCAATACATAATTGTAGTTATTGAGGGTTGGCCCGTTGGTTGTCGCGTGTATAAATCCGTCTTTTGCTAAAACATGTTTCGCATGAATACCCTCGATTACCGCGGCCTCAAACGGAGAAGAAGGATCACTTACATCAATAACCCTGATGCCACATTCATTGTTGGCACAATAGGCATAATGGCCATCCACCCACACATCATCCGAATAGCATTCAAAATCGATTTTAGATTCCAGGTAGGGATTATGGGGGTCAGAGAGATTAAATATCGACAGTCCGTCAAGTCCCGTTGCCGAATACACATAACCCTCCGAAACAAATATCCCGTAGTGCCAGTCATCGGATTGCACAGCCGAAACAAAAACCGGGTTGAGCGGATCGCTAAAATCCCACACCCACATGGAGAGATAGCCTGCCGAAATCAGGTAATCATCCATGAGTTTGAATTCATTGATCGAGGAGTGCATACAATATCCCAACACTTCAGGATGGTAAACATCGGTAATGTCTATTGCCCAAATATGGCTGGATCCACAGGCAGCATACGCCCTGTTGTTGCTCACCTCCAATTGAAATACCGGATATATAAGAGTGAAGCGTGAAAGAAATATCGGATTGGCCGGGTTGCTGATGTTTAAAATATCTACAGCGCATCCCGTCCCCACCAGGCAGATGCTATCATGTACGGCAAAAGCTCGTGTTGAACCCTCCGGCCAGTGGCCATGCCTGATCAATTGACTGCTGAAGGTGGTAGTTGTTTGAGATTTAGTTTCTTCCAAGACTGAAAATGAGTTATGCTGTTGCGCATCCAACGAGCCTGACATGAGAATAACTGCAAGCGTGATAAAGAATAGATTTTTTTTCATAGTATCATTATTTTGTATTAATCAATGATGGTGTACCCAATGTGTTTTCACAAAAATAGTGATTTTCGAAGTGCTTTTATTTCAAATTATGACAAATGCTATTTATTTCTTTAATATTTTAAATGATTTACTGGTAAATCCATTGTTCAAAATCGTAAGATAAATTCCCTGTTTATATTCACAAATATTTATGACGGTGGTTTGGTCTGTGATAGCTTGGGAAAAAATTTTCTGACCTGCCATATTGTATATAAAAACATAGATTTGGCTGTTGATGGGAGGTGTTTTAACAACAATTTGTGTTGATGATGGATTTGGAAAAATGCGAAAATCATTGTCTGTCATCCGACTTTCGTTCAAAGCATTGAAACATGCATTGAGTATTTCGGGTTGATTGTAGCATCCGGGAGCGTTTGCATTTATATCAACTTGACCGTTTGGGTTTGTTAGATAGTTGCAGATACTTTGCACATTACAAATAGATAAATTGTCGTTCATCGAAATGGTTAAATCAACAATAGTGTTGCAATTTATGCTGTCTAATCCTTTTAAACTAACCAGTGCATCATTATCAACAATCCTAATATCTGTACCCATGGTTTTTAAATTGGAAAGCCCCTCCAGGCTGATAAGTGCATCGTTATCAAAAATCGTAAGATCATGACCAATGGATATAATACTTTCCAGCCCTGATAAATGGGATAAGACATAATTATTTCCAATATGAAGACCTCCTCCAATAGCAGTCAGTGCTTCGAAGCCGGTCAATTCGATCAGGCCAAAGTTCCATGTGATATCAATATAGTTGCCAACAAATTGAATGTTGTCCAATCCCACCAGATTTGTTAAAGCATTGTTATTGATTATTTTTAAATTATTTTCAATGTGACAAAGATTTTCCAACCCTGCGAAGCTTGTTAGCGAAGGGTTTTGTGATATTATCAGTTCCCCGCCTATTGATCTTATTTCGTTTAGCCCGTCAAGATTGGTAATATTGCCGGTAAACGAATCGCTGATTATTACATCGCCCTCTATTTCATAGCAGTTGGGGTAATTTACCTGAAAGCTGTCGATCTGTGCCTGTGTTGCAAAAAATATCCCATAGGGCAGGCACGACTGCGAAAAGCCGTTTATTACATTTAGCAATCCCATGAGGATCAGAAATGTCTTTTTTATCATGAGTCTTTTAAATTGTTGTGTTTCCTGTGTTTATGATGAGTACACCATTGTTAGATAAAAAATATCTTCGATGGTTTTCAGATGATTCACATTTTTATGATTCTTCCAAAATTAACATTATTTTTCGCAAACCCATCACCGAAGGGCGAAAATGTTCTTCATTAATCTCTGGTTAAATTCTCGGGCGCTGAAAAACTATTTCCTGTCACTTTGCATTTTCATATCTTTGCCGAAACTATATTTGCAAAATGAATCGCAGTGTATTTTCATTGCTTATCTTTCTTTGTTTTTTCTCCAATCCCGTTTCAGGTAGTAAGCTTCATAAATTTCACGCTATCACCAACGACCAGAGCTTATCGGCAAGCATGGTAAAAGATATTGTTAAAGATGATGCCGGGAAAATTTGGTTTGAAAGCACAGTGGGCCAAGGAAGTACTTTTTATGTTCAATTACCCGCAGCAAATTAGCCGATGTATTTAGAGCCTGACATTTTTGTAATTTTTCCCGCAGATTTCGCTGAGTATCACCAACATCTTAAATCTAAAATCGCTTGTCTGGCTGGCAAGGCTGGTTAATCTGAAATCGTATATTTTTCTGAATGTTACTTTAACTATTTATTTTCAGGACACATCTGATTTTTGTGATGTTAGTAGCCTTATCCACTTTAATTTTTGTTAAAAAGCATTCCGGCTTTTGCCGAATCAGCCAAACATGCTATTTTTACCCATGACACCAAATTGGTAAAAATTTTAGCAATAAACATTTAAAACTTCCGCACCTTGTATAGAATCGAAAGTAAAATTGACCCGAACTCCCCCGAGTTTCTTGAAAGCAAAAAAAATTATCAGGAAATACTCCTTACCTACCGCGAGCGCATTAGGGAAGTACGCAAAGGAGGCTCACCATCTTCGGTTGAACGCCACAAAAAAAGAGGTAAACTGCTGGCCCGTGAAAGGATAGATTTGTTGATAGATCAAAACACACCTTTTTTTGAACTTTCATCACTCGCCGCGTGGGGAACGCACGATGGCCAGTTTCCATCGGCAGGCATTGTTACAGGTATCGGAATTATTCATGGCCGCGAAACTATGATCGTTGCCAACGATGCCACGGTAAAGGGTGGAACCTATGTGGCCGAAACCATTAAAAAGCATGTTCGTGCCCAGGAGATTGCCATCGAAAACCATCTGCCCTGTGTGTATATGGTAGATTCCGGGGGTATTTTCCTGCCCGAGCAATCCAAAGTTTTTGCCGATCGTTACGACTTCGGCAGGTTTTTTTACAACCAGTCAAAACTCTCAGCGCTTGGCGTTCCTCAGATTGCCATTGTCATGGGATCGTGTACTGCCGGCGGGGCTTACGTTCCGGCAATGAGCGATGAAACCATCATTGTTAAAAAACAAGGGACAATTTTTATTGGAGGGCCACCTTTGGTAAAAGCAGCCACCGGCGAAGAAGTTACCGCCGAAGAACTTGGAGGTGCGGATGTGCATACAGCCATCTCGGGGGTGGCCGACCATTTGGCCGAAAACGACCGCCACGCGGTGCAGATTTGCCGTAATATTTTTCAGACCTTAGAAAAAAAGGAAAAGCAGATATTGAATCTTGCGCCTATTGAAGAACCATATTACGATCCGGAGGAACTTTATGGAATAGCTCCAATTGATTTGCGTAAAGCTGTCGATTCAAAAGAAATTATTGCACGCATCGTGGATGGCAGCCGCTTTCACGAATTTAAAGCCAGGTATGCACCTACGCTCGTTACAGGATTTGCAAACATCATGGGTTTTCCGGTTGGGATTATTGCCAACAACGGGGTGCTATTTTCTGAATCATCCCTTAAAGGGGCACACTTTATCGAGCTGTGTGCTTTCCGTAAAGTGCCCATTATTTATCTGCAAAATATTACGGGATTTATTGTAGGCAAAGAATACGAGCGCGGCGGCATTGCCCGCGATGGAGCTAAGTTTGTTCATGCCACTGCCAACGCCAACGTACCCAAATTCTCGGTTGTTTTTGGCGGATCCTTTGGTGCAGGAAATTATGCCATGGCCGGAAGGGCTTATGATCCCAGGTTGCTGCTGATGTGGCCCAATTCCAAAATTTCGGTGATGGGGGGCGAGCAGGCCGCAGGGGTTTTAATTCAGGTAAAAGAAGATCAGTTGAAAGCACGTGGCCAGGAACTGGATCCAAAAGTCCGTGAAGCCATGCGCGAAGAAATTCAAAAGAAGTACGAAGAAGAAGGCTCAGCCTATTATTCCACAGCACGTATTTGGGATGACGGTATTATTGATCCCGTGGATACCCGAAAAATTTTAGCCATGGGCATTGCAGCCTCACTCAACAAGAAGTTTGAAGAAAGTAAGTTTGGTGTTTTTAGAATGTAGGGGGGGTGATAGTTATTTGGATGTTTTGTAGTAGAAACGAGGGATGTATTGTTTATTTCAATTGAAAAGGTTACTATCATTAGTATCTGACAAAATGATAGAAAGAAAAAAAGATTCCTCACTTCATCCCGAAGTTTCGGGAT
>CAZQIV010000163.1:4096-13601 GCA_964593705.1 uncultured Lentimicrobiaceae bacterium | reverse complement strand
TGTCATTCTGAGTCCCGAAATTTCGGGAAAGAATCTAAAATTATTAGTCGGACAGAGGTGATCTAAATTCTAATATCTAAAATCTAACATCTTTCCTCTACAATCTAATATCTTTCCTCTAAAATCTTATATCTCAGAGTTCCTCATCCTCGAAAAACAAATGTGCATGGGTAACGCCTGCCGACTTTTTAAGATCGGATAGCATTTTATTGCTTAATTTAGGATTTTTCATTTCCACATAAAACGACAGTTCCATCATGTCGGTTTCGCCCAAAGTTTTGGTATTGATCAGGCGATTTTTTCGGCAATAGGTGTTGAGCACCGGAATATAGGGTTGCTTTTTAAGATCATCATCAAAAATAAAATGAAACTGCAAAAGGTACTTTGTTCGCCTGGGGAAAATCAGGTTTGTTTTGGAAAGGATGACGAGAATAACCCCAATAAGTACCGTTGATGCGATGGCCACATCAAAAAGCCGTACGCCGCAGGTCATCCCGATGGCCAGGGCAAAGAAAATAAACATGATATCCTGGGTTTCCTTCACTGCAGTCCTGAACCTGATAATCGACATAGCACCAACCAGCCCGAAAGCCCGCGCCAGGTTGTTGCCAATTACCAAAATAACAATGGTTGTTACCATGGCAAGCGTAACGAGCGAGAAAAGAAAAGTTTGTGGATAGCCCGCCCCCCGATAAGATACCTTGTAGAAAAATGCAATGAGTAAGCCACAAATAAAAGCCACCAGTATGGACGACAATACCTCCTCTACGCTGGTGGGAAATTGAAAAATACTCTGTAAATCCTTCTCCATTTTTTACTTAGTCGTTATTTACATGTGTCCATAAAGTCAGTGCTTTTCAATAGTCCCGTCCGTTAGCTGACGGACGGGTGGAAATGAGTATAAAGTTACATCCCCCGCATTTTCAAACATTCAATTTGATCTTTGGGTTAACTCGCCTCGCTGCGAAGCTGGAATCCAAGGCTATTGAAAATTCAAAAACCAGCTAAAAAAACACGCAATAGTTAGTTTTTTTTTGATCCAACAAGTATTGAAAAGTAAAAATCAGATGATCAGTTAGTCGATCGTAGTTTCATAAATCAGTAATATCAGCAAGCTTGATTTCTTCAGAAATTTTAATAAGCATCCCAAAATCTTTCAATTTTAGCGAATCAGTCCTGTGAAATAACTTTTTCGCAAAATCCACCATCTTCTTGCTTTCAGGAAATCGAAGCATTTCAATTTTCAAATTATTCTCGCTAATGCGCACACGATCCAGGGCATCAGCATCTTTTAGTAAAGCCACGGTTTTATAATACGGATGATCGAAGGAAATTTCTTCTGCCAGTGAGTGATTTGTAACAGCAAGCTTTATAGCCTCCAAGCCCTCGGGGATAACACCCTCCTTAATAAAGAGTTTTTCAAAAAGCGGAAGTTTGGTTTTTGCCGACCAGTATCCGTGCTCTGTACAATAGCCATCATGTTTGCGAGCCATATCGTGAATAAATGCAGCACACCAGGCCCAAAAAACTTCATGATTCATCCCTGCTGCCAAGCCAATTTGCTGCACATTAAACATCACCCGATAGGTATGGTTTATCCCGTGCAAAGAACTACGGTTATCAAAATACCCCTGTTTAAGTTTAAACTGCTTGTAATTAATTCCGTGCATGCCTTCTGATTCTTGACTCAACAAAAGTAATGTTTATAAAGTATATCATTTTTTTAGTCCATATTTCTAATCGAAAACCCAAGAATTACAATTATTGTTAACACAACTCCGATATTAATCCAATCATAAGAATGAAGCACCAATACAAGAACATTCAAAATAATGGCTTGCGCGATCACAAAATAATAATATCCCTTTTTTTTTGATCTCCAAAGTAAAACTAATCCGTAAAACGATACTCCTAAAATAATAGCTACCAAAAAAACAATCAGAAAAGAAAGGAATTTTGAAACGTAAAATTGTTTGTAATAAGTCTGCAAAAGTTCCTGAAATATTCCGGGTAAGAATAGACCCAATATTACAAACAGCAGTATCAATCCATTGTAAACAAGAGAGAATATCAACAATATCGACAAACCCAGGCTTCGTTTCTTTCCGGGAGCGGGAGTCGATTTCTCACCATTTATCTCGCCGGGCTGTACAATTTCCTGATCGTTATGTTCCATAATTTTTACTTTGTCAGGTAAACAAACGGTAAAATCGTGAATACAGCAAAATAAAGAGGAGTGTTAGTACACCATCAAAAAATGGAAATAGAAAATCCTGAATATAAAATAATGGCATCAGAAGTATCATAACCTGGGCTCCGGTATAAAAATGAAATCCGGCTTTTCGAAATCTCCACATCAGGCTAACGCCAATAATCGAAATAAAATAAAGAACAAACCCGGTTAAGAAGAAACTCCTGCCTGCTCCTAAAAACATTTCAAAGCCCGGAAACTGATCGCTTGCCTCAGCAAGTTGGGGCATAATCTCGCTGTACATACTGAATATCATAAAATAAGACAAGCTTGCAACTCCGCCCATGATATAACTCAGAACACAAAGAACAGTAAGGAGTTTTGGTCTGCCACCATCTTGTGGTGGGTTTTCAGGATCATTTTGCATATTTAATTTTTATTCTGATAAAAAAGATAAAAGAAGTCTATTGAAAAGCATTCAGATACATTCTCCGCCGCTCCACAAGGTCGGCCAATTCGATGGCCATATAGTGGTCAACCTCTTCAGCCATTGGATAAATGTAATCCATGGTTTGCTCAAGGTAGTTTTCCATTTTTCCATGAATCATAATATCGAGATGCAGGTCGGTGATATTGCTGATACGATCGGCCACCTTGAGAATTTTTGCTTTTTCGCTGCCATTTTTCATTATGTTTTCAAGGTATTCGATTTTAGTTTGATGAGGATAACGCGTTACTTCCTCAACGAGCGATACCACCGCAGCACCATGCTCATCGACAATCCTGATTTCATCGCGGCTCGAATCGGGAACATCTTCAAAAAGGTCGTGAATCAGTGCAGCTTTAAGTAGAACGTGGTCGGTGTAGTGGTAATCAATCAGGATGGTAAAGGTGGCCATCATGTGCCTGAACTGATTGCCGCCAACCTTACGCACAACACCAATAAGTGCAGTGGCTTTTTGAATGTAAGGTGCTGCAATCAGCCTGATTAATTCATTCTTTTCATAGTCTTTCATAGTGTTTGTGCTGTGTATAGTTTATTCCAAAGTTCCGATTTCCTTTTCTACTTCATTAAGTATTTCGCACGATTCAACCAGGGCTTTCATTTTATTGTGATCATCATATAGCGGCCTGTCAATATCCAAAAATTCAACATGTTTGCGGATAACCTCTTTCGCCTTTGTGGTGCCTTTGCCAAAAATATATTCCCTGAAATCCAGTGCTTGTGCTGCAGCCATCAACTCAATACCGAGAATCCCGTAAGCATTATCGAGAATCTGGAAGTTTTTGATGGCTGTGTTCATTCCCATCGAAACAAAATCTTCCTGATCGGCTGCTGCCGGAATCGACTGAATAGATGCTGGTGCACTCAGTATTCTTTGTTCTACAATTTGCATATCGGCAGTATATTGGCTCAACATCAATCCCGAAAACATCCCGGCGCCCCTGGTGAGGAATGCCGGCAGGCCAACGCTAAGCGCAGGATTGTTGAGACGGTTCATCCGGCGCTCTGAAAGCACACTCACCATGGTAATGGCGACACCGGCCATATCCATGGGCAGCGATACCGGTGAACCCTGGAAATTGGCTCCGGAAATCTGGATGTTTTCATCGGGGAAAAATATGGGGTTGTCCCCTACCCCGTTAAGCTCAATCTCAACCTGCGACCTGGCATAGGCCAGCGCATCGTGTGCTGCCCCAATCACCTGTGGTGAGGAGCGCATCGAGTAAGCATCCTGCACTTTACATGCAATTCTACCCTCCTCCAGATCGCCACTTGTAACCATTTTCTTGATGGCCAGCGCACTTCTGATGGCTCCACTAAAACCACGAACTTCATGCAATTTGCTATTGTAAGGCTTCATGTTGGCCTTGAGCGCTTCAAGGGACATGGCCGCAGCAATTTCTGCTTGTTTCAGCCAATTGTTGGCATCAAACAAAAATAGGGCACTCATTGCGGTAAGTACATTCGAGCCATTGATAGTTCCGAGGCCATCGCGGGCCTGTAATCCGGGGATTTCGATGCCGGCTTTTTCCAGGGCAACCCTGCCTTCATACAACTCACCTTTAAAATAAGCACGGCCTTCGCCCATCAACAACAAGGCTATTTGCGACATGGGAGCCAGGTCGCCACTTGCACCCACCGATCCTTTGCGGCAAACCCATGGGGTAACCCCTTTGTTAAGCATCCCGACAAGTGTGAGCGTAATTTCGGGGCGAATACCCGAATTGCCGTGGGCATGAACATTGATGCGGCCAAGCATGGCACCACGCACATAATCTTCGGGCATGGCATCGCCAATTCCGGCGGCATGATTATACACCAGGTATTTTTGGAAATCCTTTACCTGGTCATCGTTTAAAACGACTTCCGAAAATTCGCCAATTCCTGTATTTACACCATACATAATTTCTTTGGCTTCAATTTTTCGTTCGAGCATAGCCCTGCATTTTTTAATGCGGGCAAGGGCTTCGGGGTGCAGTTCAACTTTTTGGTGATGTCGGGCAATGTTTACAACATCTTCAATTTTAAGATTTGATCCGGTTACAATGTAAGTCATAAATATTTAAGTTTTTGATTTTGATTTGCTAATGTTAAATTGAACCTCCAAAGGAACAAAATATTTATTTTTAAGTACTAAGAAAATTAGTCTTTACTGATATTTGGAAAGATTTTAGATTGCAGGGGAATGACAGAATGTTGAGCGAAGCGAAGGAGGCGAACGAAGAGACTTTAGCGAAGTTGGCGAACTAAGCGACTTGAGCGAGGTTGGCGAACTAAGCGATTTTGGCGAAGTAGGCGAATAGAACGAACGATTAACGATTTTCGATTAACGATTAACGAGAGAACAAAGAGAACGAAGCGACTTTAGCGGACGAAGCGAAGGAAACGAACTAAGCGACTTTAGCGAAGTAGGAGAACGAAGAGAATTTAGAGAACGAAGAGACTTTAGAGACTTTAGCGAAGGAGGCGAATAGAACGAACAATTAACTATTTTCGATTAATGATTAACGAGAGAACAAAGAGAACGAAGCGACTTTAGCGGACGAAGCGAAGGAAACGAACTAAGCGACTTTAGCGAAGTAGGAGAACGAAGAGACTTTAGCGAAGGAAACGAACTAAGAGACTTGAGCGAAGTAGGAGAACGAAGAGACTTTAACGAAGGAGGCGAACTAAGAGACTTTAGAGACTTTAGAGAACGAAGAGACTTTAGCGATTTTGGCGAAGTTGGTAAATGGAATCAACGATTAACGATTTTCCATTAACGATTAACGAAGAGACTTAAGCCACCGGGATAAGTCCAAGATGATTTTTTAAGGGATCGAAATCCCGATCCTGGTAAAACAATGGGATGCTATTTTCAATGCAGAATGTCCCAATGAGCATATCGGTGGTTTTTCTAACGGTAATTCCCATTTTTCTTAGATGCCTGAAATTTTCAGCACTTTTAATGGCCAGGTTTCGGGAAACCATAGCAAAACATTCTAACTCGGCAACTGCTTTTTTTGCATTAAGAAAGTCCATGTCTTCTCTAAATCCCTGTAAAATTTCGGCAAGAATCAAATCGCCGCATACAACAATTTCCCGGCTCAACAAAACGTCCAGTTGATCTGTATATATGTTGATCGTCACATTAAAATAGTCAACCCAAACCGATGTGTCAACCATGATCATGAGTTGGTGCGCATTTCGTTTAAATCTCCATCCCAACTAAGTTTTCCACGCAAGGCTCTTATTTTGGCCTGCTTTTTAAACCGAATCAAAAGTGAGAGCGCTTCTTCAACCACCGCTTTTTTTGTCTTGGATTCGGTAAGCAACAATGCCTGCTGCATCAAAGCATCATCAATTACAATATTGGTTCTCATAATTTTGCTTTTTATGTGTATGTCTTGTTGCAAAATTACACATTAATAATTATAAACAAATCCACCTTTGAATGATTGAATGATTGAAACGTAAGAATGTTGAGCGAAGCGAAATCCCGCCCCTGCGGGAACTGAATGATTGTCCGAAGGACTCCTACGGAGAAACAGGCGAACGAAGAGACTTTAGCGACTTGAGCGAACGAAGCGAAGTAGGCGAATAGAACAAACAATTAACTATTTTCGATTAACGAAGAGAACTAAGAGACTTTAGCGACTTTAGAGAACGAAGCGACCGAAGAGACTTAAGAGAAATAGGCGACCGGGGGGATCTTCAATTATTTCAGTACAGACAAGGCATGCCTTGTCTCCCGGAATTAAACCCCGAACATAATGACTTGAGAGACCAAAGCGACTTTAGCGAAGTAGGCGAATAGAACAAACAATTAACTATTTTCGATTAACGATTAACGAAGAGAACGAAGAGACTTGAGCGAAGGAAGAGAAACAGGCGAACGGAGAGACTTAAGCGACTTGAGCGAAGGAAGAGAAACAGGCGAACGAAGAGACTTTAGCGACTTGAGCGACTAAGCGAACGAAGCAACAAAGAGACTTTAGCGACTTGAGCGAACGAAGCGAAGTAGGCGAATAGAACAAACAATTAACTATTTTCGATTAACGATTAACGAAGAGAACGAAGAGACTTGAGCGAAGGAAGAGAAACAGGCGAACGAAGAGACTTTAGCGACTTGAGCGACTAAGCGAACGAAGCAACAAAGAGAATGACTGTCCGAAGGACTCCTACGGAGAAACGGAGGAATG
The DNA here is from genome assembly GCA_964593705.1 of uncultured Lentimicrobiaceae bacterium. GTDB lineage: Bacteria > Bacteroidota > Bacteroidia > Bacteroidales > 4484-276 > SABY01. The sequence goes on along the minus strand of CAZQIV010000163.1, from coordinate 6,724 downwards.
ACTGAATGTTGAGCGAAGCGAAATCCCGCCCCTGCGGGAACTGAATGATTGTCCGAAGGACTCCTACGGAGAAACAGGCGAACGAAGAGACTTTAGCGACTTGAGCGAACGAAGCGAAGTAGGCGAATAGAACAAACAATTAACTATTTTCGATTAACGATTAACGAAGAGAACGAAGAGACTTGAGCGACTAAGCGAACGAAGCAACAAAGAGACTTTAGCGACTTGAGCGAACGAAGCGAAGTAGGCGAATAGAACAAACAATTAACTATTTTCGATTAACGATTAACGAAGAGAACGAAGAGACTTGAGCGAAGGAAGAGAAACAGGCGAACGAAGCGAGAAGGCGAAAGGTTGTCCGTAGGATTCTTATAGAGAAACAAGTAACAAATGCAGCCCATGATAATTTCAGTAAAGACAAGGCATGCCTTGTCTCCTGTGAACTGAAGCTTACGCAAAAAAAGCGGCGGAAGGAAATATGCCGGCAAGTGGCCACTATCATAAGACAAAAAAATAAATAATGTAATTTTGCATCGGCGCAAGCCGGATTATAAATTGTTATTGGCGGTTATCAAATAATTAATGTTTTAAAAATGTCAGGCAACAGCAACTTTTTATCGATACTGCAAAGCTTTTCAATGGTGGTGGTTTACCTCTTTTCTATCGGATTCATTTTTGTTGGAGGGTGGTTCTTACTCAATTCAATATTTGTTCTTCCGGGCGGATTCCTGGCGCTGTATGTTATCATCTTTTTGCTGGGTGGCGGATTACTGGGTGCATGGCTGTGGGTGTTGATCAAATTACCCTCCGGGATTGCACGGGCCTTCGATCCCATCAAAAATAAAATAGCAAGCAGGCAAATTGCTTCAGCAGAAGATTTTTCCGTTGAAATCGGGAAATTTATGGTGGATTATTTCAGCTTCTTCAGGTTTGATGTAGTGGCAGTTCAAGTTGGGATAAAAGACCGGAAAACAACTGTTTTTCCACAAGCACTCATACAACATACTCCAGACGAAACCGAACTCCAAACAAAAAGTATGGCAACTGAAGAAGTTTTCTATAACGGAATATGCACCCTCGAAGACCGAAAATGCCACACATACATTATCCCAATTTGGTTTGGTAAGGAATGGCTGGGATATATCAGTGTTTTTTCTGATACCCGCCTTAACACAATCAACCTGAACTTCCTCAAAGAATTTGAAGAACTTTATTTGGACGACCAACTGATGCACGTGCTTTATTATGAAAACATGAATCAGAACAACACTTTAAATATTAATGGGATATCATAACAACTAATCGGAATTTTTTAAATGGAAATCACTTTTTCATTCATATTAATCGCTCTAAGTTCGTTCATCATCTGGCGCTCGACCGATGGCTTTGAGCTGGCTTCCGATTTTTTGGGACGACGGCTCAGCAAAGGCATAAAAGGGGCTACCATCAATGCGGTAGCCAGCTCCATGCCCGAATTTTTGAGCACCATTTTCTTTTTATTTTACCTGAACGATGCCAACGGTTTTTCGGGAGGTATCGGCATTACCGGTGGAAGCGCCGTTTTTAATATTCTCGTTATCCCCATATCCATCTATTTTGTATTGTATTTTTCAAAAGGAATCAAAAAAATACCCATAGCCCGCGTAACTTTTCTCCGCGATGGCTTGATCCTTTTTGTGATGACCGGTTTTGTAGCCTGGGTTGTGAACAACCCTCAACTTCACTGGTGGCATGGCGCTTTGCTCACTGCTCCATATCTGGGCTACCTGATTTACCTTTTCTTTACCCATAAAAAAATATTAGGCAAAGGCGACAACTTCTCTTACAATGCAAAGGATAAAAAAATACACTTCGTTGATTTTGCGATGATCAATCTCGAAAAAATGGTGTTGCGGGGAAAGACCATCCGCGTAACCAATGCCTGGTGGCTGCTGATGGCAAGCATTATGGTAATGGTGGCAGGAACCTGGATGCTCGTTTATGCCACCGATCGTCTGGGTGAAGATCTTGGCATACCTATCCTTTTTGTTTCCGTTATCCTCGCTGCTGCCGCCTCAAGCATCCCCGACACCATGATCTCTATCCGTGATGCCAAAAAAGGAAATTACGAAGATGCTTTTTCAAACGCTTTGGGCAGCAATATTTTTGATATAAGCTTTGCACTGGGATTCCCTTTGCTAATTTATACACTGTTGAATGGTGCGATTATTATGGATGCCAAGATTATTGCCTCCTCCTCCGATTTATGGTTTGGATTGTTTTTAATAACCGGTTTAACTATACTGATTTTTATAATTGGAAACAAATTTAATTTAGGCAAAACCATCCTGCTCACCCTGCTCTATCTAATATTTATCGGCTTTGTCTGGGCAGATTTCAAATACCATATTGATTTTGTTGGAAATGTTGTGGGGTTTGTTAAGGATGCCTTTGGCATAAAAAAATTAAACGAAGTTTTTCAGTAAGCCCTAACTTAAGTCCTGAACTTTTTGTCTTATTCCTATCCTCTCCACACAAAAGCCATAAAGTAGTTCTCCACCACTCCATTACTCTCCCGCAAAAGCGGGATTTCCCCGAATGGTCGGGGCAGGCTCCCGATGGGTCGGGACAAGTTGCTTCGCTCAACAT
>CAZQIV010000163.1:0-3996 GCA_964593705.1 uncultured Lentimicrobiaceae bacterium | reverse complement strand
CCGAATGGTCGGGGCAGGCTCCCGATGGGTCGGGACAAGTTGCTTCGCTCAACATCACTCTCCCGCAAAAGCGGGATTTCCCCGAATGGTCGGGGCAGGCTCCCGATGGGTCGGGACAAGTTGCTTCGCTCAACATTACTCCATTACTCCACCACTCCATTACTCCACCACTCCAATTTCTCCCCTCTAACCTCTATCCTCCAACCTCTCCCTTCTAACCTCTATCCTCCAACCTCTCCCTTCTAACCTCTATCCTCCAACCTCTCCCTTCTAACCTCTATCCTCTCTCCCAGGTAGCGCCTTCTTTGGTGTCTTTTACAGTAATGCTGAGATCTTTCAGGCTATCGCGGATTTTGTCGGCGGTAGCCCAGTCCTTATTTGTTTTGGCTTGCATGCGCATTTCAAGAATAAAGTTCATCAATCCCTCTACCATCGAATCATCAGCACTGGCAGCAGCAGCCTCAGTTTTCAATCCGAGGATATTAAAAACAAAATCCTGGTAGGTTTTCCGGAGCAGTTCAAGGTCTTCGGCTGTGATGCTTTCTTTGCCATCGTTGATGGAGTTGATCATCTTCACACCGTCAAAGAGGTGAGCAATGAGGATGGGGCTGTTAAAGTCGTCGTTCATGGCTTCGTAGCACTTGCCACGCAGGGTAGCTACATCAACGCTTGATTTATCCGAAGGCTTAAGCTTTGCAAGGGTCTCGGTGGCGGTGAGCATCCTGTTCATTCCTTTTTCGGCGGCCTGCAGGGCTTCGTTGCTAAAATCGAGGGTGCTCCGGTAGTGTGCCTGAAGGATGAAAAAACGGATGGTGATAGGGCTATAGGCCTGTTTAAGTGCCTTGTGGCTTCCACTAAAAAATTCTTCGAGGGTGATGAAGTTGTTGAGCGATTTGCCCATCTTTTGCCCATCGATGGTGATCATGTTGTTGTGCATCCAGTATTTTACATGATCGTGGCCGTTGGCAGCCACTGCCTGCGCTATTTCCGATTCGTGATGGGGGAATACCAAATCCATTCCACCGCCGTGGATATCGAAAGTTTCGCCGAGGTATTTGCAGCCCATTACTGTACATTCCAGATGCCAGCCGGGGAAACCGTTGCTCCAGGGCGAAGGCCAGCGCATAATATGTTCGGGTAAGGCTTTTTTCCAGAGGGCAAAGTCCACCTGATTCTTCTTGTCGTCCTGGCTGGCAAGCAAACGTGTATTTTCGAGGGCTTCAGCAATTGATCGGCCTGAGAGTTTCCCGTAATGGTGATCTTTATCATATTTCACCACATCAAAATATACCGAACCATTTTTCTCGTAGGCATAACCTGCATCCAGGATTTTTTTAATCATATCGATCTGCTCGATGATATGGCCGGAGGCGTGGGGTTCAATACTTGGGGGCAACACATTGAGCGCTTCCATGTCTTTGTGGTAGCGGTTGGTATAATGCTGCACAATTTCCATAGGCTCCAATTGTTCGAGGCGGGCTTTTTTGGCCACTTTATCTTCGCCAATATCGGCATCGTTTTCAAGATGTCCCACATCAGTAATGTTGCGCACATAGCGCACTTTGTACCCAACATGCCGAAGATAGCGAAACACGAGGTCGAAAGTAATGGCTGGCCTGGCATGGCCAAGATGGGCATCGCCATAAACGGTGGGACCACAAACATAAAGCCCAACGTGTGGCGGGTTGATGGCTTCAAATTGTTCCCGTTTGCGGGATAAGGTATTGTAAAGATAAATGGTATTTTCCATAACAAATTATTTTAACGGCAAAAATAGGATTTTTTGAAGGATGAGAAGGGTTTTGGGTTTTAATGGTTACCTGCAAAAATCCGTGCTTTTGGTATTCCAGTGGGTCTTCCTTTTTCAAGAAGAAAAAAAAGAATTCCCGCTGATTTCGCAGATAGGCGCAGATTATAACTGCGAATAACTGCGTAATCAGCGGGAAACATAACTATAAAGACGGGCTATAAATGAACCCCCGCCTTGCTCGCCTCGCTCGCCTTGCTGGCGAAGCAGGCTGTGAAGCGGGCTGCGAAGCGGATCTCAGTCTCCGCCAGTTGGCGGATGCTAATGACAAGTATTTTCACAAAGCTGGAGTAAACGTTGTGGGGCAGACCTCTCAGTCGCAAGCTCCTTCGAGGTGACATCGATTCTGTTATAGATGTGGGGGGATGGGAATCGGGTGCGTTGCGCCCGATTCCCATCCCCCCTTTATGAAACATGAGCCTTGTCTTTTCGACCAAAACACAAAGCAAAGCGATGTGTTGCCGGGAGAAATCTATTTGAACTTCTCATTCCACATTGAGGCTCCTTTTTTTATCACTGTTATTTGTCACGAACAACTATTAAATCATTAATAAACTTTCCACTAAATATGCAGTAGTGCCTAAAAATCAATACCAAGCCTAAAGCCGACTTTCCAAAATCATCCCGACTTTTTCGGGCGTTACCAGTTTCTTTTCGCCCAAAGCAACATAATTGTTGGCTTTCAGGTTTTTGATAACACTGGATATGGTTATGCGGCTCAAATCATAATCTTTCAAAGTTGTCGGAACGCCAAGGCTGATGAAAAACACTTCAGTTTTTACGATGGCCTTTTCAATTTTAACATCATCATTTCCTTCATTGATATTCCATACCCTTTCGGCAAACTGAAGCAGCTTTTCTTTTTTCTCTTCTTTCATCACGCGCATCATGCCAGGCCATACAATGGCAAGCGTTCTGGCGTGGTCGATGTTGTAGAGTACTGTTAACTCGTGTCCGATACTGTGCGTGGCCCAATCGGTAGCAACACCTGCGGAAATCAATCCATTCAGCGCCATGGTAGCCGACCATACCACATTTTTGGCGGCATCCTGATCATCGGTGTTTTCAACATATTTAGGGCCTTCTTCGATGAGGGTTTTTAAAATAGCCTCAGCATACCGATCCTGGATGGCAGCATTTTGAGGGTAAGTTAAATATTGCTCTGTAACATGTATAAAAGCATCAACCACACCATTGCCACGCTGCCTTTTCGACAGGGATTTAGTTACAGATGGATCGAGAACTGAAAACTTCGGGAAGGTAAGCGGAGGCGCTCCAAATGCAAGCTTTTTGCCGATTTCTTTTCTTGAAACAACGGCAAAAGCATTGGCTTCGGAGCCCGTTGCCGGAAGCGTAAGCACTGAGGCAAAAGGGATGGCCGATTCAACTTTGGCATACTTTGCCAGAATATCCCAGGGCTCTCCTTTGAACGGCACCGCGGCTGCAATAAATTTTGTACCATCAAGCACTGATCCGCCGCCAACGGCAAGCAGAAAATTAATTTTTTCAGTTTTGCAAATTTCAACGGCTTTCATAAGTGTGGTGTATTGCGGGTTGGCTTCTATGCCGCCAAATTCAATAATTATATGGCCTTTCAAGGCATCCATCACCTGCTTGTAAACGCCGTTAGTTTTTATTGAACCACCACCATAAGTGAGCAATACCCTTGCATTGGCAGGAATTTCTTTTGAAATTTGTGAGATAGTATTTTCTCCAAAAATAATTTTTGTAGGATTGTAATATGTGAAATTATTCATAATAACTTGTATTGATTAGTTGATAATGATATGGAACAAGATATCTGATGTTTTGTTGTGGTGATTATGTTAAGGTCTCCATGACCTGCGGACAATGGAAAGTTAACTGCGGACTTCTTCATGTATTGAGAGTCATCCGGTGAATAACCCTTGGAAGTAATTACTCTTTCCAACGCTAAATGAAATGCATTGGCTGAATTCACCGGGTGACTGAAGTCAGAATCCCCAGACATTTTCCATAGTCCATAGCTCTTGCAATGGATAAAAAAATCTTTGCTTTTTCCCAACAAAAGCCCTATTGTTTCTTTTATGGATAGAAACTTTTTACCGTATGTTTCTTTTGTCGATAGTAACTTAAAAGTTGGCTTGATTAAAAGTTTTGGCTCATTTCTAAGATACGGTTGAAAGTTTATAAGTAGACTTTGTTACCAA
>CAZQIV010000162.1:5183-13831 GCA_964593705.1 uncultured Lentimicrobiaceae bacterium | reverse complement strand
AATATTTTCGAGGGTTAATCCTCGAATTTCCAAAGGAAATTCGGCTCTGCAGGCTAAAAAGCCTGCAAAGTGAAAAATTCATGAATTTTTCAGATTAAGATAAGCGAACTCAAAATTGAGCAATCAAACAAAAATATTTATTACAATCCCCTTAATGGATGAAGCTGAAAATGTTCCGGCTTTGCTACATTCTTTAAAATCGCAGACATTTAAAAATTTCAAAGTCATTATTTGTGTTAATCAGCCTGAGAGCTATTATTATGATCCCGCGAAAGCGCAAATTATTAAATCCAACCAAAAAACACTTCAAATTCTCAAGGACGAGGAAAGTCTGGATTTGCAGGTTATCGATCGCAGCTCTCCCGGTAAAGGATGGGTGGGTAAACATTTTGGGGTAGGTTGGGCTCGTAAGCTTGCTATGGATCAGGCGGCAGCCCTGGCAAATCCCGAAGATATTATCGCAACGATGGATGGAGACACAGATTATGAACCACAATATTTGGAATCCATTTCACAATCATTCGGGCAGCATCCTCAATTGAAAGCTATTTCAATACCCTACTATCACAAACTTACAGGAAGAAATAACGAGGATATGTCAGTATTGCGGTACGAAATTTATATGCGCTATTATGCGCTTAATATGTTGCGGATCAAAAACCCTTATGCTTTCACAGCCATTGGTTCAGCAATGGCTTGTACCGTGGACGCTTACAGGGGTATCCGTGGAATTACTCCCCATAAAAGCGGGGAGGATTTTTACTTTATTCAGAAATTGAGAAAATATGGCGATGTGGGAATTTACATGGACAAAACTGCATTTCCGGCAGCAAGGTTTTCCGATCGTGTATTTTTTGGTACCGGCCCGGCAATGATCAAAGGCAATGCCGGCGATTGGTCGGGATACCCGGTTTATCCATTTCAGTTTTTTGATGAGGTGAAAAATAGTTTTGATGCCTTTGGCGATTTATTTCAAGACGATTTTGAAATTCCTTTGTCAGGATTTTTGTTTGATAAATTTAATGATAAGTTGTGGCAGGATTTGAGGCAAAATGTAAAAAGCAAACAGAATTTTATAAGAGCCTGTCACCACAAAGTCGATGGACTTCGTATTTTGCAATTTTTAAAGTGGCGGAATCAAAACCTATTGCCGGATAATGAGAAAAATCTAACTTCGTATCTAAACCAATTTTATCCTGATGAGTTTTTAACAGCAAAGCTGATGGTTTCTGGTTTTAATTTTAAAACTGCCGGGCTTGATGAATTGGATGAAATCAGGAATTTTTTATTTGAAAAGGAAATGCAATGTCGGAAAAAAATAATGATACTCCGTTGATGGTAACCATTTTGGGGCCAACTGCTACCGGAAAAACCTCACTGGCGGCAAATATTGCGGCAAGCCTGGATGGGGAAATCATTAGCGCGGATTCAAGGCAGGTATATCGTGGGATGGATTTAGGAACCGGAAAAGATTATGCCGATTATATTGTGAACGGGCAAAAAATCCCTTACCATCTTGTTGATATTGTTGATCCGGGATACGAGTACAACGTCTTTGAATTTCAGCAGGATTTTTTAAAGGTTCTTCCTAAAATAATCGAAAAAGGTAAATTGCCCATTTTGTGCGGAGGAACAGGCATGTATCTCGAGGCTGTTCTTTCCGGATATAAATTGTTGACTGTTCCCGAAAACCACGAATTACGAAGTTCATTGCAAAATAAAAGCCTGGAAGAATTAAATATTGTTTTGCATGGATTTCGCGATATTCACAACACTACCGATGGCACCCACCGTGAAAGAGCAATCCGGGCCATCGAAATTGCAGCATTCAGAAAAATGAATCTACAGGATCATAACTTAATGCCAAAAATTGATCACAGGATTTTTGGTGTGTATTTTGAAAGATCGGTAATCAGGGGAAGGATTACCACGCGCCTGAAGCAAAGGTTGGATTCAGGAATGCTTGATGAGATAAAGTCTCTGATAGGTTCTGGTTTAACCCCCGAACAACTCACCTTTTACGGTCTGGAGTATCGCTACCTTACCGATTATGTTACCGGAAAAATTGATTACAACGAAATGTTTACAAAGCTCAACACGGCTATTCATCAATTTGCAAAGCGCCAAATGACCTGGTTCAGGAGGATGGAGAAGAAAGGGTTAAATATTGTGTGGATTGATGGAGAAATCTCATTACAAGAAAAGATGGAGGTGATTACACGAAAGATGGGAGAGGGTAGAGGATAGAAGGTTGATAACTGAAATAAGTTGAACTGAATACAACAACCTTGTAAAAAATAATCCTGAAACCGATAAACTGTTCCTGTTCAAGAAAACGCAAAAATCGCAGGAATTGTAGAAAATGACAAGCTGAAATCTATGTCGGCGCAGGCATGCAATATAGCCATGGGACAAACCATACCTGGAACGGTGGAGCATGCTCCCCGGACAGGATACACCAATACAGGCACAACGCCGGAGCATGCTCCGGCGCATAGTGCCAGAACTGGAGACAGTAGAGGGGAGCATGCTCCCCTTCATGGAAATCACAGCAGATCACTGGGCATAAAAAAAACCGGTGTGGAAATTATCTCCAACCGGTTTTTGCTTACATATAACTGCTCTGCTATATTCTTACAATTCAATCGCTAAAGTCGCTTCGGTCTCTCAAGTCTCTAAAGTCTCTAAAGTCTCTTCGTTCGCTAAAGTCTCTTCGTTCACTCAAGTCTCTTCGTTCGCTAAAGTCGCTTCGTTCTCTCAAGTCTCCCTTTTTTACACCAATCCTGTTGCTTTCAGGCATTTGAGTATTAACCCGAAAGTACGCTCAATTTCACTGTCTAAGCCAACCGAAAAACGCACGAGTCCTTCGGAAAGGCCCATTTCTTTTTGCTTGTCTTCGGGAACTTCTGAAGAGGTGCTTTTTCCCGAATTGCTAAATAATGTTTTGAAATATCCAAGGCTAACGGCCAGATAGCCTACGCCTTCATTTTCCATCATTTCCATTACTTCGGCAGCTTTTTCGGCAGTACCGGCATCGAATGAGATCATCCCTCCAAATCCAAATTTTTTGTTCATTATACTTTTAAGGAGCTTATGACCCGGGTGTGCCGGTAGTCCGGGATAGTTTACGTGTATGCCTGCTTCGGTAAGCTTTTCGGCAAGGTACATTGCATTTTTGCTGTGCTGTATCATGCGGATGTGGAGCGTGTGGATGTTTTTTAAAATGGAGGATGAGCGGAAAGGATCCAAAACCGGACCCAGCAACATGGCCGTACCATTGTTTACATCGATCAGCGAGGCAATATATTCGGCTGTGCCGCAAATAGCGCCGGCAACGCAATCGTTTTTCCCGTTTACAAATTTGGTGAGGCTGTAAACCACTATATCAGCGCCGAGTTGGGCAGGGCTTATCATCATCGGGGTAAAAGTGTTGTCAACCATCAGTTTTAAACCGTGCTTATGTGCAATCTCCGCCAGTGCCGGGATATCCGAAATTTGCAACAGCGGGTTGGTCATTGTTTCGGTGTAGATAAGCTTCGTGTTAGGCTTTATGGCTGCTTTCACTGCTTTCAGGTCGGTGATGTTGAGAAAGGTAACTTCGATGTTGAATTTTTTTACATAATTGTTCAGAAAAGCAAAAGTACCTCCATAAGTTGTGCGGCTTGTAATGATATGGTCTCCGGCATTGCACAATTGCAAAATTGCCGAAGTAATGGCTCCCATTCCTGAAGCTGTAACCCAGGCGGCTTCGGTATCTTCCATTGCGGCCATAGCATCAGCGAGATATTTATTGCTCGGATTCCAGTGGCGCGAATACAGGAAACAGCCCTCAGCGTTTCCATGAAAGGTGTCGAGCATGGTTTTGGCCTGCATAAAGGTAAAGGTTGCCGAATCGCATACTGATGGGTTTACATCGCCATATTCACCAAATTGTTTAAGGTCTTGAATTTTACTTGCCGGATCGAATTTCATCGTTTTATTGTTTTAAATGTTTGTAATAATATGAATATTAATTTGGAAGCAAATGTACCTGATATGATGATATTGTATAGTGTGAAATAGTAAATTATTAAAAATTGATTCTATATTTGCCTGAATATTTAAAAATTGTAATATTCTCTTCAAATTATTGATGTGGAAATGATAAACTGAAAGTGAAAACGTGATTTCATTTTACTTTTGATACATACCAATAATAAAATGCTACTACAATTATTATGAGATATTAATTTAATATGAATGGTGATTTCTTGATTTTTTGTTTTTCAGCAGGCAGTTCCCAGAGTGCGGTATTCTGATGGCTGTGAACTGCCCACTGCCCACTTAAAATTTATCAATTTGATTAGTTATATTTCGTTCCAATTAATATGTACTTGCACCAGGGATTATGGCCATAAACAATTTTCGGCTCGATAGCCTCGACAAACGAATTCTTTCATTTTTAACAAAAGATGCACGCATGCCATTTTTGGAAGTGGCGCGAAAGTGCAAAGTTTCAGGAGCTGCCGTCCATCAGCGGGTTCAGAAGATGCAGGAAGCAGGTGTGATTTCCGGTTCGCAAGTCAATCTTTCGCACAAAGAAATGGGGTATCTTACCTGTGCCTTCATCGGTATCCAGGTAAACCTTACTGCTACAAGTACCCACGAAGAAGTTTTTCAGAAAATAAGCCGGATTCCCGAAATTGTGGAATGTCATCACATTACCGGGAGTTATTCGCTTTTGGTGAAAATCATGTCGCGCAACAACGAGCACCTCAAAAAAATCATCGTTGAAAAAATTCAGTCTATTCCCGAAATCGTAGCTACCGAAACCTTTATTTCGCTCGAAGAAGGTTTTGTGAGGCAGTTGCCGGTGGAGTAGGGGGGTACAAATTAATCAAGGTCTGTCAATGTTGAAATGACAAGTATTTATTAGAAGTTGATTTAATGTGTAAAATAGATTTCTCAGTCCCCGAAGGGTCGGGGCAGGCTGCTTCGCTCCATCGAAATGACCGGGCTGGAGTTATAATATAGGGGAGTTGAGAGTGGGCGTGTAGCACCCACTCTCAACTCCCCAAAAAAATATGCTAACCTGGTCATTTCGAGAATTCACCCAAAATTTTTAGGCATAATGAGAAAATGACCTTATGGAATAGATTTCTTGCCGCACATGCGGCATCGAAATGACAAAGCCCGGGGATTTATTTGGGTTGGGAGAAAGTGGGCGCAAAGCGCCCACTTTCTCCCAACCCCTTTCTCCCAAAGCCCTGTCACCTCGAAAGAGCGTAGCAGCCTGCCCCGACCCTTCGGGGATTGAGAGGTCTCTCCGGCAAAGTGTACTCCAACTTCTTACACAAACATGTCATTGATACCGAAGGGAGAAATCTATTCCTTTGTCATTTAGCTTTGAGGTATCTGCCATCTGGCGGAGGCTTGGAACTCGAAATGACAAATTAAGCCATTGGCTTTCTTATTCTGATTTTTTCATCGCTAATCACAATTATTGTCATGGGATCAATTGTTATATTAAGCTGCATGAAGGTTTTTAGAACTCTGATTGTGTTTTCGATTGTAGTTTGTTTTAATCTAAGAAAAATTATCCCATAAAAGTTCATTTTTTCATTAGGCACTTTCAATCTCAAAGTAAACATCATTCTTAAGGGTTTTGGCTGCAAAATTCAGGCAGGCATGTATATCCTCTATACTAATATGAGGATAATCATTTAAAATTTCCTGGTAGCTTGTGCCGGAACCGAGTAGGTTTATAATAAACTCAACTGATATTCTTGTCCCTTTTATAATGGGTTTGCCGCTTAGAATTTTTGGATTTGTAATTATTCTGTTCATCATGAAGGTATATTAAAATCGCATTTATTCTAATGTTGCTTTCCTCAGTATTACTTTAAAGTCAACACTTTTCAATAGCCCCGGGTTTTCCCGAAGGGATCCCAATGGAATAACCCGGGGAATAATGAATTTAGCAGTGCCTCCACCGCATTTCGGCTGATAATGCCTTCGGCATTATCAGCCGAAATGCGGGGGTTTTACAAACATTCAATTTGATCTTTGGGTTAACTCGCCTCACTGGTTAAGCGAGAACCCAAGGCTACTGATATTTAAAACCTCGACTAAAAAGACAGACCTTATTTAATGAAAATTTTTCTTGAAGTTACAAAACCATCATTCGAGAGTCGGGCAAGATAAATTCCCTGTTGCATTGACGGTAATCTAACGTTTTCACCCTTTGTGATTTGTGCTGTCAGAACCCTTTGTCCTGAAAGTGAGAAAAGCTCCAGTCGGAATGTGTCATTTTCAATTTGATCGCCATGTATTGAAATTTGCCTGTTGATGACTTTGATATGAATATCAGTATCAGAACTATAAATTTCTATGCCACTCGAATTTTGTAAAAACAGCCACTCATAAGCTTCTCCAAACTCCTGCCGCCACAAAGCCTCGTTGTGCTGCCCTCCCGGAACAACTTTCAGAGCCATTTCATCATTCTGAAAACCGGCAGCCAGCAAAGTGTCGGTCATGGCCATCATTTCATCAACCAATCCTGAACTTTCGTTTGAACCGCCCATGATGTACAAATTCATATTATTGAGCTTTCCGGTATTGTAGGTAAAATCGTAAACCGAGTCGTTGAACCAATATGACGGAGAAAAAATGCCAGACTTGCTAAATACATCCTGATACTTAATTCCTATATAATGCGAAATCAATCCGCCCAACGAGCTTCCCATTACGCCGGTGCTCTCTTGGTCGGGTTTGGTGCGGTAGTTTTCGTCGATAAATGGTTTTAGGGTTTCAACAATAAATTGGGCATAAAGTTCGCCTTTACCACCACCATAGGTCGGGTGTGGTCAGGGTGTATATTCATCAATACGATTGCCGCCTCCATTATCAATACCCACCACAATGGGCACGTCTTTGCCATCAGCAAACAAATCATTCAATGACTCATCTACTTCCCACTCACCGGCAAAGGAGGTTGCCGCATCAAAGAGGTTTTGCCCATCGTGCATGTAGAGTACAGGGTAGTCTTTTCCTGATGATTCATAATCGGGCGGCAGGTAAAGCCAAACCCTCCGGTAACGATTAAATTGAGGTATAAAAAACTCCTCATCTATCACCACAACATTTTCGGCGGCTGTATGATTGATTCCTCCTGTATCTTCCCAGCTAAGTATGGTAACTTGGAGGGTGTCATCACTTCCCATTACAAAACTCCGATTGGGGAGGAAACCTCCGTTTTCGCTGCCTTCAACGGTTTCCCAACTGCCGCGCGTAAATTTAAATTCGATAGAACCAGCGGCTTCAAAGCTAATTTCGGGCTGGCCATTGGTGTTCTCTGTTAACATAAATGCAGGGTCTCCGGGATTCCAGCCTGTGAAATCGCCGGCAACAAAAATATTATCTCCGGGTGGCGTATTTTCGGGAATTGAAGTAATAATAATTGTAAGCTGTTCGGCAAAAAGACCAATAGCCAGAAAGAGTAGCACCAGGAATGAGAAGGGTTTTTTCATATTTGAAATAAATTTGAGAAAAAGTTATCAGACAACAAAGGTAGTGATATTGTTATTTGTAGGTGTAGATGCTCACTGCTTATTATCGAAAGTGGTCTTAATTGTTAAAGCCGCTTCGTTCTCTTTTTTTGACGCTTGAAAGTCCTCCTTCGTCGGACGTTTCAAGGTCTCCTTCGTGCTATCCATTCTATCGACTACATTTCTTTGTTCTCTCCAGTCGCTTCGTTCTCTAAAGTCTCTTTGTTCTCAAAAGTCGTTTAGTTCTCTAGGGTATCTTCGTTCTCCTCATTCGCTATAGTCGCTTCATTCTCTTCGTTCTCTATAGTCTCCCTATTCCTCTACCGCAATCATTACATTCGAAGCTTTTATCAGGCCATATACTTCTTTTCCCACCTGTAAATTAAGATTTGTTGCTGATGTTTTTGTAATAATAGATACGATTTCTTGTCCACCGGGCAATTCGATAACTACTTCGGTGTTTACCGCGCCATGTTCTATTTTTTTACTTTGCCTTTGAGCGTATTTCGTGTTGATACTTTCATGATATTTAGTTTTGTTTAATTCAGTTTATAACGGTTTGATGCTTTGTTGTGTTCATTATTGAGTTTAGTCTAAAAACTCCAAACTACTAATTTTTAGCCCTTTTCACCCGAATCCGTCAGCTGACGGGGGAAGTGCTAAAAATCAGTAGTTTGGGAAAGTCCCCTTCAGGGGATTTAGGGGTTTTGAGGCTTTTTAGACTGGTCTCATTATTGATATTCTTTAAAATCCTCAAGAGGCTCATTAAAGTCATCAGCAATTTGTTCGATGAGGTGTTTCCCAGAACCAAATATTTCAACTTTTTTTTCTTCGCCTAAGCTTAACTTCTCTTTTAATGATAAAATCCTCTTTAAAGAATACTGATCATTTATTTTTATGATCCAGTCGATAAGTTCAACTTTAGTGCTTTCAATATTCATTTTCATTGGTGTCCGGTTAAATTTTTGAGATTTCTTGCCGCACGTGCGGCATCAAAATGACAAGACACTCGGAGCGTCCTGAGATGGTGGGGGTTGTTGGGGGGGGGGGGGGCGCCCCCCCCCCCCCCAAAAAAAATAAAAAAATTTTGTTATGAAACCCCCGGGGGGGGGGGGGGGGGGA
>CAZQIV010000162.1:0-5173 GCA_964593705.1 uncultured Lentimicrobiaceae bacterium | reverse complement strand
TTTTTTTTTTCTCCCCGCCGGGGGGAAAAAAAATTCAAACCACCCGGGGCGGGGCCGGGGGGGGGGGGGGTGTTGGGCCCCAACCCCCCCAACAACCCCCACCATAATAACGTAATTAATTGTCATTCCGATCCGCCGGTTGGCGGAGAGGAATCTTATTTAAAATAATCCCGAAATTCTATTTTTATTGGATACGAATGATTCATTTTCTGTATGTAAATATTTATTATACAAAGATACATGTTTTCTACAACCCCAACCTGTAACTCAGCTTCACCAAAAACACATCGTGGGGGTGGGCTTCAAACATGTTTTCGAGGTTTCGGTTAAAATCGAATTGCCCGGTGCTATTGAAATCGGTTCTTCCTTGCGACCAAACAACATAAAGTGTTGAGCCGGGTACATATTCCCAACGCAGTACCAGATTGGATCTGAATTCAAGAAAATCGTAGTTGGGATTGTCAAAACTGTAATCCGTTTCTCCATCCATATTTTCGTCAATATTATAAACTTCATCCTCATCATCATAAGTGATTTGGTTTTCGTTGAATAGCTCGAAACGGTTTTTGTAGTCATCGGCCTGGGGGTCTGTAATGTGGTTTAGCTCTTTGTATTTCCCGTTCGACATAAAGGGCTGGCCATAATATTGGATGGTGAAATCCGGGGTGATGTTCAGGTCGATGCGCCCAACCAAACCAATAGTTTTTTGGTAGATGTATCCGGTGATGTAGCGATCTTGTGCATCAAAATTAGCAGTTTCGATATACTGGAGGTTGTAGCTGTTTTTTGAGTAAAAAGGTTCAACTGAAATCCGCAAGCGATCGCTTGGTCGGTAGCTTACTTCAACACTAAAGTTGCGGTACCTGTCATCATTTCCTAATCTATCGTAACTGCTTGCGCTCATTCCAAAGCTAATTTTTTTTCGCTGATCGGTATTTACTCCGACCCACCAATTATATCCAGGATCATATTTCAAAGAAGGTCCGCCCCGGAGATCAGATTTTGATAATGAAGTGCCGTCATAATTTATTCCAACATTGAAGTACCAAAAATTGGTGAATTGAGTATTAAAATTGGTGTTTAAGCCCCAGTGAGTATTTCTTCCACCAAAGTCCCAGCCTGTCCATTGGTTGAAATTTAAATTATAGCTTCTGAAAATGCCAACCGGTTCCCAAATTCTATAACCCGCCCACACTACTTGCTGTACCTCATCTGAGCTGCGGAGGTAACCAATATCGTTTAATTCCAGCCCGGGCGAACGCCAGGTAACCCATGCCAAATAGCGCCAGTGGCCTCCGCCGGTTTTTGCAAATTCAACAGTTCCACCATGTCCCTGCATCGATTCCAGATTTGTATCAACGGCAATGTATTTGGCATCGGGCCGCTGGAAATACCTCACCGGTGATTCCTGCAAATTGACCATGCTTGTTTGGTCACCATTTACAGAGCTAAAAACTGTTCTGACTGCAAACATGTATGCTTTATCTTTCCAAAAATGTTTAAAGTTTAAACCCCCGGTGTAGGCATTGTCAGGGAGGTAATCAATCTCCGGGTTTTCAATTTTTCGGTTGGTAGAGGTAAACATTCCACCAACCACTGTATTTCCTTTATTGATATCTTTTTCAAGACGGGCCACGAAATAATTGGTCATGGGTTCAACTTCTTCCTTTCGGGTTTGACCTTCAAAAGAAATTTCCGCCATTTCACGTTGGGTTACACTTTCCAGAATTCCAAGCGACCAGCCGTTTTTTGTTTTGCCGCTCAGTTTGAATGCACCAAGTATGGTTGAGTTTTCCGGGGCATCGGCGTATTCATTGTCTTCCAGGTCGGGATAATGATGCGGGCTCCTGCCGATTCGTCTTGAATAAAACAGCTTGTCGCTCGAATAAGGGTTTCCTCCGCCTGTAATCTGGAAATCGTAGATGTTGTTGCTTTCGATGAAGAATGGCCTTTTCTCTTCAAAAAATGTTTCATAGGCAGAAAGGTTCACCTCAGACGGGTCAGCCTCTACCTGGCCAAAATCCGGGTTGATGGTAAAGTTAAGGGTGAGATCGTTGGTAACGCCAATTTTACCATCAAGCCCTGCGTCAATGCCACTTTTCTTGCCGGTGGCATAAGGATTTTCTTCTTCCTTTTCGAAGTATTCCTGCCGGGCAACTACATAAGGCACCAGATCCACCTGGCGTTTTGGTTTTATTCCCTGGATGCCATGAAGCTCACCAAACATCGAAACCCAGCCATTGTCTTCCTGCGAAATAAACTGCCACAGAGAGCGCTCTTCCAGGCGAAATAATCTGCGTGTAAACTGCATCCCCCAGGTATGCACATCTTTTTTTCCGAATCGTAATTGTGTAAATGGAATCTTCATCTCGGCAACCCAACCCGAATCGTTTATTGATGTTTTGGTGTACCAGATCGGGTCCCAGGTGTAATCCCAATTATCACCATCTTCCGTAATCAATTCATCGCCTTTTACTCCTGCGGCATTTACAGTAAAAGAATAGGCAGTCATTTTATCGAAATGGCTATCGATATTAATCTCTACAAAGTCGCCATCAAATCCATCGCGTCGCGACATGCGTTTTACAATTTGTGAGGGGGCGCTGTCGTAAGCCATCACCCCAATATACAGGAAATTATCATCGTAAAGAATTTTAAAAAAGGTGGGCTGGCTGGGAGCTTTGCCTTCATAAGGTTCCTGTTGGATAAAATTCCCGCCCCATTCAACAATAGCCCAACTTTCGTCATCCATAATTCCATCAATCACAGGTTTTTTGTCGGTAATCATTTTGGTAGTATAGCTTTGTTGTTGTCCGAATAGCCAAATCGGCAAAATGAGCAGGTAAATGAAGAGTGAAAATATTTTCATCCTTTAATATTTGTATTTTGGATTTGATCGGGATTGGGATTACAATAAATAAGCCGCAGCGCGTAAAGCCTTCATATCAAATGAATTTGAGATTTTATTATTGAAGGTAATTTGAAGATGTGCCCGCTTGTGAACAGCGCTTGTCCTGATATGTACATTGATAAACTGTTCTTTATAATTAGTCCTTACAAGAAAACTATTAATGTTGAAAATCAGCATTCACCCCGACCCTAAAGGGAGTA
This sequence comes from uncultured Lentimicrobiaceae bacterium, assembly GCA_964593705.1. Lineage (GTDB taxonomy): Bacteria > Bacteroidota > Bacteroidia > Bacteroidales > 4484-276 > SABY01. The sequence goes on along the minus strand of CAZQIV010000162.1, from coordinate 2,062 downwards.
CTGATTTTCAACAGTTTACTCCCTTTAGGGTCGGGGTTAAAAAACTGTTGAAAATCTAATAATCGGGGTTTTCTTGCAAACACTAATTCGTAATTCCATTTACATTTCTTATCTTTGAAATCTCTACAAAAATCCGCTTATTATGAAACCTGCAAAATATTACGAAGAACTTTATCGCTATCAATTAAAATGTACTCTGTGCCCGCATTATTGCATAATTGGCGATGGGAAAACTGGAATTTGTCGTGTTAGAAAAAACATTAAAGGGGAGCTTTACCTGCAAACCTATGGATCGGTATCTTCGATGGGTTTCGACCCGATTGAGAAAAAGCCCCTCTACCATTTTTACCCGGGAAGCCTTATTTTTTCTGTTGGTAGTTTTGGGTGCAATTTAAGATGTAAGTTTTGTCAGAATTTTGAGATTTCTCAGGATGTCCCCAGGAATATCGAAACAAGTAAGAAATACAGTCCCGGGGAAATTGTCGGGATTGCGACCGAGAAAAAGGCCAATATAGGTATTGCCTACACCTACAACGAACCGGCAATATGGTTTGAATATATTTATGATGTAGCCAAACAGGCCAGGCGCGAAGGGCTAAAAAATATTATGATCACCAATGGATTTATCAACCCCGAACCATTGGATGAATTACTGGAAGTGATGGATGCATTTAACGTTGACCTCAAGGCTTTTACCGAAGATTTTTATCTTACCCAAACCATGTCGAAGCTTGCACCTGTAAAAGAAACCCTAAAGCAAATCCGCCGAAGCGGGAAGCACCTGGAGATTACAAACCTTATCATCCCCGGGAAGAATGATCAGCGAGCCGATTTTGTGGAAATGCTGAAATGGATAAAAGGGGAGTTGGGTGAAGATACGGTTTTGCATTTGTCGAGGTATTTCCCCACCTACAAAATGTCGGAATCACCAACCCCGCCCGAAACTATAAACGAACTTTGGGGCCTGGCAAAGGCTGCATTAAATCATGTTTATATTGGTAACATGTCTGCCAATGGGGCAGGCAATACTTTTTGTCCGGCTTGCAACGAAACTGTTATCCAACGAAACCGCTACGATACCCGGATTGTTGGTTTGGATAAAAAGGGGAATTGTACAAAATGCGGATATCATGTAATTGAGCATATTTAATAGTTGGCAAGCATTGGGAAAAAAAACAAGAATCAAATTAATGACAACAAAACATTTGAATATCAGAAACTATTGTAAATTTGTTCGACAAAATAAAAAATCTGATGAATTGAATAATGAGAAAAAATGACCAGGAAATCTCAAATTGAAGTTGAAAATAAACTGATTTCGATTGTTCAGCAAAATGAGCAGGACTTTATCAGCCTGATAGATATGGTGCGGGGAGAAGAAGGCTCAGACCATATCCGCAATTGGATGAGAAACCGGAATACAGTTGAATTTATTGGTCTTTGGGAAACTTTGAACAATCCACATTTTAAACCTGTCGAATTCGACACCTTTAGAAAACAAGCCATTGGATGGATAAGACTTTTTAAAAGCGTTGAAAAAAATATCGGATGATGTTTACATAAACTATTCCGACAGAAAGAATTTGAATAACGAAAATGATTAAAACTAAATTTTTTAACATGACATAATGAATTGAAAATATTGAAAATATGAAGCGTTAGCTTTTATCTTGACTACGGAAATCGCCAATTTTCAAACTCGCCAGGAAAAAGTAAGACGCTCACGCCACAGGCGTGGGCTGTTCTTATTTGGTGAGTGGGTGTTTGGCGATACCTCGTAGTCGGATAGGTTACAGACCCACGCTTTTTTAATAATAATGTTAAACTGCTTTTGGGTCTGGGGCAATCCAAAAATTTAATATTATGCGAAAAATTACAATTTTTGTTTTGAGTTTGTTTTGCTTTCAAAGCTTTTCACAAACAACAATTCACTTTAGCTCTGATGAAACCTGGTATAATACAGGTTACACCTACACAGCAGGTACAGAATTATTTCTTTACCCATTTGGGTGGGGTGTTGTAAATCTCAAATAATACAAATAAATGTTCGTTCCATCAGTTA
>CAZQIV010000161.1:0-14235 GCA_964593705.1 uncultured Lentimicrobiaceae bacterium | reverse complement strand
CTCCCTATGCTTCAGATATTTACAGAAGATAAAAATATTGGACTGTCGAAGTCTGGATTTACAAAAGGATTGTGATAAATTTAAGATTTTCACAAACATAAAGGACTTTTATAAATCGAATTCCGAATGGTTGGATAAACCAAAAGTTGATTTTAATCAATGGATTGATTCTAAAAATATTGACAAAAGATATGTTTTTGATTTACTTTGGGAATATGAAGGCGATTCAATCAGCAGTGAGATTCAGTCCCATATTGAAAATATTGAGCCACATGACCTGTTTGAAGATAGTCATATAATTCAAATGGGAGGTTATATCGATATGGGTGAAATTGAATGGCATGAATGTAAAGATGTTGAAGTTGAAATCGTGAGTGATTATGCAATAATTACGGGAGTGATAATTGTAAACACGGATATTCAGGGATTTGGATATAATTCTGCTAGAGACCCAGGTGATGAGAAATATCCTTTTGTTGGTGAAAAAAGCATTGAATTAGATATGATTTTTAATTTTACAATAAACAAAGAAGGAAAACCAGAAAATTTTGAAATTACTGACATAGAAACGATTCGTTAGAATAACTGACGGTAACAGCAAATCATGGCACACAGAAGGTTAGCGTTCATCTGGAAAAATGATCCCGTCCCGATAGCCATCGGGAGCTATCGGGAGAAAATTAAAAATTAAAAGGATAATAAATTATCATTAAGGCACATGAATATATCCTTATAAATTGGAATATCGATTTTGCATTGATTCCCTTTGGAAAAACTTCTTTTGTGTTAAGTTAGAAATACACTAATACCATGCAGAGAAATTAAAAAGCCCTGACCGCCCTTACGCGGCTGCCGAGGTAGTACTTGGCGTAGAAAGTAATGATGCCATTGTAGAAAAACTGCATATAGGCATTGATGGCACTTGCCTCAGAAGAACTCCAATATTGGGCGTTAACAAAACCGCCAATGAGGTCTTTGCTCAGGTAGAGTTTATTTATTTCATCTTTACTTGGCAAATACCAGTCATTGTAGCCATTTAAATCAAGCTCATCGCAAAGGCGGGCAGCAATGCCTGCCACACCACAACCAGCTAAAATTGCCTCCGTATTTGCCGCACCCGTACCCAAAGCATTTGAAGTACCGCCAATGTTTGTGCCATAGCAGCCCCACTCAGCACCACTGCTTTGGTCGGTGGCAGCGGCAATAAGGCCATGGGTTTCCCCTTCGATGTAACCGGGGTCACCGGCTTGTAAAATGTATGCAATGATGCCGCCCTGGTATTCATAACCAATTGTAAGTTCCGGCTCCTCTTCAGTAGTAAAATTCCAAATCTCTCCCTCTGTGCTATTCCCCTGATCATCATGCGCTACAATTTTCCAATAGTAGGTTGTGGCATATTCCAGAGTTCCAGGCGTGTAAAACGTGTCTGCAATTCCAGTGGCAACTTGCGGTGGGTTAGATTCTGTACCAAAATAGACATCGTAGGTTAGGGGGTCGTTTTCGGGGTCAGTGCATACCCATGACAAAATAATTTCAACATCTTCACCAATAGCACCAATTTCCGGCGAAGGATTTAAAGGCGATTGTGGGGCTTGGTTTATTGGTGAGCTTTGCTCTTTAAGACATCGTACTGAAAAACCAAATCCTTTATAAGAGTTAAACCTTTCAACATCACTGGTTTCGTAACTTACTCGCCAGCGCCAAGCGTATGGGTCATTTTGAGTAGAACTCCACCAATAGCTAATATTCCCTAAGTCAAGAAAAGCATTTGTGGTTGGCCAAATACTACCACCAGGTAAAGCAGAAAATCCGCTAGTGTTTATTGCGCCTTCATTGGGATATTGCCAATGCTCCAAACCAATTTCTTTCATTTTACCTCCTGCAACTACGCCAGTCCACCTTTCGTAGCAATTTACTGTAGAATCTAAAAAAGTACATATTGTGCACCATACACTATCTTTTGGTAAGTACCATCCATCTGGACAAATACCCTGAGTGCCTTCTTGAATCACAAAATTCATCATTTCATTCCACTGGTACATTCCCCCGTAGATTTCACAATTCGCTTCATCATCATCAAAACAATACTTTTCTATTGTTCCATTATTAGTCATTTCCAAAGCACCATCAATTCTTTCCCCAACATTAAGGTTTTCGGCCATCCAACATTGCTCTCCAATTTGTACGGTTGCATATTTCTGCCCATCTCTTTCATCAACCAATGAATCACCACATCCATAAAAAGGAGTAAACCCAAAAGCAATATTCACCTCATCCCTTGCTGTATCGCAGAGGGTGGCAATTTGCCATTCCAAAACATAACTCATCATGTTTTGTCCAAGGAAAACCGATGTGGGTGAGTTGGGATTGGTTATCTGTCCGCCTTCACCACTAAGTATTGTCCATTGTCCTTCTCCTATTTCTGGCTCGTTAGCTTCAAGTGTAGTCCAGGTACCATCAAGGTCAAACTGATCTTCTCCGGCATCAGCCTGTGTAGGGATAGTAAAAAAGTCCAATTTCAAGGTATCTGAACTTGCTTCACAAGCAGTGGCAATTGTCCATACCAGTTCGTAGGTTTCACATGGAAGTGCTGTAAAAACTGCGTTGGGATTACTTGCATCATCAATTTCACCGCCCTCGCCGGAGATGATGCTCCATGTTCCGGCACCCACTTGAGGTGTGTTTGCGTCAAGGTCAATGCTCAGGGTTTCATCGCTGATGTACATATCCTGCCCGGCATTGGCTTGGGTTGGAATCGCATAAAATTCAACACATACTGTATCGGTATTTTGATGACATTCTGTGGCAACAGTCCAAGATAGCTCGTAGCCTGTACAATCCAATCCGGTAAATGCAGTATTTGGGCCATTATCGTCTAAAAAGCTGCCGCCCTCTCCTGAAATGATGCTCCATTCGCCTGTGCCATTCTCTGGTTGAGTTGCATTCAAATTAATGGAAAGTGTTTCTGTATTAATAACTGTATCCTGTCCGGCATATGCGTCAGATGGGGTATCATCAAAGGTGATTTTTACATAATCATAATCCGATCCACAGCTTGTGGAAATAATCCATTTTAGATAATAAGACCTGCATGGTTCCCCATGAAACGTTGTGGTAGGATCGTTGGGGTCTTCAAACCAACCCGGATAACTTGTGACTTTCGTCCATAAACCTGTGCCTTCTTCGGGAATATTACCCTCAAGTGTAAGCACCGTAGTACTATCAGTATAGGTCTGATCCGTCCCTGCGTTCGCATTACTTGGTTGAGGTGTGCAGTCGCCGCAGGTTTCAAACCAGTTGCTGCCACTATAGTAGTTAAGGCAGTTGGTGGTAGTGTTATAAATCTGCATTCCCACAGACGGGTCTTCAAGGGCATCGCGTTCTTCGGTGCTCATGCTTTGTATTCCGTTACCTGCCGTGTTGGCGTGCAAAGCATAAGGTACACTGAGCAATTGCACTGTGCCAAACAGCACAAAATCGCCAGTGTTGCCAACATCGATCAGCTCTTCGAGAAAGTACTGGTATTCACTCCATGATATTTGTCCAAATTCTCCTGATAATACTTCGCCAGAGCCAATATTCAAATTCACCAGTCCCACTGAGTTGGTGGCGGTGATGTGCTGTTCTTCGTAAGTAACTTCGCCGGAAGGCTCGCCCTGATGCAATAAAAATTTTAGTGTTACATCCTGCATGGGCAATACCTCGCCATCGCTGTTGCGAATGATGGTTTGAAACTTGAAAGCCTGGGGAGCTTGTGCTAAGGTGAAAAGGCTTAAAAGCAATGTTGTAAAGAGAAGCGTAAAGTTTTTCATAGTTTTAAAAATTTAAAGGTTTAAGAATATTTAGTTTATCATTTTTTATTTTCTGAATTTGGGTTGCTATACCCAATCCGTTTGCGTTCTTTTTGTTTGGTTTCCTGTTTATCCTTGTTCGGTAATTGCATGATGCTACATTAATCAATTACCACTTTCTTCATCCCCACAAAACCTTCACCATACAATTTCAGAAAATAAACCCCATTGGGTATGCCGCCCAGGTTAATGTGAATTATCTCTCCTTGGTTCTGTACATTATGTTTTAGTACCTTAACAATACTTCCCTGGATGTCGATAATTAGTATTTGCATCTGCTGTACCTGGAAATTCATTATTAAATTAAATTGTCCATGCGATGGGTTGGGGTAAACATCGAAGTAGCGCTGTGAAAGTTCATTAACGTTCAATGGCTTCAACTCAATCGTTTTAATTGCCGACAAACCCTGGTCTGCAAAGTATCCCATGTTTGGCAGTGCAGGCTCATAGCTTACTTCCAACAAAAATTCCTGATCTGTTTCAGGGCGATAAGCTTTTAGGTAAAATGGTTCTCCATACGAAAAACCATCTTTAATGTTGCTGATCTCATCGTTTCCAAAAACAGTCAATGCGGTGTTTTCATAAGGAAAGGTGGGTTCGGTTCTTCCACAGCAAAGTCCGTTGCCATCAAATGCACCAATAATATCTCCGGCTTGCAGTCCTGTTTTACTCAATGCTTTAGATGGAAATGCAATGGTATGCGAAGCCGCCGTATAATTCAGGTCATTCCAGGGGGAATTGTTAATGGGTTTAAGTTCTGAAACCTGCTTCAAATATTTGTTATTGCAATCCGAAAATGTAAGGGTTCCGGCATCACCGACAGCGGCAAAATAAGATTTACCGGGATGAAGATTCCCCAAGGTGTTGATGTTGTAAGCAGGCCAATATAGATTTACACCGGCCACCTCTTTTACAATGACTAATTCCTCAAAATCTGCAAACAATTCATCAACGGCAACATCACAGGGAGTGATTACCGGAATAAGGTTCCAGCCTTGAAATAAATCAAGCGACAAATCGGTAATCTTGGTTCCCGTAAGTGTAAGATCGAAATCACTTTGTGCCTTTACCTTGAAACCGCTATTGCTGTTCCACTCGCCAAGGGTATTCACCTGTTGCGCCGGGTAATAAAACCCAGCCATCGAAGCAAGGAGGATCAGGTCGTTTTGGACAGGCGTAAAAATGCTTTCAACATTTTTGTTTGCCGGGATAAGGTAAGCAGAAATTCCACTCCAGCCCATCGGAATATTCAGGATTTGTTGAAGGTAGAAATTGTAGGGCTGCTAAAAACCCTGGGTAAGAGTAATGTTTTCGCTGGTGAATGTTTCCGTTACGGTTTCACCAATCGTCCAGCTAAGCGCAATATTATCATTTTCGTAATAACCACCGGCTGTAGCAATCACTTGCTGGGCGTGTAATTGCATCGAAGATGTAACAAAGTATGCTATTGCAGCCAAAGGGAGGAGAAGTAGTTTTGTTTTCATAGAACGAATTTTTTATTGCCGAAAAAAGCACGCAGTCGGGATTTGACGGCAGAGTTATTTAACTAAATCGAATAACCAAAATTAAGTAAAATATATGATTGAGATAGATACTTCTCTCTAATTTAAACAGGGTATAAATAGTGTCTGTCCATAAAGTCGATACTTTTCACTTGCCCCGGATTCCCGCTTCGCAGCGAGGCGAGTTAACCCGGGGATTAATGAATTTAGCAATGCCTCCCCCGCCTTTTCGCTGTCAATGCCTTCGGCATTGACAGCGAAAAGGCGGGGGCATTCATCACATCAATTTAATCCACACCCTAAAGGATGTGGCAATTGATATTTCAAAAATAATTTACTTTAAAGACCGACACTAAAGAAGCGAGTCAATAAAATTCGATGGAAATAAAAAAAGAGTCACCCCGGCATATTTCCAAGGCGGCTCTTTATTTTCCCGTCTTACAGAATTCTTCTCAACATTTGCTACGTTTTTTCAGTACCAGGGTTGCGATCCCTTTCAGGGCTGCGAACCCAGGACTGATGGGTTTGCTCCAAAGGAATGCCTATGGCACAACCCTGGCATCATCGGGGTGACCATTTTCTCCTGAGGTTTGAAAAAAAAAAGATAAGCTCGCCATGCTGCGAAGCAGGGTTTTTCATTCAACGAAATGATTAATTCCCGGTTGGAACATCAGAAACCTTATTTTCAAAAAATCAACCTCAGTAGAAAAAAAAATCCCCTATTGTAAATCCAACCTAATTCCCTTATTTTTGCTAAAAACAAAATTCATTATGAAAATTGAATACAACAACCTTTACACACATTTTGTGTTCACAACGCTCCACAGACAGCCAATTATCCTGGAGAAACACAGAATAAGAATCGAAAAATACATAACTGGTATTGTTAAAAATAACGCCTCAAAGCTCTATGCAATTTATGCTAATCCGGAGCACGCACATTTTCTTATTTCAAGGGCACCGGAATTATCTGAAGAAAAATTGGCCACGATTATTGCAGATAGTTCTGAAAAATTCATCAATGAAAACAAACTCGCAACAGGATCATTTGCCTGGCAACAATCAGGTTCAGCTTTTTCTGTTTCCAAGTCCGACATTGAGAAAATTTGCAAATACATTTTAAATCAACCTGATCATCATAAAAAGACAAGTTTTGAAGATGAATATCAAGCATTTATGGAGCACTATCAAACCAGCATCAATGAAAATAAGGTAATAAGGTAGTGAATCATCGGGGTGACCATTTTCTACTAAGGTTTGGGGAAAAAATAAGGTTTTTCATTCCAGGGTTGCGATCCCTTTCAGGGCTGCGAACCCAGGACTGATGGGTTTGCAGCCCTGACCGAAGGGAAGGGATCGCTCCAAAGGAATGCCCGCTTCGTGAGGCGAGCCTATGGCACAACCCTGACATCATCGGGGTGACCATTTTCTACTGAGGTTTGAAAAAAAGGATAAGCTCGCCATGCTGCGAAGCAGGGTTTTTATTCCTTCCGATGACATGTTTGTGTAATAGGCTGATTACCTGCCTCGTGGCAAGGCGGGCAAAGGTTAAAATAGATTTCTCAGTCCCCGAATGGTCGGGGCAGGCAGCAAGCTCCTTCGAAATGACATGGTTTAAGGTGGTGTATTGGGGAGAGAACAAGCGGGCGCTCTGCGCCCGCTTGTTCTCTCCCCTCTCCAAGATATAGCCTTGTCATTTCGACTGGAAAAAATTGAGCTTGCGAAATTTTTAAAAGGAGAAATCTCTTTTCATATCACTATGCACGCCAAATTTATTTGGTCTTTTGACTCGATATGATTAATTCCTGGTTGGAACATCAGAAACCTCATCATCAAAAAATAAACCTTAGTAGGAAAAAAATCCGCATATAAGAAATCCAACATTATTCACATCAATTGTTTACACATGAAAAATAAGGGAATAGGGTTATATTGGTAATGCACCCTATCTTAAATCCACCAACCCATTAATCCCCAAACAAATCCTTGTGCCTTGCATAATGCCGCCACTTTTCGATGGCCTCAGACATATCCTGGGGCATGAGTGTTTCGAAATATATTTCCTTACGGGTTGTGGGATGAATAAAGCCCAGCGATTTGGCGTGGAGTGCCTGGCGGGGAAGTATCTGCTGGCAGTTTTGAACAAACTGCTTGTATTTTGTGAACGTTGTTCCTTTTAAAATTTTGTCGCCACCATATCTTGCATCATTAAACAAAGCGTGCCCGGTGTAAGTCAGGTGTGCCCTGATCTGGTGGGTGCGCCCTGTTTCGAGCTCACACTCAAGGAGGGTAACATAGCCAAAACGCTCGATGACCTTGAAATGTGTTACGGCATGTTTTCCTTGCGAACCGTCAGCAAAAACAAACATCTGCAAACGGTTGGCAGGATTTCGGGCAATGTTACCTGTGATGGTGCCTTCATCCTCATCAAAATCACCCCAAACCAAAGCCATATATTTTCGGCTGATGCTGTGATCGAAAAATTGCTTGCCGAGAATGGTTTGCGCCAATTCATTTTTCCCTACCAGCAAAACCCCGGAAGTATCTTTATCGATGCGATGGGCAAGCGCGGGAACAACATCCTGTTGATCTTTAAAATAATATTCGAGGCCATTAAGCAAAGTGCCTGTATAATTTCCGTGTCCGGGATGTACAACCAGTCCTGCTTGCTTGTTGATGACCAGCACATCATCATCTTCGTATAAAATCTCGAAAGGAATATTTTCTGGAATTACTTCAAAATCCCTAACGGGCGTTGGGAGAACAATCGAAATCACATCGTTGGGATGTATGCGGTGGTTCGACTTAACCGGCTTATCGTTTACAAGAATACTTCCTGCTTTGGCAGCATTTTGAATTTTGTTTCTGGAAACACCTTCGAGACGGTTGGTGAGGAATTTATCAACGCGGGTGAGGCTTTGCCCGGGATCAACTTTTATTCGATGATGTTCATACAGTTCGTCATTGTCATCAGAATTCTCCAGGATTTCATCCACCATATTTCCCTACTTTCTTATCAATAGCTTTTGCGACATCGCGGTATTATTCACCTGGTCGAATATTCTTACAATATATATACCATCGGGTAAATTCGATAGGTTAATGGATGGAGTATATCTGTTTTGGTAAACTTTTTGTCCCATCAGGTTGAAAACATAAACTTCCATCTTTTGCAACACCTCCTCTTCAAGATCAACAAATTCAACATCATTCGTATATCCGGGATAGCTCAGGAATTTCAGGTTTATCATGCCATCATAACTCGGATTGGGAGCAATGCGGAATAAATCCATCGACGACTTGAGGGGCAGCGATTCCTCAGGGAAGAGCTTTTTACCCAATACAGGCCGAATCATGAGGGAGCCTTTGTAATTTGACTTTTCCCATTCGTTTCCGGTAACATTGAAATAAATATTGTTACTCGCGTCATTATTGGCATCAAAACCCACATTCATATTTTTGCTTGTAAGCTGAACCCAGCCTACATAAAAAACACCTTGCACCGGCACTGCCGAATCCAGTTGGTATCGATAAAAATTATAGAGCCCACTGGCAAATGCGGGTTTTTCGCGTTCCTGGAAATAGATGATATTGCCTGGCCCATCATTCAGATCATCCCAAACCACAAGATTAAAAAACTGCACATTGGCTCCGGTCAGGGTTTTATTAAAATAAAAATCAATGGCTCTTAAAGTATCTCTTTTGCTCAACTCAAAGCGGTATGCAAGCTGCGAGCCTGCCGGTGTGAGGCCATAGCCAAATTCGGGAGAACCATCATCATAAGCATAATAATTTTTGAACTCCTGACGAAAGGTAAGTGTATCGCCCAGACCCAATTGAGGGTCACCATCGATATAGTGCTTAATATCAAAATAAATACTATCACGGTTTCCCGGGATTTTGAAAGAACTCCTCACCGGAGGAAAAGCAAATGCTGGAATGGCAGAATAGCCATATTGGTTGAATGGTTGCAGGTCGCCGCTACCTCCGTCCCAGCTCATGGTTGTATCAGAGTTTCCTGCATCATTGAAAACTTTGAAAGAATAATTTGCCGTTTGGTTGCCATTATCCAGGTTACTGATATACATTTTAAGGCTACGCTTTATAGGTCTATTTATTGGATCAAATTCATATTGATATGCAGGCATGCTTTCATAATTTTTCAAAAAAGACTCGGCCCTGCCAACAAAAGTAATATCCTTGTGGGTGGTATCTTCGCGGCTACGATTTCGATCAAGAACGATATAATCAACATTCCAGTAATCGCAATTGCTCTGCCAGCTTTGCAGGTTTTCGTTGGATATACTTGCGAAATTGAAAAATCTGAACTGAAAATCTTTCCTGAAGTAAACGCTGTCCTTGATTGGAATCATTACCTGCCTAAAATAAAAGGAATCGTTTTCGAGCAGGAAGCTATCCAATGTCATCCCTCTTGACGACCATACATGCTCCCATTTTGTTTCAGGAATAAATACCGAATCGCAGGGAAGCATAATTGTGTCACTTGCATACAAAGTATCAAGTATTCTGATTCCCCAGTTCCAATCGCAGGGTGTAATGAGTATATCGCCCGGAAAAATTGTATCAACACCATATATATCTACAGGAACAAGTATAGAATCTATCCTGTCGAAAACAAAATTGCCGGTATAGAACCCAAAATCAAGCACGAGCGAATCCTGTTTTTGTGGGTCGTTCCCCACGCCCTGAGGCTGATAATAGAAACTGAGATAAACAGAATCGGCCGGCGACAGCGCAACAGGAGCCGGATTAAAAATGGAATCGAGCCTGATGGGCTTAGAGCTTAATTGGTCGGCAAAAAACTGGAGCGAATTGGCGTTACTGTAAATATTGCCATACTCATTAATTGCATCAAAGGTTGCTACGCCCCACGAAGGCGGGAAAAGTGAAAAGTCTTTGTTGATGTAAACATAGTTATCCATCCATTTGGATGGTGTGGGGTATATGCTTTCCTGCTTAAAATCTTCAAAAAAAGGCAACTGAAGGGGAGTTGGAGTCTCAATTTTTGATGATTTAAACGATTTCTGCAATAGTTGAAAACCCTCATCCTTTTGTGCTTTTTTAATTTCGGGGTTCACCGACAGGCCTGTTAGAATTTCCTGGCTAAAGCCCAAATTAACAAAAACTGCAATTAATAATATTGTGATATAATATTTAATCATGCTTCGCAATTTACTTATCCCCCTTTATTTTATCCACTGCAACAGTATCGGTTAGATAAAAATTAACCAACGAATCGAAGTTGTAGTACAAGTCGTTTCTAAACCACAAATCCACAAAAGTCCCGAATTCTACTTTTACATTATCTTTTGGAGATGGCTGCTGCTCATAAACCCTTGCATGGATTTTATCACGCCCATCAAGATATTTCAGGTATCCAACGTTGAAGGATGAATTATTCAATATTTTAAAGGCTTCATTTTCGGTCATACCAATTAAAAACGGTACTTCAAGTTTTTCATTGTTCAAGCCTTTACCAAGAACCAATTGGATGGATGTACCTTTTAAAACCTCTGTTCCTGCCGGCACTGTATCACCATCGATAATTTGTGCCAGGACTGCATTTTTAGCAAAATTGCTTATGTAATTCAGCTTTTCAAGTTTTAAGCTGTTTGATTTTAACTCATTTAAAGCCTGACGCAACGATAGGTCAACAAGGTCGGGCATTACAACCATCTCGGGTTGGGTGGCAACGATGGTAATATAAATTTTACGGCCACTTTTTACTTTTGCGCCGGGAATAGGATCCTGCAAAACAATTTCACCTTTGTTAAAATGATCATCATAAACCGAGTCGATCACGATAAAATCAAAATCCCGGGCAATCTCCATTTCCGGCAGTCGATCTGAACTTATTCCGGTAAGGTCGGGTAATTCAATTTCATTACCGTTCTGGGTGTAAAATTTAAGTGCCTGAACACTAATCCAAAGTAAAAGTATCGCAAAAATTATGGCGATACCGAGGTTCTTAAAGAAGGATTTGCTTTTGAGAAATTTTATAATACTCATGCAATGTCTGCGATTTGAATTTAACGCTGTTTGTCCCGATTAAAATTTGAGAATACTAACTTCTCTTTTGCAAAATTATTGCGGGATTGAGGCGCAAAGATAAGTGAAAGATGTTAGATTAATGAACTAAGATTTTCCCCTTTTTCAGAGAATTTTTATACATGAATTTTACTTCAGTATTGCTCGGGCGAAACCCAAAATCTATACATTTGCCGAAAAATAATGGTTTTATGGCAAAACAAAACATTGCAATTATTGCAGGCGGCAATTCAGGAGAATACGGCATTTCAATTAAAAGCGGCAGCGTTGTGGACGAAATGCTCGACAAGGCAAAATACAACACCTACCTCATACAAATTAAATGCAGCGATTGGTTTTTCGAAAGCAATGGACAACAATATCAAATCGATAAAAATGATTTTAGTTTATTGATAGATGAAACGAAAATAAACTTCGACTGTGTATTTTGCGCTATTCACGGCACGCCCGGAGAAAACGGAAAGCTACCCGCATACTTCGAAATGCTCAACATTCCCTTTACCTCCTCCGATTCGCTTGTTTCAGCGCTTACCTTCAATAAAAATTATTGCAACAGGGTGGTTTTCACTTATGGTGTTTCTGTGGCTAAATCCATTCATCTTTTCAAAAACGCTTATTACTCCATCGATGAAATTCTTAAATCGCTCGCCATACCTGTATTTGTAAAACCAAATGCCGGTGGGTCGAGTGTTGGCATGTCGAAAGCTAAAAAGGAAGATGAACTGGATGCTGCCATCAAGCTTGCTTTTGATGAAGATGATGAAGTATTAATCGAGGAATTTGTCCAGGGACGTGAGTTAACCTGTGGCACGATGGACAGCAACGATGGGATGCTTGTTTTCCCGATTTGTGAGATTAAAAGTAAAAAAGAGTTTTTCGACTACGAAGCAAAATACAACCCCGCACTTGCCGAAGAAATTGTCCCTGCTGATATTTCGGAAGAACTGGAAATCCGCATTAAGCAAACAACTGCCATGATTTACCAAAAGTTAAATTGTAAAGGTGTGGTAAGAGCCGATTACATCTATTCAGAAAAAAACGATACGCTATACTTCATCGAAATTAATACAGTCCCCGGATTAACAAAGGAAAGTATTGTCCCAAAAATGGCCCGCGAGATGGGCATTTCACTCACCGAATTATTTGGGATGATGGTTGAAATGGCTTTGTAATCTATAAATAAGCAAGTCTTTTTTTCTTGTTTCCCGCAGATTTCGCAGATTTACGCAGAAAAAAATCCGTAATTACTTTTTCGATTTAATGGTGCAGCCAATCGCTTTGGTAAAATCAGTCATCACTTTCTTGACGTTTTGGATGTCGTCAATCGCATTTTCAAGGTATCTTTCCTCAACATATTCCTCATTCTGGTAATTATCGTCGATAGCACCAATATAGACAACTTCAAAATATTTTCCCTTATTTTCGAGTAAAAAAACATGAGGGGTTCTTGTAGCGCCATACTCAGGATATACTTCCTGACCCTTATCAAAAAGATATGGGAATGGAAAGTCTTTTTCTTGTGAACGCACAATCATTTTTTCATAGGAATCAGCAGGCTGAACATTGGGGTCGTTAGGATTAATGGCCACCACAGGAAAACCCAAGGGAGCATATTTCTTATCCAGTGCAATTATCCGGTCTTCGTAAGCTACGGAGTACGGACAATGATTGCAGGTAAAAATAAGAATCACACCATTTTTTTCATCATAGTCAGAAAGCGAGATCATGCGGCCATCAACATTTTGCAAATAAAAGGATGGGGCTTTGTCGCCAACTTGCACACCATCGCCGTTTCCGGCAAGTGCTGCTGTGCATATTAAAAGAAAAGCTGTTAAAAATAAAATTGAATTTTTCATATTAATTGTATTATTAGTTTGTACTAAAAAATTATTTATAAGTGTAGTCTAGAAACCCCGACACTACTGATTTTTAGTCCTTTTTACCCCGAGCCCTCCCCGAAGGGATGCCAATGGCAAAAGGGAGAAGTACTAAAAATCAGTAGTTTTGGAAAGTCCCCTCCAGGGGATTTAGGGGTATTATGGATTTTTAAGCTGGTTTCATTTACCTGATTTGTGTCCTAAAAAACGTTTAACCTCCATTTCAAGTTCATCGAAGCTAAAAGACCTTTCATAAAATTTTCTCATTTTCCCCTTATAAATTACCGTTGCCGGGATGGCTCCTGACCAATCGGAACTCACCTTGTCAATCCAGCGGTTACTCTTCGGATCGTTGAGCAGCAAAACTTTCGATTTCAATTGGCGGTTTTTAATAAATGGCAACAATTGCGTATCGTAATGTTTTATAAAATCCAGGCTTACGAGTATAACTTTCACTTTCTCATTCTTGAATTTCTCATTCAATTCCTCAAATGCAGGCAGCTCTTTTACGCAGGGTTTGCACCAGGTAGCCCAAAAATTAATAACATAAGTCGTGTCGTTTTCCTGATGCAAAAAAGGTTCAAAACCATCAAAATCATACACCGGAACAAGTTTTTGAGCATTAGCAAAAAAACCAGAAATCAATAAAGAGAAAATTATAAAATAGTTTTTTGACATGTTTACTTTTTGGGAGGATAAACGAAAAAACAGGGAAAAGGTTTAAACAAGCCCGGAAAATCTCCAGGAGTATAGAAATTTGGATCAACTACCATTTTTGGGGAACATCGGTGTTTAATATAATTGGTCACTATTGTCATTGAAAAATATAAGTCTAACAATAGATTCTTCGCTACACTTCCCCGAAGTGTCGGGGCAGGCTGTTTCGCTCAGAATGACAGGCGTTTAGGATTTCAAGGAGGGGGTGGTGGGGGGGGG
>CAZQIV010000160.1:0-14271 GCA_964593705.1 uncultured Lentimicrobiaceae bacterium | reverse complement strand
GTTAGGGCTTAACTTTTGATAATTCAATGGATTAGGCCTTTCTCAGCAGACCCTAAATAGTTCATTAAGTTTATTTCTTAATAATTCTCTCTTGCTGTCAATTTGAGATAAAACTCTTTTTACAATTGAACACAAATGTTTTATATGATGACATGGATTACGATAAAATATAAATAATTTATTGAAAAACAAGAGTGAGGTCAGGAGTTTTGAGATTACTGAAAACAGCATAAAAAAAGGCCAAACCTGGATGAGTTTGGCCTTTTGAAATTATAAGTTTAGTTTTATTCAACAATAACATTCCAGTTATAAATGTCTTCCCTAATACCTTCCTGAATTTCCCTGAGGTTAAAGTACAGTTTGGAACTGATGGGGCCTGCAACGCCGTCTTTACAATAATCGTAAACTTTACCCGAATCCCGGTCAACAATCTTTTTAATGGGCGAAATTACTGCTGCTGTTCCACAGGCACCAACCTCATCAAACGAATCTAATTCCTCAATTGTAACTGAACGCAGTTCAACCTTAAGTCCCATATCTTTTGCAAGCTGTCGCAAACTCATATTGGTAATTGATGGCAAGATAGAATGTGAATCCGGAGTAATGAAAGTATCGCCTTTTATTCCAAAGAAATTGGCAGGGCCGGCCTCATCGATGAAACTGCGATCTGCTGAACTACGGAAAATCACGGAGGCGAAGCCTTCTTTTTTACCCCGATCGAGGGCGATAAGGCTTGCAGCATAGTTTCCACCAACTTTAATGTGCCCTGTACCATTGGGCGCTGCACGGTCGTAGTCGCTAATAATTTGCATTTTTACCGGATTAAACCCTTCCTTAAAATAGGGGCCTACCGGACCTACAAAAACCATGAACAAATACTCACTCGAAGGTTTTACACCCACCTCAGGGCCTGAACCAATAAGCAAAGGCCTGATGTAAAGCGCTGCTCCAAGACCGTAGGGAGGAACATATTTCTCGTTCAATTTCACAGTTTTAAAAATAGCTTCTTTAAAAAGCGCCGAGGGAACTTCAGCCATCATTACGCCCTGGGCTGATCTTTGCATTCGTTTGGCATTCTCTTCCCACCGGAAAACACGAATCTTTCCATCTTTTCCTCTAAAGGCTTTCATACCCTCGAATGCCTCCTGCCCATAATGCAAAGCGGTGGCGGCCATGTGAATATTGATGTATTCCGAGGAGGAGGTTTCCAGTTCGCCCCACTGGCCGTTGCGGCAATAGGTGCGAACATTGTAATCAGTTTTAAAATAGCCGAAAGGCAAATTTTTCCAATCTATTTCCATCATTTCTATTGTATTTTTGGTTTAATAAAATTGATCTGCTAAAGTAAAAATTTTATTGCTGAAGATATTGATTGCAAGACTTTTTTTTGTTAATCAAATAACAACAAAATTCAATAATACTAAAAAAAATATCTATCATACTCATTTTCAATAACTAAACTTAGATTACTAAAAACCTTACAATTTATTAAAGGGTATTTTAGATTTATAATTTTAGGTTCTACTACCATTTTTGTGGATGCAAATAATGGCTATCATTGTAAACAGATTCCCGCCTTGCTCGCCTCGCTGGCGAAGCGGGTCTCACCGCCAGTTGGGGGATACTAATGAAAAGTATTTGTAGGAGGTTACACCATACAGGACAGACCTCTCAGTCGCAAGCTCCTTCGAGGTGACAGCGATAGATCTGTGGTTGTGGGAGGAGGGTAATCGGGCGCTTCGCGCCCGATTACCCTCCTCCCAAATCAACCCGGAAACGTGGTCATTTCGACCAAAAAACGCAGCAAAGCAGCCTGCCCCGATCCTTCGGGGGAGTTTTGCCGGGAGAAATCTATTTACATAATAATGCAATTCCCCGAACAACATAAATTTAAATATATGTTTTCTCAATGGCTTCCAAATTCTATTTCCTTACCGGGAAGTTTAATAAAGAGTCTGAACTTCGCTTCATGAAATTCAATTCCAAAAAAGATCTTCTGCCCCGAAAACAAAAATGGCCGCCTGTTCCCTCCGGATACAACGGCCATTAAAATATAACAGGTAACTACTTATTAAATCTTTCGTCCGGGATAAACCTTTAACGCTTCATCCAAAACCATCATCGAGTTTTTTAGATCGTCAACGTTTAATACATAACTAATCCTCACCTCATCCTTTCCCCGGCCTGGTGTAGAATAAAAACCTGTGGCCGGAGCCATCATCACGGTTTGATTTTCAAAACTAAAATCCTCGAGCAACCACTGGCAGAATATATCTGAATTATCGATGGGGAGCTTTGCAACAACATAAAAAGCTCCCGAAGGATTCGGGCAAAAAGCCCCTTCGATTTTATTAATGGCTGCAACAACAGTGTTTCTTCTTTTGTGATATTCTTCCAATACTTCCACAAAATATTCATCAGGTGTTTGAATAGCAGCCTCGGCAGCAACCTGCCCAAAGCTTGGCGGGCTCAACCTGGCCTGTGCAAATTTCATTGCGGCAGCCATGAGTTCTTTATTTTTCGAGATCATTACCCCAATCCTTACACCGCACATACTGTAACGTTTCGAAACAGAATCGATCAAAACCGTATGCTGCTCCAGACCTTTAAGATTCATTACCGATTCATGCTTATGACCATCATAGCAAAATTCGCGATAAACTTCATCAGCAATCAGGAAAAGATCGTGTTTTAGCGCTAAATCTTTAAGCACTTTCAATTCTTCGGTATTATAAAGGTATCCTGTTGGATTATTGGGGTTGCAAACCAAAACAGCTTTGGTTCGTGGTGTAATGGCTTTTTCAAATTCAGCAATTGGAGGCAGTGCAAATCCTGACTCGATGGTTGAATTAATGGGAACAACATTAATGCCTGCATTGGTAGCAAAACCATTGTAATTGGCATAAAATGGTTCAGGAATAATTATCTCATCGCCAGGATCCATAATGGATTGCATGGTAAAAAGTAAGGCTTCTGAAGCTCCGGCACCAACAATAATCTCATCGGGTTCAACACTGATATTATACCTTTTGTAATAATCGGTAAGCTTTTCGCGATAAGATGCGTTTCCGGCAGAGTGGCTGTAGGCTACCAGGATTTTATCGTAGTTTTTAACAGCCTCCAAAGCAACCTCGGGAGTTTTAATATCGGGCTGTCCGATATTGAGATGATATACGTGGACTCCTCTTTTCTTAGCTCCTTCGGCAAAGGGAACGAGTTTTCGAATGGGTGAAGCGGGCATCATTCTACCCTTTTCTGACAATTTTGGCATCACATTTTATTTTTAGTTAAAAAAAAATCCCGGTCTTTAAAAAGACCGGGACAAATGTCATAATTTTTCGATGAAATTATCTGTATGTAAGATAATTTAATATGATTCTATTTACTGGTGCCTAATGTTTTTGCATTTGTTGGAGCGGTTGATTCTTCAGGTTTTAAAACCTGTCCCTTAATACGCAACACCTGTGATCTTGTTTTGGCATTCGATTGAACCGTAATGGTTTTGTTGATTCTACCAATTCTGTTGGTTTTGTATTCAACTTTAATAATGTCACTTTGTCCGGGAAGAATAGGCTCGCGAGGCCATTTTGGAACTGTGCATCCACATGATGACCTTACATTTGTCAGGATCAAGGGCTCTTTGCCGATGTTAGTAAACTTAAATTCACATTTGCCATCGCCCTGATAAGGCACTGTACCATAATCGTGAACAGTTTTGTCGAATGAAATCTCCGGGGCATTTTTATTGTCAACTGCCTTGGTGGTTTCTGCTGCATTTTGTGCAAATACTGCAAAAGCTACAAATGTTGCCAGGAAAAATAAAGTAACTCTTTTCATAATGATAAATTTTAATATTTGAATTAGGTAAATTATACTTTTTTAATCAAGACAAAAGTAAACAAGAAAGTCAAAAATGGTAATTCTGATGAATGCAATTATTATTAAAACCTTTTCAAACAAGGTTTGCATCTTAATATTCAATGCTTTATAAATTGAAAATTCTTGTTAACGAAATGTAAATAAATTTTAATTTTGAAACATCAATAAAAACAAGCTATATGACCATTTCAAAGTTTATTACTGCAATCGTATTTCTCATCAGTGGAATACTAATTTTCTCTTGCTCATCAACCAAAAAAAATAACATGAACGGTAAAACAGGAATTTCTTCACCACCGGCAATTGTGTATAAAACCAGGAAAGATTATTATAAAAATATCCCTGTAACACTGTCGGCTGATAAACAAAAAATTGTTTCGTATCCTGCTCCAACCGATATACGAAGAGGGACTGACTTTACTTATCCCACAAAATTACATTCCGGCTATTTGCTCGACAACCGGGGCATTGGAATTAATACAGCATTCCTGCGATTCACCTATGAAGATTATTACAACATGGACAATATCCCAACTGCTGACCGCCTGATGGAATATATTATTGATGACAATCCGTTTTTGGAATTGTATCAGGTGGGAAATCGCGGAGAATACACTGATATTGAACAAGAAATCAATCAAATAATTGATGATAATAAATTGAATAAATTCACTAACCTGGCAAAATAATTTTGAAAAACCTCAATCTTTCTCACAGACAATTTACCCCGGGTAAATCATTAAAAATTTTCTTTTCCATTTTTCTTGCCTTTATTTTTACAGCGCCTGCGCTAAGTCAAAAAAACAATGAGATTGCAGATGAAGTAAAAACCGGTTGGAATTTCGGCGTTTTGCCTGCTATCTCCTGGGATAATGACCTTGGGTTTCAATATGGTGGATTAATCAACCTTTATCAATACGGCGATGGCAGCAGGTATCCGCTTTACGACCATTCCATTTACCTCGAAGCATCTGCATACACGCGGGGCAGTGGCATTTTTAGATTTATGTACGACTCTGACCGATTGATAAAAGACATTGGCTTAACGGTTGATGTGAGCTATATTCCAAACCAGGCCTACAATTTTTTTGGATTCAATGGATATGAGGCTGTTTATAACCAGGACTGGGAAGATAACACGCAGCCCGACAATATTTACAGAACACGCGTATTTTATCGCTTTAGCAATAAAATGTTCCGCTTTAAAACCGATCTCAATGGAAAAATCAGCGGTAAGCTTAAGTGGCTTGCTGGTTTGCAATGGTACAATTTTGATATTGGCCCTGTTGACATTGATAAATTGAATAAGGGGAAAAACGAAGAAGATAAACTACCGCCCCTGTCCATAGAGCCAACTTTGTATAATAAATATGTTCAATGGGGATTAATTCCTGCGGATGAGGCCGGGGGTGGCAGTTTGGCGATGCTAAAAGGCGGGTTAATGTTCGACAGCCGCGACAATAAACCCAATCCTATGCGTGGCCTCTGGACAGAAATTGCACTGGAAGGGGCACCGGAAGCATTGGGATCGATAAACAAAAGTTATTTAAAACTGAGCTTTATTCACCGGCAATATTTTACTATAATACCGCACGATCTTGCTTTTGCAGCAAGGCTTGCCATGCAAACAACAATTTCAGGTCATGCCCCATTTTATATTCAAAACCTTATCATTACTTCTATGCTTCGCGGTGCTACCGAAGAAGGGCTGGGAGGTGTTAGAAACCTGAGGGGAATCCCAAGAAACCGGGTGGTTGGCGATGGAATAGTTTATGCAAATTTTGAACTCAGATGGAAGTTTTTTCGTACCCGGATTTTTAAGCAAAACTTTTATTTTGGCCTAAATACTTTTGCTGATGCAGGGCAAGTCATCAAAAAAATAGACATAGAGGAACAGGTAAAAGCACTAAACCTGCTTGATAAAGATGACTATTTCGATTTTGGTTCCGAAAGCTTGCACGTGAGCTACGGGCTTGGGGTACGAATTGCCATGAATCAAAATTTCATCCTGGCCATCGACTATGGCCGGGCAGTGGATAAACGCGATGGGAATAGCGGTTTTTATGTTGGCTTGAATTATTTGTTTTAAGAAATTTGAAATGAAAATTTTACAAAACCATTATACGTTTTTTGAGGTGTACATCTGCTTACTTATTATTTATACCAAATTTGTATTTCTTGTTTTTGAACGCGGATGACCCCGAAAAAACGGGGCAGGCACGGATGAAACTGATTATCACTGATCAGTGTTAATCCGCTTCATCAGTGTTATCCGTGTTCTGATTCTATCCTCTCCCAACGACATATTGGCACTTAAAAAATCATGGCTTGATCTTAGTAATAGCCCCCTTTTTAAATGTAACAATGATGAAACAAAACAATACAATCCCTGAAGAAAACAAAACCATGAACGATTTCGACCATCTTGACAGCTATTCAAAAACTGTGGTAAACGTTGTAAAATCCGCATCTCAATCCGTAGTAAATATTAAGGTTAAAAAGCCTTTGCCAAAAAATCAGAAACCCGGAATGCCTCAACAACCTTTCGGTACCGGGTCGGGGTTTGTAATTGATAAAGATGGTTTAATATTAACCAACAATCATGTAATTTACCAGGCAAAAGATATTAGCGTAACCCTGCCCGATGGAACGGAAATGATACCAAAAATAATCGGCACAGACCCCGCAACCGACATTGCTATTCTTAAAATTGAGCAAATGAACATGATTCCATTGGAATTTGCAGATTCAGACAAACTTCAGCCCGGACAAATTGCCATTGCTATTGGAAACCCTCTTGGATTTCAGCACACGGTAACTTCCGGCGTGGTGAGCGCACTGGGGCGCACACTTCGCTCACAATCAGGCAGGATGATAGATGATATTATTCAAACCGATGCAGCCCTCAACCCGGGAAGCTCAGGTGGGCCGCTGATGAATTCGGCAGGTAAGGTGATTGGTGTAAATACAGCTATTATAAAAAATGCGCAAGGCATCTGTTTTGCCGTATCCTCAAACCTTGCTTCCTACATTGCAAACCTTTTGATAAAAAACGGAAAAGTGCGAAGGGCTTATCTCGGAATTGTTGGGCAAACTGTTAGAATTCCCCCCCAGATTATAAACATAAACAAACTCACAAAACCTTCCGGAATTTATGTTTCAGAAATTAATAAACAAGGAAATGTACAAAATGACACCCTAAGAAAAGGCGACCTTATTGTTGAATTAAATGGTGAAGCCTTAGGCTCGATTGATGATCTACATAAAGCCCTGACTGAAGAAACAATCGGTGTGCATCTTCCACTTAAAATCCTTCGCAACGGAAAACCTGAAGTAGTTGATGTTTGTCCTTCGGAAGGGCCCTAAACATTTCATTACATTGAAAATAATTTCACATCTAATCTATTTTTATATATTTTTTAACTAAATTTGTAGAAATAATTTTTCAATGAAACACGAGGATATTTTACTTGCAACTTTTACGTTTCCACACGAGTCGATCTTCCTGGAATCTTTGTTAAAAGAAAAAGGTATAAAAACAATGGTTCATTGCCATCCGCCAATCATTCAAAATAATTTTTACACACATCACGAAAATGTAAAGAGCATCTTTATTAATTCTCAAGATATTGATAAAGCTTTAGAAATCATAAGAACCATCAGATGTGATATGCACATAAAAAACAGATACACACTTTTTCACGGGAAGGAACTGGATAAATATACCCAGCCCTTACCCGAAGAAAGGGGATTTTGCTGGTTTTGCTATGCACTCATGTTTTCGTTGCTTGGCGTGTTGCTCTATGCCATCATAAACTCCCTCCAAATGGCGTATTAATGCTAAAAAAAAATCCGGCCTTTGTTTGACCGGATACTTTTCAATTTTCACTAAATCCAAACTCTTTTTTCAGGATTTCAACCCAGGCTTTAACGCGCCCGGTGGTTAATTCTTTCTGATTATCTTCATCAATAATTAATCCTACGAACTTATTATTTTTTACAGCCTCCGATTCAACAAAATCGTAGCCTGTGGTTGGCCATTGACCAACAATATTTGTACTACGTGAAATCGCAGAATATAGCAGTCCGGCTGCATCTGCAAAACTCTCGCCGTAAGCCTCCTGGTCACCCAAACCAAAGATGGCCACCTTTTTGTCTTTCAGGTCTGCTTTTTTCAGTACAGCAACAAAATCAGTCCAGTCATCCTGCAAATCGCCAAGTTCCCAGGTTGAAATTCCTAAAATGAGGTATTTAAATTTGTCGAGGTCTTGTTCGGTAGCATCTTCAACATTTATTGTAAGAGCATCATCACCAAACATATTTGAAATAAGTGTTGCAACCTTTTCTGTGTTTCCGGTTGATGAGCCATAAAAAATTCCAATTCTATCCATTTTTCTATCTTTTTAATTTTTTTATTTAAAATGCAAAAATAAGCCAATTCATTTACCGAAAAAAACATGAGTAACTGAACTTTGTTCATTGCTTGATGAATTTTGGCACTGCCTCATCCTTCTTAACGAAGGTTCTACTTAGCTTTTCGTGGAACTTTGTTTAATGGAATTTTCAAATGGTAGGTTCGGTGTGAGCGGTTGGGCAAATAGTCTTTCAAAAGCCAGGGGTTTAAATATTTTAATGTTTTGTAATTGATGTTGTGATCCCTGGCAAAGTCAATCAGGTCTTTCACTGTTTCATTTACAGCAATTATTTCTGTTTGAATAGGTGGGTACAGATCCATATCTCCAGGATAAAAACCATATTTTTCAGGGTTTTCAAAAATCGTTTTCACAGCCAGTATCCTGAACACATAACGCGCAGTTTCGTCATTGAGCAAAAGATTATAATAGCTATCCACCTTTTGTCGCTTCAATTCTTCTGTTATCCTACGGTTTCCGGCATTGTAAGCTGCGGCAACCAGGGTCCAGTCCCGGTATTTTTCGTACGACTCGTTTAAATAGCTGCAAGCAGCCATCGTTGATTTTTCAACATTGTAGCGTTCATCAATATCATTATTCACTTCCAGGCCATGCTCACGGGCAGTGTATTTAAGAAATTGCCAAAACCCTTTGGCTCCGGCTGGCGAAGTAACATTTTGCAGCCCACTTTCTATCAGGGCTAAATATTTAAAATCGTTGGGGATATTGTTTGCCGCAAGTATTGGTTCGATGATGGGAAACCACCGGTTTGATCGTTTTAGCAGCAAAATAGTTGATGAATGAAAATAAGTATTCACAGTTAATTCCCGATCGAAATATTCGCGTACATAAAATATCTCAAGTGGAACCTGCTCACCGGCAAAGCTTGCTTGTTGCGGAACTTTAATCGTGTAAACAGGTGATGCCATATTTTTAGTTTTGGGCGACTGCGAAATCCCGGACTTTCCCGAAGACTCTGATTTTTTGCTTATGGTATCGGGGGGTGCATATTGTGCGTGGATTTCTCCGGGCTTAGCTTTGAACGATTGAAAAAGGAAAATACTTAAAACAACCAGGGTTATTATGGTAATGGTAATGATGATGATATTTTTCATTGATAGAACATTTAGTTTTAAACGGCTGTGCAAAAGTAATATGAATTTTTCTTTTCTAATAGAACCTCTATAACAAAAAGTTATTTAATATCGAACCCTAAGTTTGCAGTAGCGTTGATTTTTTTTTAACAAAAGCTTTGTTTTTTGCATCATTTCATTTAAATTTGACGGATAAAATTTTAACTACTATCTTATGACGGCATGGTGGGAATCACTAACTTTTTTCGAACAATTATTTTGGTATATTGCTGTGCCTTTTTCAGTAATTTTACTTATACAGTTAATACTAACCTTTGCCGGAATTGGTGGAAGTGATTCCGACATCGGAGGTGATGAACCCGATATTTCAGGCCTTGATCTGGATACTGAACCTGATATTGATGTATCTGATGCTGATAGCGGAGATGCAATCCAAAGTTCCGCTTACAATATTCCTTTTCAATTCTTCACGGTCCGTAATTTTGTTGCTTTCTTTACCATGTTTGGATGGGCCGGAATAGCTGCCTGGAACGAAGGTCTTTCAAAAACCTGGACTGTGGCTATTGCACTTCTTGCCGGAGTGTTTACAATGGGAGTCGTGGCAGCAATATTTTATTACTTCAGTAAGTTGCAGGATGCCGGCGGAAGTATTAAAATTCAAAATGCAATAAATCAAATAGGAAATGTTTACTTACCGGTTAATGCTAAAGGAGGCAACGTGGGAAAAGTTCATGTTACAATTCAAAATTCTTTGCGCGAAATGCCGGCAATTACCAGGGGCGATGAAGACCTTCCCACGGGAACTGTAATAAAAATAATTGGCACAGTAAGTAATAGCATATTGGTTGTAGAAAAGATGTGAATATTATCAAATAAAGTTTAATCAAATTTTAAATACTTTAATTATGAATCCATTAATTGTTGTTGTTGTATTTGTTGTGATCATTTTTGTAATGATCGTGGCTTTGTTTTCGAGATACAAAAGATGCCCGTCTGATAAAATTCTGGTCATTTACGGCAAGACCGGAAAAAGCCGGGATGGAACAAACAGGTCTTCGAGAACTATCCATGGTGGCGCCGCCTTTATATGGCCGGTCATTCAGAATTTTGCATTCCTCGATCTAACGCCCATTTCAATAGAGGTTAACCTGACCAATGCCCTAAGCCGACAAAATATTCGGGTTGATGTACCTTCGAGATTTACCGTGGGTATTTCAACGGATATCGGGGTTATGACCAATGCTGCCGAAAGACTTCTTGGACTGGAGATGGGACATATTCAGGAGCTGGCAAAGGATATTATTTTCGGACAATTACGGCTTGTAGTCGCGACCATGGAAATTGAGGAGATCAACACCGATCGTGACAAATTCCTTGCTAACGTTTCTCAGAATGTTGAAGCGGAACTACAAAAAATCGGTCTGCGATTGATCAATGTTAACGTTACAGATATCCGTGATGAATCGGGATATATTGAAGCATTGGGTAAAGAAGCCGCGGCTAAAGCAATTAATGATGCGAAAAGAACAGTGGCCGAGAAAAACAGGGATGGAGCCATCGGTGAAGCGGCAGCTCATAAGGATGAAAGAATCCAGGTTGCCAGTGCAGTTGCTGATGCAAAGATTGGTGAGGCAAGTGCAAACCAGAAAGAACGTATTCAGGTTGCTGATACCATTGCAATGGCCAAAATCGGAGAGGCCGAAGCAAACAAAAAAGAACGAATACAGGTTGCTGATGCTGTTGCCAACGCTAAAGTAGGTGAGGCAGACGCGAATCGTTTGGAAAGGGTAAAATCATCCGAAGCAAATGCTACAGCCGTTGAAGGGGAAAATACAGCCAAAATCACCATTGCAAATTCGGATGCACTTCGACGAGAAAAGGAGGCCGAGGCAAACAGACTTGCCATTGCTGCCGAAAAGGTGAAAGAAGCCGATGCGCTCAGAGAAGCATATACCGCGCAGCAGAAAGCTGAAATTGAACGCGCCGAAAGGGAAAGGGCTTCCAAAAAAGCTGACATTGTTGTTCCAGCGGAAATTGATAAGCAAAAAGTGGAAATAGATGCCGAAGCCCAGGCCGAACAAATTAGAAGAATTGCAAGGGGTGAAGCTGATGCCATTTTGGTTAAAAAACAGGCCGAAGCAAAAGGTATTATGGAAGTGCTTACAAAACAAGCGCTTGGTTTTGAGAAATTGGTTGATGCTGCCAATAAAAATGCCCGGGATGCCGCGATGTTGATGATAGCAGATAAACTACCCGACCTTGTAAGAATACAGGTTGAGGCCATTAAAAATCTTAAAATCGATAAAATTACAGTTTGGGATTCGATGGGTGGAGGAGATGGTACGCCTACTTCAGCAAACTTTTTATCAGGTATGCTCAAATCGATACCACCTTTCAACGAAATCTTTAAAATGGCCGGCCTTGAGTTGCCTGAATATTTAAAAGGTGCAGAAAATGCCGGGGAAGTAAAAGAAGTAAAACCCAAAAATAATACAGACTTATCCGATGCTAATGAACCGGTTTCTTAATAGAGTTTGTCCATAAAGTCAGCTCTTTTTCAAGGAGAGAGAAAAAATTTCCCGCAGATTTCGCTGATAGGCGCAGATTTTATCTGCGCCTATCAGCGAAATCTGCGGGAAACATAACTAAAAAGACGGGCTCTAAATAGTGTGTGTCCATAAAGTCAGCTCTTTTCAATTAAAAATGAAATATTCCCAAACTCAAAGAAGCAATGGGTCGTGGCGTTACCTGGTACGATTCTGCTGCAAAAACACCCCTTCCGTAACCCTTGATTTTCCTGCCATTACAGATGCGTGGTAACATTTTTTGCCAACAGGTGGTAAGGGTTATATTCAACACGAAAATATGGGAGTGAAGAGACGCACGGCCGTGCGTCTTTACTTCCCAATTCATATTACCCCGAAGGGTTTCCCAGTGCGGAAGGTATTATCAAAATCTTTTTGAGATTTATAATTCTCGGTTGCAGTGCCGAGCTTCGCTCGTGCCCAGGATCTACGAATCCCGGATTTGCAACATCCTCGAAAAATTACAAAAATCAAAGATTTTTTATTTTTCGGGATACCCCGAAGGTTTTCCCAAGTTATGGGAGTGAAGAAACGCACGGCCGTGCGTCTTTACTTCCCAATTCATATTACCCCGAAGGGTTTCCCAGTGCGGAAGGTATTATCAAAATCTTTTTGAGATTTATAATTCTCGGTTGCAGTGCCGAGCTTCGCTCGTGCCCAGGATCTACGAATCCCGGATTTGCAACATCCTCGAAAAATTAAGAAAATCAAAGATTTTCTATTTTTCGGGATACCCCGAAGGGTTTCCCAAGTTATGGGAGTGAAGAAACGCACGGCCGTGCGTCTTTACTTCCCAATTCATATTACCCCGAAGGGTTTCCCAGTGCGGAAGGTATTATCAAAATCTTTTTGAGATTTATAATTCTCGGTTGCAGTGCCGAGCTTCGCTCGTGCCCAGGATCTACGAATCCCGGATTTGCAACATCCTCGAAAAATTACAAAAATCAAAGATTTTTTATTTTCCGGGATACCCCGAAGGGTTTCCCAAGTTATGGGAGAGAAGAGACGCACGGCCGTGCGTCTTTACTTCCCAATTCATATTACCCCGAAGGGTTTCCCAGTGCGGAAGGTATTATCAAAATCTTTTTGAGATTTATAATTCTCGGTTGCAGTGCCGAGCTTCGCTCGTGCCCAGGATCTACGAATCCCGGATTTGCAACATCCTCGAAAAATTAAGAAAATCAAAGATTTTCTATTTTTCGGGATACCCCGAAGGGTTTCCCAAGTTATGGGAGAGAAGAGACGCACGGCCGTGCGTCTTTACTTCCCAATTCATATTACCCCGAAGGGTTTCCCAGTGCGGAAGGTATTATCAAAATCTTTTTGAGATTTATAATTCTCGGTTGCAGTGCCGAGCTTCGCTCGTGCCCAGGATCTACGAATCCCGGATTTGCAACATCCTCGAAAAATTAAGAAAATCAAAGATTTTCTATTTTTCGGGATACCCCGAAGGGTTTCCCAAGTTATGGGAGAGTATTTCACATTTTTTTTAAAAAGGGAAACAGGGTCGCAGTACCCCGAAGGGTTTCCCAAGTTATGGGAGAAAACTTTAAATCAGAAAAACCAACAACTTACAGTCGCAGTACCCCGAAGGGTTTTCCAAGTTATGGGAGCATTAATTAAGTAAAAGGTAGGATATCCCATCAAGTGTCGCAGTACCCCGAAGGGTTTCCCAAGTTATGGGAGTATGGTCTTTCCTTTAAGGAAATGGTTGCTAACACTAATCAGTCGCAGTACCCCGAAGGGTTTCCCAAGTTATGGGAGCCGTTATGGGATTTATGGACTGGATTTTACTAGTTGTCGCAGTACCCCGAAGGGTTTCCCAAGTTATGGGAGAAAACTTTAAATCAGAAAAACCAACAACTTACAGTCGCAGTACCCCGAAGGGTTTTCCAAGTTATGGGAGCATTAATTAAGTAAAAGGTAGGATATCCCATCAAGTGTCGCAGTACCCCGAAGGGTTTCCCAAGTTATGGGAGTATGGTCTTTCCTTTAAGGAAATGGTTGCTAACACTAATCAGTCGCAGTACCCCGAAGGGTTTCCCAAGTTATGGGAGCCTACCCCAGCCACGTCTATGTTGCAAGATGGTCAAGTCGCAGTACCCCGAAGGGTTTCCCAAGTTATGGGAGTATGAAAGTTCTTTTAATTTTGTTGGTCGTGATACGTCGCAGTACCCCGAAGGGTTTCCCAAGTTATGGGAGCTTTTAGTCAGTAGATTAGAAGAAGAATGGGCAGAGTCGCAGTACCCTGAAGGTGGGGTGTTGTAAAATGGCGTAAAATATATTTTTTCTTCCCCCCAA
>CAZQIV010000159.1:0-14312 GCA_964593705.1 uncultured Lentimicrobiaceae bacterium | reverse complement strand
ATTAATATAGCAAAGATACAAAAAGATATTTAAACATCATATTGTAGGCACACCCATTGAAGGGGAGGAAATAACCAATTTGGATGGGTTAAATGTTTTAACTTCCATCGGGGGAAACCTAACGATAAAGTATTGCGATTCTCTTGAAAGTTTAACAGGATTAGGGAATCTGACTTCTCTTGGAGGTCTTTATATTTATGACAATGTTGGCTTGACCAATCTTATCGGATTGGAGGGTATTACTTCTGTTGAGGGATGCCTTACTATAAATAGTAATGATGCCCTAACACATTTATCTGGCTTGGAAAATCTGACTTTTGTTGGAGGAGACTTATATATATATGCCAGTGATGCCCTAAGCAGTTTAACAGGGTTGGAGAATCTTACTTCTACCGGAGGGTTCCTTGGTATAGTTCACAATGTTGCCCTAACCAGATTAACAGGATTGGATAGTCTGACTTCCATTGGCGAAGATGTTTTCATACATAATAATGATATTTTGACCGACTTAGCAGGTCTGGATGAAGTAAGCGTGATTGGTGGAGGAATTAGAGTCTCATACAATGATAACATGCACTCTTTATCGGGTTTGGATAATGTAGGTTCGATTGGAGGAGACCTTAGCGTTTACAAAAACGATATGCTTCAGGATATTTTTGGCATCGGCAGCATCGATGCAGGTACAATCGATAACCTTTTCATTTATGACAACCCCCTCCTGTCGCAATGTGCGGTAACAAGTATTTGCGATTACCTGGCAGCACCAAATGGAACCATTGAGGTTCATGACAATGCTCCTGGTTGCTACAGCCCTGAGGAAATAATAGAGGACTGCGTAAATGATTGCCTCCCCTATGGGATCACATTTACAACCCAGGAAGAAATAAATAACTTCCAAACCAACTATCCCGGCTGTACCGAAATTGAAGGGGATGTTGAAATTTGTGGAACGGACATTACTAAATTAAATGGCCTGATAGTTTTAACCTCTATTGGTGGAAGCTTGAATATTCATGATAATCCAATGCTTGGATGTTTAACGGGATTGGTCAATATTGACCCTGCTTCTGTCAACAACTTACATATCTACAATAATAGCTCTTTATCGAACTGCGATGTGCAAAACATTTGCGATTACTTAATAAGCCCAACCGGTATCATAGACATACATGACAATGCTGAGGGTTGCAACAGTCAACTGGAGGTCCAGGCCGCCTGCGAAACGCATTGCCTGCCTGATGGAATCATTTTTTCTACCCAGGAAGAAATTGATAACTTTCAAAATAACCACCCTGATTGTGGCACGATTGAAGGGTATGTCATGATTAGCGGGGACGATATTTTTAACCTCGATGGATTGAGTGTTTTAAGTGCCATAGGAGGATATTTGAAAATTTGGGCAAATCCGGCATTGACAGAATTTAATGGTTTATCTAATTTGACAAGCATAGGTGGATACCTTAAATTTTATGCCAACAACTCACTGACCGATATTTCGGGGCTGGAAGCACTAACTTCTATTTATGGCTACTTTTACATTGCTTCAAATGATGTCATTACCAGTCTTACGGGGCTTGAAAATATCGAAGCAGGTTCTATTGAAGAACTTACCATCAGGTTCAACGACTCATTGTCTTCGTGCCACGCACATTCTATTTGTGATTACCTCACCAGCGCCAACCCAATTCTTAAAATCTATGGCAATGCCCCGGGCTGCAATAGTCCTGGAGAGGTAGTTGAAGCCTGCAATTACCTGCCCCCGCCCGAAAACCTCACACTGCAAATTACAGGCAGCGATGTTATACTTGGCTGGGAAGCGCCAGCCTCTGAAGATGTACTGGGCTATAACGTTTATCGGGATGGATTGCTTATTGAAGAGGGTTCTCCTGACCTTAGCTACACTGATCCCGGGCTCCCGGATGGAAGCTACTGGTACGCCGTTACGGCCTTGTATCCCGAAGGTGAATCTGTGATTTGTGATCCCGTGCAGGCCGCCATTGGCGGATTTATCGGAAAACTCCAGGGATTTGTAAGAGATGCCATAAGCCACTCGAGTATTGAAAACGCTTGGGTTTCGGCCCAGGATAGCGATTATGGTGCAGTAACCTACACCACTCCTTTCGGTAGCCACTACACGCTTTCGTTACCCGGCGGCACTTACAACATTAGCTGCGAAGCCTTTGGTTACCAAAAACAAACCCTCAACGATTTCCAAATTATTGATGGAGATACCAAACACCATACTTTTTACCTCAATCCCGAAAATTCTATTTTCGTTGAAATGGACAGAGAAGAAAATGTTCATTCAACGGGCATTTATCCCAATCCCTTCCAAAGCAGTGTTACCATCACTTATTCGCTACAACAGGATTCTTACGTGTGGATGGAAATCCAAAAAGCAAATGGCCAGGAATTAGTCACACTGGTTGATGAGTTTCAGGAAAAGGGGGTTTACCAGGTGGTGCTGGATGGCAGTGAATTAGAGCCAGGGGTGTATTTCTGTGTGCTGAAAACCGGGGATGGGATAGAGACAGTGAAAATTATAAAATTATAAATACAGTCGGCAGTTCCCAGTCGGCACTTAGTACTAAAAAGACTGCCGACTGCTAACTGAAGACTCACAAAAAACACAACATCATGAAAAATTTAAAGTACAAAACCCAGATCGCAGCCACAATAATCCTCACATTGTTTTTTGCAGGCTGCTACAAATTCGATTTTATAAACCAGCCTTACCAGGCCGATCCGGATAGCTTTTTTGATGTGGAGATTAGTGTCTCTGTCAATTTTGGTACTGAGGATTTAGTAGAAGCCTACTTTGGTATTCTATTGCCCCAGGGATGGACGATAGCAGATTCGGTTGAATACAATAATACAACTTTAAACAACGAGGGTGTTTTTATTTATTCGGGAGACCTGGTACAACAAATGAACGCAATTGATCCGCCACTCGAAAACTATTATTGGTGGGTAGGTCTGGAGGATAAGTTGATTGCTCATGGTAATGACTCGATTGTATCAAGCATCGAAATATTTACTGACAGCCAGACAGGAACATTCTTCCTGGACTATATGCTTGGAGACGCAGCAAGAGGATATTATTCAGATGAAATAAATGGGTTGAATTATAGTAGGAGCAACAACCATTTAATTATAGTTGGCGATCCGGTGGGATGCTTGCCCGGGGGTATCATTTTTAACAGCCAGGCAGAAGTCGATAGTTTCCCGGTTAACCATCCCGATTGCAGTGAAATTGCTGGAAACATTACGATACAGGGGAATGATATCCTCAACCTATCCGGCCTGAATATGATAACTTCCGTGGGAGCTAACCTGTGGATTAACGAAAACGACACGCTGCCGGATTTGTCAGGGCTGGAAAACCTGGTATCGATTGGTGGAGTATTGACGATAACTGAAAATGATTGGCTTGAAAACCTGTCCGGTCTTGAAAACCTCACCTTCATTGGAAGGGATCTTTGGATTGAAAGAAATTATCATCTCAACAGTATTTCCTCGCTGTCAGGATTAGGAAGTATAGGGAAAAATCTTGCTATTATCTATAATTTCAGCCTCACGGATTTAGCAGGATTGGAATTGATACCTTCTCTTGCCGGATCGCTTACAATTGATCATAACCGTATTCTGGCAGGCCTGTCAGGTCTGGAAAATTTAAGCTATGTAGCAGCCAGTGTTTTTATTTACATTAGTTCAGAGATGCCCAATTTAACAGGGCTGGAAAATATTACTGACGTGGGTTGGGATTTAAATATTACTGGTGGTTGGAATTTGAATAGTTTGTCGGGGCTCAATAATATCAGTACAGTTGGTGGAAGCTGTATAATTTCCTATACAAATGCACCAGACTTATCAGGTTTAACTAACCTCAATTCAATAGGCCATGATCTGGAAATTTATGGTAATAATTACTTACTTACGCTATCGGGTCTGGAAAACCTGTCGTACATTGGCAGGAATCTGAGGATCGGCAAAGCATTCCCGAGGCCGATGGGACCGCAGGGAAATCTGGCACTTACCAATATAGCAGCGTTAAATAATGTGGGTTTTATTGGTGGAGATCTTTATATCAAGTATAACGACGCTTTATCTGAGTGTGAAGCAGAAAGTATATGCAATTACCTTTCCTCACCGAATGGTGTCGTTGATATTAATTGGAATCAAGCTGGTTGCAACAACCCGCCTGAAGTAGCTGCTGCCTGCGGAATTACCTTGCCCTGCCTGCCTTACGGCATTTACAACTTCTATAGTCAGGCAGATATTGACAATTTTCAGGTCAATTACCCGGGTTGTACACAATTAGGGGGTGATATAACAATTGTGGGAGATGGTATCAATAATTTGGAAGGCTTAGGACTGGTAAACTCCATTGGTGGCGATCTTTACATACATGCCAATAATCTCAGCAGTTTAGAAGGGCTCAATAATTTGGTTTCCATTGGCGGTTCTCTTTACCTGGGCTACATTTACTCACTTGACAATATCTCAGGATTGGAAAGCTTAACATCAATTGGTGGTGATTTTAGTTTAATTAACAGTGATATTCTAACCAGCTTATCGGGCATTGAGAGCCTGACTTCTATCGCGGGAGAACTTCGGATTGAAAACAACAATTCCCTTATTGGTTTAACGGGTTTGGACAATATCGAAGCCGGATCCATTACCGATCTTACCATCATCAATAATGGCTCATTATCGGAATGTGTAGTAAATAGTATTTGTGATTATTTATCTGCTCCGGGTGGCATTGTTACGATTAATAACAATGCCACCGGTTGTAATTACCCGGGGGAAATAGCAGGTGGATGTGGAATAACGCTTCCTTGTTTACCCTATGGAAATTATTATTTTTATTTACAATCACAAATCGATAACTTCCAAATCAATTACCCCGGATGTACTGAAATTGAAGTGGATGTTACAATTGAAGGGGGGGGAATAACCAATTTGGATGGGTTAAATGTTTTAACTTCCATCGGGGGATACCTCAGTATTTCCGGCTACAACTCCCTGACCAGTTTATCAGGCCTTGACAATTTGACTTCCATAGGAGGATATCTTAAGATTAGAAATAATTCTGCACTGTCAAACATTACGGGCCTGGGTGGCCTGGCATCCATCGGAGGATATATTGTGATTCAGGGGAATAGTGTACTGTCAGACCTTTCGGGCTTGGGTGGCCTGACTTCTATCGGGGGATATCTTGAGATTCAGGGGAATGATGCACTGTCAGACCTTACGGGTTTGGGTGGCGTGACTTCTATCGGGGAATATCTTGAGATTCAGGAGAATGGTGTACTGTCAAACCTTACGGGCTTGGGTGGCCTGACTTCTATCGGGGGATATCTTGAGATTCAGGGGAATGGTGCACTGTCAGACCTTACGGGCTTGGGTGGCCTGACTTCTATCGGGGGATATCTTGAGATTCAGGGGAATGGTGCATTGTCAGACCTTTCGGGCTTGGGTGGCCTGACTTTCATCCCAGGAGACCTTAGTATTTCTGCTAACGCTATCATGACCAGTTTTACAGGCCTGGAAAATTTGACTTCTATCGCCGGAGACTTGAATATTGGTTATTCAAATAGTGGGTATGGAAATCCATCTCTGGTAACTTTATCGGGACTTGACAATTTGACTTCCTTAGGAGGATATCTTGGGATTTTCGACAATACTTCCCTGACCAGTTTATCAGGCCTTGACAATTTGACTTCCTTAGGAGGATACCTTAGTATTTCCGGCAATAACTCCCTGACCAGTTTATCAGGCCTTGACAATTTGACTTCCTTAGGAGGATACCTTGAGATTTTCGACAACACTTCCCTGACCAGCCTCTCGGGCCTGGAGGAGCTAACTTCCATAGGGGGACACCTTATGATTAAAAATAACGTTGCACTGACCAGCCTGTCGGGGCTTGAGGGTTTGGCTTCCAACGGGGGTGGCCTTTTGATTTTAAATAACGATGCCTTGACCAGCCTGTCGGGCCTTGAGAGTTTGGCTTCCATTGGAGGAAATCTTGAAATAACAGGAAATGCTGACCTGGTCAGTTTAACAGGATTGGAAAATTTAACTACTATCGCCGGCGACTTGTATATTGGCTATTCTGTTAGTTGGGGTCTCAATTATTCCCTGATTACTTTATCGGGGCTTGACAATATAGCTGAAGGAACTATTGAAAATATAGAAATATTGTATAATCCTTTCCTTGCAGAATGCAATATCCAAAGTATTTGCGATTATCTATCCAGCCCAAATGGCACTGTGACTATATCTAATAACGCCCCTGGATGCAACAGCCGGCAACAAGTAGAAGAGGCTTGCGAAAGCCAATGCCTGTATGGTGGCATCACCTTCTCTATCCAGGCACAAATCGATAATTTCCAAAGCAACTATCCCGGCTGTACCGAAATTGAAGGGGATGTTGAAATTTGCGGAACGAACATAACTAAATTAGACAGCCTGATTGTTTTGACTGCTATTGGTGGACACCTGAATATTCATGACAACCCCAACCTGACTACTTTTACAGGACTTGAAAATATTGAAGCAGGTTCTATAGATAGTTTATTTATAACTAATAATTCCGCACTTTCATATTGTGCTATTACCAATATTTGCGATTATCTGCTTAGCTTGAATGGTACAGCTGAAATTCATGACAATGCCCCGGGCTGCGAGAGCCGGGTAGTTATTGAAGGTATTTGTGTTTTGGGTGTTGAAGAAACAATTCCTCATAATGCGTTTTCAATCTTCCCCAACCCCTTCACCAATTCCGCTACCCTTGAAATTAATCTACAGGAACCGGGTAGGCTTGAAGTAAACATCTACAACCAGATAGGACGGCTACTCAAAACCATTGCCAGGGATTGCCAAAATGCCGGCTTGCAAAAAATAGATTTAGAAACTGGGGATTTGGAGCCGGGGGTGTATTTCTGTGTGGTGAAAACCAACAATGGAATAAAAACAAGGAAAATTTTAAAATATCATTAGCAAAAAAATAAGAACATTAACTTTAAAAAAGGAGACTATTATGAAAACAAAACTAACAATGATTATTTTAATTGCCTGCTCTTTTTGCACTGAGGCGCAGGAATGGAACTGGTCAGAAGGTAAACTAAGCAATGCACGCGAAGGCCTTAGTGCAACTGCAATGGACGACAGTATTTTCTTTTCACAAGGCCGCTTGTATAACCTTTCGTTTACAAACGTCATTGATATTTACGATGTGGGTGAAGATGAGTGGGCTTCGTATGAGTCACAATCTGCCCTGCGATGGATTACAGTTTCAGTTTCGTGTAATGGGATGGTTTTTATTGCCGGGGGTAATAACTGGCCTGGAAATCAAAATTTTAATGATGTTGATATTTACGATAAAGCTACCGGAGAGTGGACTGTAAAATATCTTTCCGAAGCCAGAAGTTTGATAGGTGCAACTTGCCACATGAATAAAGTATTTTTTGCAGGTGGTATGTTTTGGGGGTACAATGTTGCTTTTTATGATGTTATTGATGTTTATAATACGGAAACAGAAACATGGGACACACCACTATATTTAACTGAGCCAAAAGCTGCGATAGGTGTTACCGCTGCAGGAGGAAAAGTGTTTTTCGCTGGCGGTGCTCCTGCGTTAGGTGTGGGAACAGACCTTGTTGAAATATATGATATCAATACGGGTGACTGGTTTTATGAAACCCTTTCCCAGGCCCGTTCGTTTCCAGCTGCTGTTGCCTATGGGAATAAGGTGTATTTTGCCGGTGGTGCATTGGCGAACAGCTTAAGTAGCAATGTTGTGGATATTTATAATATTGATACCGAAACCTGGGAAGTGCAAACATTATCCGTTCCCCGAATTGTTCGGGCTTTAAAGGTAAAGGATGCCCTGGTTTTTGCAGGGGAGACTGATTTTATATCGGGTGGTGGTGTGTTTGGACCAGCAAATGGAATAATTGATATTTATTATCCTGAAACTGGGGAATGGAACTATGAAGCAACTAATCTCGATCCTGCCCGTATCTGGTACGGATGCGCTGCTTATGGTGATAAGGCTTATTTTGGTGGGGGTTGGCCGGGAGGTTCTTTTGATTCTGACATTGTAAGTATTCTTGAATATCCACATTGCTTTCCCAATGGCATCACCTTCTCTATCCAGGCACAAATCGATAATTTCCAAAGCAACTATCCCAATTGTACAGAGATTGAAGGTGATGTTGAAATTAGTGGAAATAATATCTTGAGCTTAGATGGTTTACTTGTTTTGACCTCCATCGGGGGATTCTTAAATATTCATGACAACCCCAACCTGACCAGTTTATCCGGCCTCGATAGCATAAGTGCCGGATCCATCGACAGCTTGTTTATAGTTAATAATTCATCGCTTTCCGATTGTGCGGTAAAAAGTGTTTGCGATTACCTGGCAAGCCCCAATGCTGTTGTTGAAATTCATGGTAATTTAACAAATTGCGAAGACCAGGCACAGGTTCAAAGAATATGTAATGGTGTGTCTGTTGAGGAATTAAAAATTGAAAACGAAATTTCAATCTTACCCAACCCCTTCACAAATTCCACTACCCTTGAAATTTACCTACCAGAACCAGGCAGGCTTGAAGTAAAAATATACAGCCAAATAGGGCGGCTACTCAAAACTATTGCAAAGGATTACCAAAATGCGGGCTTGCAAAAGGTAGATTTGGAAACTGGGGATTTGGAGCCGGGGGTGTATTTCTGTGTGCTGAAAACCGATGAGGGAATAAAGACAGTGAAAATGATGAAATTATAAAAACGCTTACTTGTTTTTGGTGTTACCTATTTCAAGAAGTGGATGGATATTTAGCGTAATTCAAATTTATAGACGAATGACCATTTAGAAAAAATGGACACAGGAAGGTGATTTTTTCTACCTTTGAAACATTAACCTTGTTCACGAAATTGAACAATTCTAAATGTTTGGATGGTAATTATTAAGCAATTTTAAAATACTTGATAACCTGAAATTATGAACCGCACTTATCTTGTTGTTTTCGTTTCTTCACTGTTAATTTTTGTAAAAAGCTTTTCGCAAGAAATTCCTGAACCTACAATCTCTCAGTATCTTCAGGGTAATGATTCTAAAAATGTGCTAAAAGGTCAGGTTCTGGATATTGATAAACACACCGCACTGCCATACGCAACTATTTTTGTTTTGCACAAAAACAAGGGTGTGGTAAGCAATGAACAAGGTTTTTTTAATTTGGATATTTCCGATCTTGACAAATTGGACACCATACGTTTTCAATACATCGGATATAAAACCCGGGACATTCCTTTTGATCATTTCGACACTTTAATGGTGGTTTATTTAAAGGAAGAGATTTTTAACCTGAGCGAAATATTGATTTTTGGGAGTAATCCTGACCCGAAAGCCATCGTAAAAAAAGTACTCGTAAATAAGGCATCCAATTACAGGACAACTACCTCCAAAAGGCAAGCATTCATCCGCGAGCGCGATATCCAGGATATTGACGAGTTTAAAATCAAATACAAAAAAAGTACAATTCCGAAATTGGACAGGGAAATGTTGGCACTGGTTCAAGATAAATTTCCTAAAAATTTCACCTCCTTCACCGATTTCCTGGGCGACTTGTATTTTAATGAAAACCCGGATGATTCGGTGCTTTTTAAAATCGACCCCATCAGAACCGTTTCCCTAAAGGAAAAGGATGTTGCTGATCTTGACCAATTGGAAGCGATTTTTGAGAATGTTTTTGCCAACACAAATGAGGACGAATACTGGAAAGTTAAGAGTGGGATTTTTGGTGATAAAATAGATATGGAAGAGGATGAAGCCATCAATGATTCAATAATGAAAATTGAAGAGGCTAAAAAAGACAGCTTGAAAAAAAGTGAGCGAAGGTTGAAATATTATACCCGAAATGTAAAAAATCAACTCCGGTACACCACCCTGGATGATAAAAACCAGTGGGAGTTTCTATACAAAACCGGTAATTACCATTATACCCTGGCCGGTGGAACCCGCGTAAACGGTGAAGATGTTTACATCATTGATTTCACGCCAAAGAAATCGGGCAAATACATTGGACGAATATTTATTACAACAAATACTTATGCCCTTATCCGGGCTGACTACGAATATGCTCCGGGTAAAACCGGCAGGGATATTCATCTTTTGGGTATTGGATATACCGAAACCCAATTTGCCGGATCCATCTATTTTGAAAAAAAAACTGATAACTATGTTTTGAAATATTTTACCAATAAAACAGGGTTCAAAGCAAGCATTGACCGGAACATTGCGCTGATAAAAAAACGAAAAAGGTTTTTTATAGATAAAAAGCTCAAAGAGCTTAAAGTCGGTTTTTTCCTATCAATGATAATGGACGAATCATTTGAATATTTGGTGTTGGATGATCAAAAAATTTCCAACGAACAATTTACCGGTTTTGGGCAAAAGAAAAGCTTGGAGGTGATTTATGTCGATCAATTTGATGACAAGCTGTGGCAAGGATTTTCGATCATTGAACCTACCCGACAAATGAAAGAATATAAAAAACAGGAAGTAAATTTTAGAACTAAATGATAATAATTAGTGCGTGTCCATAAAGTCAACCTTTCCTATCCGAGGCCAAAGAATCTCCCGCTGATTTCGCTGATTTGCGCTGATTTTTTTCTGCGAAAATCTGCGTTATCTGCGGGAAACATTACTGAAAAGACGAACACTACTTAGCCCTGAATCTCTACTCCACTTGCGGTGTTATTTTGGAAGCATAAGAAGTGCTGTATGCGCCAAAAGCCCCAAAACCACCATTGTTGATGTTGCCTTTTACATTGGCGGGCGGGCCGCTGAAAAGTGGCGTTTGATAGCTGACTTCCTGCTGCAATTGCCACAGGAAATTAGTATAGTCTTTGGTAATTCGTCCTACCCGCAGGGTTACTTTATCTCCGGGAAGTAACTTTTGGTCTTCTTTTGATTGATCAAAATAGCCAACTCCAATTCCGTTGGTATAATTGCCGTTGTACAAAAGATCGTCAACAACAAACACCTGGTCGATGGTGTCGTTTATTAGCTCGCCATTGCGATAAATATGAAACATGTAATAATCCTCGGTTGGGGGATCCAGCACATAACATTTTACTTCCCAAAAACCTTCTTCACCCCAATCTTCATGAAATTCCAGTCCGATAGAATCGAGTTGGTTTATGGGGTATATTTTAGAGCTGGCCTCATAAATTAATGCTCCTCCAATTTCTTCTTCAAGTTCTATTTTTAGGGTGTAAGTTTTTCCAATTTGCCCAAAAACCTCGGGTGCTGTAAGGTAGATTCCCGAATTCTCAGGTATTTCGATAAGCTGGTATTCTTCATCATTATTGTAAATGCTTACCTGTGCATTTGAAACACCTGCAGGAATGTTGTTGCTAAAGTAATCTTCGGTACTGCTAAGCTTTACCTTATGGGGCAGGGTATCTGACGAAAATTCGCCTTCCACAACCAGCCGTGCATATTTTTGCGCATCAAGATTTATGTCTATCCTTTCGGTACACGAAAAGGTAATAAGAGCAATTACTAAAATTGTGATTATATTTTTTATTTTTCGAATCATGATTTTGGATTTTTTAAAATTTGAAATTATACGAAATACTGGGGATGATCGAAAACAGGTAAGTCATCTCCGCGTAAGTTGTGTAGGGATCGTTGGGGTCTTGCTGGAAATTGATAGTCCAGGCATTTTTGCGGGCATAGGCATTGTAAACCGAAAGGTTCCACTCACCATAAAACTTCCGCTTGGGTTTATCTTTTGGTTTGAGGGTTAGCGATACATCCAGCCTGTGATAATCGGGCATACGATAGTCGTTGCGGTCGGAATAAATGGGAACAATTTTGTTTCCCCACACTGTGCGCCCTGTTGGGAAAGTTACAGGTAAGCCTGAAGAGTAAACCCAGTTGAGGCCGCCTACAAGCCGTTTGCTAAAATTGTAGTTCAGAACTATTGAAATATCGTGGGGTTTGTCATAAGGCGCATCATAGGGGTTGCCATTGTTTATGTCTTTCATTTCGCGCCGGGCTTTCGACAATGTATAGCTTACCCAGCCTGTAAGGTTTCCCCTTTGTTTTCTTAGCATAAACTCCAATCCATACGATTGGGCTGTGCCAAATCTTAGTTCGCCTTCAATTTCTTTGTTGAGGAGTAACTCGGCATGGTCTTTAAAGTCGATGGCATTTTGCATGTATTTATAATATCCTTCAACCGATGCCTCGAAAGTGTTTTTATTGAAATTCCTGAAATATCCAAGG
Organism: uncultured Lentimicrobiaceae bacterium; assembly: GCA_964593705.1. Lineage (GTDB taxonomy): Bacteria > Bacteroidota > Bacteroidia > Bacteroidales > 4484-276 > SABY01. Next base: position 2,011 of record CAZQIV010000159.1, on the reverse strand, counting down.
GCAACCTGATCGGATATTTGTGGCTTCACGTTCGGGCTTGCCGGAAACCAAATATCGAGCGGAGTGCCGGCTGTTGAATTTTGTGCCAGTTGTATGTATTGATTGGTGCGGGTGTAGCTACCCTTTATCGATGAAACTTCGTTGAGCAGATAAATAAATCCGAACCGTGGTTCAAGGTTGATATAGGTATTGTAAATGTCGCCTTTGGCTTTTCCTTCGGCGGAAATCATATCAAAATTTTCATCAAAAGTATATAAGGTGTCCGGCCCAATATTATTGAACATCGAAAGGCGCAGTCCATATTTTAGGGTCAGCAGCGCCCCGATCTTTTGTTCATTGCTAATGTATAAACCCGATTCCAATGCATATTTTTTCGGGATAATGAATTCATTTAAAAATGATTCTTCACCAAGGCCACGTGCTTCGCCGGGATTGAAAGTGTGATGGATTAAACTTCCCCCGAATTTAATGGTGTTTTCGGTGTTGAGATACCAGGTAAAATCGGCCTTGCCGGTGTAATCAACAAGTTTCGATTTCCACTCAAACGAATTGGCCTCACCCTCGGGAGTGCCCAGCTCGTATTCGTACCTCGATCTTAGAAAGGTAAAGTTGGAAAACAATTTTTTTGAGAACAGGTGATTCCATCTAACTGTAACTGTATTATTACCAAGATCCATCCCGGCAAATTCATTTTTAAATACATCTCTGCCAAAATAGGCCGAAGCAAATACCCGGTTGTTTTCGTTGATGGTATGGCTGATTTTTGCATTTAAATCCCAAAAAAATAATTTACTTCCATCAAGGTCAGGATTGCCAAAAAGCGGGATGAAAAGGTCGGCATAAGTACGACGACCCGAAACAATAAAAGAGGTTTGGTCTTTTTTAATCGGCCCTTCCAGAGTAAGACGGCTCGAAATAAGGCCAACACCACCGGTTCCCGTAAATTCTTTCGCGTTGCCGTCTTTCATTCTCACGTCAAGCAGCGACGACAACCTCCCACCATAGGCAGCCGGAATGTCGCCTTTGTAAAGTTTTACATCCTTGATGGCATCGTTGTTGAACACCGAAAAGAAGCCCAAAAGATGGCCTGCATTATAAACTGCTGCCTCATCTAAAAGTACCAGATTTTGATCGGCACTGCCACCCCTAACACTAAATCCGGTTGAACCTTCAGCCAATGGTTTTACACCCGGAAGCAACTGGATGGCTCTCAGTACATCGGTTTCGCCAAAAAGTGCTGGTATTTGCGCAATGGTTTTTGCTTCAATTTTTACCACACTCATCTCAGCAGCCGAAACATTTTTATCCTGTCTTTCACCGGTAATTACAACTTCTTCTAATTGTTGTTCGGCGGAAGCCAATTCAACATCAATAGTTAAATCATTTTTCAGGTTTATAATTCGGGTTTCACTTTGGTAGCCGATGTAGGAATAGGTAAGTGAATACTCACCTGCCGGGAGGCTTAATGCATAAAACCCGTAAAGGTTTGATACGGTTCCGGTTTGCAATTCGTCAACGTAAACTGTTGCGCCTATAAGCATTTCTCCTGTTTTCGCATCGCCGATATGGCCGCTAATGTTTACTCTTTTTGGCTCTCCTTCTTCGTTTCCCATTCCGGGTAAACTTGCAAAAAAAAGTATGGTTAGAAGAATTGTTAATTTTTTTAATTTCATTAATAAAATGTTTTTATGGATCTAAAACGATGGTTTCAATGTTCAATGGACATCAAAAACAACGGGGGGTTGCAATTATTTTTGTTTTTTGTAATTGAATTAACATTGAATTAATCATGGCATATTTCTAATCTATTGATTAGCTCTAACGAACCTTTGGTAATAATGTTTGTTGTAGTAACAATATGAAAGGTTTGATTGGAGAGGAAAGAAGGGAGAGGTTGGATGGGAGAGGATAGAAGGGAGAGGTTAGAAGGGAGAGGTTAGAAGGGAGAGGTTAGAAGGGAGAGGATAGAAGGGAGAGGTTAGAAGGGAGAGGTTAGAAGGGAGAGGTTAGA
>CAZQIV010000158.1:0-14313 GCA_964593705.1 uncultured Lentimicrobiaceae bacterium | reverse complement strand
ACGAAGATAATTAGGCGAACTAAGAGACTTAAGCGAAGTAGGCGAACTTAGCGAAGTAGGCGAACGAAGTGAAGTGGGAGAACTAAGAGACTTAAGCGAAGTAGGCGAACGAAGCGACTTAAGCGATTTAGCGAAGTAACGATTGGAACGAACGATTAATGCCGAGCTTCGCTCGTGCATCTTCGAAAAGTTACGAAAATCAAAGATTTTCTACTTTTCGGGACAATTAACGAATAACCATTAACGATTCTTCTAAAACAAACTCATCTGCGTGGCATCATCATCAGCGGGCTTTTTCCTTGTTTTCTTTTTCGAGGATTTGGCTTCATCTTTTTTGTCATGCTTGCCGCCGTTCTCAATTTCCTGTTCAAAAGGAGCATCGGACACAATTTCTAAAGGAATTTCATCGGGAATCTTTTCTTTAGAAACTTTAGCAACATTTGATCCTTCTGCATTTTCCGCTTCCTGGTTTACCTTGTTGTCCTTACCATTATTGTTGGTATCATCATCTGCCTCATCATCAACTTCATCATTTTTTACCGGTATGGATTCCAGCGATTCGAGCCAGGTAACTTTTTTTATGGCATGTGTCGAAAGTCGCTTGCCCTTGGCCTTGTAACTTTTCACACCAATAAAATCTTCTGCAACAAAAGCTTCATCTTCATAATCCTTGCCGTTGGCCTTTTCATCAAAATTAACTTTAAACACGGGCCGTTGATCCATCGACCAGGTAATCATTTTTGAACCTGGGTGCTCGGAAATGAAGAGCAGTTTTTTGTCTGTTTCCTTAAGCGGGAATCTTTTGAAATACCAGAAACCTTGCTTGCCTTCGAGGTAAACCACCGACATTACCTTATCGGGATTAAACTTTTCGATTTGGATAAGATCCTCGTCAAAGTGCGTGGTCAGGTCGTAGCCCGTGAGCCTGTATTCGCCCGATTGCATGAGGGTAAATATTTTATCATCGGCCTTAAAAGCGCCGAGGAAAATTCCGCGTTCTTCGTTGTTCAGGCGTTTTACGCTATCATCAAACCAAACATCTATGGCCCCGAGTGTTGACACACCTTCTTCTTTTTTAACCACCTTGCGTATATAATTTTTGGTGAGGGTGTTGCCTTGCGAGCTCCGTCCTTTGATGGCCAACTCGCTAAAGTCATAATCGAAGGCGGTGTTTTTAAGCCTGGGTTTTGGGCGTAGGGTTACGCGCACTATTTCGGCTTCACCGTTGGGGTTGGCCGAAAAATACAGCACTTTACTGTCTTCGGTTCCTTTGGTGAGATTGTAATCCCTGTCGCGGGTAATCCCAACTACCGCGAAACGCTTCACCATGTTTTTGCCTGCCCGGCCATCGCGGTATATCATATTATATATGGTGCGATCATCGTTTTTCCTGAATACATCGATATGGATAACATTTTTGCCGGCATAGAATTTTTCGGTCACCCTGGTAACCATAAAAGTCCCATCCTCTCTAAACATGATGATGTCATCAATATCGGAACATTCGCACACGAACTCATCTTTTTTTAGCGAAGTACCGGCAAAGCCCTCTTCACGGTTGAAATACAGTTTTTGGTTGGCCACCGCCACCATGGTAGCCTCGATGTTATCAAAATTGCGGATTTCTGTTTTCCGCTCCTTGCCTTTTCCGTATTTTTTCTTGATTTGCCGGTAGTAGTTAATGGCAAAGTCGATGAGATGATTCAGGTGGTTTTGCACTTCGTCAAGCTCACCTTCAATATTGCTAATTTGCTCATCGGCCTTGAAGGTGTTGTATTTTGAAATGCGCTTGATCTTGATCTCGGTAAGCCTAACAATATCATCGCGGGTAATGGCTCGCTTAAACATCGGCTTATAGGGTTTCAATCCCTTGTCGATGGTTACAATCACGGCTTCCCACGATTCACTTTCCTCGATGTCGCGATAGATGCGCTTTTCGATGAATATCTTTTCCAGCGAAGCAAAATGCCACATCTCCTCCAGTTCGCCTTTCCTGATTTCAAGCTCAAGTTTCAGGAGTTTTACGGTTTGGTCAGCCGAAATTTTCAGGATTTCATCTATCCCCATAAAGTTGGGTTTCCCGTTGTAAATCACCGTGGAGTTGGGCGAAATGGAAACCTCGCAATTGGTAAAAGCATAGAGGGCATCCATGGTTTGGTCGGGCGAAACTCCCGGTGCAAGCTGGATTAAAATCTCGACCTTATCCGAGGTGTTATCATCAATTTTTTTAATCTTGATTTTGCCCTTGTCGTTAGCCGAAATAATCGAATCGATGAGGCTTGATGTGGTTGTGCCAAAAGGCACTTCGGTAATTGTGAGGGTTTTCTTGTCGATAAGCAAAATTTTTGCCCTTACCCTTATTTTCCCGCCTCTCAATCCGTTGTTGTATTTCGAAAAATCGCCGTAGCCGCCACCCGGAAAATCGGGAAGCAAACGGAATTCGTTACCCTGCAAATAGCTAATGGAGGCATCGATGAGCTCGATAAAGTTATGGGGGACAATTTTGGAGGCCAGCCCAACTGCAATCCCTTCAACACCCTGTGCCAGCAGCAACGGGAATTTTACGGGGAGTGTAACGGGTTCCTTGTTGCGGCCGTCATACGAATCCTTCCACTCGGTAGTTTTGGGGTTAAAGGCTACTTCGAGGGCAAACTTCGAAAGCCGTGCTTCGATGTATCGGGGTGCGGCAGCGCTGTCGCCGGTGAGCACATTACCCCAGTTTCCCTGCTGGTCAATCAGCAATTCTTTTTGCCCAAGTTGCACAAGCGCATCACCAATGGAGGCATCGCCGTGGGGGTGGTACTTCATGGTTTGGCCTATGATGTTGGCCACCTTGTTGTAGCGGCCATCGTCCATTTCGCGCATGGCGTGCAAAATACGCCGCTGCACAGGTTTCAGGCCATCCAGCACATCGGGCACAGCACGCTCAAGAATCACATAAGAGGCATAGTCGAGGAACCAGTTTTGGTACATCCCTTCAAGCGCAATCGCCTTGTACTGCCCATCGGCTGAATGTCCTGAACGTTCACTCTCAATACTTTGTTCTTCCGGTTTTTCTTCTTCCGGTTCAATCCTTAAATCTTCGCTGTCCATTAAATTAAAATATGCTTTAAGCCCGTTGAATCAATTTATTTTGATAAAAATAAGAACCGACAAAATGAATAAAAAAGATTGAAACAGCCTATTTTATTTATCAACATTTTCATTCCTTATGCTTTATTGAGCGGCTTTTGTCGATAATCAGAAGGGGCTGCCTTACCATTGTTTTGAGTTTTTTTTGGGCGGACTGGCGGGCTTTCCGTTTGTAGTTTCCTTGTGGTGGCTGTGTTTTTGTAGGCCGTACGGGGGCTTCCTACGTCAGCCTCCGCCGGCCAACAAAAAACATCAGCCCCCACTGCGCAAAGCTACCACTTCAATCCCTGCCGCGGGGCAAACTCCCGGGTTCAGGGCTAAATGCTTCGGAGTGGGCTTTATTCCTGTTAAAACTCTGTTAGGGTTTGTAACCCTGACAGAGTTCAAGATGCAGGCTGAACGACTAAAACATCAAATTTAAACCAACCTGCGCAAGCCCTCAATTCCCTTGAGGGGAAGAACCAACCTGCACACCACAGCGGAAAATCTTAATCAGAGAAATACATAAAACCCTTTGTGTTTTTCCGGTTTTTGAGTATCTTTAGCCACATTATTCACCAAATAAAAAGGAGGTTTAGATGAGTGACAGTATTTATAAGGTTATCGAGATCATTGGTTCCAGCAGTGTTTCGTGGGAAGATGCCGCGAAGAAAGCCCTTGACAGGGCATCCAGGACACTGGAAGGACTCCGTGTTGCCGAAGTTGTTGAACAAGACCTGAAAATTGAAGAGGGGAAAGTTGTGGCTTACCGCACAAAACTAAGGGTGTCGTTCAGGTTTAAAGATGACTAACAGACGATGATCACTGTTGAATTAGAAAAAAAAGTGCCCCGGTAGTTATGGGGCACTTTTTTTTTTGATGTGCTAATTTATCACGATAAGTTTCCTGATTAAACCCGTGTTTTTACCGGCTTTCAACCTGAGATAGTATATTCCTTCGGTGAGATCGTTTCTGCCGAATGTATGTGTATATTCAATTTCTGCCTGGGCGATACCTTTAAATTTCGTTACCAACTCTTTTCCATCGCTACCATACAAGCTAAGGTTTATCGTTGTCGTTTCTCTAATCGAAAATACGATGCTTGCGGCATCTACAATAGGATTGGGATATACTGTCAGGTAGTTCTGCCCGGACAGGTACCGGCTTTCTTCAACTCCAAGGGGATATATAACTCCGTCAGGGTTGTGAACCCTGACAGAGTTCAAGCTGCAGGCTGAAAGTTGTAAAGATCAAATTCTTAGGTTGCCCTTGCGATCCTTCGATTTCTTGCGGTGAAGCCCCCATCATACAGTGATTAGAATAAAATCACATCAATCCACCTTCCCCACCTTCACGGTATCCAAAGTTTTATTATTGAGGCTAACGCTGATGAGGTAGTAGCCCGAAGGAAGCTTGCGGTTTGGGCCATCCACGCCATGCCAGCGCAGGCGGAAGTTACCGGGTTGGGTTTGTGCATCCAGCAGGGTGGTGAGCAGTTGGCCATCCAGATTGTATATTTCCACTCGGAAGTGGCCGGTAGCCAGCAGCGTGAATTCGATGGAAGTACTTTCCTGCATAGGGTTGGGCACGGCTTTAACTTTGCTGCCGAGGTGTAGTGGTTGCTGCCCGGTGGATGATACCAGCCAGGTAAAAAATGTGGCGCATAAAATATTGGCTTTGACAAATTATTGATAAATTTACATTTTGATAAATCTCCCGAAGGGATGCCTTTGGCATAAAATAACAAGATATGAAAAACTTTACTTTACTTGCTGTTATATTGCTTTTTGCAATTTGTTCTTTTGCACAAGAAATAACTCGTGGTTCAGAGATAGGCGAAATATATTTTATGGGACCTACAGCAACCGTTATGTATGATGCCATTTACCGCTCCACTGATTTTGGAGAAACGGCTGTTTGTGTGGATAGTGTTTCAGCTTTGAGTAATACTATTGAGTCAATAACTGCCGATAAGACTATTGGGGGTTTATATTTTGTAACGATGGGCGAAGCTTTGTATTATTCTGATGATTTCGGTCAATATGGAAGCTGGGAATTCAAACATTCAGGCATCAATAAACACGTAAATGCTGGCCGAAATATTGGTGTAATATATAAATCTTTTATTTCTCATAGTGAGAATTATGGTACGAATTTCACTTCTCATACTTGCAATGGCTATTTTGGTACATTAAAAGATGTAGATATTGATGTAAGTAATAATATAGGGTATTGTGTTTCGAAAAAATATAATGTAAACGACACTTTATATTTTTTTAATTCACTTAATAATTTTGATGATATCGAAGTTGTCAAAAAGTTTGACTTTCATGGATTAGATAATATTGACATCTCAAGAGAAAACATTGAAGGAAACATCTTTTTGTGTAACCAGAATTCGAATAAAATTTTCTATAGTTCAAATCATGGGTTTGATTGGGAATTGAAAAATCAATTAACTTGCCCTAATTTGCCTATTGTTGGAATAACGGGTGGCCGCCAAAATGGTGAACTTTATTTACACGTTGTTTATACTCAATTAATGGGGCAAAGAAGACACGTGTATATTTATCACTGCTTAGATTATGGAGAAACATTCACTGCTTTTCACCCTATTTCTATTGGACCAGACCCGATTTACGCAAATTTTATAGCAGAAGATACTCTTGTTGAACCTGGTGACACTGTTCAATTTACAGATTTATCCAACGATGCTGAAACCTGGGAATGGGATTTTGATAATGATGGTGCAATTGATTCTTATGAACAAAACCCAACTCATATCTATCAGGATACAGGTTATTATACGGTTAAGCTTTCTATTACTGGCGGAGCAATTCAGGATTTCGGGATCAGGTATGATTATATTCATGTTGTTAATATTACAGGCATTATAAATTATAAAATGGAAAGCAATATTACCGTTTATCCTGTACCTTCAAAAAATCATTTAACCATTGAAGCAAAAGGAAATATTAAAGCGGTATCAATTTTTAATTCAAACGGAGGTTTGATAAAAACCTTTAACAAACTTCATCCTAATATTAAGAAGAAAGTTTCATCAATATCAACCAAGGATTTTGATAATGGTGTTTACTTTATTAGAATCGAAACTGACGAAATTTCACAAACAAATAAAATCATTATTAACCACTAAATCCAAAAAAATGAAAACAAAAGCATTATTTATCGTATTTATTTTCGCATGCTTTACCGCATATTCGCAGGATTGGATAGAGTTTACTGCAAGTGAGAGTACCAAACCAAATTATGAACTATTAGAATCAACGGATACAATAGTTGAATTTGAGATTGATGTACCCGGGATGTATACTACTGTCATTGACACCTTTAACCGGGTACAGATAAAAGAACATACAAGAATGGATTCAGTTGGTTATCCGGAAATGCCAATCATTTCATATTTAGTTGCTATTCCAGCATGTGACAGTGTGATATTGAATATTGAGCTTTCGGATTCAATACATTATTCAAATATGAATATCTATCCTGCGCCGGAACTCGTACCAGACACCACTGCGGGAGGAGCTATAGCTTTAATTGAACAATTCTCTTATTACCACGAGGCTTATGAAACAGATGGTTGGTTTCCAGTTACAGTTGTAGAAACAATTGATAAAGGAGCAATAAGAGCACAGGATGTAGCTAGGGTGCTATTTTACCCTGTTCAGTTCAATCCTGTAAAGAAAGAGATTTGGGCTTATTCCCAGGCAAAGATTACTTTAACTTTCTATAATTCATCAGGTTCTTTACAGAAAGATGTAGGGATATTTAATGAGGTTGTTGGCAATGCACTTATAAACTATAATTCAAATGGATTGAATGCTTCAGTTAATTGCGGTGCAGGTTTGGAAGAATCTGGGACAATAAAATGGGTTACTACATTTCCGAATGACTATGTTGATGATAGTTGCGATTATTTGATAATTACAAACCAAAATTTTTATACTGACCATGTTGCGAAAAATGAAATTGAAAAACTTGCACAACACAGAGCCGATTTTAATGGATTTAATGTTTGCTTGACAAAAATGGATGATATTGTTAATTCCCCATTTATAATTGGTGACGATGCACACGAAAAAATGAGAAATTTAATTAAAAACACTTACAATGATGGAAATGCTTATCACACCTACGATGGCAAAATAGCTTACGTAAATTTATTTGGAGATGCTTTTTTCGATGATAGTACCGATTGTGTCCCCACATATTCCGAAGGCTACGACGTCTATTTCACCCAGCTAACATACGACAGCATAGCTGGCGAATACGACCCCTACCCCAACTTGATGATAGGCCGATGCAGCGTGGATGATTATTTGCAGTGTAGATCTGTTTCGTATAAAATCCGAAATTTTACACCACGGATCTCACCAAACAAAGACCGGATGTTGATTGCCACCGGGCACGATCCCGCGCTATATTCTTCTACCAATACCGCGCTCACACAGTTAGACTCGTTTATTCCCTTTGATTCAATATTTCTTTTTTCGCCCAACGATTATGATTCATTATACGCTTATGAGAATTTTACATTGAAAAAGCCCTATACACTATCAAATTTTCTCAACATCTGGAAAAGCGGCATTTCCCTATTTTATTATGACGATCATGGTAGTCCTGATGGAATTAATTTTTACTATGAAGATATTGATTCAACAAGCTACAATGATATTTTACCCATGATGGTAAATATGGCTTGTTTAACCGGGGCATTTCATAATCATGATGATTGTTTTTGCGAAAAACTATTATGTAATAACACTAGCCGGGGAGCAATTGCAGCTATTGGCGCAAATTGTATTACCACAGCTTCTGATATAGGCCCGGGATTTTATAATTCGCTTTTTCATAATTCACCTGTTGCCGGTTCGTGTTTTATCGAAGCTTAATTGAATTTTAATTTGGATAAATATAACCTCTTTGGCGACCCGGCTCTGAACATTTTGTATGAAAATTTAGATACGCTTAGGCCTGACATCATGGTTGAAAACATCAGCCTTAAAAGCAAAAGATATAAAACCGACGACTTGTTTCATTTAAAAGCAGCTGTAAAAAACATAATGGGTGTCGATGTGGACACCTCATTTACGGTACATTGCCTGATAAGGCAGTTAAGCGATAGCAGCGATTTTTTATCGGATGTTTACAGTTTCGATTCGCTGCCGGCCTTTACCATTGATACCGCTCATTTTGATATCTTACTCTCATTCGAAGAAAATGAATTTTATGAAGTGACAGTAATTGCAGATACCGCCAATGCCGTGGATGAGCTGAATAAATACAATAATTTTAAAACATCCGAAATTTACATAAATAATGCTGTTTGTTTATCTGACACATTAAAAGTAAACGATCGTATTATACCGTTAAGTTATTGTATTACCGATACAATGGCTGTTGACCAGGTTATTGCCGAAGCCAAAATATTAGACTATAACGGCAATACGATAGTTGACCATAACATGGGCTGTACCGGGTTTTCTTCTGTTGGCAAATCCGTTTATAACGATGAGACGTACGTATGTTCTTATCTCCCTCTACTCAATGTGTTTTCGTACACCACCGATTCAGTGTGGATAACTGCTGCAACAGGTGGTGCTGAACAATATGGGCAAAGCATTATTGCAACAATCGACAATACCGGTGAGGAGTATATTTTTGTTTGCAAGATTGATCTGGTTCAATCATTTTGGGAATATAGCTTTTATTGCTACGATTATCAAATGAATAAAAAATGGTCAATCAACAATTTTCATAAGATACCTGTTAACATTATAGGACAAAATCCCGCAATAATCACCCCGCTAAGTTTCTATGATACGCGAGAGGAGAAACACACCATTGTTATAGCCAGCCCGAACGGTCATCTTTATTTTATTTCAGAAAACAGCAATGGTATGCCCAATATTTCCGATTCGCTTACCTTGCCGGCTTGCAATAAGCTAAAATCATCAATCGTTGCAGCAGATATTACCGGCAACGGAATGCAACTTGCAATGTGCTACTACGATACAGCCATAAATGGATGCCTTGCCCTGGTTGATGCTGGCGGTCTGCAAATTGACACTGCACATTTGAATTATCGTGGTGTTGCTGGTCCCTGGATGTGCGATTTCGACAATGATGGAGCAATTGATTTGGTGCTTGCCGTGCCAAATCAGGGCTATTATGTTTATGATGGGCAATTGGATGCTACCTTTTACATCGATCCAATGCTGAAGAGCTTTGCCGGGTTTTGTGATATTAACAATGACGGCACATTTGAAATTATTTACGAACAAAGCTGCGCTAAGTATCACTTTCTTGTAGCAAAAAATATTTCTGATTCACTAATATTTGAACTTCCCTTACCAGGTGTAAATAATAAGTATTGGTTTGGTGATAAAGAAAAAAACGGGAAAGTTGATATGCTCAGCAATGAAAAAGGCACTTTGTTTAATTTTGAGTTTCCAAACGAGAGTAAAACCTGGAGTTGGAAAGGATACCAGGGAAACATCAAAAACAACGGCAACTTTTTACAAACAGCCTACTACAAAGCCAACGACACCGTTTACTGGTGCGATAACATTAGCATACCCGATACTTTTGAAATCCCTTACCGGGCAACGGTAATTATTAAGCCCGGCACGCATATTTTTGCAGCCGATAATGCGCAACTTGTGGTTTACGGAAACCTTATTGCCGAAGGAACCGCTTACCACCCCATCCGCATTTCGGCCAATATTATGACGGATACAAAAAACTACTGGCAGGGCATTACTTTGGGCAACGGCAGCGCATCCTCGCTGGAGTATGTGGAAATTTCAAACGCCGAATTTGGTATCCTCTACGAAGATTTTACCTCGCAAAGCCTCGAAAATTGCACCTTTACCAACAACGAGGTGGGCGTGGGAGCTTTTAACTCATCGCCCAAAATATACCGATGCACTTTTACCGGTAACACCAAAGCCATTGGGTCATACAGCAACGGTTCGCCAATATTAACAGGTCTGATCAACGAAGTGCAATACAAAAATGCCATCGTGAATAACACCACCGGGATTTACCTGGCCGGTGCATCGGTTTACCTCAACGAAGGCTACAACGATATTTACAACATTCCGGCATCGGGGTATTACATTTTTTCTATTACATCTTCGCGTATCGAAGCTTCGCTCAATTACTGGGGCAATGCCGATCCGCGGGTTATCAAAAACTATTTATCCCCAAGCACATTTATTGTTATCGAACCGGTATGCACATCCGAAAACACCAACTTTAAAAATTCAAACCCGGCCAAGGAATTACTTAAAGAGGCTCCTCTTTCGCTTAGCATGGGCGAAATAGAAACTGCAGAAAGTTTATATATACAACTTATTGCAACTTACCCGGCACAAAACGAAACTTACCTTGCCATTCCCGGGCTGTTCGCCTGCTGCAAAGCCAACAATGCAGGCTGGGATAATCTTGAATCAAGGTTTACCGGTTTGTATAACGATACCACCAGCACCGTGGACAAGAAACTTTTGTTTGGCTACATCAACCTTTGCAAACGTACACAGGGCAAATACAGCGAAGCCATTGCCAATTACGAATCAATAATCCTGAACAATCCAACTTACAACGATTCGGTTTTCGCGGTAATCAACATCGGCAACACATACCGCGAGGCCGGGAGTTACAAGTCGGGTCTCGGCATGCTTGCTTACCTCCGCCCCCAATCTGATGCTGGTCATATCGAACTTACCATCGACCTGTTGAAAACGCTCCGCCCCGAAAATACCGATGAGCAAACTAATTTTGAAACAGGCAACTGCCAGATGGAGATTTTCCCCAACCCGGCTTCAAAAGAATTTACGCTCAGGTTCATTTCGGATAAGGATCAAACTGTAGGCATTAAAATTTTAAACAGCCGGGGTGATGTTGTAAAACAACTTATAGAGAAAAAAGCTGTGAAAGGAAATAATTTCCACACACTTAAAACGGATGGTCTGTCATCAGGGGTTTATTATGTTTATCTCATTATTAATAATACAAACCTTTGCACAAAGAAATTGATTGTATTAAACTACTAAGCCATATTGATTGTCAACTGCAACATAGTTAATGCCATCTTTCCGGGCATGTTTAAATCACAATATTATTCATGTAAGAGCCCGTAGTTACACCTTCCCCACCTTCACGGTATCCAAAGTTTTATTATTGAGGATAACGCTAATGATGTAGTAGCCCGGAGGAAGTTTAGTTCCATTTTGATCGGTGCCATGCCAGCGTAGCCTGAAGTTGCCGGGTTGGGTTTGTGCATCCAGCAGGGTGGTGAGCAGTTGGCCATCCAGCTTATATATTTCCACGCGGCAATGGCCGGCAGCCAACAGCGTGAATTCGATGGAAGTGCTTTCCTGCATAGGGTTGGGCACAGCTTTAACTTTGCTGCCGAGGTGGGGCGGCCTTTTGTTGAGTGCTTGTACCGAATCGGTAAACTCATACGCTCCCATATCTATCCTCCCGCCGGTGATGCGTGGGTTGCCTGCAATATCTTTTGCGGGCAGGTGGAGGGTGTCGTTGCCCCCGGTGTAGAGGATGTACTTACCATTTTCTTCCTTGATGTAGGGTGGGTCTATTCCCGACTCATACATGGGTGTGCCGGCATTGATGCAGGGCGATTGGATTTGAAGTTGAAAATCATCCGGTGAAATGAATTCAGGCTCGCCATTCATAATTCCGATGCATTGCCCTGAGTAGCTTCCCGGATTTCCCAAAAAATAAAAACTCTCCGTTCCGCCCTCGATATCGCAAAAATAGAAGTTGGGGTCGGCATTTGCAGAAGCGATGGCTATTTGATCTTCTTCGGGTGTAACATTTCCCCATAGAATGTTGTTGGTAATATAAGCATTTGAAAAATCATAAAAACAAATACCACCACCATAACTGTCGGCAGTATTTCCGGCGATGGTATTGTTTACCATAAGCGGGCTTGAGAACCTGATTCTTAATCCCCCACCGGAATGTACCGCGTAATTTTCGTACAATATATTGTTTATAAGGATGGGGTTGCTGGCTTGTATGTACATGCCGGCACCATAATGTGCATTGTTGTTAACGATTTTATTGTTAATAATTATTGCTTGGCCTGAATACCTGATTTCAATTCCGCCACCTGTACCTGAGCTTGCAGTGTTATTTTCGATGAGGCAATTTTTAATTATCCCGTAAGGGGAAACGTGTTCAATTCCGCCACCATAGTTTGCAGTATTGTTCGATATTTTGCAATTGAGGATTATTGCATTCGAATTGTTGTTGGATATTCCACCTCCTCCAGTTGCATTATTTTGGTAAAACATACAATTATTAATCACGGGGGCAGAATTCAGGTTGTACATTCCCCCTCCGTCATTTGTTGCCACATTGTTTTTTATCACGCAGTTATTGATCCTGGGGCTGCTGTTTCTAACATATAAGCCTCCTCCATTGGTGGCCAGGCCATTTTGGATGGTAAACCCTGTTACGGTGAGTGCGGTATCCGGGATATATTCTATTTTAAGCGGCCTGAACGCATCACCCTGCAAAATGGTATTTTGGATATAAGAAGTATCGTTGGTGGTTAAAAAAAGGCTGCCCAGAATGATTGGTTTACCAATGATTTTCAATTCCTCGTTGTATATACCCGGAAAAGCAAGCACAGTGTCGCCGGGTAAGGCAACGTCAATGCCGGGCTGGATTTCAGTAAAATCACCGGTTCCGTCCTGCCTTATATGGATGGCCATATTTGCGTATGTATTCGGCAGGTTAAAATCAATGCCGCCGGTGGTTTCATTTAGAATGACCGCTACATTTTCTATTACTTGTTCCTGGTGCAAACCGAGCATTGCAGCAATGTTGTAGTTTCCCGGCAAAAGATGCATGGCATAAGCGCTGTCGTGAAGCGGATAACTTATCTGGCCGTTTGCATGGATGGAAATATTGCTCAGCCCGCCTAAGCCTTCGCCAAGATTTATTTTTCCGGTAATGGTTCCCATGCCCGATAAGTCGAAATATTTCCAGCCCATGTCAGCCACAGTGCCATCGGGATCCGCTGGCAGGTCGGGGTTGCCATTGTTGATGCAGGGAGATTGCTGAGAAAGCCCAAAGTTATCGAAATCATAAAATAGTGGATCCACCTGAAGGTTTGAAATTCCATCAAAACCCCCTTTTATATTGGAGTACTGCACAGTGGTCAGTGAGTCACCATAGATTTCTGTTCCATAAAATGTTTCAAGCGACCAGATGATACTATTTTCGATAAGCACATTTCCATGGATGTCCAGGCTGATCCCCGATGAACTCGAATTATAGAATGTACAATTCCTGATGATGGCAGTGCTGCTGTAAGTAGATATCATGTCTCCATCGCCAAAGTCCACATTGTTACCGGAAAAGAGGTTGTTTTCAAACAGGATGTCCGTGCAATTTTGCACAAAAGCGCCGGCTCCGGCATCTACCCCGTATCCACTGAAAGTGTGGTTGTCGGTTATTTTGTTGTGGCTGATAACAACCCCGGAACAGGAAACGAGGCATAATCCCGCGCCCGTATAAGCCCAGCTGTTGTTATGGATCAAATTGTTTTGAATGAGCGATGAGGAGTTTTTCAGATAAATGCCGTTACCTTCGCAATACCAATCGCCACTGTTACTGGTAATCAGGTTGTAACTAATGGTGGGTGAAGCCGATAATATATAAATGCCTGCTCCTGATTGAGCATATCCATTCCTGATGGTAAAGCCACAGATTTTGGCGGCGCTGCTTTCCCCGTTATTAAATTTTACCACCGAACCACTTTCCCCTCCATCGATGATGGTTTGCATAATAAATGCAGTATCGCCGGTAAGTAAAAACTGTGAGCCAACTACGATGTTTTTCCCGGCGAAGTTGATGTGTTCATTATAAGTACCCTGGTTCACCACAACGGTATCGCCATTTACCGAAGCATTAATTGCCTGCTGTATGGTTTGAAAATCTTCGGGGACAATAATAATTTGACAATACATAAATGAAGTCAAAAAAACCAACAGGGTGCTGAGCGTGAGTCTATTGTTTTTCATTTTATTTGTGTTTTAGTACATCCAACAAATTTAATCAAAAAA
Source organism: uncultured Lentimicrobiaceae bacterium (assembly GCA_964593705.1). GTDB lineage: Bacteria > Bacteroidota > Bacteroidia > Bacteroidales > 4484-276 > SABY01. The sequence continues at coordinate 76 of CAZQIV010000158.1, read as the reverse complement.
TATCAAATTGCAAAAAGATTTCGGCTAATTCTTTTTTTGGAGTGCTATGAAAAGTATTTTGCGATTCGGTATATGG
>CAZQIV010000157.1:0-14540 GCA_964593705.1 uncultured Lentimicrobiaceae bacterium | reverse complement strand
ACTATTAAAACAACTACATTACTAATGCAAACAAGCAGTAAAAAATCGCTGAAGGGTCGGGGCAGGCTGCTGCGCTCCATCGAGGTGACATCGCTTCCATTATAGTTGTGGGAGGAGAGGTATCGGGCGCTTTGCGCCCGATACCTCTCCTCCCCTTCTGAAAGTGTGGACTTTGTCATTTCGACCGGAAAAACTTAGCGTAGCGAAGTTTTTCATGGAGAAATCTACTCCTTTGTCATCACACTTTGAGGCGCTTTTTCCAAGGGCTTGGGGCTCGAAATGACAAGACAAAGGCTTTGTGAGGGGTGGATGAAAGTGGGCGCTATGCGCCCACTTTCATCCACCCCTCAAACCCCACCAAACCCTGTCATTTCGAAGGAGAGCAGCAGCCTGCCCCGACCCTTCGGGGACTGAGAAATCTATTTTATACATTATAGTCACTTTATAACAAAAAGTTAAAATTAGCGTCCTCTGTTAGGAAGAATTGATTTTCTAACACACACGGGTTTCACTTAAAAATCTATCTTCGCAGCCAAAATCCACCAGCGATTAACACAGTTATAAATGAACATTCTCTCGGTCGAAAATATTTCAAAATCCTACGGCGAAAAACTACTATTCGAGGATCTCTCTTTTGGGATTGCAGCAGGGCAAAAAATTGCACTTATAGCCCGGAACGGAACCGGAAAATCAAGCCTGATAAAAATTATAACAGGCCATGAAGAACCCGAAACCGGACTTGTAACCAAGGGCAACAACATTAGGATTTCATACCTGCCCCAAAATCCTGATATGGCCGAAGAAGTTACAATTATCGACTATCTTTTCGATTCTGACAGTCCGCTCATCCAACTTGTATATAACTACAACCAGATTATTTCAGGCCAAATTACCGACAAGGCCGTAACCGAAAAAGTAATGAGCAGGATGGACGAACTCCACGCCTGGAATTTTGAATCGAAAATCAAAGAAATTTTAGGGAAATTCAAGCTCAACAACCTCAACCTTACCATTGCAGAACTTTCAGGCGGAATGCGCAAAAAAGTGGCGCTTGCTAAAGCCCTGATCGAAGATTCTGATTTGATTATTTTAGATGAGCCCACAAACCACCTTGATGTGGATACCATCGAGTGGCTCGAAAATTATTTGAAACGTCAAAACCTTGCAGTATTTTTAGTTACCCACGACCGCTATTTTCTCGATATTGTTTGTGATGAGATTCTTGAATTGGACAATCAAACCATTTTTAAATACCGCGGCAACTACTCTTACTTTTTAGAAAAAAAGCAAGAGCGGATGGAAAAGGAAAAAACCGAAGTTCAAAAGGCCAGGTCGTTATATAAAACAGAACTGGAATGGATGAGAAGAATGCCCCAGGCCCGCGCAACCAAAGCCAAAGCCCGCGAAGATGCATTTTATTCCATCGAAGAAAAAGTCAATTCGGGTAGCACCACCGAAACCAAATCATTTGATGTGGATATGGCAAGGCTTGGTGGAAAAATACTTGAACTTAACAATATCGACAAAGCCTATGGTACTCAAAACATCCTCGACGATTTTACCTATATTTTCAACAAGGGCGATCGTATTGGCCTGATTGGACAAAATGGCGTTGGAAAAAGTACCTTGCTCGAAATAATTATGGGTAGCGTTAAAGCCGACCGGGGAAAAATTACCTTGGGGAAAACCGTGGAGTTTGGGTATTTCAGGCAGGATGGACTTCCTGTAAAAGAGGACAAACGCATCATCGATATCGTGAAAGATATTGCCGAGCAGGTGCAGATGAAAAAAGGAAGTATGACACCGGCACAGTTTCTTTCATATTTCAATTTCAATACCGACATTCATTACAATTATTTCACGAGCCTTAGTGGAGGCGAAAAACGAAAACTGTACTTATTAACCACTTTGCTGCAAAAACCAAACTTCCTCATTCTCGATGAACCCACCAATGATCTCGACATTGAAACGCTGAATAAATTGGAAGAATTCCTCGAAAATTATGAAGGATGCCTCATGATAGTCTCGCACGACCGGTATTTTATGGATCACATGGTAGAGCACATTTTCGCCTTCGAGGGCCAGGGGAAAATTAAAGATTATTGGGGAAATTACTCGGCTTATGCCGCAGAAAAAAAAGCCCGGGACAAATACAGCCCCAAAAGTGACCAGAAAAAACCTGAAAAAGCCGAAAAAAAATCAGGTAATAAATCAAGCAAGCCAAGCTATAAACAGAAAAAAGAATACCAAAGCCTGGAAAAAGAAATCGAAATACTTGAAACTGAAAAAACTTTGCTGCTTGAAAAACTAAACCGGGGCAATGGAAAGCCCGATGACTTAATTCAATGGTCGGAGGAAATTTCAAAACTCATGAGCAAAATTGATAAAAAATCGGACAGGTGGATCGAGTTGAGTGAAATTATAGATATGGAAGGATAGAAAATAAAAAGGCCGCGGGGGACGCGGCGCTTTCTTTGCAATCAAAATCAGATACTAACTTAAATCAATTATGGGGAGAGAAATAGTTTATATTTTAAATTAAATTTTAATTTCATTGGATTTTGATTTTCTAAAATTGTGCCACTGTTAATAAATCTTTTCTAATCAAATACTTAAATACAAACAAAAAATGAATATTGGCAGGATGTGTTCGTTTTTAAAAGCAAGTGTCCGGATGCGAACAACTAATATTTTTCAAATAAGCAATTCACTACTGTCCGACAAAAGTTACAGATTCTTCGCTACACTACCAATGACATGTTTGCATAAGGTGCTGAAAACCTAACTATTAAACAGACCCCCGCCTTGCTCGCCTCGCTGGGGAAGCGGGCCGCTGGTGTATGCAATGCTGCAGGCGAGGCAGGTCTCAGTCTCCGCCAGCTGGCGGATCCTTCGAGGTGACAATGCTTCCGTTTGGGTGAACTCTCAGAATGACAAGTACTTTGTGAGTTTTGGGTTGGGAGGGGGAGGTTGGCGGCAAAGCCGCCAACCAGCAGAGAAGAATCTAATTTTAATCTTGAGTTTTTTACGGACAACAGTGTAAGCAATTAGATCCCGCTGATGCAGGAAAATACATGGATTCTAAAAATGAAATGATGTATCTCAAATAAGCTTATTTTAAAAATCCCGGGAAACTCTGGGAGTTACGATTTCGATAAATGAAGCAACAAAACAAATCTTACCTGTTTGCACTGTCGGCCATCCTGTTTTGGTCAACCATAGGCTCTGCCCTCAAAATTACCCTTCGATACATCACCTTTGCCGAGCTTCTCTTTTTTGCTTCTATCGTTTCATTTTTGGTAATATTTATCAGCATTTTTATCTCAGGGAAAATCGCTTTACTTTTTAAGCAAACCGCTCCTGATATTTTTCGTTCAGCATTACTCGGACTTATCAATCCATTTCTATATTACCTTATTTTATTAAAGGACTACGACATTTTGCCCGCCCAGGAAGCCGGCACTTTAAATTACATCTGGCCTGTGGTTTTGGTGTTGCTTTCCATCCCGTTACTAAAACAAAAAATAGGATTTTTAAGTATAATTGCCATACTTATCAGCTTTGCCGGAACAATCATCATTGGCACAAGAGGCAGTATTTTGAGCTTAAAATTTGATAACCCAACCGGTGTATTCCTTGCCCTTGGAAGCGCTGTTTTTTGGTCGCTTTTCTGGATTTATAATGTAAAAGACAAAAGGGATGAACTAATCAAGCTCTTGCTGAATTTCGGTTTTGGATTGGTTTATATTTTTCTTTACCTCATTTTCACCAATGGCTTTAATCCAATTAATTATTATGGCCTGGCAGGTTCGGTTTATGTCGGAATTTTTGAAATGGGCTTAACTTACATCTTATGGCTCAAGGCCATGAAATACACTTCAACCACTGCTAAAATATCGAACCTGGTTTTTTTATCACCATTCATTTCTTTAATTTTCATCAGGTTTACCGTGGGTGAAGACATCTTATTTTCGACAGTTATCGGCCTGGTATTTATTGTTGGTGGAATTTTAATGCAACGGCTTGTGGCGGCAAAAGATTAAAAAAATAGCATTATTCCCTAATTAGTGTCCGTCTTTTTAGTAATTTTTCCCGCAGATTTCGCTGATTAGCGCAGATAAAATCTGCGCTAATCAGCGAAATCTGCGGGAAACTTTATAGCCTCTAATCGAAAAAGTCGACTCTATGGACAAGCACTAATTAGTGTCCGTCTTTTTAGTCGAGGTTTTAAATATCACTAGCCTTGGGTTTTAACCCAAGGATCAAGTTGAATGCTTATAAAACCCCCACATTTTGGCTGATAATGCCGAAGGCATTATCAGCCAAAATGTGGGGGAGACACTGCAAAACTCATTATCCCCCGGGTTAAAACCCGGGGCTAGTGAAAAATAATGTCTTTATGAACGGGCACTAATTAGAGTTTGTCCATAAAGTCGATACTTTTCTGATTTTGCCCACGCGACCCCTCGCTACCAGTGCGTTGGCTGGTCCTTCCGCCAACTGGCGAAGAGTTAGAGGGGTGAGTGGTGTATGGCAAGTTTATAGACCAACACTAATTAAATCAAAGTGTGGTTTGATAAAATATTCCTACAAAAAAGAGTTAATAACCTTAATTTTGCCCCGATAACATTCCTCCATTTATTGTTTACAAAACTGCAAGGAGGAAAAAAAACTCTTAATTAATCGTGTATCCTCGAATAAGTGATTTACTAAACGACCTGCTGGGCACCAACATCGTGTTGCCCATCCAAACCTACGGATTTTTTGTTGCCCTTGCTTTTATTGCAGCCGGTTACATTTTGTATCTTGAACTGGGAAGAAAAGAAAAGCTGGGGCTGATCCGACCCGGAACAAAAACAATTACCAAAGGCAAAGCTCCCGGCTACAGCGAATATGTTGTTTCGGCGCTATTGTATTTTATTATCGGTTTCAAAGTCATCGGGTTAATTTTTGAGTATTCAGATTTTTCACAAAACCCGCAGCTCTTCCTACTATCAAGCCGCGGAAGTCTTTGGGGAGGCATTGTGATTGCAGCCATCGTGGTTGTTTACATTTATTTTAACGGCAAAAAAAACAAACTGGAAAAACCGGTAAATGAAACCATAACTGTTCATGCAGCCCAACTTACGCCGGCATTGGTTCTTATAGCTGCCATCAGCGGAATAATCGGAGCAAAAATCTTTGATCTTGTTGAACATCTTGATAGTTTTTTCAATGACCCTCTGGGTGCTCTGTTTTCATTCAGTGGCCTCACTTTTTATGGAGGACTAATTGTTGCTGCTTTCGCGGTTGGATATTATGGCGAACGAAATAAAATAAAATGGCCCTTGCTTGCCGATGCTGTTGCTCCTTCGCTGATGCTTGCTTATGCCATTGGCCGAATAGGCTGTCAGCTTTCAGGCGATGGTTGTTGGGGCATTCCAAATGCTGAGCCCAAGCCCGAATGGCTTACATTTTTACCCGACTGGATGTGGGGATTTACTTTTCCGCATAATGTCATCAAAGAAGGTGTCCCCATTTCGGGTTGTCATGGCGAATTTTGTTACGAACTTGGCCAGGCAGTTTTTCCAACTTCATTTTATGAAACCACGATAAGTGCCATTTTTTTCCTGATGCTTTGGTTTTTGAGAAATAAAATTGCTGTTCCGGGTGTCCTATTTGGGATTTACCTGATTTTAAACGGCACCGAAAGATTTTTCATCGAGTTTATCAGGGTAAACATTCAATATTCCTGGATTGGTATTCATGCAAGCCAGGCGCAGTTTATCGCTATCGGGATAATGTTGACAGGCATCGCTGGTATAATTTATTTTACGCGCTTTCGCAAAAAAGAACCTCTAAACTAAGCATTTATGAATTTGCAACAAATTACAGAACAAATGACAAACCTTGCCCGCGAAGTAGGAAAAATGCTTAAAAAGGAGCTTACAAATTTTTCAAGGGATAAAGTTGAGACCAAGGGTCTGCACAATTTTGTATCGTACGTGGATAAATCGTCCGAAGAAATTTTGGTGAAAGAACTGAGTAAAATCCTGCCGGAAGCCGGATTTATTGCCGAGGAAAATACTGAAACAAAAAAAGGAGAACGATATAACTGGGTGATAGATCCACTCGATGGAACGACAAATTTCATTCATGGCATCCCTTTATTTTCGATTAGCATTGCCCTGATGGATGGTGAAGAAGTAATTTCGGGGGTGGTGCATGAAGTAAATCAAAACGAGTGCTTTTATGCCTGGAAAAACAGTAAGGCCTACCTCAACGGAAATGAAATAAAAGTTAGTGATGCAAAAACCCTGAACGTAAGCTTACTTGCCACAGGTTTCCCCTATTATGATTATTCGCGACTTAAGCCCTACATGGAAATGTTTCAGTTCTTAATGCGCCATTCACATGGTGTTCGCAGGTTGGGATCTGCAGCTGTAGATCTGGCTTATGTTGCCTGTGGGAGGTTTGAAGGATTTTACGAGTATGGCCTTCATTCGTGGGATGTTGCCGCCGGAACAATAATTGTAAAACAGGCAGGTGGAATTGTAAGCGATTTCTCGGGAAAAGGGGATTATATTTTTGGCAAAGAAATTATAGCTACAGGCAACAATATTCATGGTGAGTTTTTGTATGAGCTAAAAAAATATTTTGCCTAAAACCGATTTTGGAGTACTTTTGTAAACCAAACTACCGTAGCAAACTCATGCAAAAAAAAGTAGTTGCAAAAAAGAAAATGAAAGAAAACCAGGAAGATTATTCAAAAGTTGAATACGCTAAGGATAGTCCCACAAGGAGTATTCTTAAAGCAATAAGCTGGCGATTCATTGCATCGGGGACTACCTTTTTGGTTACTTTTTTTATTTTCAGCAATACTTCAGGACACACATTTGATCAGGCACTCGAAACCGCCTGGTATGTTACAGTTACTGAGTTTTCGGCAAAAATATTAATTTACTACCTCCACGAACGATTATGGACAAATATTCATTGGGGTAAGTATTGGAGAAGAAGCTACTGGAAACGCAGAAGCTGGAAAAAACTTTATCGCCGCATGCATGATGACCAAAACATTTAATTATTCATCTTGTTAATGATTTAGAAAGATACCTTGGATAATGAAAAACCATAAACTAATACGAAATCTTGTATTTATGATGGGCATAATGTTTGCCATCAGTTTGTCATCACAAGAAACGAAAAACCCTTTTGCCGATAAATCAAAAACCTATAAAATTTTTAAATTCGACATCAAAGAAGAAATTGCACCTCCGGTATGGCATGTGGCCAAAAATTCACTCAAGGCAGCAAAAGATACTTCTGCTGATCTCATCCTCATCCACATGAACACTTATGGTGGCATGGTTGAAACAGCCGATTCAATTCGAACTGCCATTTTACACTCCCCCATTCCGGTTTGGGTTTTCATTGATAATAATGCAGCTTCAGCCGGAGCGCTGATATCTATTGCCTGCGACAGCATTTACATGCGTTCGGGTGCCAACATTGGAGCAGCCACAGTAGTAAACCAAACCGGCGAAGCAATGCCCGACAAATATCAGTCGTACATGCGCTCCACCATGCGTTCGACGGCAGAAGCTACCGGACGCGACCCAAAAATTGCTGAGGGCATGGTCGATCCACGAATTAAAATTCCAGGGGTTTCTGACTCGGGAAAAGTGATAACATTTACCACTTCAGAAGCTATGAAGCACGGCTTTTGCGAAGGCACTGCCGAAAGCATTACAGGCATTTTAGAACTTGCCGGGATTGAGAATTATGAAATAATCGAATATAAATTGTCAGCAACTGATAGAATAATCCGATTTTTTATCAGCCCAATCATTTCCGGACTATTGATCATGATTATAATCGGGGGAATATACTTTGAGCTACAATCGCCCGGCATAGGCTTTCCTATCCTGGCATCGGTGGTTGCAGCCTTGCTTTATTTTGCACCGCTCTACATTGAAGGCCTGGCTGCCAATTGGGAAATTATAATTTTCGTTGTCGGAGTTATTCTTATAGCGGTGGAAATATTTGTCATCCCGGGCTTTGGAGTAGCCGGGATTTCAGGGATTGCCCTGGTGGTTGTTGGGCTCACATTAAGTATGATCGATAATATTGGCTTTGAACCATCCCAAATCCCGGCAGCCGAATTACTTTCTGCATTTTTTATTGTTATTATTGCCTCATTTGTATCACTGGTAGGCTCACTCTATCTTAGCAGATTTCTTTTTTCAACCACCAATACCTGGTTTGGAGGGCTTGCCCTCTCTGCCACCCAACAAAAATCAGAAGGATTTACTTCTGCTGACAGCAACTATTCATCCATGATCGGGAAACAAGGAACAGCACATTCAGTTTTGAGGCCGGCAGGCAAAATTATTATTGATGATGAAATTTATGATGCCACCACAGAATCAGGATTCATCGAAAAAGGCGAAAGCATCCGCGTTACGCGATATTCCAATACGCAACTTTTTGTAAGAAAAAAAGCTTAGCCGAAAAGCTAACAATACCTAACTTGGACAAGCCAAAACCAAACAAGGTGATCATGTAAAACTTATGGTGTATTCCTGTTTTGGTTTGTCCAAGTTAGTCGGCAAAATTTATAAATGCATATTTTGCAATTAAGAGCTTTATTATTTATCTTCCTTTCATATTAACGACAATGCATTTTAAATTTTGTATGAGTACCTTATCACTAATATTCTGCCAAAAAATGGCAGAATATTAGTGATAAGGTACTAAGCCCTCTTTGTTGATTTTTAACCATTTATAAAATAAGGGTGTTGCAATAATTGTTGTATCTTTGCGCCCTTTAAATTTTTAGTAAACCAAAAATGCTTGATAAACTCGAAGCCATAAAACAACGCTGGGAAAAAATTGAACAGGAAATGAATGAGCCTTCAGTCATGTCGGACATGAAACGGTTCATCCAGCTAAATAAAGATTATAAAGACCTTCAGCCCATTATTGGCGGGTATGAGGATTTAAAAAACGTTATCAGTAATATCAATTCTGCAAAAGATGTCATCAAAAATGAAAAAGATGAAGAATTCAGGACGATGGCAAAGGAAGAGCTTAACGAACTTACTGCCAGAAAAGATGAACTCGAAGAAGAAATCAGATTAATGCTAATACCTGCCGACCCACAAGACGGTAAAAATGCCATTGTGGAAATTAGGGCAGGTACCGGTGGTGATGAAGCCAGTATTTTTGCAGGCGACTTATATAGAATGTACATAAAATACTGCGAAACAAAGGGCTGGAAACTTGAAGGAGTTGACGTTACCGAAGGAACGGTTGGCGGATTTAAAGAGATCATTTTTAACGTGTCGGGTAATAATGTTTACGGTCAGCTAAAATACGAATCGGGTGTACACCGGGTTCAGCGGGTACCACAAACCGAAACCCAGGGGCGTGTTCATACCTCTGCAGCATCGGTGGTAGTATTGCCCGAAGCTGACGAGTTCGACATCGACCTCCAGCAAAGCGACATCCGAAAAGACCTTTATTGTTCTTCAGGTCCCGGCGGCCAGTCGGTAAATACCACTTATTCAGCCGTAAGGCTTACACATATCCCCACCGGAATTGTTGCTACTTGCCAGGATCAGAAATCGCAAATCAAAAATTACCAAAAAGCACTTTCTGTACTCCGTACCCGGATTTACGAAATGGAGTATAAAAAATTCCTTGATGAGATTGCCTCAAAAAGGAAAACAATGGTTTCAACCGGCGACCGCTCGGCAAAAATCAGAACTTACAATTATCCGCAAGGCCGCATGACCGATCACCGCATTAGCCTTACCATGTATAATTTACAATCGATTGTTGACGGCGACATTCAGGAAATTATCGATCAGTTACAATTGGCCGAAAATGCCGAAAGACTTAAAGCTGAAGTCGAAAAAGTGTAATCCATTTTTTCAGCACCAAATAGATTATTAATAATATTGACAAAATAAATTTTCATTTTATGGAATACAACACCCAACGCGATCACCTTACCATACCCGAATACGGAAGAAATTTACAAAAAATCGTTCAATTAGCCATTAAATCTGAAGACCGGACTAAAAGAACCCAAATCGCTTATGTTATTGTGGATATTATGGCTCAATTACATAACGATATAAAAGATTCACCGGAATTACGCCATAAACTGTGGGATCATCTACATATTATTTCTGATTTTAAACTTGACGTTGATAGTCCATTTCCTCCTCCCGATGAAGAGGTGCTAACCAAAGATCCAAACAGGCTTTCCTATCCCAAAAGAGATATGCGTTACAGCTATTATGGTAAAAACATCGAAAACATTATCAATAAAGTCGTTGAGACAAATAACGAAGAGCATAAGGCTGAAATTTCTATGTCACTTGCCAACAGCCTCAAGAAAACATACTTGATGTGGAATCGCGATTCGGTTGACGATAACCTTATCAAACGTCATCTCAAGGACTTATCCAATGGAAACTTAACCCTTACTGAAGAAGATCAATTAATCAGCACTTATGATCTGCTTGGCAAACCTGTTAAGAAAAAAATCCAGCAAAAAAAGAAGTCGAACTTCCGAAGAAAAAATTAGTTTCAAGTATATTAAAATAGTTAATCCTTTTCATGAGTTCCTTTAAAATTATCGGCGGCCAAAAGCTAAATGGGGAAATCACACCACAAGGTGCCAAAAATGAAGCCCTGCAGGTTATATGTGCCACCTTACTTACCAGCGCAGAAGTTGTAATTAGTAATATTCCCGGGATCATCGATGTAATAAAGTTGATGGATTTGTTGGAAGTATTGGGTGTTGAGATAAAACAAATAAATGAGCATACCTACAGTTTCCGGGCAGCCAACATCGATCTGGAGGTGCTTAAATCAGATACTTATAAAAAAAAGGGTGCGGGATTACGTGGATCAATCATGATTGTAGGCCCGCTGCTTACCAGGTTTGGAAAAGGATACATTCCCCAGCCCGGAGGCGATAAAATTGGCCGTCGCCGACTTGATACCCATTTTATTGGTTTGCAAAAACTTGGCGCACAATTCGACTACGATTTTGATGAAAACTTTTATAAAGTTGATGCATCAAAACTTACAGGTACATACATGCTTTTGGATGAAGCATCAGTTACCGGAACTGCCAATATTGTGATGGCCGCTACATTGGCCAAAGGAAAAACCACCATTTTTAATGCCGCCTGCGAGCCCTACCTTGTTCAGCTTTGTAAAATGCTAAACAGAATGGGCGCAAAAATATCAGGTATTGGCTCAAATCTTCTGACCATAGAAGGTGTGGAAGAATTGGGGGGATGCACCCATGAATTACTTCCTGATATGATCGAGATTGGCAGCTTTATCGGGTTGGCAGCCATGACAAAATCGGAGCTTACAATAAAAGACGTAAAACCTGCTGAGCTGGGAATAATTCCCGAGGTATTCAGACGCCTCGGTATTGATTTGCAAGTTGGCGAAAGCAGCATCTTCATACCCGAACAAAAAAGTTACGAAGTGGAGACTTTTATGGATGGCTCCATAATGACCATTGCCGATGCCCCATGGCCGGGCTTTACACCCGACCTTATCAGTATCGCCCTGGTTACAGCTATTCAAGCCAAAGGAAGTGTACTCATTCATCAAAAAATGTTTGAGAGCCGCTTGTTTTTTGTAGATAAACTCATCGACATGGGGGCGCAAATAATTCTTTGCGATCCACACCGCGCCACAGTAATTGGGCTCGATCACAAATACAATCTGCGTGGGATACGCATGAGTTCTCCTGACATTAGGGCAGGGGTTGCCTTGCTTATTGCTGCACTTTCGGCAAATGGTACCAGCATCATCGACAACATCGATCAAATCGACCGTGGTTATCACAACATCGATGGAAGACTAAACGCGGTTGGCGCAAAAATTGAAAGAATCTAAAGTATTTTTATCTTATTAAAGATTTAAAAAAAAATTAATCATGCGAAAACTTTTTGTTTCCAGTCTCATTGCAATTTCATTTTTATTCATAGTATCGAACGATGCCACAGCACAAAACCACCGGGAAACAGGCTTGCAAATTGGTAATATCATTCCTGACCTTAAAATGAATGACGTGGATGGAAATCAGCGTAGTATTTCAGAATTAAAGGGAAATATAGTTTTTGTAGATTTTTGGGCATCTTGGTGCAAGCCTTGCCGCCGCGAAAACCCGGCAGTGGTGCAAACCTATAATACCTATCTTTCAAAAACTTTCAGAGATGCCGATGGTTTTAAAGTTTTCAGCATTTCCCTCGATAAAAACAAAAAAGACTGGACTAATGCCATTGAGGCTGATGGTTTAATATGGGACGAACATGTTAGCGATCTGCAGGGCTGGCGATCCAGTGCTGCAAAAAAATTCAATGTCCGGGCTATTCCTATGAATTATCTAATCGATCAAAATGGTGTAATCATCGCAAAGAACATTCGTGGCGAACAGTTAAAGGTAACTCTTGAAAATCTTATCAAAAAAAACTAAATAATTCGTGACAATTTGACCTTGGGATTTGATTGGCAAAAATTTTGTTATGCCACCCTCCGGAAATTAACTTTATTGTTAAACCATTGGTTATTAATAAGCTAAAAAATGACAGAGAAAAATAAAACACAAGAGCAGGAACCAGAAGCTGTGGATACAAATGCCACAAATGCAGAGGATATTCAGGATGACAAGAAAAAGATGAAGAACAAGAAAAAAAACACTGCCACAAAAAAGAAACAATCAAAAGAGCAGATACTTGAGGGGCAAGTTAGTGAACTGGAAGAAAATCTGGCTGAGCTCAATGATAAATACTTAAGGTTGTTTTCTGAATTTGATAATTATCGTAAGCGCACAAACAAGGAGCGCCTCGATCTGCTTGATACTGCTTCGCTTGAAGTTATCAAAGACTTGCTACCCGTAATGGACGACTTTGAAAGGGCATTCAAGGCCAATGAAGCAAAATCGGAGGAAGACCAAAACAACCTTGAAGGTTTTAAATTGATTTACAACAAACTAAAAGGCACACTAACCCGAAAGGGCTTAGAACCCATGAAGTCTATAGGCGAAAGCTTTGATACGGATTTCCATGAAGCGCTGACAAACATACCTGCTCCTTCGGAAGAATTGAAGGGCAAGGTTGTAGATGAAATTGAAAAAGGCTATATGCTTAAAGGAAAAGTCATTCGTTTTGCCAAGGTGGTTGTTGGCCAATAAAATCTGAACACAAGTTGCATAAGAATTATTTAAAATTCCATCATGTCGAAAAGAGATTACTACGAAATACTTGAAATATCAAAAGATGCCGGCGAAAGCGAAATTAAAAAGGCTTACCGCAAAATGGCAATAAAATTCCATCCCGATAAAAATCCCGGTAATACAGAAGCTGAAGAAAAATTTAAAGAAGCTGCCGAGGCCTACGAGGTATTGAGAGATCCTGATAAAAGACAACGTTACGATCGCTTTGGGCACGAAGGTTTGAGAGGTACAGGAGGTGGTGGTGGATATGGTATGTCGATGGATGATATCTTCTCGAACTTTGGCGATATTTTTGGCGGTGCATTTGGCGGGTTTGGAAGTGGCTTTGGCAACAGCTCACGCCGCAGACGCGTAAACCGCGGTTCCAATCTCAGGGTAAAAGTTAAACTCACACTCGAAGAGGTCGCCAACGGGGCAAAGAAAAAAATTAAAGTCAACAAATATATTCAATGCGACACCTGCTCCGGCTCGGGAGCCAAAGGTGGCTCTTCATACAATACTTGTAACACTTGCCATGGCACAGGCCAGGTTACGCGCGTAACCAATACTTTTCTGGGGCAAATGCAGACCACTTCAACCTGCCCCTCGTGCGGTGGTGAGGGGCAAACCATTACCCAAAAATGTACTACCTGTGGTGGCGATGGCATCACCCGCGGCGAAGAGGTGATTACGATCGACATCCCGGCTGGTGTTTCGGAAGGGCTGCAACTATCGGTGAGCGGCAAAGGAAATGCAGGTGCCCGTGGTGGCATCAACGGCGACCTGATTGTGCTGATCGAAGAAATTGAACACGACCACCTGGTGCGCGATGGCGACAACCTTATCTACAATCATTTCATTTCATACACTGATGCTGCTTTGGGCTGCGACATTAACGTACCCACACTTGACGGTGTAGCAAAAATCAAAATAGAAGCCGGCACACAAAGTGGAAAAGTGCTTCGTTTAAAAGGAAAAGGCATCACCCACCTGCAGCAATATGGCAAAGGTGATCTGCTTGTTAATATTAGCGTATGGACGCCGCAAAACCTCACCCGTGAGGAAAAAAACACACTTGAAAAATTGGGTAAATCAGTCAATTTCACCCCCAACCCAAGCAAAAGTCAGCGCAATATTTTCAGCCGCATGAAGGAATACTTCCAGTAGAGCAGCAGGTTTTCCTACACTTTAACATAAAACCGAAAAGAAATTTTAAAAGAATCCTATTGAAAATGTACAATCCTATATCGGACATCTGATATATGATTTCCGATGTTTGATATTTGATATCAGATAAACCTAACAG
>CAZQIV010000156.1:0-14615 GCA_964593705.1 uncultured Lentimicrobiaceae bacterium | reverse complement strand
TTGACGTTTAGGACGTGGGAAAGTCAGGGCTTCACTTAAAGTGAAACCCTGACTACTCCCGAAGTGAAACCCTGACTTAACACAAGTCACCCCGTGAATCCTCTCCAGGCATAAAGCATGATTTTATGCATTGCACTAATGCTGGAGGTAATTCACGGGGTAACTAAATCCGCAACCGCACAGCCGGAATTTCCCGAAGGGATGCCGATGGCAAAACCTTGTCAGGGTTGAATCCCGCACGTGCGGGATTTTATCTGATAGTAGTAAAAACAGACAAAAACCTCAAAACGAAAAAGATTTTTATTCAATAAACATAAAAGAAGGCAAATATGAAAACAAGAAACACATCATCAGAGCATCAATCCACAAAGGCCAATAATCGAGTACTACCAACCTTTTACCGTAAGGGCAAAAAGCTTTGCCAGGGCACAATTACACTATTAACCATTATTTTAATAGCTTTTGTCCCAATAACATCTTCTGCCCAAAATGGCGACCCGCCACCTCCACCCAGCGAACACGGTCAAAACGGAAACCAGGTTCCCGGCGGGGGAGCTCCCATTGGAGATGGCTTGCTTATGCTTTTGGCCATGGGAACAGTTTATGGTTTGAGAAAAAGAATTACCGGAAAGAAAAAACAAATTGCATAGTTAAATCCCTCCATGGATACGCTTTTTTTTCGTTTCCATCCCGAAACTTCGGGATTGGAAAGTCAGGGCTTCACTTAAAGTGAAACCCTGACTATAGCTCGCTGAAAGCGGACATGGGAACATTAAACCAAAATCCCAAAACACCAAAAGAAAAAACCCTGTAATCCACCAACAGAAAAGCACTGAAATTTCTATATTTTTTTATTTTTGGTGAAATTTTGATGAAATGAAATACCTGTTTATTGTTTTCTTTTTAATTTCTTTTTTTGCCCAGGCTCAAAACAATTTATTGCTCGACAGTCTCGAAAAAGAACTCCCCAAGGTTACTAAAAAACAAAAGCTCACTTTGTATTTTAGGATACTCAATGAATTGTGGGAAACAAACTCGGATAAATCAATCCTTTACGGGCAGGAAGCTACCCGGCTTGCCAAAAAAATAAACGATACGAAACAGGAACAAAAAGCATTGATATATATTGCTAATGCTTACGAAATGCGTTCGGATTATCCTGCCTCACTCGATGTTTATTACCAGTGTATTCTGCTTGCCGAACAAACAGAAAACCATTCTTTGCTCTCGTTGTGCTACAATAACGTAGGGATTATAAACAGAAAACTAAAGAACCTTGACAAGGCCATTGCTTTTTATCAAAAAAGCCTCGTGGTGAAAAAAATTCTTCAGGATACCCTCCGCATGGCATCTACTCATAATAATCTCGGCAATATCTATCTTGATCTGCATAAATATGATATGGCAATAAATAATTTTGATAGTGCAATAATGATATTGAATAATTCCGATTTAAATCAGGATCATAGGCAAATTGCAGTAAAAGCCGATGTGCTTACCAATTTGGGGAGGGTTTATATGGAAATTGATGACGATACATCTATTGATCCATTGACGTATTTTATAAAGGCCCTCGAACTGCGAATACTATCGAAAGATAAATACAATGAAGCAAAAACCCTGATGGCGATTGGTGATTGCTACTTCGGGAAAAACCAATACGAACAATCAATGAGCTTTTACCATGAGGCAAAAACAATTGCAGAAAAATTAAATAATAAGGACTTGTTGACAATGGTGCTGAAATTTGAATCGGACTATTATTACACAAAAAAGGGCTACAAGAAATCTGTGGAAGCACTCCGGAAATATTCTACCTTAAAGGACTCAATTTATACAGGTGATAAAGAGAAGATAATTTCGGAAATGCAAACAAAATATGAAACCCAGAAAAAGGAGAAGGAAAATATTGTGTTGAAAAAGGACAATGATTTTAAGCAACTCGAAATATCAAAAGATAAGACAATTATCAGGTCGATGATTGTCGGGATAGCAGCCGTAATGGCATTATTGGGTATTATCCTTTTGTTGTTGCGCAAGCGTTCCATCGCTTATAAAAACCTGGTAACTAAAAACCTTGAATTGGTTCAATGTGACAGAAAAATTCTTGAGTCCGGCGAAATTATTCCGGAATCATTGCAAAAAATGCGTGAAGGCAATACTGATGATTCCACAGAATTGAGCAAAGATATCGAGCTCATCGAAAAGTTAAACATCTATTTTGGTGAAGAAAAACCATACCTCTACAGCAATATCAATATCGAGGATGTTTCGGCACAAATCGACACCAACCGCACATATCTTTCAAAAGCCATAAACAACGTCTTCAATAAAAGCTTCAATACCCTGATCAATGAATTCCGTATCAGGGCTGCACGTCAACTTATGACCGATACTAAGTATAACCATATTTCTCTTGAAGGGATTGGGCAAATGGTGGGATACAACTCCAGGACTGTATTTTACAATAACTTCAAAAAAATTACCGGACTTACTCCTTCCTATTTTAAGGAATCGATTACCGCGGGATTTTCAAAATAATCCAAAAAGGGCAGCATTTTTATGCGGTAGATTTTATACGGGGCAGTAGTACAGACGCACGGCCACCGAAAGATCGGGGCAGGCTGTGTGTCTCTGCCACCGTAATTATTATCAATTTTCCAGGACCCGCCTAATCAAATACTTACAAAAATAATTGACGAATCATACCATGTATTGACGAATCATACCATGTATTATTTGTTTTTCGGCATTTCGCTACATTACCTTTATCCCTGAAATGAAAAAGTAAGACGTTTACCGGGTGCTACTGGGGCTAAAGTATTGGGACATGGCGGAATAGCAATTGTATCAAAAGCTACAAAAATATCCAGTACCACCAGGACAGTAGTGATATTTTATATATTTTTATCGTTTTATTAAAATGATTTTAAAATGAAAAAATCAATTATTCTTTATATTCTGGCAGGAATTTTTATTACAGCTTCGGTTGTTAAAATATTCATGAACAGACAAAAAAGTCATGCGCTACAATCCACAATTTCTTCACCTGTTATTTTAGCCGAAGGTTTTATTGTGCGCGACACAGTAATAAATTATGAGTTGAATACAATAGGATCCATGCGGGCTTATGAAAGTGTTGATATCGAAAGCGAGATCAGTAAGAGGCTGGTGTCCGTTAATTTCGAAGAAGGTACTTTTGTAAAAAAAGGAACACTCTTATTCAAACTTGATGATGCTGACCTGAAGGCAATGTTTGAAAGGCTTATCATACAGGAAGAATTGGCAAGTCAAAATGAACAGCGCAACAAAACTCTGCTTGAAAAAGGGGGTCTCAGTCAACAAGTTTATGATAAAGTACTTAATGATTTGCTGATATTACAGGCTGATATCAAATTAATTAATGTTGATCTTGACAAAACAGAGATCCGTGCTCCTTTTTCCGGAAAAATCGGACTAAGGTATGTAAGCGAAGGTGCCTTTGTAACACCCGATAGAATACTAACAACGCTTCAGGATATTAAAAAATTAAGAATTGATTTCTCAATACCGGAGCGTTATGCATACAGCATAATGAGTGGAATGAAAATCACGTTTACAATTTCAGGTAATTCACGTCTCTTCTCAGCCACAATTAAAGCCGTTCAACCAAATATCGATGTTGATACCCGTAATATCCGGATTATGGCAATCGCCGATAACACCGATGAACTGCTGTTTCCTGGTTCATCCGTTAAAGTCTTCCTGAATTTTCAGGAAACGGAAAAAAGTATTTTTGTTCCCTCACAAAGTTTGTTACCCTCTCTTAAAGGATACAATGTTTATATTGTTCATAATGGAAAAGCCCTGATGAGCAATGTTAGTACTAGTATCCGAACCAAGGAAAATGTTCAGCTTCTTGAAGGAGTAAAAATTGGCGATACCCTGGTGATGACAAACCTGTTAAAAATCAAACCGGGCTCAACTGTAAAGATAATCAAACTAAATTAATATGAGTCTTTCTTCAATTAGTATAGACAGACCTATCCTGCCGATAGTTTTTTCCATTATGCTTGTCTTGTTTGGCATTGTTGGATTTCTTTCGCTCGGCGACAGGGAATATCCAAATGTCGATCCTCCGGTTGTAAACGTGTCCACAACATATACCGGTGCCAACGCAAATATCATTCAGGCGCAGATCACAGAAATTCTCGAGGAAGCGATAAGTGGCATTGAGGGTGTTCGGGTTATTTCATCAAAGTCAACCGATCAGGCAAGCGTAATAAAAATTGAGTTTAACCTTGGCGAGGACCTGGAAAGAGCAGCAAACGATGTACGTGATAAAGTATCTATGGCAAAAAGGTTTCTGCCAAAAGATGTAGATCCGCCCATTGTCGAAAAACTGGATGCCAACGCTAATGTCATTATTTTTATTACAATCGACAGCAAGACCAGGAATATCCTGGAGGTGAATGACATTGTGGACAGACTTATTAAAGATCGCCTGCAGACAATTCCGGGTATTGCCGGAGTGAAGGTATTTGGGGAGAAGAAATATTCGATGAGATTGTGGATAGACCCTAATAAACTGTCAGCGCATGGCCTCACCCCGCTCGATATTCAGCAGGCTGTTATAAAAGAAAATATAGAGCTTCCATCAGGTCGTATTGAAGGCAATAACACAGAGTTAAGTATTCGAACGGTGGGTCTCCTTACTACTGCCGATGAATTCAATAACTTGATAATAAAACAAAAAGACGGAAAAATAATTCGCTTTAGCGACATTGGCTATGCTGACCTCGGAGCTGAAAACGAACGTACCATCTTTAAAAAGGATTTATTCCCGAGCATCGCCATTGGTGTAGTTCCACAGCCCGGCGCTAATGCCATCGAAATCGCCGATGAGTTTAACAGAAGAATGGAAGAGATACGTCAGGAACTCCCACCGGATTATAATATGGAACCAGGGTACGATTTTACAACATTTGAAAGAAATGCTGTAAGGGAAGTAAAAGAAACAATGGGGCTGGCTTTTCTTCTTGTGGTACTGATCATTTATTTATTCCTACGCAACTGGCCCTCAGCAATCATCCCTATTGTTGCTATTCCAATATCCATCATTGCTACTTTTTTAATCATGTACCTTACAGGGATTTCCATAAATGTGCTAACCCTTATGGGGATGATACTTGCTATTGGGCTGGTGTGCGATGATGCCATTATTGTTCTTGAGATCATCAATTCAAAGGTTGATATGGGTATTCCTCCTATAAAGGCAGCAAAGCAGGGAATTAACGAGATATTTTTTGCTATCCTCTCTACTACAATTGTTTTGGCTGTGGTATTTTTGCCGATTATGTTTATCCAGGGACTTACGGGCCGGCTGTTCAGGGAATTTGCAATAGTGGTTGGTGGATCTGTGTTGATATCCGGTTTTGTAGCCCTCACACTTTCACCAATGATGAGTTCCCGACTCCTGATCCATCAGAGACATCTAAATATTAGTTGGTTCTTCAGATTTACCGAACCTTTTTTCCTGGAATTGAACCATAGATATCGCTATTCATTGGCTGCATTCATGAAAAGAAGATGGGTGGTACTGCCTCTTTTTGTGGTAATTATAGGTCTTGTCATACTGCTTGCCGGTTCGCTGCACTCAGAATTGGCTCCTTATGAAGACCGTTCAAATATCAGAATACCAACCCTCGGACCCGAAGGTTCATCCTATGAGTTTATGGAGAAATATATGGATGAAATTAGTCTGTATGTTGCGGATTCTATCCCCGAGGCATTAAGAAATTTTGCTTTAATAGCACCGGGTTTTTCAACCATCGACTCTCCAAACAAAGGTGTGGTTCTTATATATTTAAAAGAGCCTGAAAAAAGAGAAAGAACACAGAACGAAATTTTTCAGAAACTTTCAAACGATTTAAGATCTGTTACGGGAATTAGTGTTTTCCCTTTTGAACCCCCAACCATCGGTAACCGCTTTGGAGGTCAGGCACTTCAGTACGTTATCCAGTCATCCAGTTTTGATTCACTCAAATACATCCTCCCAATCTTCCTTGAAGAGGCCCGGAAAAGCCCGCTGCTCCGGTTCGTGGACGCTAATCTGAAAGTCAACAAACCGGAAATCCAAATTATCATCGACCGCGAAAGAGCTGCACAGGTTGGGGTATCGGTAGCAGACATAGCAAAAACATTACAGCTTGCATTTAGCGGCCAGCGCTTCGATTATTTTTATATGAACGGTAAACAATACCAGATTATAGGTCAGGTGCCGCGAGAGAACAGAGACTCACCCCAAGACCTGAATTCGATATATGTCAGAAATAATAAAAATAAACTCATATCTCTTGAAAATCTCATCATTATGGAAGAAGGCATAAACCCTTCAACAATATTTTCGTATGACAGGTTTATTGCTGCTACTTTCTCAGCAGGGCTTGTACCCGGTGTTACCCTTGGGGATGGCATTAAAGAGATGGACAGAATTGCAAAAGAAGTTCTGACACCTTCGTTCAAAACTGCCCTGGCAGGGCAATCAAGAGATTACATGGAAAGTTCTTCCAGCTTGCTTTATGTTTTTCTCCTTGCACTCATACTTATTTACCTAATTCTTTCTGCGCAGTTTAATAGTTGGATAGACCCCCTCGTTATTCTCGTTACAGTTCCGCTTGCTGTTTTCGGTGCTTTGTTTTCACTTTGGTTTTTCGATCAGACATTAAATGTTTTTAGTCAGATTGGGATTATTATGCTAATTGGCCTGGTTACAAAAAATGGAATTCTGATAGTAGAATTTGCCAATCAGCGAAAAAAAGCAGGACTAAATAAAATAGAAGCTGTTAGGAGGGCAGCAGCTATTAGATTGCGGCCTATACTGATGACAACATCGGCGACAGTACTCGGTATATTACCAATTGCTCTGGCTTTGGGCTCATCATCGGAGAGTAGAAGATCCATGGGTATCGCCGTTGTTGGAGGAATGATCTTTGCCACATTCTTCTCTTTGTATATCGTTCCGGCAGTGTATTCTTATTTTTCACGAGATAAGGTTAAAACAATTAAAAATTAAGGGATTTGGCTATGTTATATTTTTTGATAAAAAATGCCATTACTACAACTAAAAAAATAATGGTCAGCCTTTTTGTGTTTTCGATAATCAATATTCCTGGTTTTGGTCAGGAGATATTAAATCTGGAAAATGCTATTTCAATAGGATTGGAAAATAATTACGGTATCAAAATAGCAAAAAATGAAACGAAGATAACCCGGAACAATGCCAAACCGGGCAATGCGGGTATGCTGCCCGGCATAACAGCAAGCAGCTCTTATAACAAAAGTATCACCGCAGCAAAAGTTGAGGTTATAACAGGGGCGGAATTAGAGGAAAATCACGCTCAAACAGAAATGTTTGATGCCGGAATAATATTGAACTGGACATTATTCGATGGCTTGAATATGTTTTATATTTACGACAGACTTAAAAAACTTGAAGAGATTGGCGAAATGGAACTGGAAGTTGTACTTGAAAACACAACGGCAGACATCATTTTAAACTATATGGATATTGTTCAACAACAGCTTTTAATGAATGTTCTTAATGACCAGGTTGAAATTTCACGTTTTCGATTACAAATTGAAAAAATTAAAAAGCATGTCGGATCAGGTTCAGAGTTAGAGTTGTTACAGGCACAGGTAGATTTGAATGAAGACGAATCGATGCTCTTTAACCGGAAGACCGCTTTAACAAATACAAAAATCTCTCTGAACGAGCTGCTGTCGAGAGATGTGAATATTAATTTTATGGTTGCTGATACAATCGTTCTCGGGCCACAGCTGGAACTACCGGCTTTGAAACAATATTTTGCTGAGCATAACAGGGAAATTATCATCCAGCAAATGAATAAAGATGCCCTGAAACTGGAGTTAAAAGGTCTGCAGGCAGAAAGATATCCTGAAATTGACTTGATAACAAGCTATAATTTTTTATTAAATAAGACCGAGGCTTCATTTATAAAATACAACAGACTGTTAGGTCCTTATTTTGGCCTTTCGGCAAACTTCAATATTTTTAATGGCTTTGATCAGCAACGCAAGATCCAGAATACACACATCTCACTAATGAATACCGACTTGCAGATACAGCAGACCCAAAACCGGCTTAAATCATTCCTGGTCAGGTTATTCAATAGTTATCAAAATGATTTTAAGCTGATTGATTTTGAACGAAAGAATTTTGATATGGCAAAAAGAAATATGGAAATTGCGATAGAAAGTTTTGAAGTTGGAATGATATCTCCATTGCAATTACGTGAGGTACAGAAAAACCGTATTTCCGCAGGTAACCGGATGATACAGGCCCAATACAGGGCAAAGGTAAAGGAAGTAGAACTTTTATTAATAAGCGGACAGTTGATAAAATGAACATGGTTTTATTAACTATGCACCTCAATATTTTTTTCATGATGATTTTCATTTCTTCTTTTAGTTTCAGTTTCTTTTTTTTCATTTTTGGGAACGATTAATAAAACACTATAACCTTACATTATGTAACCTGAGTCCGGTGAAATTATTCCGGAATCCCTTCAGCAAAAAAAGGAAGAATACTCCAACCTGAATAATGAGTTGCAAAAGGAGATCGATCTCATCGAAAAGTTAAACATCTATTTTGATGAAGAAAAACCATACCTCTACAGCAATATCAATATCGAGGATGTTTCGGCACAAATCGACACCAACCGCACATATCTTTCAAAAGCCATAAATAACGTCTTCAATAAAAGCTTCAATACCCTGATCAATGAATTTCGTATCAGGGAAGCTCGCCAGTTGATGACAGATAGTAAATACAATCACATTTCTCTCGAAGGAATTGGCCAGATGGTAGGATACAACTCCAGGACTGTATTTTACAATAATTTCAAAAAAGTTACAGGCCTTACACCTCCCTATTTTAGGGAATCGATTGCTGCAGGATTTTCAGCCTATTTGGAATGCAGTACAGACGCACAGCCATGCGTCTCTACCACCAATTTCCCATTACCCACCTAATCAAGCACCTACAAAAATAATTGACGAATCATAACATGTATTGACGAATCATAACATGTACTATTTGGCTTTCGGCATGTTGCCACCTTACTTTTGTTGGTGAAATGAAAAATCTCCAAATACACGTTACAGGAAAAGTCTATAAAGTTGGATTCAGGTATTTTGTTAAACAAATGGCCGAAAACCTCGGAGTATCCGGTTCAGTTAAATATTCTCACGATCATTCGGTATTCATCGAGGTCTCCGGCAACGAAAAATCCCTTGATAAATTTATCGGCTATTGCCGGCTTGGCTGCATTGGCTCGGAGGTGGAAAACATCTCCCTATCAGAAGCGATATTTCCCCCACGACAAACTTTTAAGATCATCAATGAAACTGAAGAAGATACAGAAAACAATAACATCTAAAAATTTAAAATATGAAAACACAAATACTTTTCACATTGGTTTTAACTTTCGGCATGATGAGCGCATCTGCGCTGCTTGCCCAAACCGATAACTTTCCGGGCATCGCCCTTGAGTTTGATGGCTCAGATGATTATGTTTCAGTGCTATCCGCGGCCTCATTTAACACTCCTGAATTTACCGTTGAATTCTGGATAAAACCTAATCCTTTAACCGAGCCTTGCCTTATTATAGGCCTTTGTGGTGCTCAACAGACAAACTGGTTAATTACCTGCCAGATTGTTGCTCAGGATAAAATCATTGCCTTTGAAATTAATGAAGGTTCAGGATCAAACCAAATTGACCTTAGCTGGCAGGATACCCTTTGGCACCATGTTGCAGGAATCTACAATGGTAGTTCAATGAAGCTTTTCCTTGATGGTGCATTACAGTCTGAAACTTCCTCCAACTATAGTTTTGTACCCGAAGATTTGTTCATAGGTAGTTTTAAAGGAACCGATCACTATTTTAAAGGGAGCCTCGATGAAGTTGCCCTCTGGGACGCAGCCCTTCCTGATTACATTATCCCTGAATTTATGAACCAGACCTATCCGGATTTTGGTGAATCTCTCATAAGTTACTGGCAATTCAATGAAGGGTCGGGAACTTTGGCTGCAGATGCCATCAGTGGAAACAATGGCATCCTAAATAATATGACCGATGAGGATTGGATAGTGTCCACTATTCCCGTTGGCGGGGGTGAAAGCAATTCACAAACTGTTAGCACTACCGGGAACGTGGTTTTTACAAATACCAGCCTGGAAATGGACTTTACAGCCAAAACTGGTAGCGATGATATTGTTGTAACAAGAATTGATCTGGCTCCAAATATACTTCCATCGGGCATCAGTACCACATTCGACCAGCAATACTGGGTCGTAAAAAAATACGGGACAGGAACCTTCGGGGCAAACCTCACATTCACAATCAGCGAAGGCCTGACACAGGTTGCCGAAAACAATCCGACACACGTAAAATTATATACCCGCGAAAGCAATTCGGAGGGTGCGTGGACTTTGCTCACCACAGCCGAAAGTGTGGACGCAGCAAACAATACGGCTACATTTAACGGAATTACCTCTTTTAGCCAGTTTATTATTTGTTCGGATATAATGTTTGCCCAGGGTAATATCAATGCAGATACCACCTGGTCGGGAACGGTTGCTGTTGAAGGAGATGTATTTATTGAAAACGGAAACACCCTGAACATTGAGCCCGGCACCCTGATCGAATTCCAGGGGCATTATAAACTGGATGTGCAGGGCCGCTTACTCGCCATTGGAACTGAAAGCGACAGCATAACTTTTACTGCAGCCGATCATAATACCGGATGGAACCGGATTGTTTTTGATGATACACCTGCTGCCAACGACTCATCAAAAATTGTGTTTTGCAGGCTCGAGTACGGTAAAAGTATGGATAATCCGGGAGGAGCATTATGTGTAGATGCATTTGACAAACTGCTCATTTCAAATTCAACATTCAGTAATAATTACGCAGATCACTGGGGTGGCGCAATATATTGTTATGAGGCAAGTGTTTTAATAAAGTTTTGTGAGATTAGCAATAATCACGGAGGATATCTTGGAAGTGGGATCTGTATATCTACTTGTGATCCTTCATTGTTAAATAATCTCATTAGAAATAACAGTGGTGGAGATGGTGGAATTTATTTTGGAGCAAGCAATGCCCTGGTATTGAATAATACAATTGTAAATAACAACGAGGGAATACACTGTAAAAACAACTCCGATCCCGTAATAAAAAATACCATTATTTATAATAATAATTGGGGTGATTATCAGGTTTTCCTTGACGGTAACAATAATGACCCGAATTTTTACTATTGTAATATACAAGGAGGTGTTAGTGGTTTTGTAGGTAGTGGCTCAGGTGTAAATTTTTCGGGGGATTACCTGAACTCTATCGATGTAAATCCTCAGTTTGTCCAATCAGGAGATCACCCTTTCGACATAGAAGGAACATCCCCCTGCATCAATACCGGTGATCCGGCTACCACAACCAATGATGTGGGATCTTATGATCTGTCAGGCGATACACGCATCCTGAATGGGAGGATCGATATCGGGGCTTACGAAACCTTCATTTCAAACCTTATCGATCCATTTCCCGGATATACCCTGGAATTCCAAGGGGGTAACGAATATGTACATTGCCTTGGTGATGACCGGATAACTGGAAATAACCCCAGGACCATCGAAGCCTGGGCTTACACCGAAAGCTTTAATAGGGGGGGCATATTCCAGACAGGGATCACCGGGACCAACCTTCGGGATTTTTCATTCAGGACCAATGAAACGGATAATAACTGGCGGGTGCAACTCTATGGCAATGATATGGATGTTTATCTGCCTGGTAGCTTAAACTCCTGGCATCACTACTGCCTCACCTACGATGGTACAACAGTTAAATTCTATTATGACGGCAAATTGAAGGCAGCAGGGGAAAGGTCATTAAATACAGGCAGTGGTGATATTTATTTTGGTAAATGGAAGGATGATTATTTTGATGGAAGGATTGATGAAGTGCGTATTTGGGACAAAGCCCTGACAATTACTGAAATCCGTAAAAGGATGCATTTAACTTTAGATGGTTCCGAAAACAATCTTCTTTCTTATTGGCAATTCAACGAAGGTACAGGGGCCACAACAGCAGATTTTATCAGTAACAACGATGGGGCTTTAAATAATATGGACACAGGTACTTGCTGGCAGGAATCCGAAATTCCCGTAGGAGGAGGGATAAGCGAAACCAAGGTTGTGAGCAATACCGGACCTGCGGATTTTTCATTCACAGGTGTTCAAATGAACCTCATCGAAAAAAACGGAACAGATACAATTGTTGTCAGCCGGATCGATCGCGCCCCAAACCTAAATCCTGAAAATGTTGAAGAGGTTTTTGATGCACAATACTGGGTAGTGAATAAATTTGGCAATGGAACATTTTCGGCCGACATCACATTTTCAATAAATGAGAATCTTAACCTTGATGATGAAATTTATCCTGCTTGCATAAAGTTGTATTCAAGGCAGGGCAATGCTATTGCAGATTGGATTTATAAAACTTCTGCAAGCACCGTTGATGCAACCAACAACCAGGCAAGCTTTCATGAAATCACAGAATTCAGCCAGTTTATTACCACCAGGGGCTATTATCCCAACATAGCCGTTAATAAGAATAACATAGCGTTCGGGCCACTATATCTCGAAAATTCAAAAACCGATTCTCTTACAATTTACAACTCGGGTAATGATACTTTATCAGTTTTGGATATTTCAAATCTTTTGCCGGATTTTACACCAGGTATTTCAAGTTGTGAAATATCCCCAGGCGACAGTTGCAAAGTAATGCTTACTTTTTCTCCAACGCATAGCGGTGTGTTTACTGATACCCTTAAGATTACCAGCAACGATCCGGACGAGGAGATTATCGAAATATTACTTTCAGGCGAAAGAATACTTGAACCGGATATTTCGGTGGATGTTGATTTGCTTGACTTTGGTCAGGTTATGTTGGGTCAAACCACAACGGAAACAATAACGATTCAGAATACGGGAAATGATACTTTATCGGTAACAGATATCTCCAATAATAATCCCGACTTTTTACCGGAAACTACAAATTGTTCCGTTATGCCCGGCGAAAGTTATGAGCTAAACATCTCTTTTTCCCCTTCTTCAAGAGAATTGATCATGGACACGCAATTTATTTCCAGCAACGATCCGGACGAAGCTATTGTACAGGTAACTCTTACAGGTGAAGGGGTTGCTACCGATGCTTTCCCCGGTAATGCGCTGTCATTCGATGGTATCGACGATTATGTAGATCTTGATCAAAATAACGGATTGCCCATCTATTACTATGACGCTAATCGTAAATTTACAATTTGTATATGGGTTAAAGGCGGACTACAGGATGAAAAAGTGATATTTTGCGAAGGCTATTCCGATGACGAAAACCCTGAATTCTCGATCGGGACAAGCTCCGAAGGGAAAGTGAAAATTTTTGTCCGCACACTTTATGGAAGCGTTGCCATAGACCAGGTGTCGGAAAATATTGCCTTTGATGGTAACTGGCACCATATTGCCTGGGTTGACGTGAATTTAAACCAGGTACTTTATATCGACGGCGTTCCCGATCCGGCAAATTTCAATTATTCAAGGGCTGGTGTTGCTCTTGATAACACTACCATAGGAGCTAAAAATGGAGGTAGTATATCACACGAATTTGGAGGAATGATTGATGAAGTTCAGGTATATAAAATTGACCTGTCGGAAATGCAGGTTCGCGAAAGGATGCATACTACCTTAACGGGAACCGAGTTTCAATTGGTCTCATATCTTCAGTTTAACGAAGGCTCGGGTAGCACGACATACGATTATATTAATCAAAATAATGGCACATTGAAAAACATGGATAACACCAAGTGGGTAGAATCAGGGGCGATTTGGAAACGCTGGGAAGGAGATGCAAAAAGTACCGATTGGAATACAGCCGGAAACTGGAGCACCACGTTTAGTCCTCCCACCGCAAACGATTTTGTACTAATTCAACCTGGAGCTACACAAGCTATAATTTCAAACGATGCAGAAACCCCGGCTGTTTGCGATAAACTCAAAATTGAAAGCTCTGCAATACTTACGCTTAGCGCGGGAAAAGCATTAACGGTTTCGGATAGCATCCTAAATGAAGCCGGAACATCGGGGCTTGTCCTCAAATCAATCGGAACAGCAACGGCTTCTCTTATCCACGAAACTTCTGAAGTGGATGCCACTGTTGAACGCTACATTCCAAAATATGCGGGTGCTGCCGGCTGGCATTACATTTCGTCTCCTATTGCATCACAGGCAATTCAGCCGGGGTTTGTTGCCGATCCACCCAATTCCTCAGATGACTTTTACAAATTTTCCGAACCTGACTATTTGTGGCTGAGTGCCAAAGACAATTCAGGAAACTGGAATAGCAGCTTTGAAGATAATTTTGTGGTGGGTCGCGGTTATAATGTTGCTTATGCTGAGAACGAAACAAAGACTTTTGCAGGAAAATTAAATGTTGGAGATTTTACTTTTAATGGAAGCACAAATCCTGCCATCACCCACACAGCCGATGGCGGCATCG
>CAZQIV010000155.1:0-14620 GCA_964593705.1 uncultured Lentimicrobiaceae bacterium | reverse complement strand
GAAAAAAATCCGTAGTCCTCAAAACGGAAATCAAAAAAAGCAACGCACCTCAAAATAAAGATGTTATACAAGTTTAGCTGCAAGTTGGGTTAAGTCGCTAAAGTCGCCAAGTTCGCTAAAGTCGCCAAGTTCGCTAAAGTCGCCAAGTTCGCTAAAGTCGCCAAGTTCGCTAAAGTCGCTCCAGTCGCTAAAGTCGCCAAGTTCGCTAAAGTCGCCTTAATCCTTCTCTTCCTCAAAAAACAACTGGTAATAATTCATCCCTGTCTCTTCATCGTAACCTTTTTTTATGCGGTCGCGGTTTCCATGCACATAAATATGAAAGTTTTTGTCCAGCTTAATCACGCTTTTTAAAGTTCCCGAAGTCTTTTTTACGGCTGGTGCCGAAATATCAAACGAATCTTCAAATTTTACCTGGTTATCATATTCGTAAGCCTCGCGGTGGTTTTTAAAACTTTCGATGATTTGTGGCTCCTGCATCACCTCAGTCGAAAAATCCTCGAAATCAAAGTTGTCGTGTTCTTTAAAAAACTCCGCCGATTTATTTAATAGTTCGGCCTGGTCGGCTTTATCCATTTTAAACTCTTCCGGCATTTTTTTCGTCACAAAATCCTTACACAATTTTATGGCCGTTTGGGTTTGAAAATAAATATCCTCACGCTGGCGCACATGCAAAAAATGATCGAACCAATATTGAGCTTCGGTACCTTTGCTAAGATTATCCACCACAGCCACCAAAAATCCGTTCTCTTTCTCGGTATTAAAAACCAGGCAACCCTTATCCAGTTTATTGATGTTGATACCCGCCTCCGAATCAATTTCATAATTGTCAGGTGTAGGCATCACCCGCAGGTAGGTTTCCTTCGATTCCGATTTAAAAATCCCCACAGCATCCACCTGCTCGCCATCCACAATGCAATCGTTAAAATAAACCACATAAAATTCACCCGCTTTAATTTTTGGATGGGCTGAATTTTCGTACAAATGTTTGGCGAGGTTCACCGACTGCTCATAAAGTGTTTCAGGATGGTCAAAAATTTCGGAAACATAACTGTAAACCTCATTCAGGCTCAGGTCAGAATCATGCGAAAGGTTAAAATATTCCTCCGATTTGAAAGGGGTTAAAAAGTAGCTGATGAGTAATTTGTTGATATGCTCGTTTGTGCGAAGCGCCGATTTCGAAAAGCGAATATCTTCTTCTGCGGACTTGCTCCCAACCTTATGCACCACAAGCGAATCGATGGCTGCCAGTTCTGATGATATCATGTTGAAATATGTTTTTTAAAATATGATTTGCAAAATTAGGATAAAATGTGTTGGGCAAATCAAAGGGCTAACTATTCCCCGGTTTCCTGACCCTATTTCAGGGCAAGACAAATTTTTGATGTTGTGTTAACTTGTCCGACTACTGTCGGATCTGTGTTCTATGGGAATTAAAGACGCTTGATAAAATTCAATAATTACTTAAATAAATGGCAAGAAAGTTAATTATATACAAATTTAGGAGATTATTTTGCATTGGATTTATTTCCAGATGAATAAATATAGTATTTAGTTGGAAACCCAAATATTTTATATTTTTTTCAAATCAACCACTTATCTTTACCTCTCAAAACAAATAAAAATGAAACGGTTTTATCAATCCATTCCGATTTTTCTATTGTTGCTTACGATATTCCAAAATAATCTGGTGGCAGCCTCAGCCGACAGTCTGCGAAATGATCTTCATAATGCTACCCACGACACTACCCGAGTTAAAATTTTCTTCCAATTGGGCAATCTCTTTGTGGATGGCCCTTCCGATTCGTTGCTGTTTTATTACCAAAATGCCCTAAAAATTATTCATCAAAACCTGAAAAGCTTCCCCAATAAGGAAACAGATACGAATGACCCGCTGTATATAGCGTATAAAAGCCTTGAACTCCGTGCATCGATCGAACTGGGCATCGAATACTTTTTTAGGAGTGATTACGACAAAGCACTGGAATACTATTTTGCTGCCGCAGATGTGGCCACCGCCATTGACGATGTTTCCCATCTTTCGGAGTGCTATGGAGAAATAGGGATTGTTTACAAAAATCAGGGAAAATATGACCAGGCGCTCGAGTACCATCAAAAGGCCATCGAAATTGGCTACACCCTCAACGAGCCCGACTGGGTGGCCATTTGTAATAATAATATCGGGAACATTTACAAGGCCAAAGGTTTTTATTCCATCGCCATCGACTATTATTTGAAAGCCCTCCATACCTTCGAGGAGATGAACCAAGCCCGGCGTGTTGCAACCTGTTTACATAGTATCGGTACGCTGTTTTTTGAACAGCAAAACTATCTTAAAGCGATGGAATATTTCAATAAGGCATTAAAAATTGCCCTGCAAACCGGCGACCGCATTCGAGAGATCAACCTAAAAATGGCTATTGGAAATACCCTTGCTGTGATGGGGCAATCCAAACCGGCTAAAAAAAACTATTTCGAAGCCTTACAAATTTACGATTCAACCGGTTACCTGCATGGCCTCGACGATTGCTATAAATTAATTGGCATTGCCTGCCTCAATGAACAAAACACCGATAGCGCCGGCATGTATTTTGAAAAAGCCCTTGCCATTTCACTCGATGAAAATGATCTGACCAACATGGCTGAAATATTTGGGAAACAGGGATTGGTTTTTATGAATCGTCGAAATTATAACAAGGCACTTGAAGTTTTGGGCAAAAGCGATTCCCTCGCCCTAAGCATTGGAGTACCTGCCCTGGTTATGGACGCGGCTAATAATTTGTACCGTTTACATCAGGAAATGGGAAATACAGAAGAAGCATTGAAATATTATGTACGCTATGCCAACATGAAAGACAGCCTTTTTAAGGATGCCCAATACCGCGCCATTACCGAAATGGAGGTGAAATATGAAAGCGTGAAAAGCGAAAAGGATATTGTTGTGCTTAAGCAAAAAACCAAGGTACAGGAATTGATCATCAGTCGCCGCAACCGCTTGCTTTGGTCGGTGGCGATAATTTTTCTTGTTCTGATTGCGGGTGGATATTTTTATTATCAAAACCGGCGACTCAAAGCCGTCCAAAAGTCATCAGAACTCGAAAACCGTTTGCTCCGGGCCCAGATGAATCCGCATTTTATATTCAACTCACTCATCGCCATCCAGGGTTTTATTTATGAGAAAAACCCTGTTGAAGCCGGAGATTTCCTGGCAAAATTTGCAGACCTTATTCGGCTTACCCTCGAAAATTCAAGAACTGAGTTTGTGAGCCTCGACAAGGAAATGGGAATGTTGAATGTTTATCTCGAACTCCAGCAACTTAGGTATGAAGGCAAATTTGATTTTGAGATTGACTTTGATGAAAACCTCGATCCCGAAAATATAAAAATTCCGCCCATGCTTGCCCAGCCATTCATCGAAAACGCAGTTGAACATGGCATGAGGCACAAAGCCGAAAAAGGCTGTATTAAAGTTTTATTTCAGAAAGCAAATAAAAATGTACGGGTAATAGTGGAGGATGATGGCGTTGGGCGTGAGGTAGCCATGAGGTTCAGAAAAAAGGATAAACCCAAATCGCTTGCAATATCCATTACCCGCGAGCGGCTTGAGGTACTTGCGAAAAAATACAGGCAGAAATACACAGTGCAAATCACCGACCTTATTGATGCTGATCATCAGCCCTGTGGTACGAAAGTGGAACTGACCATGCCGGTGGAGGAAGGTTGATGGATGAGTTGAGGGAGTTGAGAAGGTTGAGAGGGTTGAATGTTGAGAAGGTTGAGAGGGTTGAATGTTGAGAATGTTGAGAAGGTTGAATGTTGAGGGGGTTGAGAGTTTAGAAATCACTATTGTCCGTGAAAAACTAAAGATTAAAAATAGATTCTTCGCTGCACTTCCCCGAAATGTCGGGGCAGGCTGTTTTGCTCAGAATCTATAATTATTTATCGTAAAGTAGTGTTTAGAAACATAGAATAACAAATAACAAATAACCAATCACGATTAACGATTTCCTAAAAAATCCTACCTTTGAAACAAAAATAAATAGATGATTTCGATTGTAATTATCGATGATGAACAAAAAGCAAGGGATACCATCCGCAATATCCTTAAACTTTCACAGGCCAGGCTCGAAATTTTGGGTGAGGCCGCGAGTGTAATTGAGGGCTTCGATTTAATTATCCGTGAAAAACCTAACCTGATTTTATTGGATATTAATATGCCCGATGGTACCGGATTTGACTTATTGAAAAAATTTGATTCGTTCAATTTTAAAGTAATCTTTATTACGGCCTACGAGGAATATGCCGTTAAGGCTTTTAAATTCAGTGCGTTGGATTATATTTTAAAACCTTTCCAGGCTGGTGAGCTTTTGCGTGCTGTCGAAAAGGCCGGTGAAGCCATCGATAATGAGAAAACCGAACTTAAATTCAAGACCTTTCTTAGTAATCTTGATAAACTGAAAAAAGTTGTATTGCGCACTGCTGAGAGTATCCACATTATAAATTTGAACGACATCATCCGCCTGGAATCAGATGTTAATTATACCCGTTTTTTCCTTGCCAATGGTAAAAAATTGTTGGTTTCGAAAACCCTGAAAGAATATGATGAAATGCTGGGCGAATCAGGTTTTTTCCGTTCCCACCAATCCCACCTGGTAAATCTCGACCACATCCTTAGTTTCGAAAAAACCGAAGGCGGCCACCTTATCATGGCCGATGAATCGCAAGTTCCTGTTTCTTCGCGGAAGCGCGAAGCATTGTTTAAAATTTTTGAAAGTCTGGGGTAGGGAGCTTTGCCGGGTTTTCCCATTTTTCAAGAAAAGTCATCCGATGAATATTGCTTAGGCAACTGACACCTTGCACATGGGAATAATAAGACTTCCGGGAGTAATTCATCGGATGACTAAAAACCGGCAATCTGGATAAGTCATCCGATGAATAATGCTTAAGCAACTGACCCCTTACGCATGGGAACATCGAAACTTCCATGAGTAATTCATCGGATGACTATAGCAGGAACACAAGTCACACCGTGAATTATTTCAAAAAGTTTAACAGGTTTTTAGAAGTAAAGCACAATTGCCCGGAGCTATTCACGGTGTGACTAAAAACCAGTAATCCGGGAAAGTCATCCGATGAATATTTCTCGGGCAACTGACAGTTTGCGCATGGAAACAATGCCACTTCCGAAAGTAATTCATCGGATGACTGAAACCCGGTAATCAGGGGAAATTCATCGGATGACTCATTTTAAACTACGAAAATCCTACTCCTTCACCCACTTACCCGAACCCACAATTTTGTTTTGAAAAGTAATCCGGTAAGGATAAGTTCCTGTGGAAAGTTCGATGGTGCTTAAAGTTTCCAGTCTTTCATCAAGCGTGGCGGAAAGCACAAGGTTCCCGCTTAGATCAAAAAGTTCAAACAAAGCGCCATTGATCTGCGAGCCTGATTGAACCGTAAGGAATTCGCTGCCGGGGTTGGGGTACACAATAGCATCCTGCATGGTAAGGCCGGAGGGTTCTTCCCCGGCACCGACAATCAGGCCATTTTCATCTACTTTTAGGATTATAATATCATGCTCCAGGTATTGGGTTTCGTAATCATAAGTCCGGCAGGTCATGATGGCACCACCGTCCTGCGTAGCCTTTACCGTGTAAATATGGTAAAACATATCTCCACCATAAAAGCGGATCCATTGAGGTTCTAAATTTTCATCTAATTTTGATAAAAATATCCATGAGGGGCTTTGTTGCCAGGGGTAGGTAAACTCAATATTTGCCGTTCCTGAAAAATAGATTTTACCTGCATTTGTAGTATCAAAACTTCTTAGGGCTGCCGGCATCGACAGGGTATCCGTTCCCATGTGATAATTGTAGAAGTTTGTCGGAATATTGGTGTCTTGCATATTATAAAGTACACTTCGTCTTTCCTCGCCATCAGATATACCAGGGCTTGTGTCGAAATATTGTCGGCCAGATACCAGGTAATTGCCCGTTGGAAGGTTCATCGCATAATTATCCCACCAAATATTTAAGGGTAAAGTGTCTGTTTCGATAAAATTTAAGTCTTCATCATACTTTACAATCGTTCCCTGATCATAACTCCAGTTCCCAAACGAAAAAATGTAATGTCCTTCATTATTTGGGCGCAATAAATACCCTTCTGCAAATTGAATACCTTCCCTGCGTGTAAAATTTGCATTAACACTATCACCCACAGCACTCAACTCATAAAGAAATACATCAAACTTATAGGTTTGGTAATCAAGGTGGCGTGCCATACCGGCGACATAAATCTTGTCGCCATCGCTTTTCATCATGCTATAAAATGCTGAAGTGTATTCGGGTGGAAGTGGAATGATCTTCTCGGATAATATTTCCAGCATACTATTAAAATACACCAGGTAAATGCTTGAAAAATCTTCATTTTGTATTTTTTCAGTTACTCTTCCACAGGCAACAAAACTTCCGTTTATTGTGTCCATTATATCCAAGTAAACCAGGGTGTCGGTTTTGGCAATTTCGATATTATTAACGACACTGCCCTCCGGGCTAATTTTATAAATAATCCCCCGGGAGTTAGCATTAATAATATCGGTACTACTGCCCACAAAAATATAGTTGCCATCTGTGCATTGAAAAATGTCGGTAGCACTATCATCCAGATCAGTTTTTATTTTAAGCTCAAAGGAGTTTTGGCTTGTTAAGCAAAGGGGTAGGAGGATTAAGGTAATGTAAAAAAGTCGTTTCATCGTATTTTAGAATTTAAACCACCCTTGCCATGCAGGCAAGGATGATTGTTGTGGGTTTTGTGTATCTATAGGGTCTCAGCAGGGTTGGGTGAAATGTGTTTTTCCCCATAAGTAAACCTTACTATATGATACCTATATTCATAACCAATACCAGTGGCAATATCCCACATCACTTCACCCAGGGTTAGGTACTTACCTGTGGGTTTATTGTACTCCATTATGTAATCTACGCCCTCATACAGGTAATAATTCATATCTGAAGGAGGAATGCATGGTTCCGTTCCAGATGGGTATGTGTTCTCATCGCTAAACAATCTGTAAACCCCATTTGGGCTATTCGGATCTTCATAAGCCCCCTCTTGATACCATGGGTATATCCATCCTGTGTTATTTTGATCTGGGATAAAATACGTTCCTGGGGGGTAAGTAACAAACGGGTGGTTGATTTTGTATTGAAGTTCTGTTGTTGCATCCCGGCCATAATTTATATTTGCATCGCATTGGCCAAGATAGTATCCCCATGTCCAGAAATCACTTAGCCCAAACAAACCATACTTATACATTTGATACCCTTCACCTGTTGCTGTATAAAAGGTTACCTCTGTCCCGTTTGCGGTGGGTTCATCGGCTATCAGGTTCACCATTATCAGGTTCTTGTTTTCAGATTGAATGGCATTGTATTTTTCACTAAGACTGTCAAGTAGTTGTTGATATACTATAGGGAGGTCCTCCAACAACAAATCTTCCCCGTTGGAGGGAATTACAATTTTGGCCGAGTCGCTAATTATTCTTTCAATCTCATAATCTGCTCTTGCGTAGGTATAATTTAATGCTGCTGTAAAATACCATACGGCACTATCTATACTCATGGTTTGGCCGCTTTTGTAGCCTGGGTTTTCGCGAAGAAGTTCCATTTTGCTTTTAAACGCCCTGATCTTGTTTTCGATCAGGATGTCGGCATTGGATTGGGAGATTTCGCTTGTGGAACTTACCGGTTCCGTTTGATCCTGTTTTGAGCAGGAATAAATAATGGCACCAATAACTATGAATGATGCTGATATAATTGTTAGTTTGAATAAATTCATTTTTTAATTATTTTAATTTTTAGCAAAAATTTTAATGTCTTTGGTTTTTTGTGATACCATAGTTAAAAAATCTATGTATTTTAAGGTATCAAAAGGTTAAAAACCGTGTGTTGGTAAAACTTGAATCTTCCGTTTATTACTAAGGAGGAAATAGTCGCCTCGAAAACCCAGCCCCAAAAAATTCAGCCTGCTTGTTTCCAGATCTTCTCTTCTCTTCTCTTCTCTATCCTTGCTTTGGGCAGGCCGCCGTAAGGCAAGAGTAAAATTATAACCGGGAAAAAGGAGAAATGGGTGAGATTGGGAAAAAAAGATAAAAAACCTTACTGAAAATAGGTATGGCACAAAAGCGTTTTGAATCAAGGTTTTCATCAGTATTTTTGTTTACAAACCAAATCACATTACATTCGCAAAGATAGGTTATGTTTTATTTGAAATTCCAAATGTTGTGGGATTATTTTTTTTGTTCCGGAACGTCTAAGTTACACCGTGAATGATTTCCTGGGGTGGGTCGGATTTTCAAAATAAAGCCTTACTGCCTGGGCTTATTCATGGTGTGGCTCATATCAGGTGGCCAGGAAAAGTCATCCGATGAATATTGCTTAAGCAATTGACGCCTTGAACATGGGAACATCGAAACTTCTGGAAGTAATTCATCGGATGACTGAAAACGGTAACCTGGGAAAAGTCATCCGATGAATATTTCTCGGGCAACTGACAGTTTGCGCATGGAAACAATGCCACTTCCGAAAGTAATTCATCGGATGACTGAAAACGGTAACCTGGGGAAAGTCATCCGATGAATATTTCTCGGGCAACTGACAGTTTGCGCATGGAAACAATGCCACTTCCGAAAGTGATTCATCGGATGACTGGCGAGGGAATAAACACTCGCGAATAATAATCCAAGCCCGGCGAATAATCATTTACTTATATTTTTACCCTCCTTCCTAACTACTTTTACCTTGCAAAAATAAATATATGCAATGCAAAGGATAAGCATCACCGGAAGCTCAGGAAATGATAAAGCAAAGGAAGTTTCAATCGAAATTTCAGCAATCATTTATGTTGATATTTCCGATGACCTTACACGCATTTTTATTTCAGGGAAACCAATGGTGTTTGCCCGGGAAAGTTTTGCTGCCTTCGAAAATGAATTATTAAACCTGCCATTTTTAAGAGTCAATAACTCACACATTATCAACCTGGAACATATTGTCCACATTTCCTTCGGTGAGAAAACGGTGCTTACCCTGACAGATAATTATCAACTTATTGTTGACGAAAATGTAGCAATGCTTATGAAGAAATATCTCAATAAATAACCAATGTATTGTTAACCTAAATTACAATGTATTATGAAAACACTTGTCGATTTTACCAAAACAATTACAATGCTGATTTTTATGATTGGCATTTTAGTTCCTGCTGTTTTAACAGCACAAAATCCAAAACCTGAATTTGCCCCCGATGCTATGGGTGAATATTGCATCCCCTTTTCAGATTGCTCTTATGGTGATGGCTTTGAGATATTTGTGCTTGGGGAAATAGAAAATGTTGAATCGGGTTGCAGCCCCGATGGTTATGGTGATTTTACCACTATGCAAACACCGCTAACAGCAGGGGTAGAATACATCATTTATGTTGTATCCAATTACGGCGAAAATTATATGAGCGTATGGATAGATTTTAATGATGACGAAGTTTTTGCCCCGGATGAAATGCTGGTCGATGATTTTTTTCTCGCCAACGGGGGAGAGGTTTATGAAATCCCTGTTACCATTCCGTCTGATGCCCTTTCAGGGTTTCACCGCTTGCGGGCCAGGGCTCGTTATATGGAATCAGCTTCCGATCCGTGTGCAGATTTTATTGATGGCGAAACCGAGGATTATACTGTGGAAATTATTGGTGCCGGCGAAATAATTGATGTAGGCGTGGTTTCCATCGACATCCCTAATACTGTAGCCCCGGGTAATGTGCCAACCCTCGTTACCCTCAAAAATTATGGTAATACCACACAAACTATTCAGATTTCATGTGTTAATGGGGTTCACGGAACCAGCACCTGGGTAAACGATTTGCTCCCCGGCGAAGAGCGGCAAATCAGCTATGGGGAGTGGTACCTTGAACCCGGAACATACGAATATTTTACATATTTCTCCCTCGATGGGGATGAAAATGAAAGTAACAACAGCATGATCAAAACAGTGCTTGCACAACCCTCCGTTACGGCGTTTGGATATACAACATATACTTTGGCCGAAGCAACAGGTTCGATAGTTAAGTTCAACCTGAACAATCCCGGCACCATCAATCTTGTGGCTACGGCAACCACCGATGCGTTCCTGTCGTGTGCATGTTGGTATAACGATATGATCTTTGCAATTCAGGGAGGGGGAGGCCTTTACACTATTGACCCAACTGACGGAACAATTACTTTTGTAGCAAGCACTTCACCATATATTAATGGTTTGGCTTACGATGGGACTACTATGTTTTCAACAACAACAACAATAGTTTCACCAGGGGTATTTGAATCCAAACTATGGGAAATTAACCCGGTAACCGGAATAGAAACCCTTATCGGTTCAATGGGTCTCGATGACGGTACGATGGTCGGCATTGCCTGTGATGGTGATGGAAACCTTTATGGATATGACATTACATACGATAATTTTCAGTTGATAGATAAAATTACCGGGGATGCAAGCATAATTGGCAATCTGGGATTTGATTTTACAGGAGCCCAGGATATGTCTTTTAATAAAGAAACTAATGACTGTTACCTGGCCGGGCACTTTAGCGGCTCAAGCGGCCTTTACAAAGTTGATGTTGCCACAGGTGAGGCATTCTTTATGGGAGAATTTCAGGATGGGATGGAAATTACAGCTTTTGCAATTCCTGATTTCGTTGATTTATTGCCCCCCGAAAACCTTGAAACCTACACCGAAGGCAATAGTGTTTTTCTTAGCTGGGACGCACCTTCTTCCTGGGCAATCGATGCATATAATATTTACAGGGATGGCCAAATGACCGGCACCACCACCGAAACCAATTGGCCCGACCTGTGTCTGTTGCCCGGCGAATACGTTTACACCGTTGCTACTGTTTTTAAAGATTCAGCATCAGATCATTCGGCTTCGGCCAATGCCATCATCTTCAACTGCAACGCACCGCAGATAGAGGAAACTTTCGAGCAATACAATGTCGGGCAACAGTTGGTGGTGCAGGCCGATAGTATGGACATCGATTATTGGCACTGTTGGAGCCAGCAGGCCGGTAGCGTTGAAGATCCCTTTATTACGGATGAGGTAGTTGTGGAGGGTGAAAAATCAATGGTTATCCAGGAAATGAACGATGTGGTTTTGGAGTTGGGCGGAAAAACGGAAGGAAAGTGGGAAGTGCGTTTTAACATTTATGTTCCCTCCGGATTTGATGGATTTTTCGGCATCTGGCGTGAGTTATCATCGTTTTCCCCGGGTTTAGAGGTTTACTTTGATGAGAACGAAATTGGCGCAGCCATAGTAGCCAATTCAAACTGGGAGTGGTTTACCTACCAGGCCGATACCTGGAATACTATTGTAGCTTCGATAGACCTCGACAACGACTGGGGCAAAATTTATATCAACGGCGAAATGATTGCACAGTCGCGATGGAGCCTCGATCAGAGTGGCGACCCCGGTCCAAAAAAACTGGATATCATCGACTTTTATGCCGGTACAATTTATGCCGGTTTACCCAAATCTTTTGTGGATAATATAACGCTGCAAAAAATTATTGACGACCCGCTACCTCCCGAAAATCTGCTGGCTGAAGTAAATCTGAATGAGGTTACCTTAAGCTGGGATGCCCCCATGGAAGGAATGATAGAATATGAAATTTATCGGGATGAAAATTTGTTGGGCAGTACTTTCGATTTAGAATATTTAGATGCAGGTCTTCCGTCCGGCGAGTATATCTATAAAATTGTAGCTGATTATGGCCTTTGCCAGTCTTTGGCTTCTGCCCCGGTAACTGCCATTGTTCTCCCCTTCCAACTTATCAACATTCCCGCGGGATGGTCCGGTTTGTCGGGCTGCCTCGACCCTGCAAATCCCGACATCGAAAACATTTTTCAGGAGGTGGTCGAAGATTTGATTATTCTGCAAAATGAAAGCGGCATGTACTGGCCCGGCCAGAATATAAACACCCTCACCAACTGGGAGGCGTACAGTGGTTACAAAATCAAGGCACTCGAAAACATCAGCCTTACATTATGTGGTTCAACGCTTGCCAACAAAACCATTCAACTTAGCGAAGACTGGAATGTAATTCCTGTATTGAGCCAATGTGATGTGGATGTAATAGAATTGTTTGCAGGTAAGGATGTAATCCTTGTAAAAGAAATTGCGGGTAGCAAGGTTTACTGGCCCGAATATGATATTCACAGTTTGGAATTTTTACTGTCGGGCAAAGCCTATTTTGTAATGATGGAATCGGGAGGAAGTATAGAATTTCCGGAGTGTACCCCCATCCCGGCCTTTCCCCTCAAGGGGGAAGGAGACGGCCAGCGCACTGGCATCGGCCAGTGTGTGGAAACCCCCTCTCTCCTTCAGGAGAGGGCTGTGCCGAGGCAAAGCCTCGTGCATGCACGAGCAAAGCTCGGCAGGGGGTCGGCCCCTGCGGTGGCTCTCCCCTCTCCTTGAGGAGAGGGGCTGGGGGTGAGGTGCAAAGAACCCTAATCACTCATACTATAGCCATTCCTGGAACTGTGGTTTCTGAAAACCTGAGGGGGAAATTCCTCGGTGCTTTCGGTGAAAACAATACCTGTTATGGATACACCCTGCTCACCAGCCAAAACAATGCACTTACCCTTTTTGGGGATGATGCCACAACATTGGAACAAGATGGATTTTTGGAAAATGAAATCGTACTTTTTAAATTATGGGATGAGCAGGGTAGCGCAGAAATGATTATCGATGTAGTTTTTGATAATTCGCTGCCGCAAAATGACGGTGTTTTTGTTGGTGATGGAATTTCAGTAATTCGAAACTTAAAAATTACTCCAAATGCTATCGAAAATATTGGCAATTTTAAAACCAACATTTTCCCCAATCCTGCCAGAGATTTCCTCAATATTCAAATCCAGGGAGCGCAGATGCGAAGTTGTGA
Organism: uncultured Lentimicrobiaceae bacterium; assembly: GCA_964593705.1. Lineage (GTDB taxonomy): Bacteria > Bacteroidota > Bacteroidia > Bacteroidales > 4484-276 > SABY01. The sequence continues at coordinate 1,639 of CAZQIV010000155.1, read as the reverse complement.
AGTAGTAATTACTGACCTGCAGGGCAGGGAAATGAAAAGCTTTCAAATTGCCGGTGGTAGTTTAAAGCTGAATGTTTCTGAAATGAAACGTGGAATATATGTTTTGAAATTCTTCAGGTTCGGAAAAGTTTACACCGAAAAACTGATTATTGAATAAATTTCTCCCTTCGGTATCAATTACATGTTTGTGTAAAATACTGAAAACACTACTATTAAATAGATCCCCGCCTTGCTCGCCTCGCTGCGAAGCGGGCCGCCCGCAGGTGGCCTAACCTAAAGGCGAGGCAGGTCTCAATCCCCGAATGGTCGGGATCCCGCACGTGCGGGACTTCGCTCCTTCGAGATGACAAAGATTACTGAATGGTGGTGGGGGGAGGGTAATCGGGCGCGAAGCGCCCGATTACCCTCTTCCCAAATCAACCCGTGGACGGGGTCATTTCGACCAAGACACACAGCGAAGCGGTGGGTTGCCGGGAGAAATCTATTTAAACTTATCATTACCATCAAAAAACGCAGTGAAACAGCCAGCCCCAATCCTTCGGGGAAGTTTTGAAGGGGGAAATCTAATTTTACCTTTTCGGTTAATCTGCTACAAAAAGCATTCAGTAGTATGCGAATCAATAATACTTTTCCAAAAACCGCCCAAAGAATACATCGTAAATCTTATATCCATTCAGTGTTTGAAAAAGAATTTCTCTGTCCAGCATAACTTTTAGTGTCTGGTTAACCGAAGATGGAGATGGTAAATTGTATTTTTGCAAAAACTCATTTGCGTTGGGTTTGGCAACGGTTTCTTCAAGTGCAATGGCTTTCATGAGTTTTTTCTGGTTTTCGGTCATCATATTCAAAATGTTCAAATAGTCAAATTTCCGGTTATCAAGAAAATTTGCGGCTATCATCTCTGCTTCTTTTGCAGTAAGTTTTTTGTAAGCTTGCGAAAAACATACATTGCAAAGCATCTCTGTATAATACGTGTGGACTTCGGAGAAATCAAGAATGAACTCAACAGCCTCAATTTCGATAGACTTCCCGTTTGATTCAAAATTTGAAACAATAAAATTGCTGTAGATTTTCCTTTCAATTTTACCGAGCACAAGTACATCCGCACTTTGGTAAAATGGCCTTTTTGCTCCCAAAAACATTTCGCGCAGGATATGTCCTGTGCTTCCCGAGAAAATAAATCCAATGTTCGATACCTCTTGAATATGAGTTCTTAATAAGGCTTCAGCTTTTTCGGGATAGTTTGCCACCTCCTGAAATTCATCAAAGGCAATGAGCACTTTTTTGTCCTTTTTTTCCAGGTAGCTAAATATTTGTTCAAGCGAAGCATTGTATTGAGGGGGCTGTATTTCGATGCTGAATTTCGGTGTTCCGTCCTTGTCAAACGAAACTGTTGGATTTAATCCTTTCAGCAAAAGCTGAATGCCTTTCAGGATATTCCGCTGATGGTATTTTTGCAATACTTTATCCGCAAGTTTTTGAATTAGTTCCTGCATGTTCTGTGTGGCAAAAAGGTCAACATAAAGGGTGTCAACCAGATTTTCTTTTTCAAGATTATAAAACAGATGTCTGATCAGGAAAGACTGTATCCCCTCAAAAAACAGGGGTAACAAATAAGTATAAGAAGCAGTTATCAACA
>CAZQIV010000154.1:0-14877 GCA_964593705.1 uncultured Lentimicrobiaceae bacterium | reverse complement strand
GATTTGCTTACAAATAAACAGTTAAAAAAAATAATAGAATCAATAGAACCTTTTTTGAATTAATAACTTATAAACAGAGTTTTAACTAGTAATAAACTGTGAATGACTGAGTAAAATATAACAAACCAGCAGGTAACACCACTTATAGCATATAGCGGCAAAATATTTAACAATGAAAAGACATTGGAATTACTTTTACAAATAAACATAAAACACGGGAATCCGCTACATGCCATAGCTGAGGAACGTAGCCAATTAAAAACATGGGAATTCAATAATTATACTGCAAAACCTGGTATTCTTTGAAGCACAGGCTAAATTCTTAAACCAACACAGTACCGAACTAAATATTTCTATGAGCTTATGTGTTGGTTATGATATGATATTTAGTAAACAATCAATCGGGCTAGTAACAAATTTATTTGATAAAGATTTCACAAACAACAACAGTCCCGAAAGAGCTGTTACAGAGACAAAAAGCAAACTAAGAAAAAAAGACTGACATTAAAAATGGAAGGATAATTCAGAATATACAATTCCATGGAATAAAGAACGAGAAATTTGGTATATATCTTTAAGAACGAGGATTTTAAAAGTTAAATGGATTATGAACAGACGAAAGAGGGTATGATACATTAAATGATGATTTTAGGAAATAGACCTCCGATAAAATACAACTGCCACTTCAATTCCCTCGTCAAAGAAGCGTTTAATCAAACTCATACTTTGCCAATAAGTCAAACTGCAAAAAGATATGCGAAACAAAGTTTTTTAGGGAGCAACCTGCTTCACACTGTCATCAAAATTTGAAGCCTCTTTCCCGATGGCTTGAAACCAAATAATCTTAAACACACCAAGACGATTTAGCCAGTCCACAAACGGGAATATGTATCTTTGTACAAATGAATTTGACCATCGAAAACATATTATTAATTGGCTCTCTCTTGCTTTTTGCAAGCATTGTTGCAGGCAAAACTTCCTACCGATTTGGAGTTCCCACATTATTGCTCTCGCTGGCAGTAGGCATGTTGGCAGGATCCGATGGAATTGGGGGAATCTTTTTCGATGATCCGAAAATTGCCCGGTTCATCGGCGTGGTATCACTTAACTTTATTTTGTTTTCGGGTGGGCTTAGTACCAACTGGACATCGGTAAAGCCCATTCTGCGCGAAGGCCTGGTTTTGTCTTCCCTCGGTGTTTTGCTTACGGCGCTTTTGCTCGGCACTTTCGTGTGGCTCATTACCGACTTTACTGTTTACGAAAGTATGCTCCTGGGTTCCATAGTTTCTTCTACAGATGCAGCGGCGGTATTTTCTATCTTACGCTCAAAAAGCCTGGCTTTGCGCACCAACCTGCGGCCTACGCTCGAACTGGAGAGCGGCAGCAACGACCCGATGGCTTACGTGCTTACCATTGCCTTCCTTTCGCTGGTGGTAAACCAGGATCAAAGTATTTTTTCGGTCATCCCCTTGTTTTTGAGGCAAATGATTATTGGCGGATTGTTGGGCTTTGGTTTTGGATGGGTGAGCAAATTAATCATCAACAAAATCCAACTCGACTTCGAAGGCCTTTACCCGGTTTTGGTTATCGCGTTGATGTTCCTCACTTTTTCGGCCACCGACTTTATTGGCGGCAATGGTTTTTTGGCCATTTATATTTGCGCCGTTTATTTGGGTAACCAGGATTTGATACATAAAAAAACGATCTTGAAAATGTATGATGGCCTGGCCTGGCTTATGCAAATCGTTTTGTTCCTTACTTTGGGTCTGCTTGTTTTCCCTTCGCAGGTTTTCCCGGTGGTTGGTGTTGGCTTGCTTATTTCGTTATTTCTGATTGTGGTGGCCCGCCCTGCGAGCGTATTTCTTAGCCTGATGTTTTTTAAAATGAAGCTGCGCCGGCGATTTTACATTTCCTGGGTTGGTTTGCGAGGAGCGGTTCCCATTGTATTTGCCACCTATCCGCTTCTGGCCGGGATCGACAAAGCCGGTATGATTTTTAATATCGTGTTCTTCATCTCGGTTACCTCGGTTTTAATCCAGGGCACAACAATCCCCGTGCTTGCAAAATGGCTTTATGTTGCCATGCCGGCAAAATCTAAAATCCTTTCAGAAACCGGAACCTTCATCTCCGATATGCCTAAAACCGCCATGAAGGAAATTAAAATTACCCCCGATTGTTACGCCGTTAATAAAAAAATCGTGGATTTGGGATTTACCAATGCTTAGGGAGTATATTGATCAAAATTTTCAGGTATTCGCTAATGCTTATGTCTTCTGTAGTTACCTCAAGTTTGGTGGGTTTTCTGCCCCGGTTACTTTTTCTCCCGGGGATTATCAGCTCCAGACACTCTGTGAAGATGCCCTGATCCGAGTGTACATCCACCATGTATAGTTACCCCGGGTTTTCTATCTTGCCGGCAAAGTCAACATCGTTTACATAGTATCCATCTGCCACTTTATTAATTTGGGTTGATACAGATATATGAAATTCTGTGGTTAAAGGAAATATCGTACCTACCATACATTTCAACAGGCAAGTGCGTTAACCCAGAATACCACTAAATTTTTTTATGGTGATTTTCTGCTATGCTTGTGGTTATATTCGATATTAATTTTGCTACATATTGAAATCGAAATCAATAAATAAAAATACAAGTTGTATTGTACAACACTGTAAAACATAACAATTATTAATTAAAAACTATTAAGATGAAAAATTTAAAAATTTTTTTAGAGCAAAACCACAGCACCAAAACAAAACAGGAATTGGTGGACCTGTTAAAAGGTATTCAAACACTTATTACACCTGAAGAATATGGAAAAATAAGTGGCATAGCACCTGATGAGTTAATGGAACTTACTAAAGGTGAAATTATTAAAGTTGTTGAATCCTTTAAAAAGAGTTATAAAACTGATTGGGAGACCAAGGTTTTAACTCATTCGGAAGAGGCTTTAAAAATGATTTCGAAATTAATGGCTGATGATGAGCAATTGTTCTCAACATCTACCGTATCTTCTGCTGATTTTGCAGCAGAACTTGGCAGCATCGATTTTGAAAAACTAATTGGAGGGCCGCTCAACGCTTGTGTAACCGCCCAAACAAATGCTTCATTGGCAACTGTGAATTTCATCAAGGAGGTTGGTTTTGATGATAATGACAAACTTAGGATGGTTGATTTCACCCACACTAAGGTAAAGGCAAATCCAAATTATGGGAAAATAATACCTGATGAGGTGCCAGAGGGAACTGATGTTAACACTAAGACATTTGAAGAAGAAGTCGCGCTAACTGTTCCATTCGTATCTGTATTAAGTATCCCCAGCTTACGTATCGAAACTTGCGAAATTGATTTCAATGTAAAGCTAAATTCTGTTTACTCAAAAGATGTGAGTTCAGAGTTTGGAATTGATGCCAGTGCCGAAGGTGGGTTCTTTGGTGTTAAGTTTAAAGTAGCAGTCTCTTATAAGCGTACCTCTTCAACAGGAGTAAAGGTAGAAAAAGAATACTCTATGGGGGTAAAAGTGGTGGCAACCAATGATGAAATGCCAGGAGGATTAGAAAAAGTTCTTGGAATTTTAGCAGAATAAAAGGATACCATGATTAAACTATCAGATTACCTGAATTACCTCAATTCTGAGGTAATTCGGGCTCGTAAAAAGGCAGATGAAGAAGCCGTGAAAACTGCCCAGGAATATGCAAAAGATGAATATTTGAAATTCTTTCGCGTACCACGGTTCTCTATGCTTTCGGTTAAACTGGATATCCCGATAAAGATTTCAGAAATTACATCAGATACCAAGTATGACTTTAAAATGAATCAGGAGAATTTCATCGCTGATGTAAACACGAAAATCAGAGAAATCAATATTGCAAGAGGGCTTAATATTTCACAAATATCCAAAGATTCTTTGAATAAAGATGAATTCTTAAAGGTGAAAAATACTTTGGAGAAGAGCGATTATCGGTTTGTGAAAAAAGTAGATGATTCTATTAACAAAGTTGATTTTTCAAAGTCTATACGGAAAGTACTTGCACATAGTGATTTCGGTACTGCTGATACTTCTTCGGAAAAGCGAGAGCTTAACTTGATTCTAAAAGATGCGATTCGAAATCAATTTACACCTGTGGCAGTAAAACTCAATGATATTTTTATTGATCCTGACACCACAAAGGAATCTGACAAAGATAAAATATTTATGAACCTCCATGTGATGTTGGAAGATGAAGGTTTCCGAATTGTAAAAATGCGTGATAAAGATGGAAATGAAATGGAAGAAATAATTTTTGAATAATGGTTGTCTTCGCACATTTTAAGCAAAAAAACCTCAAAGGTTTCTCAACGAAACTGGTTACCTGGCATGATGAATACAAACATCGTTCGTATGGTTTTGATGTTCACATCAAAGAATTTTTTCAAGAATTTCAGGACTATTTTCATCAAATAGGCGACAGTAAACATGAGAATCAAGTTAGCCAGCTATCTGTTTACTACGAAACTGCTGCAAGAGGTATTAACCCCTTGCGCTTAGAGAAAATAAAAACAGGAAGGAGGGAAAATATATGGATTGCCGCTTTTCATTGCCTTTCGATCTTAAGCGAAATATTGCAACAAGCATTGGAAGATGTAAATCATACCATTGATGAAGCAAAGGAAATGCTTTCGCAACTCATTCTGTCCGCTATTCAAAACCAATTGTTAACCCAGGATCATCTGAACCAAGTGGGTGATTATACTAAAATTGAGGTAATTTGGAATGATTTGAAACAACATCAGCAAATTAGCCTTGTCGATAGAAAACTACGTTTATCTATTACAAATAATGACATTTATATACTGATCGACGAAATTTTTTCATCTATTAAATAAAACTAAAATGAAAACAAAAAACATTGTAAAACCAAATAGGTATTTGGCTGTACTTCAGGAGCAGTCAAAATCTGCCATCAATAAAGTACAAAAAGAATTTAACGTTCAGTTGAATTCATCTGCCGAACTAAACGAAAAGGTTCAGCTTCAGGATTTGATGGGCAAAAAGCAGGGTATTATCTTTAAAAATTTAGGAATTGTAGTGCTCGATGATATTGATGAGGGGCAATTGGCCCATTCTTTGGCAGCAAACACAAGTCCTGTGATTTATTATGAAAAAGAGAAAGAATTTAAAACGGCTAATTCTTTAGAAAAGTTAGCAGAAGCCCAACATACGAGTATTCTCTTGCAACAGCAATTGACCGAACTTGAAGAAATAATAAAAGAGCAGGAAGATATAAATCACGAGAATCTCAATATGACCTGGGGTTTGGAAGTGATTGGCCTGTCGAAATCAAAATTCACGGGAAAGGGAATTGATATTGCTGTTTTAGATACGGGATTTTATTTAGGTCATCCTGATTTTAATGGAAGAAGTATTCAGGGAAAATCTTTTATTCAGGGAGAAGATTGGGATAAAGATGGAAACGGTCATGGCACACATTGTACCGGGACTGCAGCAGGAAATATTTCTCATATTGATGGCCTTCGCTATGGTGTAGCAAACGAGTCGAACATCGTTATTGGAAAAGTATTATCAAATGCCGGATCGGGTAGCACTTCAGGGATTATCGATGCAATTGATTGGGCTTTAGAAAAGAACTTCAAAGTTATATCAATGTCGCTTGGGATGCCGGTAGGAGTAGGGGAATCGCCTTCCTTAATTTTTGAGCATGTGGGACAAGTAGCTTTGGAAAAGAATATTTTGTTGGTTGCAGCGGCAGGCAACAATAGCTCACGCCCCTCTTTACCAAGACCCGTAAGCAGTCCGGCAAATGCTGAATCTATAATGGCAATAGCAGCTTTGGATCAACTATTAAGAGTTGCTAAGTTCTCGAATGGAGGAATTAATGCTGCCGATGGCGGACGTGTTGACGTATCTGGGCCGGGAGTTGGGGTTTTTAGTTCATTCTCAAAGCTGGCATCAAACGGCTCCCTCTATGCCACACTTAACGGTACCAGCATGGCTACTCCCCATGTTTCAGGAGTCGCTGCCCTGTATTTTGAAGCATATCCTGGTGATTCAGCATCAGAAATTTGGCGTAAACTGGAAAAACGAACAAAACAACTCCCCGGACAACTGATAAGAGATGTTGGCCAGGGATTAATACAAACAATATAATTAGCATGTATTCGTATTTAGCAGTCTTAGAAAAAGAAGATATATCTAAAAATGTACTAATAGAGTATTTTGCAGGGCAGGGAATAATAATAGAAAAATTTTATTCATCGATTGGTGTTATTAAACTGACCAGTAAAAACAAACTTATCGCAAGTAAATTGAAATACATATCTTCATTGGAACTTGACAGAAAGGGATTTAACTTATAACAATAATTTATTAAATGGGCTATGTCATCATCTCCCGTTAAAAATAAAATACTTTGTAACACCCTTTGAGCTAGTTTCTAAGAAAGGCTTGCACTTGGCACGCTTGTGCAAGATATTATTAAAAGGTAGAATACTTTTTTGGCTATAAACCTGGCGGTTTAGGATCAAACCTACCAGGTTACTCAGAAAAGTCACCCGGTGAAGGCTTTTGAAATATCCCGAAACCATTTTTGAAATTTGTACCAGGCTCCTGGGCAATTCACCGGGTGACTGGGAAATTATGCTATTCCTCCATCTCCCGCTTTTTGTAATCATACACTTTCTTCGCACCATAGCCCGCGCCCAGTGCCACCAAAATAAATAGACCGCCGCCAATGGGTGCGCCGCCACCAACGGGAGTATTTCCACCGCTGTTGGGATTTCCGCCGTCACCATTGGGCGGAGGCGGGGTTTGGGCGAAAGACAAGTTAATGGTTAATAAGATGATGATTGCTGTTGTAAGTTTGATTAGTGTTTTCATGATATTATTGTTTTTTATGGAATGTTGAGACGCACGGCCGTGCGTCTTTACATCCCGATTATTGTTTTTTTAGATAGACCTCTCAGTTGCTTCGCACCTTCGAGGTGACAAGGCGTTGGTCGGTTTTAGGGAGTTGAAAGACGAACGCGAAGCGTTCGTCTTTCAACTCCCCTTTTTACCCGATCAATCTTGTCATTCCGATCCGCCAACTGGCGGAGAGGAATCTGTTTTTGTCATCATTTTATTAACACCTTCTCCGTATGCAGTGGTACAGTGGAGCATGCTCCACTGCCGCTGCCGCTGCCACTCCTCACCATCACGATATAAACCCCTGTTTCCAAATCCACAGGAATGGCGAATAATTCGCTTCCGCTAATGTTTTGCTGCAAAACGGTTCTGCCCAGTATGTCGGTAACCGTCAGTATAGACGTACGTCTGTACGTCTCTACATCGCTTACGTTTTTGATAAAAATTTCTTGCCCGGCAGCATAAATCAAAATATTGCTTTCGCTGATCTGATTCTCGTTAATGCCAACAGCTTTGAAATGTAGCTTAAAACGAGTTTCAATATCCGTTTCCGGGTTCCAGATAAATTCGTAAGCTCCTTTGGTGAGGTTGTGGAACGTGTTGGTTTTAGTGTCTTCGAGAAATGCTTCTGGGATGTCTGCAATTTCTTTGATGGCGATGCTGTAAATTCCGGCCAGGTCGTTGGTAAAACCAAGCTGGATGGTTTCAGTTTCGGGACATGCTTCCAGTGCCAGCTTTTGATTATTGGCGATCATGTAAATTTCAGGCATTCCGCTTGTTCCCGAAAAGAATTTCCAGGCATCACTTTGAAAATCGAAACCCGCGTTGGTGTTTTCGCGGAAGAGTAGTAGTATATCATTTTTCAAACCATTTTCAGTAGTAGCTTCCAGACGCAGGCCATGTTGAATTTCTTTATTGCCACTTTTGTAAAATGACGTGGCATTTTCGTGGGTTCGTGCGCTGTTGTCGATGGTAAAATCTTTTGCCTCGGTTGTGTAAACGAAAAATCCCTGCATGGGCGGGAGGTACTGCTGCCCACCGTTTGTAGAACCACTTCCCGACCAGGTGTCGTAATGGCCATTTTCGCTGTCCCAGTAATATATTGTACCATAAGTTTCGTCCAGCACATCCCAGTCGATGGAAGATGGGTATGGATTTCCGAGCAGGTTCATACCATCGTTTACACCACCTCCGGCAGAAGTCATGCCGATGGTTTGTTCGCCGGTATTTGGTGTTCCGGCAAAAGTATAAGTTGTTGCCTTGGCCACTCCCCAGAGGGAATATCCCTGGGTGGGGACTAGCGCTGTGGCCGCATTTGTAATATCGTTCCACAGGGCAGTTGTTTCGTTCCAGCTTTGTAGGTAGTTGCCACTAAAGGTGCTGGCAGTTGTGTTATTATTTGGTGCCGAAATAAAGTGCCACTGTCCATCACTTATTGTTTGTTGTACATTGATGGCTCCGTTGTTGGTGATGGTGTCATCGGTTATAAGCGAGCCTCCCGACTGAACTGTAAGACTGCCACCGGTGTTAACCGTCAGGTCAAAGCATGAAGCATCATCGCTACTGCTTACTACCGGGTTGTTTGCAACATCCGGGATTGTAACATTGTAAACAGCTACGGGAACAATGCCACCGCTCCAGTTAGTGCTTGTATTCCAATCGGTGTTGGTAGTGCCTGCCCATGTAGCAACCGGATGTGTACCCCCTGATTCATAGGCTCCGATATCGGGATTTCCAACTCTTTCGTATCCTCGTTGGTCGGTAGTAGGGGCTCCCATGAGTGTGCCTGCATTTATGGTTACGCTACCAGCGTATGTGGCTAATGTTAGGGTAGGACCACCGTTGTCTGCAAGCGTTTGTGTGGTCAAACCTGTGCCAAACAGATTGGCCTGCTGGCCGAGGAAATTATTTATCACCCCAAATGAAATTGAGCCGTATTGTATTTCTACAATGTTATATCCATTATCGGTCAAGGTACCTGAGTAACCGTAATAATCATTGGGTGCTGTAGTTCCGCTTCCTTTGTAATTATCGGCAATCATGGTGTTTTTGCATGTAAGGGCTGTTGAACCTTCCAAATAGAATCCACCTCCCTGTTCACCACCCGAATCATTATTATCGGAGTGATTACCTGCTATCGTACAATTGATCAGGGAGAGATTGGTAGAGCCACTGGTACGCATCCCGCCACCTACCTGGTCGGCAGTATTATTTGCAAGGGTTGTATTGCTTATAGTGCAATAGGTATCGTGAAAACATATTCCGCCCCCCCTGTTTGTTGCTTCATTGTTGTAAAACACACAGCCATCGATGGTTGACACGGTTCCATTGTCATAAAACTCGGTGTACAAGCCACCGCCGTAACCTGTGGAGGTGGTAAAATCATTTTCGTAAAATGATGTGTTGCTGATTTCAAAGTGACCTATATCAGTGCCATTGGTACCCTGTATGGCTACACCCGCCCCATGTTTGATGCCGGTACACTGGTTATGATGAATATCGCATCCGGCGATGGTTTGTGTAGGTGTTACGCCTCCGCTGGGAGGTCTTAGGTGTAATCCCCCACCAAACCAAACACTCGTATTATAGGATAGTTCCACATTGGTGAGTGTAACTGCGTTATAGGTCAGAATACCGCCACCGCCATCATTGTTAGAGTTTGTTACACTATTGTAGGAGACAGTAGAATTCGACATTATCAAGGGTGCGGCATAACCGAGGTAGATCCCACCGCCGCCGCTGGTAGTTGTATTGTAATTAATGGTTGAACCGGCGATGGTTAAACTTGCATTTGTACCTACATAAATTCCACCCCCCTTACTTGCCGTGCAATAATCAATTGTTGAGGAAGTAATCGAAAGACTAGCACCCTCACCCTGAACATAAATCCCACCTCCATTGTATGCTTTTGATCCGGAAACAGTAACATTATCCAAATTCAGCGTTCCATAACTTACATTATAAATGCTACCACCGTAGGAGGAGGCTCCAGTTTGTGATGTTAGATCTCCGCCTTTAATGGTCATGTTGCTTAGATTTGCAACCTTCCCTGAGTTAACAGAGAAGAAGTAAAAAACACGTTCATCAGTGGTTCCGGGAACAGTGACTTGTATGGTAACACTCGTCCCACTTCCGGCCGTGTTGGAGCCATCGATGGTGAGGCTTTCATAAATCTCTAAATCCTCTGTAATCACAATCGTTTCATTTCCTGCAGAAAGATTAAAGGTAATGGTTTCACCAGCACCTACATTTATAATGGCCGTCCGGAGTGTATTGTTACCAGCACCTGCATTACTGGTTACTACCTGGTCGGCGGCATGAAGGAAAACAACCGACAGAAGAGCCATTAAGGAAAAAAATAGTTTCTTTTTCATAGTTAAATAGTTTTGTTAGTTCGCATGTTTGTTATTATTATCTTTTCGACAAAACAAAACTATTAGTATCACGGAATAAATAACAGAATACACGGGAAAATATATCTAAGTATTTTCTAAGCAGGAGTCTATAAGTAGCTGATATTTTAGAAATAAGGATGTCATTACTTGTTTTTTTGAAAAAGTAATATATACTAATAAAACCGTTTGTGCTAAAACTGCATCAAATAATTTGTAAGGTTTTGGTCGGGACCGAGGTTCATTTTTTTACGGATACGATGCCTGGCTGTATCAATTGAAGTTGGGTGAAGATGCAGGAGTTTAGCAATATCCTTCGATTTCATATTGAGGGATATGAGTGCGCAAAATTGTTTTTCGCGTGGTGAAAGATCCGGATATGCTACTGAGAGTGTTTTATTGAAGCCTGGGTGCAATTCGTTGAATGTTATGTCAAATTCCTGTAATGAATCCCTATTGTTAGCTTTCTCAATTTGACGAAAAACCTGATCCATTTTATCCTTATCGGTTTGGGATCGGAATTTAGATCTTAATGGCTTTAGGCTTTCTTTAAAACTGTGAATCAAAGCATTTAATTTCCCCTGGTGAAGTGCCGCATTCATCAACTCTTTGACTTTTTGCTCGATCTGTTGTTTTTGATGGCCGATTTTTTCATCTCTCAGGTTCAATTTAAGTTCGGCTTTTTCGAGGGATAATTGTTTCAACTTGTTTTCATTTATGCTCAACAGGTGTTTATGTTTTAACAGTTGATTTCTTTTTCGCAGATAAATAAAAACGATGGAAGCAGATACAATGACCAAAAGAATGCTAATGATTAATAAAGTATTTCGGGTTTTATAAAATGCTTTTTCCATCTTAAGGTCTTTGATCTGGTGATTTTTCTTTGTGGATTCATATCTGGCATCCAACCCGGCAATTTTTGTTTTTAATTCCTGATAGTTGATATGCTCCTCAACTTGCTTAAGGTTTTGGTAATATTTTTCAAGCACTTTGGATTCCAATAATTGGATTTCGACCTGGATAAGCTCATCCAAAAATTCTTTCTCAAAATATTCAAAGTCGTGAATTTTCGCCATTGACAATCCGGTTTCAAACATTAGCTTCGTATCAAAATATTTTTCAGCGGCTTTTTTGTTTCGGCCTATCCGAAGCAGACACCTGATTTGTCCTTCAACAATTTCGTTGTCCAAACAAAATGTATATACTTCATCCAGCAGAGGATTAGCTTTTTCAAAATCACCGGCCATCGAATATGCCTCTCCCATGTTAAATTTCGCAATGAGCATTTGATATTCATCTCCGGCTAATTCCGCATATTTTAATGAGAAAATAAAGTGGTTTATGGCCGTGTCATACAATTTCAGGTTTTTGTAAATTAGTCCGGTTCCGTTGTAGCCACGTGCAATTTGGCCGGCATTTCCTAACGAATCATTCAACAGGCAAACCTGCTTGCCAATTTTTAGTGCCATGTCATAGTTTTTCATTTTGTTGTAAATATCACTGATATTCCCCATTACAATAACTTTCCTGGCCATATCATTTATCGAATCGAAAAGATGCCCGGCATTCTGATAATAAAAAAGTGCTGAATCATAAACCTCTGTTTCCTGAAAAATCAACCCAAGTGATGAATAGTTTGTGGCCAGGTGTACATATTGGCCAAGCTTTTTATTGATAACAGCGGCCTGTTTAAAGTATTGGCCGGCAAGGGCATATTGCTTTTTATAATAATGAATGTCGCCTATTCTATAAAGCGATTTGGCGATTTGCGAATCGTTTTCATCCCGAACGGCACAGTCATTGGCTTCTTCAAAATATACCATTGCCGAGTCGTACCATTGTCGGTTTTTTAATATTATTCCGGTTTGCGTGGCTGCCTTAAAAATTATTTCAGGGTCATCGATTTTACTACTTAATGCTTGGGTTGCTAATGATAGCTTTATTGCACTATCAGGGTTTGTTGATTCAAGATTGTCGTTGTAGGACTGGACAAATAACGATACCAAAGCCTGTTCATTATCTGTAAGTGTTTTTTTTTCGTTTTTACAGGCAGCAATTAAAACAACGAAAAAACAAAAGTATAAAGTCCATCGCATATTTCATATTTGCGAATAAAAATAATCTTTTTTAATTAATCGCAATTAAGCTACGCTGTGTTTTGAAGAAAAAGTAAAATTTAAGCCTGAATATTTTCATATTATTTTGATATTTGGTTAAATTTACTTTATCACCGGGTTAAACACTTCAAGGGATGTACGACAAATATTATTATGCTATCTTCAAATGATTTGATTTTTCATCGAATGGAACGAATTACACGAATTTTACCTGCCTTGGGCAGGTGATAAGAATACTAAAAAAAAGAGATTGCAATTATCTATTAATCTATCCTTGAACGAAATTATGCTTGTTATCAACTTTTCTATTGCTTGATAATTTTTTTTCTGTAATAATTACTTTCATCTTTAAATAACAGAATATAGGTGCCTTCGGTAAGTTGGGTAAGATCAAATTGACATTCCCTTTGAAATTTGCATATCCCGATTTTATCGAAGTTCTTTCCTGTAATATCTGTTAAACTTATAAATTCAATATCCTTACTGGTTTTGACACTCAAAAAGTTTGTTGCAGGGTTGGGATAAATCTCAATTGTAATGCTGCTTAAGGGATCATTGGCAGAAGTTTGCATATATTCAGCCTGTAAAGTATATTCAATACCATTTAAAACCTCCAGGTTGCCCACATATTCAAAACCCCAGTCGTGGGAAATGGCAGAAACAGTGGATTCACATTCAACACCAATATAATACTGACCGGCACTGACTTGTTCGGCTGTTAATATCTTTTCTGATGCAAGCGAAATATCTGAATATTGTGCGTTACTCCTGAAAGCATAATTATTTTTATTCAGGTAAATATTAAAATGATAGCCCTGTTGGGAAGAGACCGTGATACTAAGTTGTGGAACGTCCTCAGGTATTTCCAATAAGAAATGATGATACTGTTTATCTCCAATTTTGGTAAATGCCGGATCGTTTTCTTCAGTTGTTTTGTCCATCACTCTTGTAATCCCATTTTCCAGGTTTCCTTTTACACTTAAATTACCCTGTCCAGCCAATTGCATATTGGAGCATAGCCTTCATTAAATCCAGGCCTTCCCCGCTTGTTACATCTTCAGGGTGCGAACCAATATCCACCAGCCTCCCTGATTCATCATTTTCTTTATATGCCCAGCAACTCACCTTATGGTTCATGGGTCCCGGACCCGGTTTATCATATCGCAAAAGGATTTCCGTACCCGGTGGAAAATCAATATCTTCGTTCGCATAACACCCACCATTGTGATATATATGGGGAATATACATATCGTTTCCAAAATTGTTGTATTGCAGTAGGGGCGAGCCTTGTTCAATAAAATGCCCTGTATAGATATTAAGCGTGCCCGTTCCTTTTGTCCGCCCGGGCCAAATATGGTAATAAGATGGATTTATCCCGGAAGTTTGATAGTGAATTGAAGAAATAAAAGCACCGGCACAAACTCCGGTGTAGCTTCCTCCATAATAATAGAATGTTCGTATATTAATCCTGCCCTGGTCATCCAGCGAGGTCCCATGTGTAGATGCCGATCCACCGTTCGTGTGCAGCAACCTGAACCTGGGTGTACCATCGGGGTAAAGTAGTATCCCATTGGCATCGTATTCATTTCCTATTATTCTTTCATTCTGTAGGGTTTCATCTTCAGTAGCAATGTATTCAATTGTGAGCCCCA
Organism: uncultured Lentimicrobiaceae bacterium; assembly: GCA_964593705.1. Taxonomy (GTDB): domain Bacteria; phylum Bacteroidota; class Bacteroidia; order Bacteroidales; family 4484-276; genus SABY01. The sequence goes on along the minus strand of CAZQIV010000154.1, from coordinate 811 downwards.
GTTCGTCGGCAGCCGGGAGGTAAGTTTTGTTGTACAGATCAACCCCACCATCCATAAAAATGTCTTTGTAATAGCCTTCGGTTCCTGTCTGGGTAAAACCAGACATTGAAAGAAGTAAAAATAGCAGCAATAAAAATCCTGATTTCAATGTATTATAATTTTATAAATTGACAAATAGTTAATCAATGGTATAACTGCAATTTACAGAAAAAGCCTGTCAAAGGCAGCATGGCATTGATTATAACGTGTACAAAACTAACAAAAATATTTTCTTGATATCCTCAAAGCTATTATCTTGCATAAATTATATGAAAAAAATGTACTCTTCTATATTAAGATTTTTGTCTCCTAAAGTCATACACCTTCTTTGCACCATAACCTGCACCGAGAGCCACCAAAATAAGAAGCCCGCCACCAATGGGTGCGCCACCACCAACTGGAGTGTTTCCACCTTCTTCGGGTGTGTCTCCACCGTTGGGTGGGGGCGGGGTTTGGGCGGAGAGGGTAGAAAGGTTAATTGTTATCCCGATAATTATCGGAAGTGTAATGCCGATGCAAAGCATCGTGCATGCACGGCCAAAGGCCGGTATTGTGATTAATGCTGTGCTTAGTTTGATTATTTTTTCATGATATTATTGTTTTTGAGATTTTCTTGCGGAACGTTGAGACGGACGGCTCCCGAAAGTCGGGACAGGCAGTCCGTCTTTACATCCCTTTATAATCCTATTTATTATTTAATTTTAATAGACCCCCGCCTTGCCGCTAATGCCATTAAGTTAAGAAAGAGTAATTTAATTCACAGAAAACCAAT
>CAZQIV010000153.1:0-14887 GCA_964593705.1 uncultured Lentimicrobiaceae bacterium | reverse complement strand
TGTCATTCTGAGTCCCGAAATTTCGGGAAAGAATCTAAAATTATTAGTCGGACAGTAGTGATTAAATAGCGTGATGTTATTTCATGATACTCAGGTCTCATCAATTTTTAAACGCATTCTTACATTTATCTATTCTTAATCTTGTCCTGTTAAATTAAAACTACTTTTGCCGCCATTTTGGCTTAGAACCAATTAATATTTTGATTACTAATTACATACAGAAATTTATCATAAAATGACTTTATCAAAACTTAGAAACATAGGTATCGCGGCGCATATCGATGCCGGTAAAACCACCGTAACCGAGCGTATTTTGTTTTATACCGGAACCACCCGAAAAATGGGAGAAGTTCACGATGGTGCTGCAACTATGGACTTTATGAAACAAGAGCAGGAACGTGGAATTACAATTGCTTCTGCTGCAATTTCATGTAAATGGAAAGATTATGATGTGAATATTATCGATACCCCCGGGCATGTTGATTTTACCATCGAGGTGGAAAGATCGTTAAGGGTTATTGATGGCATGATTGCATTGTTTTGCGCTGTTGGTGGTGTGGAGCCTCAAAGCGAAACTGTTTGGAATCAGGCCGATCGTTATCGGGTTCCACGTATTGCGTTCATCAATAAAATGGATCGTACAGGTGCCGATTTCTATGAGGTTGTGAAACAAATGAACGAATATCTTGATGCCAATGCTATACCGTTTCAGTTGCCAATGGGTGCCGAGGAGGATTTTAAAGGTTTGATAGATGTTATTACCCAAAAGGCATACATTTTTGGCGATAACGAAAGAATAGTTATCGATATACCCGAGGAATATAAAAAACAGGCTTTGGAGGCCAGGAATTTATTGATAGAAAAAGTAGCTGATTTAAATGAGGAGGTACTCGAACTTTTCTTCGACGAACAAGATGTTCCTGATGAATTGTTGCAAAAAGCTGCCCGTGAGGCAACCCTCAAGTTGTTGATTACTCCTGTTTTTACAGGAGCAGCTTATAAAAATAAAGGTGTTCAACTGATGTTGGATGCTGTGATTGATTATTTACCCTCACCACTTGATATTGGTGCTGTTGTTGGTACTGACATCGATGATCCGGAAAAAACACACACGCGTATTCCTTCACCTAAAGATCCATTTTCGGCCTTAGCCTTTAAATTGATAAACGATCCTTATGTAGGCCAACAGACCTTTGTGAGGATTTTTTCAGGTAAACTTGAAAATGGAATGCCTATTTTGAATGCTACAAAAGGGAAAACGGAGCGTATTGGCCGCATTATGAAAATTCATGCAAAAGAGCGTGTAGAAGTGGATGGAGCGGGTCCCGGTGATATTGTTGCCCTGGTAGGTATGAAGTTGACTAAAACAGGCGATACCTTATGCGATAAAGATAACCCTATAATGTTGGAATCAATTCACGTTCCTCCATCGGTTATCGAGCTTAAAATTACACCCGAATCCAGGAAAAATCAGGGTAAACTCGGCGGGGCACTTGCAAAACTTTCCAATGAAGATCCTTCGTTCAATGCACGATTTGATGATGAAACCGAAGAAACCATTATTTCGGGAATGGGGGAGTTGCACCTCGAAATTATCGTGGATAGGATTAAAGATGAATTTGGTGTGCCGGTAGTTACCGGTGAACCTTCGGTTGCTTATCGCGAGACTATTACCGCCGAAACCGTGAGCAATTATAAGCACTCGAAACAAACAGGTGGTAAAGGGCAGTTTGCTCACACAGTTATTCGCCTTGAGCCTAATGGCGATAATGGTTACGAATTTGTTAACAATATTAAAGGAGGGGCTATTCCTAACGAATTTATCTCGTCGGTTAATAAAGGTATTACGAAAACCCTCGACAGGGGTGTGTTGGCGGGCTTCCCCATATTGAATGTAAAGGCTGTGCTTATCGATGGTGGTTTCCACGCTGTGGATTCCTCGGATATGGCTTTCCAAACTTGTGCATCTATGGCATTCCGTCAAGGTTTTTTGAAAGCCGATCCGGTATTGCTCGAACCCGTTATGAAGATCGAGATCAACGTTCCTGATGATTACATCGGAAATGTGGTTGGTGATTTAAATAAGCGCCGTGGAAAGATTGAATCCATGCGCCGTCATCGCAAGGGTAGTCAAAAGGTAAATGGTACCGTGCCTTTGATGGAGATGTTTGGATACGCAACTGCACTTAGAAACGTTTCCAGCGGACGGGCAAACTACTCCATGGAATTCTTTAAATATATGCCTGTTGGAAAAGCTTTGCAGGAGGAGATTATTAAAAAGGTTGAAGAGAAAAAGCGAGAAGAGCAAAGAGGATAATAGTTTGAAAGCCCTGCCGAAAAGCGGGGCTTTTGTTTTTTTATTCAATATTAAAATGGGACTACTGCAATTTGTGTGGGATGCCCGCTTCGCGAGGCGAGTCGAGGGAAAAAAAGAAGGGATGTATTTGTCGAGATTTAAAACGAATGGAATTTCGGAGAGCAGGAAGCTTTTGCTTTTAAAATAATTGATGTCAGAACTCAGATGTTTGATGTTTGATATGAGATGTTAGGAAATTCCATCAGGCATCTTACCTGCCTCGCCCTTGTGAGGGCCATCTCAAAAGGCAAGGCGGGCATCTCACATCTGACATCTGACATCCTTCAACGACATAGGACACCTCAGCGTCAATGTTTCCATTTTATATTTCCACAAAACATACCTTTGTATTTTTATGTCAATTAACCTTATTGTATGGCCAAATCAGTATTGAAAATATTAATCATCGAGGATAGCCCCGAGCGTCAGGGGATATTGAAGAACCTGTTCAGGGAACATGCCTGGATTTTAGCCAATACAGCCAAACGGGCTAATACCCTGGTCAGTGTTTATGATTTTGATATTATTTCGCTGGATTATGATTTGGATGGTGAGGAGCGTGGTGATGTAGTTGCGGAATTTATAAAAAGATCAAGAAATGTAAATGCAAAAGTGCTGGTCCATTCAATGAATGTACAAGGGGTTGCGCTCATACAAAAACACCTTCCAAATTCAATTGCCATCCCAATTTCCAAAATCACCAGGGACAATAAAACCTTCAAAAGGTTCCGGGATTCAATAAATAAAGATATTGATATCGACTGGGCCCGGGTATTTAAAAGAAGTGAATAATCTGAAGGAACAACATCTGACATCAACAGTTCTGCCAAATATTACATAGAGCCCAAAAACATTTTTCCAACGCTTGACTACCAAACTGTTTTTCCGTATCTTCGTACGATGATAAAAGCCATTATCATTGATGATGATCCCGGGATCAGGAAGCTGATCTCCAAAACAGTTGAATCCTATTGCCCCAGTGTAACAATTGTGGCCAGGGCTGAAGGTGTTGAATCTGGAGTTTCAGCTATTAATGAACATGAACCTGACCTGGTTTTACTGGACATAAAAATGCAGGATGGCAGCGGCTTCGATTTGATCAGGCATTTCGACAGGCCCGATTTTAAAGTAATTTTCATTTCAGGATACATCGAATATGCCCTCAAAGCTTTTAAGTTTTCTGCCATCGATTATATTCTGAAACCTTTTGATGTGGAGGCACTGGCATCAGCAATCAACAAGGCCGATGATATTATCAGGTATGAGGAAAAATTGCAGTTGAATGTTTTTAAAGAAAACCTCCAGGCCCTCAACAAAACCAATAAAATCATTCTAAAAACCAACGAGTACATTCACCTGGTAAAGCTTGATGATATCATCAGGATTGAGGCTGATGGCAATTATTCCACCTTTTTCATCAAGGATGGAAGAAAGGTTCTTGTTTCCACAGCTATAAAAGATTATGAAGAATCGTTGATCGACAAAGGATTTTATCGCGTACATAAGTCCCACATCGTTAATATTAACAGGCTCAGTTATTTCGACAAAACCGACCGTGGTGATGTGGTGATGTCTGATGGTTCGGTAGTTCCTGTTTCGCACCGCAAACGTGAGGTGCTGCTTCAGTTGTTTGAAGATTTGGCTTAGGGACAGAACTCCAAACGTAAAACGCTGAACCCAAAACGCAGGGACGTTCATCCACCAAAACCCCACGCTTTTACATTTCTCCCCCACGCTTATGTATCCGCTCAAAATTCAGGGCTGTCCGTTATTATCTTTGAAAACGGGACTTTTGTAGTATATTTATCAAATCTTTTTCAAAGCAACATTGCCATGGGAAATCAACTAAAGGTATCCAAAAAAATACAGGCTACCATCCTTTATGCTGACCTTACCGGAATAAACGAGTTATCCGAAAAAATCGAAGTCGGGCAGGTAAGCCATATCTTGAACCAATGCCTGGGATTGATCAGCCAGGTGGTAGATTTGTTTGGCGGCAGTATCAACAAAATGCTGGGTAATATCGTTGTAGCATCCTTTGGCATCAATGGTGCCATCGAAAATACACCCAAAAAAACCGTAATTGCTGCCCTGGAGATTCAATCCAGGATAAGCGAATTTAATGAAGATAATGAATTGCCCCACCCCGTCGGCATTAAGATCGGCATAAAAACCGGGACAGTTATTGCCGGAGAGATTAAAACGAAAGGACAGGTACAGCAAACAGTAATGGGCGAGGCTATTAACCTGGCATCACGCGTATGCGATATTGCCGATCCGGGTCAGGTGATTACTGACATTGAAACTTTTGAAAAAACGAAGGACAGTTTTAACTACTATAAGTTGGAACCCGTACCAATAAAAAGTTTGAAACAAGCCCTGGCAATTTTTGAAGTGAAAGGAAGAAAGTTGATTGCAACTGACCGGGACATGAAATCGAAGCGCATGATCAGTTCAGCGATGGTTGGCCGGGATAAAGAGTTGAGGGTTTTTGAAAAGCAGTTCATGCAATTGATCAATGGCCGGGGTTCTGTTGTGGGTATCGTGGGTAAAGCCGGCATAGGGAAATCACGATTACTGACTGAAATCAGGCAAAATGATATGTTGGAAAGAGTAGCTGTTTTTGAGGGGCGGGCTTTATCAAACGGACAAAATCTCAGTTTCCACCCCATTATTCAAATCATCAAATCATGGGCAGGTATCAAAGAAGAAGACTCACCAGATGTTGAAACAGTAAAGATTCAGAGGGGAATCCGCCGTGTTAATCCCGAAGCTTATGATGAAATATTTCCCTTTATTGCTACGATGATGGGCTATCGCCTTGAAGGAAAACCTAAAGAACGAATTGAAGGGATTGAAGGGGAAGCCCTGGAAAACCTGATCATGAAAAATCTGCGTGATCTACTGTCCAGAGCGGCATCTGTGCGTCCGGTGGTGATTGTAATTGAAGATGCCCACTGGTGTGATATTTCATCCATCATTTTTTTGGAATCACTGTTTAAACTTACTCAAAAACACCGGATATTGTTTGTAAATGTGTTCAGACCAGGGTATAAGGATACCGGCGAACGTATCCAAAAATTCCTGAATGAAAACCTGAAAGACCATCACCAGGAAATCAATATTGAACCCTTAACAAAAGAACAATCTGATGAATTGATCGATAACCTTCTGCAAAAGGTTGAACTCCCGGACGAAATCAATAAACTGATTATTGACAGGGCTTCCGGCAATCCGTTTTTCATAGAGGAGGTGATCCGATCTTTTATTGATGAAGGACTGATTGAAATTAAAGAGAATAGCTTCCTCCTGACTGAAAATATCAGGTATGCAAATATTCCCGAAACCATTGATAATGTGATTCTGTCGAGGATCGACCGCCTGGATGGAAAAACAAAAGAACTGTTGAAAACGGCTTCAGTAATCGGACGGAATTTTTATTTCAAAGTTTTAGAGGAAGCTGCACAAACCATCGAAGAAGTTGATAGCAAATTAGAATATCTGAAAGATATCCAGTTGATCAATGAACGCAAACATAAGGACGAGGTTGAATTCCTGTTTAAACATGCCCTTGCCCAGCAGGCTACTTACGATTCGATCATTGAAAAATCAAGAAAAGACCTTCACCTGAAAATTGCTAAATCCATCGAAAAAGTTTTTGCCGGACGAATCCATGAGTTTTACGGAACGCTGGCACATCACTACAGCAAAGCAGGTCAGCAGGATAAAACTGAGGAATACCTAATCAAAGCCGGAGAGGAATCCATGAAATCAGGTGCATCTTCAGAAGCTGTTAATTTTTTTAATCAGGCTTTGCAACTTTTGTACAATAATAATATATATAACAAACAAAAGATTATTGATCTGGAAGAAAAAATGGTATTGGCTCTCGGAGCAACAGGCCAATATATTGAAACAGTAAAATATTGCGAAAGGTTATTCGCACACTATGATAAACCATTTCCGCAATCTGATTTGCATAGATTGTCTGCGCATATTATTAATATAATAAGAATTTATTGGATTATTTATTTTGTGAAATATAATCCCTCGGCAAGAAGTGATGACATCACTCGTAAGCTAATTAAAATTGGTAGAATCAAAGCGCAGGCTCTAACATTTGTGGATCCAAAAAAAATGTTTTTCGAAGGTGTATATATCGTGAGGTTCCTTAAAAGAAAACATTTCGGGAACTATGAAGCGATGGCGTTATTGATGGGGAGTGCTCTGTTTTTCTATACCGGAATTCATTTTAGTTTAGGAAAGAGCTTGATCAATTGGGGAAAAAACATCAAAGATGAAAAGTTTGTACAGGGATGGTTGTTTTGGAAGTTTTGTGTGCAAATGTATGATTATTATGTGGGCAAAAAACCCGATACTACGGATGAAGAAAAAGTAATAAAATATAGTATTCAAATAGGTGAATATTATTCTCCAACGACCTATTATTTTTTTGCTTGTTTGAATTTGGTAGAAAGGGGTGAAGAGAAGCAGGCTTTGCACTTGCTAAACCGAATATTTCAAATTTCAGAGGCCTTTGATAGCAATGCCTGTCTGGCGCAATACCACAGGGTTAACATCGCCTTCAACCTGAAGTTCAGAAAGCTGGATGAGGTACTTCTAATCACCGATAATATGCTCAGTTTCCTCCGGAGAAATAACCTGAACTATGTGTTAATAGCATTATACTCATTTCGATCTTTAGCATTTACTTTACGGTCGGAATTTTCAGAAGCCCGGACAAACCTTATAGAAGCAGAAAAATATGCTAAAAGCATGAGAATGCTCGCAAGCATGGTTAATCTCTATATTGCAAAAACCTGGTTCGAAATAGAAGAATACAAACAAAAGGGAAAAAATAAAAAGGATGCCAGACAAATATTGAAAACTTCCTGGAAGTTAATCAACCTTGCTCAAAAAGCAAAGAAGAACCTAACGGAAGCCTATCGCTTGAGGGCAAGCATTTTTTGGATGATTAACAAACCGAACAAAACATTACGGAATTTTAGAAGATCGATCGAATCCGGTTTGGGTTATGATTGCAAGCTCGAACTCTCCCGCACTTATTTTGAAGCCGGTAAATTCCTGCGAGATCCGAAAAACAGAAAAGAAAGAATAATTGGCATGAATGGAACCGAATGCCTTTTAAAAGCCAAATCGATGTTTGAAGAAATGAACCTGGAGTGGGATTTGGGCGAGTATGAGAAATATATGGAAGAGGGAATGATTTGAAATTATTGAATTACGAAGATGGAATTTGCGAGCGAAGCGAAGCAATAGCCCCAAAAGCAAAACACTGAAAGTGAAACCCGGTTACGTTAATCCAAAAAACCCATACGTTCCTACATTTCCCACCAACGTTACTGTATCCGCAAAAAATCTGGCCTTCCACCATAGTAATTTTGATTTTGAAGATTTTAATCAAATAATTTTTTAACCAACAAAAAAGGAGTTTATCATGAAAAAATTTACAATTATCACTGTAATTTTAATGACAGCTAATTTGCTGTTTGCGCAGTACAACAAGATCGACACCTCTTTTTACAGCCAGGCGCTTGGCGAAGAAAAAATGGTAGATATTTATTTTCCCCCGGGATATGATGAAAATCCCAATTGGCACTATCCGGTAATTTATTATTTGCATGGTTGGAATGACAACAATATGGGCGTAATGCTATACACTTTGCAAGAATTGATTAATAATGGGACAATTGAACCGGTGATCATGGTAGGTGCTGATAATTATTGTTTACCTTTTGGTGGATCATATTATGTAAATTCTGTGTTATGGGGAGATTATGAGGATTACATGGTCAGTGACCTGATTGATTGGATTGATTCTTCATTTCGAACAATCCCAGGTCGGGATGCAAGGGCTTTACTCGGACACTCTATGGGGGGATACGGCGCCTTCAGGTATGGTATTTTACATAAAGATAAATTTCGGGCATTGTCTTCATTTGCGGGGGCAATCAACAGAAGAGATCCTTATTTTGTTGAACAATTTGGAATAAAAGTTTTTCAAGAAAATCAACCGGGTCCTACTTTTTTTTATGATTTTTATAATACAGGATCTTTTACTATGTCATTGTTTTTGGCGAGTGGAGCTTGGACACCTAACTTAAATTCTCAACAAATTTATATTAACCCTCAAAACGTTGATTTTCCTGCCGATGAGTATGGTGATCCTATTGATACAATAGGAGCAAAAAGCTATCTTCAGGATATCGCATATCTAATTCATCAATTGAGCCCGGTGGACAGTGTTGGAATCTTGTTCGGATGTGGAAGTAATGATCAATGGTTGTTGTACCCCATGAACATTACTTTTAAAGATTCGCTTGATTTGATGGGTCTTCCGTATGAATTTTATGACTGTACCAGCGGCCATGCAATGCCTGCCGGCTTCAAACAGCGTTCTTTTATATTCCTTGATTCATTATTGATGCCACCGGGGATTTATACTGGCACACACCAGACAAATCAAAAAATCATTTTTGGTGTACATAACTATCCAAATCCTTTTGATCAAACAACAAATATCGAATTTTCACTCAAAGAGGAAAGAAAAATTACAGTATCAATTTACAATCAGTTGGGTGAAAAAATAGCAATAATCTTCAATGGAATTAAAGAAAAGGGAATTCATCAGTTAACTTGGGATTCTGAGAATTTACCTTCTGGAATATATTTTATTGAACTGCAAACAGATCAAAGCACCACGGCTCAAAAAATAATAAAGAAATAAGAATTGCCTGCATATAACAAAGGCTCATAAAGCATGGCGGATGGATATTTCAATGCAGGTAAGGGCTTTTTTTTGTTGAATCGCATTGATTGTATTTAATCCTTTTTTCTTATGCCATAGGCTCGCCTCGCGAAGCGGGCATCCCCCATGGGATTGGTTCTGAGTGATCTAAGAGCCTGAGTGGTGAATTTTAGTTGCAAACCACTAAGGCACTGAGGGCACAAAGATTCACTAAGTTATAGAACTGGCGAAATTTATTTTATGGTGGATTAGGATTTTTCAATCCTTATTCTCGCATCCACGGCAGTTACCATTTTTTCGTTCCCGAGCAAAGGGTTCAGGTCGAGCTCTACAATTTCAGGAGCAACGGTAACCAGTGCCGATAAACGAACTATAATTTCCGCGAACCTACGTTCATCAATTCCTTTTTGACCGCGAACTCCCTGGATTATTTTGTAACTCTTCAAGCCCCGTATCATTTCCAGTGCTTCATCCATCGAAAGTGGAGCTAAGTAAGCGCTCACATCTTTTAAAACTTCAATAAAAATTCCACCCATGCCGCAAAGTACCAGGTGGCCGAACTTGGGTTCAAATTTGGCCCCGGCAAAAAGTTCGGTTCCCGAAAGCATCGGCTGTATTAAAATAGCGTTGGTTTCAGGGATTTGAATCATTCTTTCAAATTCGATGCCTACCTGCTTTTCATCTTTCACATTTAAAACTACCCCACCAACATCCGACTTGTGAACAGGTCCCACAACTTTCATTACCACGGGAAAACCAAGATGAGAAGCTTCTTTAACGGCATCTTCAATATTATCCGCCACAGCTTCACCGGCTCTCGAAATTCCGGCAGCATCCAGCAAACCCATCACATTTTGTGGTGAAAGGTAGCCATTGTCACAGCCATCAATAATATTTCTGATTTTAGTTTTATCGATTGCCGGCAATTCGATTTTTTTGGCAACAGGGTGGGGGGTATTATATATTTTGCATAAGGCATTTCCAAGAATGGCCTCATCAGGGAAATTTATCCTACCTTTTTCCAGGAAATCGGCAACCTCATCCTTAGCGGTTAAAATGGATGGTAAAACAGGATAAATGGGCTTTGAGCAGGATTTCATTTTCTCATCCAACACATTGTAGGCATCAAATACCTTAACCAATCCGGGTGTTCCGAAAATCACTACCATGCCATCAATCTCATCAAATTTATTATCCACGTAATCTATGATCGTGCCCAATTGTTCGGCAGTGCCGGTGGCCAAAAAGTCGATGGGATTGGCAACCGATGAGCTGGGGTATAATTTTTCGAGCAATTCGGCGGTATATTTATTTTGGATGTGGGGAACTTTTAAGCCGCCGTTTGAAAGTGCATCGGTGAGCATAACTGCCGGGCCGCCGGCATGGGTGATGATGGCTATATTTTTTCCGTTTAGCGCGGGATGCATAAACACCGAAGCCACAGCAATCAAGTCTTCACGGCCATAACAACGCACAATTCCGGCTTTACGGAACAAGGCATCCACCGCAACATCCGAACTTGCCAAAGCGCCGGTGTGCGACGAGGCTGCACGGCTGCCGGCTTCGGACGAGCCTGCCTTGATAGCGGCAATCCTGCACCCTTTTCTAATTAACGAAGACGCATGTTTAAGCAGCTTTTGGGGTTTGTTAACGGTTTCGATGTACAGCAGTTTTACCCGCGAACTTGTTGCCGGGTCAAAGGTTTCATCAAAATATTGCAAAATTTCTTCAACACCCATTTGGGCGCTGTTACCCACCGAAAAAACACTATTAAAAGTGAGGCCTTTGGGCACAGCCGATTCCATGATAAAAACTGCCGTTGCTCCTGAGCCCGAGATAAAGTCGATCCCTTTCGGATTAAGTTTGGGGATGGGTTCGGTAAAAACACTGGCATGTTTGGGTGTTAGAATACCTACACAATTTGGCCCAATTAGTGAACCGCCCACACGATTTACCGTGGCCACAATTTCTTCTTCGTAAATCCGGCCTTGTTCGCTTTCTTCGCTAAAACCTGCCGATAAGATAATAAAGGCCCGGGTGTGCTTTTCTTCGGCAAGCATCTCAACAATAAAGGGTACAAAGCGTGCTGCAATTGCAATAATGGCCATATCAACCCAGGGAAGTTGCCCCGGATCCTGGTAGCTTTTTATCCCCTGTACCAAAGTTTCTTTTGGATTTGTTACGTACAAATCACCCTGAAACTTATGATCGATGAGGTTCTTTAAGATTTTCCCGCCGGGTTTGGTAATGTCGTTTGAGCCACCAACTACTACAATACTTTTTGGATTGATTAATTCTCTGTTTACCATTATTATTATGCTTACTAATGTTTTGAAACCTATTTTTGCGGCAAAATTACAAAATTTCGTATGCTGTGAATGAATTAACAAAATCAGATATGCCTCACAAAATCCAACCCGACATTGTCGGCCATGCGCTGCTCGACTATTTATCAGGAAATGAAAATGCAAAGATGGATGTATTTTCCGATATTTCCGAACCGGACGAAATTAGTGTAAAACACTTTTTTAGAACCTGGGATGAAATGCCGGGACTTGAGAAAAAAGCACTCGAATTGTGTAAGGGAAAGGTTTTGGATGTTGGCGCAGCTGCCGGGTGTCACAGTTTAGTTTTGCAGGAAAAAGGCTTGCAGGTTAAAGCCCTTGATATTTCGGCAGGAGCTGTGGATGTAATGAAAAAGCGCTCAGTTAAAAATGTGGAGCAACAAGATTTTTTCACCCTTTCCGATGAAAAATTTGATACCCTCCTGATGCTGATGAATGGCATTGGAATTTGTGGGAGATTGGAAAATTTGGATAAGTTTTTTATTCAAATCCGAAAATTACTAAACCCCGGAGGGCAGGTTTTGTTGGATTCTTCTGATATCCTTTTTATGTTTGAAGAGGAGGATGGTTCGGTAATGATCGATCTGAACAGCAATTATTATGGAGAAGTACAATATCAGTTTGGCTACAAAGATCAAAAATCAGAAGCCTTCGACTGGCTTTTTGTAGATTTTGATTTGTTAAATGATTACGCCCAAAAGCATGGCTTTGAATGTGAGTTGGTGATGGAAGGGCCGCATTACGATTATTTGGCCAGGCTAATACCAGTCACACCGTGAATTATTTCCGGGGGTGGAGCAGTTTTTCATAATAGAGCACAACTGCCCTGAGCTATTCACGGTATGACTTTCTTTGTTTTTTTTAATTTACTTTTGAATAATAAATTTTCCCGTGGTAATTTTTCCATTTTGGATAAATGAGTACATGTACACACCCGGACTAACATCGCGGGTATCCCAAACTATTTTTGAACCGGAGTTGTAAATTACAGGGTTGTTGAGTTCGGCTCCCTGGCTGTTGAATATTTTGAGTGTGTTAGCTTTGTATGTATCCTTGCCTGTGTATTCAAAACACACATAATCCTTTGCGGGATTGGGGTAGGCGATTAAAGTTGCATTAGCTGGTACATTTTCATGTACGCTCACCGTGGTATCCTTTACCTCGAATACCCAGAAATCCCTGTCGAACCCATTTCCACCATACGGTGTGCAGGCCACATCAAAGGAAGGGCCATAATCCGTTTGGCCGGCTATTACGAAGTTGTTTTCACCTTTGTAGTGGAAGCCGAAATACAGCTCCTCATTAAGAATGCCTCCAAAACAATGTTGCCATAATAATTCACCATCGCTGTCCAAATTTACAACCCAGATATCTCTGTCATATTCACTAAGTGAATTATTTCCCGTTACATCTCCGTCATGAGACCGGGTTGTGCCTGTAACAATAAAACTATCATCAACATTATATATCCGGGTATATCCTTCTGATCCTGTTCCTCCCAGGCATTTTTGCCATAGGATATTCCCATCAAAGTCAATTTTTACGATCCAATGGTCAGCATCTCCATGGCAACCAGAAACATCACCATTATTTGAGTGAGTATTAGCTCCAATAAGGTATCCATCGTTCAACTCGAGAAGGCCAGTGACAAGGTCATCCATACTTCCGCCATAGCAACGATTCCATTCGATATTTAAGTTTGCATCCAGTTTGACCAGCACGGCTTCAGTATAATCCATATTGTGTGGTGTGCATGTAATATTACCACCCTCAAAAAGGACAGTAGAAATACCCACAAGAAAGCCGCCGTCACTGGTTTGAATAATGGCCTGACCCGCATCCATACCAGGGCTGCCCAAGGTAAAGTCCCACTCCTTTTCGCCATCGCTGTTTACCTTGATCATCCAGGCATCGTAGTAAGCGTAGTAGTTTGAAATATCGCCGTCGCTCGATGCCGTCCATACCAGAGCTACAAGCCCGCCGTCATCTGTTGTAATTCCGGTCCATACCGTTTCGTCACCATTCCCCCCATAAATTTCTTCCCAGATGATATTGCCAACTGAGTCGATTTTGAGTAACCATAAATCCCATGAATCGGGATAAGGATCATCAGAAATATCCCCATCACTTGAATTGGATGCTCCGATAATATAATAGTTACCCTTGCCAGCTTCAAATAACCTGACACTGCCTTCTCCTTGACTACCACCATAAGTCTTTTCCCAAAGTAAATCTCCAGTGTTACTAATTTTGACTAACCATATATCAGATATACCATTGAAATACGATATATCACCATCAGATGATCGTGTGCTGCCAGTTATAAGGTATGCGTTATCAGTCATCAATATATCAAATGGAGATTCCCAATCACTCCCTCCGTAGCAGCCTTGCCATTCAATGTTAAAAGATTGTGCTGTTATAAATAGCGGAAGTGACAATAAAAGAATAATATAACTGAGTTTATTAATCATCTTTTTAAAGTTAATGTAAAAAGCAGGGAAATAAATTTCCCTGCTTTTGTGAATTAATTATTTAGTAATTATAAGTTTGGATGTATTGCCTGTACCGTTCACGATAAAAGTGTAGAAATACACGCCTGGCTTCGCATCACGGGTATCCCATATATACTGACCCTGGGTTCCTGTAACATCCACGGCCTTGACTACCTTGCCTAGTGCGTTGGTGATCCTGATCACACCCTTGCTTTCAGCTTCGGGTAAGGTATAGTCAAAGGCGGCCCATTCCCTGGCTGGATTGGGGTCAACGGTGAGGCTTACGCCATAAGCCTGGTTGAGCAACGCCGGATTGATGGCAGTGCTTTTAAAGCCCTGGTTGTCGGTGATGTTGAGGCAATCGCAAAAATGGTAGCCGTAGCCATGTTCGAGAATGGCTCGCACCTGGGCGCCGGCCGTACCATGGCTGATTTGTGCCAGGCTTTCCAATTGGGCTACTTCATTACCTGTCAGTCCATCGTAGCTCCGACCCTGTTGCAACAAATCAACCCGCATATCCAGTATTTCCATGTAATAGTCATACTCATCCAGGTCGTACCCGCTCAACTGGTAGAGTTCCGGTATCATTTCTGCCAGTGCCATAGCATCATCTACATTGCCTTCGGCCAGGTAAGTATCGATGATCTGCTGGTCTGCTTTTACACCACCGAGGTTGTCTAACCAGTTGCGCAGGGCATCGTAGTCGGATTCTTCCTCGTTCAGGATGCTACGGATCATATCGTTGGCAGCACGGGTCTTCAGGCGGTTGTGTGCGGCCATCTGGTTTTGCAATGCTGTTTTGTAAGTAGTACCGTAAGCTACCTGCCGCAGAATGTCGATCATATACTCAGGCAAGGGGTTTTCTTTGTGTATCCCCTCAAAAAATACAGGTAGAATAAATATTGCCTCTAAGGGCTTGCTC
>CAZQIV010000152.1:0-14990 GCA_964593705.1 uncultured Lentimicrobiaceae bacterium | reverse complement strand
AGCAAGCCCTTAGAGGCAATATTTATTCTACCTGTATTTTTTGAGGGGATACAAATTAAAGATGTAACCTTTTTTATTTTTAGCACATGACTTAGCACACATCTTTGATGTGATTTTTTTTATGGCTAAAATTTGCTGATAAAATTTGAATGTGTAGTTTTGGGACTTATAATCTTAAAATCTAATGATATGAAAAATCTTCTTCTTTTGCTTTTCACCCTCCTGATTGCCTGGCCGATGTTTGCGCAACAGGAATCCTATAATTTCTTTCAGGACGAAAATAACTTTCAGCAAAATCCCCAATTACTATCTCACACTTATCTTGAACAAAACCATGAAATTTTCCGGCATGGAGTAATGGATTTCCATCAACCGATTATCCTAAGCACCGAAGTAGCCACACAGATTGATTCTTTGATAATTGTGCATGAAGATAGAACTACTAAAGAATTGTATTCCTACGATGCAAATGGAAACTTGCTCACTAAGTTAATCCAAAACTGGGAAAATGGATCCTGGGTAAATTGGTTAAAATCTATTTATACCTACAACACCAATGGTCTATTGCTAATCAGGCTTACTCAGGTCTGGACAAATGATACCTGGGTGAATTATTGGATTTACACACATAATTACGACAATAATAGCAACCTCTTAACATCTTTATTACAAAGCTGGCAAAACGAGTCTTGGCTAAATTCCCAATTTACTACCTCAACATATGATGCCAATGGTAATGTACTGACTTATTTATTCCAATACTGGGAAGATGGGGCTTGGGCAAATTCCTCCCTAACTACCTCAACATACAATGCCAATTGTAATATCCTGACTTATTATAGTCAAAACTGGGAAAATGGTGTTTGGGTTGGTCATTCTCTTACAACCAATACATACAATAATAATGGTGATAGACAAACCACATTACGTCAAGAATTGGAAAACAGCATCTTAGTTAACTCAACACTATTCACGCAAACGTACGATGATAATGGAAATCGATTATCCGGTTTATATCAAAAGTGGCAGAATGGGTTGTGGGTAAATTACTCGTTTACAACCTACACATATAATTCCTACGGAATTTTACTGTCAAGATTCCAACAAGTCTGGGAAAACGGTGTATGGGTAAATTACGTGACAACAACCTTTATGTATGATGAAAATGGAGACCTTCTCACTCAGTTTTCCCAATACTGGACAAACAGCACATGGCAAAATAGCATGATGAAATCCTACATTTACGACAGCAACAGGAATAGGCTCTCCACAATAGATCAATTCTGGGAATACAGCATTTGGCAAAATATCAGAAAGACTGAGTGTATTTTCTTACCGGGTCAAATAAATGCCACTGCTTATGAATGGGATGATAACAATTGGGGTGTGAACCAGGAAGACAATTATATAGAAGTTATCATTGGAGGGCAAACTATTATTTCCATTGTCTGCATCAGCCTTGAGCTTTATTTTACCGATGTTATAAGCATCGATGAGCAGAATGAAATTTTTGAAAATGAAACCATCCACTGCTTCCCTAATCCGGCCACCGGACAACTCAATATCGAAATAAACCCGGCATGGTTGGCTGAAACTTGTGTTGTTGAATTATTCAATCAAAGCGGGCAGAAGCTTAAATCTTTGGAGTTCTCGCCCAATTCAAATACAGCAACAGTATCATTAAATGTGGAGGATGTGCCTCCCGGATTGTATTTGTTGAAAGTATCTTCCGACCAAAAGACATCCACTCGAAAAGTGATTATCGAATAACAATCAGTTTTTCGATAAGAAGGATATCCGAATTCACATCACTGACTTTTAGAAAATAGCTGCCGCCTTTCAATATTGAAATGTCGATCGTTGATTGTTTGCTTTGCAGAACTAAATGACCAAATTTATCGATAAATTCCACAGTTAAAGGTGAAGCATTCGATTCGATAGAAACGAAGTCAATTGCTGGGTTAGGATAGATCTTAA
Source organism: uncultured Lentimicrobiaceae bacterium (assembly GCA_964593705.1). Classification (GTDB taxonomy): domain Bacteria; phylum Bacteroidota; class Bacteroidia; order Bacteroidales; family 4484-276; genus SABY01. The sequence goes on along the minus strand of CAZQIV010000152.1, from coordinate 13,013 downwards.
TTTTTGGATGGCTTTTAAAATCAATAGCATCAGGGCCGATGGAAATTTCGAGTATCGATTCAGTAGAACAGCTGGTTTCATTATTCGTTGCAAATGCTTTAATAAATCCTGGTGAGATGCTGCCCCATTCCACCTCAATCATATTTGCGGCTGAATCTGTTATAGTTCCATTTTCAAGCTCCCAAAAATAGCTTAGTAAAGTATCAAAAGGAACCGAATATATTCCCCTTCGGTTTTCGTAAACCTCCTGCAAACCGTTTATCAAAAAAGTATCTGGTGGTGGATTAACGGAAACATTGTAAGTAATGGTACTGTCGCCGCCAAAAATTGTAGTCAGTGTGTCCTGATAAAATCCTTCTGTTTTTATCCAGGTATCATAAATCCATAAACTATCACCTTCGCATATCTGGGCATCCATGATTGATTTGCTGCAAAAATTATTGGGATACCAACAAACGTACCTGTCACCCAATGAAGAAGAAAGAATATCCATATCTCCATCATAATCTATATCAGATGAATATACCCATTTCGTTTGGGCAACTGAATCTGAAACAATAATTTCGGGACCTATGATGGCATTACCCTGGTTCATGTAGCGGGCAACTTTGCCATCGTTAAAAGATGCCGAAAGGACATCATTCATTCCATCGTTGTCCAAATCGGTAGCAAAGACATTTCTGGCATAAGTTGCATTGGTGGAGATGATAATTTGAGGGCCAAATGTTCCCGGAGGATCATTTTTATACCAGGCAATTTTATTATCCAGGCTTGATGCCGATAGAACATCCGGCACATTATCACCATCAATATCGGCAGTGTAAACATCCTTTGCCCCCGCAGCCTCGCTTGTAATTATTTGTTCAGTACCCCAGTTTCCATTCCCAAGATTTTCGTACCAGGCCACTTTTCCTGCCGACCAAAAAGTAGCCAACACATCATTGTCGCCATCCTGGTCGAGGTCATCAGCAAATATGGCTGTGGAATAGCCCAGGTTCATGGCAATATCTTGTTTCGATCCCAGCAAACCTGGAACAATATTTTCGAACCAATAAATACTCTGGTCATCCTCGTCCCGCACAAGCAAATCTGGAATATCATCACCATTGAGATCGACACTTAAAAAGTCTTCTGGCCAACAGTTTTCCCCACTTCATCTTTGTACAATACATAATAGATTCCATCTTTCAATTCCGAGACATCTATTTTCCTGTCTTTTGATAAAATGGTGCTTTTGCCAGAATTATTCAATATTTCAACGTTCAGGTTTATATCTGGAGTGTTGATGAAAAGATAGCTATCAGCAGGATTAGGAAGTGCCCTTGCAATTTTAGAAGTGGGTTCTGAAATCCCCACACCACTAATAGAAACCATTAAACTGTCGCTGGAAGCGCATCCGGTTTCAGGAATTATGGCTGTTGCTTTTACACGACCACTTCCCCAGGCACCCCAGTGAATGGCAATGGAATTATTTGCAAAATATTCAACAATATTTCCATTTTGTACTTCCCATTCATACGTGTGTGTTAAACTTACCGGGGCTGAATAAGTATGTATTTCGTATTCCACTACTGACGGGTTGCCGACAATGTTAAATGTATTGGGAGGGAAAAATACGGCAACATAATAATTTTCAATGCTATCGCCACCATAAATGGTGTTGAGGGAATCGTAAAAATGTCCGGGGTCGTGAACCCATTGCCCTAAGATATATGCACTATCGCCCACACAAAACACTTCAAAGTAATCGATACTACTATTGAAATTGTTTTTATAAATGGCTTTTTTGCTATCGTCTGTCGAACCCGACAAAATATCCTTGTCGCCATCATTATCCAAATCGGCGGCATAGTTCCAAATCGCACCGTTTAGATTGTCGCCAATCACTTGCCTCCCACCAAAAACTGCATCCCCAAGGTTTTTATTCCACGAAACATTATTATCGGAATAACTGGAATATACCACATCCAAAATCGAATCATTGTCGATGTCAACAGCATACACGCATCGGGCATCAGCCGCACCAGTTACAATTGTAGTGGTGTAATCGAAGGTACCATCACCACGATTTCTGCTAAAGCCAACCTTACTATCAAACATCGAAGCATAAACTACATCCAAATCCCCATCCCCATCCAGATCGCCGGCATGTACCGATTTAACAACATCAACATTATTGGTAATTATCTTTCGATAAGAAAAATATCCTAATCCATCATTCTCATACCATCGTACATCATCATAAGTCCCAACAATGATATCGTTGTCCCCATCGCTATCCAAATCCACTGCATATACAACCCAAACTACATAGTCATCATTGGAAATTTCAAACTCGGTAAATGACGTTCCACCTCCATTATTCCTGTACCAGGAAACATTATCCGAACCAGTAGATGAAGAAATTATATCGGCCAAGCCATCGCCATCGATGTCAGCCGAGTGAATTGCATAGGCAGCACCCAACGGGTAGATTATTTGTTGTGGTTGAAAACTGGTTTGTGAAAAAGTGCTTTGAATAAATAGTAAACAGCACACGATGATTAAAAATGTTTTCATGTTTTTTGGTTTTTAAATGGACAATCAAAAATAGTAATAATTCTCAAATACTTTTCTGGGAAATTGCTTTTAAAAAAACGGACTACCTGCTAAGTGTAATATAGTATGATATATTTGACGCTTTTCCCTGAACCATTTAGATTTCAACTCACCAATGAGGAAGTCAATTTTTTAAGGTTCCAATTTGTGACCTTAGAAAATGAAAATAAATCTTTAAGGTTCCAAAATGGCACCTTAAAAAATGAAGATGGAAGAGGCAAACATAGAAAATATCTTCCCTATGTTTTTACCGAACAAGGCGTATCAATGCTTTCGGCAGTATTGCGAAGCGAAACCGCAATAAAAGTAAGTATTACCATTATGAATGCTTTTGTAGAGATGCGAAAGTTTATTACAAGCAATGCTTCAATCTTCAACAGGCTCGATACAATTGAACTAAAGCAGTTGGATGCTGAAAAATTCAACACGCAATATCCCACATTAAAAATTAAGCAATTCAGCAAAGCCCACGACCGCTTTCTTTTCATTGATGAAAACGAGGTTTTTCACATTGGTGCATCATTAAAAGATTTGGGCAAAAAATGGTTTGCATTCTCCAAAATGGATAAAGGTTCGGTAACGATTATTAAGTTAATTATGGATCTGTTATGAGAGAGGGATGGGAAGCAAAAAAACTGGTAGAGATTGCAACCTTTTCACAACGAGTCCAAGTTGTTTTTGAAAAGCACGATTTCACAACAATTGGAAAATTATACCAATAAAGGACTAAATTAATTTGAAAATTAAAGCCCTGCCTCGCGGCAAGGCGGGCGCTTTGCGGGAGTCACCCTCCAGACAAAACAGGCAGCACCCATCTATAAATCAAAGAAAAAAGTTATCATCGAATTACACTAATTAATCAAATTATTACCTGCCTTTGGCAGGTACAATTCGTGTAATTCGATCAATTAGATGACAAAAAAATATCGTTAACATGTTAGCATTAGTGGTTTTTTAAGAGCCTATCTATTCTGTTAATGGAATTAATGTTTTGTGAATGGCATCTCTTTGCGTAGCCGCAACTTTTGTTACTTCGGCATATTGTGGCCACTGCTTTACTTTGGCAGCAATCTGATTAATAATGTTTTCTGCTTTTTTGATGTTGTTCATTTTTGCTATTGCCAGTAAATCGTATTTTGCTATATCTTTTTTCTTTCCGTTGATGCTTAAAGCATGTTGACTCACCCATTGGCTATCCGGCCTGTAGGCAAAACAAATATCATAAGCCGGAGCCAGCTCCCAAGCTTGATCTTGCTTAAGCCGAAAAGTAAAGTTTTTCGTGTGATCATCACAGTTTTTCGATAACACATTAAAAACCATCCGTTTATACATTTGCTCCGCCTGCGGGTAGGGAAGTCGCAATAGGCGCATGGTTTGAAATAGCTGCTCATAACTAAAACTGTTTACATCATTAAAATCATAATGCTGCATGGCGCATAGGGTTTGGATGTGATGTTTTTGTTCTCCACCTTCCCTGTCAAATCTTTTGGTCATAAAATGTGCCCTGCCATTTTCTTCCAGCAAGCGACTCTGCATCATATCAACTCCGCAGTCTTGGGCCATGAGGTAATAGGCCATTTCAATCCTGCCATAGCCTGTGCTTTCGCCAAACTGGGCATCACTTACGCCATCCAATTTAATTAGCCAATGTTCAAAACCATCGGGCGCTTTGGTTTGCCCCGATTTAACCTGTCCTGTTTTTTCGTTGAAGGCGATAATTGCTTTGGGGCGTGCTCCACCTGCCGAAGTCCCCACCTTGAGAATTTCCATCATTGCTTTTTGCTCATCCTCCATAAGGTTGGTCTCAAAGGCTTCCCTTTTACCCAGCATTTTTTTGGCAATATCCACCAAACTGCCCATCTCAACTGTGAAGGTTCGTTTTCCGGGCTTAAAGTAAGCGGGTTCAAATTCCAAAGCTCCCATTCCCCGTGTGCCAATAAAACAGAGGAGTTCAACCGGATTCAGGCTGTTTTCAGGCCGTCCGCTTTGGACTAACCAGGCATTGATCAACTGATTTCCAAATCTGTCAGGCAGCGAATCTGCCAGCAGCCCCGACAGGCCTTTGAAAGTAGCGTTCCCTTTTAATTCAGGAAAAGAAAATATTCTCCTCCCGGTATTGGCCTGCATTTTCAAAGGAGACAAATCCCATTGTTTTGAAATAAATTTGGGGTCATATTCAAAGCTTGCAGTCCCGGTCTGTTCATCCCAGGCTACAGCTCCCGCAGTTTCGTTCCATATTTTAACAAATGCTGTTTGTATCATCACCAGTCACTTTTAGGAAAGATATTCTCTTTGTTGCTACTTGCACGTTGTCTTTTTTGTTTCTCCAGTTTAGCCAATTCCATAGGGCTTATCTGTTGTTGAAATTTAAATACATCCATCACCTTTAGCAAATCGAGTACCCGCAGAACCTGCAAAAGTGAGGGTAGAGTAACCGCTTCGCCACGTTCAAGCAAACTCAATGTTGACCTGCTTATGCCCGCTGCTTCGGCTACCCCCCCCTGGGTTCGGTTTTGTTCCAGGCGGTGGTGCTTTACAAAAGTTCCGATGGTTTGAGCCAGCGCAACATTACTCATTGCAAACCAGTCAGTGTATGATTCATCACTCATAAAGCCCAAATAATTTATTTAACGACTGATATTTCACACAAAATTAAACTTTTATAAATATTTACAAAATTTAAGATGATTGTTAATTTTAATTGAAAAGCATTCTATGGATTACTTTGTTTACATACTTCAATCCGAAAAAGATGGCCACTTTGAACCCTGACAGAGTTTAAAACTCTGTCAGGGTTGAGCAAGACAAAAATCATTTGTAATTGGCAAAAGTCAACCAGGGGAGCGAATTCAAATAACAATTTATATAATCACATTTTTAATTAAAAAAATGAGAAGTTAAAAACTTGCTTTCCATTAAATTCGCAGTAGTACCATCTCTTAAGCCAAAAACTAACAAAAGGTAACTTACAATTTGTTAGTTATAATTTGTTAGTTACATTTTGTTACGTATATTTGCAAATATGAATACTAATCCATTTCCAACAACTCAATATTTAGGCCCTGAAACCTTTTGCAACAGGGTCATAGAAGCTGAATCTATCATTTCAAATATTACAAATAACAATTCAACCACCTTGACTGCTATTAGAAGGATGGGTAAAACAGGCTTAATATTTCACGCATTTGAGCTACTAAAAAGAGATATTATTGCAATTTATGTTGATATTCTTGCTACAAATAGCAAATTAGATTTCGTAAATGTTTTATCTACTGCAATTATCAATGTAGCGCCTGAAAAATCTTCGCTTGGTAAAAAGGTTTGGAGATTCTTCAAATTCCTTAGGCCTGTCATCAGTTTCGACCCACTTACAGGAAATCCCCAGGTAAGCATTATGGGCTCTGAAGAAAAGGCTGAAAATGATATCCATTCTCTTTTGAATTTCCTGAATGGACTGAACCTTAAAGTTGTTATTGCTATTGATGAGTTTCAGCAAATTCTTGATTATCCAAAACAAAATATGGATGCATGGCTGCGATCTGTAATACAAACACTCCCCAATATTGTCTTCATCTTTTCCGGCAGTCAGCGCCATTTAATTACACAATTATTTGCCGATCCCGGAAGGCCGTTTTTCAGGAGTACACAAATTTTACATTTTAGTTCTATTCCACGAGAAATTTATGGGCCGTTTATCGTTAAGCAATTCAAAAACAATAAGCGAAATATTACACTACAATTGGCTGGAACTATATGGGACTGGGCATCTGGGCATACATATTATGTTCAACTATTGAGCAATCGATTATTTGCCAATTGCGGAAAACAAATTTCCGATCAGGATTTAAATAATGAAATTGAAAAAATATTACTGGAACAGGAAATCATATTTTATCAATACAGGGAGCTTCTTACAAAACCCCAATGGAATTTATTAAAAGCTATTGGTTTAGAAAATCTTGTAACTTCACCAACATCATCTGAATTTATCAACAAGCATCAACTTGGCAGTTCAGCCACAATACTGCGATCGTTAAATTCATTGGAAACCAAAGAAATGATTTACATCAACAGTGGGGAAAATGGTGAAAAGAACTACAGTGTTTATGATGTTTTACTCAAAAGATGGTTACAGGCAAAATACAGGAAATAAAAAATGATTCATGGCATTGCCGATGGTTTAACTGCCGGGCTGGTTTCGTTTGTAAACACTGATACTTTGGAGGTAGAGGAAATATTTAAAGATATCATCGTATATCCCGGGGATATTGACGAAGAGTTTGAAGAAGGGGAGCTGGACGATGAGTTTAACGAATGGAAAACGATGGAATTCAAATTTCATAAATGGGAAAATTACATAGAAATCCATCCTATAGAATCGTTCGAATCATTTAAAATAATGGAAGGATTTGTTTACAACCTCCCCGAATCCCACCTTAAAAATCAACTGGCCAATGCCTTGAACCGGAAAAAGCCCTTTGCCAATTTTAACCATATCATCCACAATTGCGAACTTAAGCAAGATTGGCTCGACTATCAAATAGCGCAGCTTGAAAACCATGTTTACGACTTGCTCAGAGAATATCTTCCGGATTAATTAGGGTCTGTCTTTTTAGTAATTTTTCCCGCAGATAACGCTGATTAGCGCAGATTTTATCTGCGCTAATCAGCGTTATCTGCGGGATATTTTTTCTTTTTTTGAAAAAGGCTGACTTTATTGACAGGCTCTAATTAGTAAGGTTCCGCTTAATCAATGTTATAAAATGCCAGCATATTGGCTTATGGTTTTTTAATTGGAGAAATAATAAAACAAATTAACAGGCTTATGTTACTGGAGTAGAAATTATAAATGAGTATTTTTGTAAAAAGATCAATACTGTGAATTCAGAAGAAATAAAAAAAATTATTTCACAAGGAGAAAGTATTTGCGTTGAATTCAAAACATCCGAATTTGAATTGAGTAAAAATACTTTTGATTCAATTTGTGCATTTTTAAATCGAGGTGGCGGGATGTTATTTTTGGGAGTTAAGAATGATGGAACAATTCAGGGAATTATCGAAAATGCTGTTCAACCCATTCTTGACAGCCTGGTAAGCGATTTTAACAACCCTAAAAAGTTGAATCCCACTTATTATCTAACACCACAAGTTATAAAAGTGGACGGCAAATCTATAATTTACATCAGCATTCCCGAGAGTTCACAAGTTCATCAAACTGCCGGTAAAATATTTGACCGTAATGAGGATGGAGATTTTAACATTACAAATAACCACGAGCTTGTAAAACAACTCTATCAGCGCAAAAGCAATGTCTTTACTGAAAATACCATATATCCATATTTACACTACGGTGACCTTCGTGAAGATTTAATCAACAAGGTCAGGGTAATGGCTTCCAATTCAAGGCCAAATCATCCTTGGAAAAGTATGACCAATGAGGAAATGTTGAAAAGCGCAAGGCTTTTTCAAACAAATTTTAAAACCAACGAATCAGGATATACCCTTGCTGCAGCATTAATATTTGGGAAAGATGAGGTGCTACAAAGCATTTTACCGGCTTATAAGACCGATGCTTTGGTTCGGATTGTAAATACTGATCGCTATGATGATCGGGATGAAGTGAGAACAAATCTCATCGAAAGTTATGATCGTTTAATGGCATTTGTTCAAAAACACCTCCCCGATCCCTTTTATCTTGAGGGCGATCAGCGAACAAGCCTTAGGGAGATGATATTTCGCGAAGCAATAATCAACACTTTAATTCATCGGGAATTTACAAATGCTTTTCCGGCACGTTTGATTATTAAAAGGGATCAGGTAATTATCGAAAATTGGAATTTACCAATCAAGCATGGATTAATTTCTCCGGATCTGTTTTATACGCACCCAAAAAACCCAAACATCCTACAGTTATTCAAAGAAATTCGATATGCGGACGAACTCGGCTCAGGGGTGAGAAACATGTTTAAATACACCAAAATTTATTCCGGTGGAAGATTTCCAGAAATTAAAGAGATGGACACATTTAAGGTTACTGTGCCTTATGTTGGGGAAAAGGTTAAATTAAGTGATAGTAAAAATGAGGATTTTGACGGTGCAATTGGCGGTGCTATTGGCGGTGCTATTATGGGACTATCCAAATCAATGAAAGATAGACAGGTTGCTATAATCAAAAGTATTTTCCTTCAACCAGGAATAAAGGCCGTTGAACTACAGAACATGTTTCAGGTTTCCGAAAGAACCATTTTTGAAGATTTGCATAGATTGAAAAAATATATTGAATATGTTGGAAGCAAAAAGACAGGCGGATACCACCTTTTAAATAAATTTATTATGCAGATAAATGATAAAACTGCAGGATAAATTGCAGGATAAATTGCAGGATAAATAATGATGCTTAAGCGTTTTTAATTCTTCACCTAATCATGCCTCAGCGCCCTCACCGGATCGATGCGTGCAGCGCGGGCAGCAGGATAAAGACCTGCAGCCAGACTGATTAAAATTGAAAATGCTACAGCTCCCAAAATGAGCCAGACCGGAAAATAAAACAGATTAACAGGCTCCATGTCTTCCGGCAGAATTTGCGTGTTCATCACCACATTGGCTACACGCGTTACTAACCAGCCGAGTATAAGGCCGAAGAATGCACCCACCAAACCTATCACGCCCACCTCCACGAAAAAGATCATCCTGATTTCCTTTTCGCTGCCGCCGATGGCTTTCATGATGCCGATTTCGCGCTGCCTTTCCAGTATCGACATCACCATAGTGTTGATGATGCCCAATCCCGCCACAATCAAAGCAATGGCGCCAACAGCTCCGAGCAGGGAATTCATAATCAGAAACACCCTTTTAATGTCATCCAACTGGTCAACGATCGAAAACACCCCAACATCCATGGCACGAAGTTGTTCTGATACCGGGTCGATCATTTTCATATCCATAACGCGCACCTGGATAGAACTGTAGGTTCCTTCTTTCTTTTTGCTATCCAACAAATCCCATACACTCGAAAAATTCAATTGCGGTATTTCCTGAGCCGCTATAACAGGAATGAGCACTGCCCCACCGAAGACATTTCGACCAAACTGCCCGGCAGGTTTTGTAATGCCGGCAATTCTTAATTCGGTAACTGTTTCGTCAAAAGGCATTACGGGCTTGTTGCGCATCATACCAACAATTGCGTTGGGAATCTTTGAGGGATTCATCGACAGGGATACTATTTTTATTTTTTGATTGATGAGGGAATCAGGATGCATCAGCACAAATCCTCGTGCAGAATCCTCTTTGGAAAGTGTAATATCCTTACCTTTTTCGAGTAGTTTTATTTTTAGTTTTTGCAAAAACTCTTTGCGCAAAATAACCACCTTAGCCGAATCGGAAGTGTAGAAACTGCCCGCCAGCAAATCATTAAACGGCTTAAAAGTTCCCATATCAGCCGGCATGGCCTGCACCCTCGTGTTGGAAGAATCATCTCCGAAAATTATCTTCGCAGGAAATTCCATGTTGGGATAGGCCACACGAACGCCGGGAATATTCCTGATGGCTTCAAGCAACGAATCCGTAAGCGGCTTGCTTTCCTGATTTAAGGCACTCGCCATTTCGGCCACATTGCCTGAGCTTATTTCATCGAGGTTAATCTGCTTTGGCGAAACTGTGATGCTTGTAAAAAGGTCGTTGGCCTCGAAAGCATCGGTGATGTTTTTTTGCATTCCAGTACCAAACGACACCATTGAAGTAAGCGCCCCAATGCCGATGATTACCCCCAGCGTAGTGAGGAAAGTGCGCAATTTTGTGCGCCGTAGGTTTGACAAAGCAAGGAAAATCATATCGCTTAAATTCATCTTGCCTCCTCCTTTTTTATCATTTCATAAATACGGCCATCCTTTAATTTCACTACGAGATCCGAAACTTGTCCGGCGGTTTCCTGATCGTGGCTTACCATGATGATGGTGATATGTTTTTTTTTATTAAGATCGATGAGCAGCTCCATAATTTCTTCGGAGGTTTCACTGTCTAAGTTTCCGGTAGGTTCATCGGCAAGCAATACCTTGGGATTGTTGGCCAGGGCGCGGGCAATGGCCACACGTTGGGTTTCGCCTCCCGAAAGTTCATCCGGCAGGTGGGTAGTCCTGTCGCCCAGTCCGACTTTACGAAGCAATTCGGTTGCAAGGGCTTTACGTTTGCTGCGGGCAACTCCACCAAAAGTGAGGGCAAGATCAACATTTTCAAGTGCATTTCGTGATTGAATAAGATTGAAAGACTGAAAGATCATCCCGACAGATTTCTTGCGGTGATTAGCCAGCTCGGAGCGGCTCATTTTCAGGAGGTCATTGCCTTCAAACAAAATGGTTCCATCAGTTGCACGGTCAAGACCGCCAATTAGATTTAGGAGTGTGGATTTTCCGGAACCCGATTTCCCAACAATGGAGACAAATTGTCCTTCTTCGATTTCGAGATCAATTTTTTGTAGTGCGGGGATGTTGATTTTCCCTTTTCGGTAGGTTCTGCCCAGGTTTGATATTTCGATTAGTTTCAAATGAAAAGTGTTTAAGAAAGATAAAACGACTGAGATAACACAACATTACAAAAATTTTCGGAATAATTTGAAATGGCAAATAAAAAAACTATTTCAAGTAAATATTTCCTTACCTTTGGCAAACAAAAACCGAATAAAAAATGCCAGTAGTAAAAATTATATACCAAGCACCCCAGGAAATAACCGGAAAACATGGACGTTCGAAAGAATGGGTGATGTGTTCCGGAAAACTGACCATTTATGACAGAAAAACCAATCCGGTAATATTAAAGCTGAATAGTGAAATTTACGGTTCTTTAATAGGAGAATTTATGGAAGAAAAAAAGGAATTTAAAGGGAGTTCCGTTTCGGAGGTATTTGGAAAAGTGGCAAAATGGTATTTGAAATACGGTATTATTTTTCAAAATTAATAGTTGCTTCAATTTTTTGTTAAGCAGGAATTCGACACGAGCAATGAAATCAAGATCATAAAAACAGAATTGTTCTAATTTTAGAATAGAAAAGCAGAATCCACTAAATGAGAGAAAATAGAATACATATCAATGAATCACCTTACCTGACTTTAGAAATCTTCGTAAAACGAGCTTCATTATTCGTTATTGTTACATTGACTATTATTTCTATAATTTCATTTTTAATCCCTATTGCATCCGCAGTATTTATGATTATGACAGACACAATAAATTTTTCACTGGTAATAATAATAATACTTTTATGGGGCAGTGGAATCTATTTACTAAGAATAATTCTATGGAATACTTGCGGAAAAGAGATAATAATTTTCAAACCTGACAAAGTTATTTATATCGGAGACTATAGATTATTTAGAGACGGAAAAATTGAAATTGAAAATAACTCCATCGAAATTTTAACCCATAATATTCCAGGATCAAATCAAGAATATTCATACTTAACTATAGGAAACAAATTTGCACAAATAAAAACCGTGACAAAACTACCAATAGACATATTAAAAGAAATAAAAGAAAGAATAAAAACTACGCTTAACAAATAGGCAATAGCGGGGCTTAAGTTTTATGGACAGTTCGGTTTTAATCAGACCATCTGTCCTACCGGACAGAAGCTCAGACCAAAAGCCGCTACTGCCCATAGCCAAAACGTTATGGGCAAGTTTAAACAATTAACTAAGAATAACTAATATGATTGAAAAAATTAAGAAATGGGATACACAAACTGTTGCAACAATTCTTGCAACCATAATTGTGCATCATGCAAAAATAACACACTAACATGGATATCAACAGAAAACAAATTATCAAAAATGCTTATAATATAGCAGCAAAAGAGTATGTTGATAAATGTTTTTTTGATCTTTATGATAAGCCTTTAGACAAAAAACTGTATGATTTATTTTTTGAAAGAGTAGTAAATAAAGGATCGGTTATCGAGATTGGTTGTGGCCCGGGAGAAATATCTAATTATTTAAAAATGAAAGGATTGGATATTATTGGTTTGGACTTGTCAGATAAAATGATTGAAATAGCAATACGGTTAAATCCTTTCATTGATTTTAGAATTGGAGATGTTTTTGATTTAAAGTTTCAGGATAATTCTGTTTCTGGCATTGTAGCACCATATTTAATTGTAAATTTCAAATTGGATGATATTTTAAAAGCGTTTTCGGAGATTCATCGGGTCTTAGTCAACAATGGACAATTACTAATTTTATTTTATTCTGGAAAGGAAAATCTTGAGATAAACGATTTTTTCTTTGTAAAGGGCAATACAATACCATATACTTACTTTGATTCCGATACAATTAAGAATAAATTAATAGAAACTGGATTCAGGATTATCGAGTATATTAATAGAATGCCTTACGAAGGAGAAGCAACAACAAGTACGTATATATTTG
>CAZQIV010000151.1:4781-15027 GCA_964593705.1 uncultured Lentimicrobiaceae bacterium | reverse complement strand
CTTTTTTCGCGGCCGCTGGTGCCCCCTGCAACCCTCTGTTGTTTTTTTTTTTTTTTTGGGGGGGGGGGGGGGGGGGCGCCCCCCCCCCCCCCAACCCTCACTTTTAACAAACATTCCAAGCCCCTTGTCATTTCGATCCGCCGGCTGGCGGAGAGAAATCCAAAAAAGTTTACCGGACACCAATGATTTGAAATCGAAAAACAAAAAAAATTCAAATATCTTTTCCTGGTTAAACCCAATTATAGGATACAAAAAAAAGGACGGAGATTAACCCCGTCCTTTTCAATTATTATAAAAATGGAAATTACAATCCAAAAGCATTTTGGATTTTATCCACGTAATCGAGTTTTTCCCAGGAAAAAAATTCTACTTCTTTAAAATATTTTTCTTTCCCGTCAGCGATTTCAGTAATTGTGTCGTTGTCTTTATAAAATACCTCAACTTTTTCGATGTAACTATCGCGGCCAAAATGGCCATAGGAGGCAGTAGGGAGATAAATCGGGTTTTTTAACCCGAACCTTTTCAGGATAGCGTAGGGGCGCATATCGAAAACTTCGTTGATTTTTGTTGCAATATCGCTATCCTTCATGGTGTTGCCTTTGGCATCTTTTACACGGGCAGTTCCGTAGGTGTTTACAAAGAGCCCAACCGGATCAGCTACACCGATGGCATAAGCCACTTGCACCAGTATTTCATCGGCAACGCCGGCAGCAACTACATTTTTGGCAATATGGCGAGCGGCATAAGCTGCCGAACGGTCAACTTTTGAAGGGTCTTTGCCCGAAAATGCACCTCCGCCATGGGCGCCTTTTCCACCATAAGTATCCACAATTATTTTTCTACCCGTGAGGCCGGTATCACCATGAGGGCCGCCAATAACAAATTTTCCCGTGGGGTTTACGTGGAGCTTGTAGTCGTGCTCGAAAAGTCCTTTGAATTTTTCAGGCATTTTGCCTTTGGCCCGCGGGATAAGAATGTTTTGAACATCTTTTTTGATTTTTGAAAGCATGGCCTCATCTTCATCAAAGTTGTCGTGTTGTGTAGAAACTACGATGGTGTCGATACGGATGGGTTTGTTGTCATCGTTGTATTCAACAGTTACCTGCGATTTTGAGTCGGGGGCAAGGTAGGTCATTTCTTTGCCTTCGCGGCGAATTGCTGCCATTTGCTGCATCAGGATTTGTGCCAGCTCTATGGGCAGTGGCATATAATTTTCCATTTCGCGAATGGCGTAACCGAACATCATCCCCTGATCGCCGGCACCCATATCTTCTTCACGTTCGCGAACCACACCCTGGTTAATATCGCCCGATTGTTCGTGAATGGCTGATATTACTCCACAGGAGTTCCCATCGAAACGGTAGGACTGCTTGGTGTAACCAATTTTATTTATAATGTTCCTTGCAATTTCCTGAACGTCCGCATAACCTTCGGTGCGAACTTCGCCACTAAGCAAAACAAGACCTGTGGTTACAAGGGTTTCGCAGGCAACTTTTGATTCTTTATCATGCGCAAGAAAAGCATCGAGTAATGAATCTGAAATTTGATCGGCTACTTTGTCGGGGTGGCCTTCTGAAACTGATTCAGAGGTGAATAAATAACTCATTGTAAATTAGTTTTAAAAATTAAACAATCAATGTGGGAAAGAAGGCTGATTGAAGGATGGTAAAACATATTGTTTTAGCATTTTTTTAAATGGTTGCAATCAATCAAATCTTTCCATTTTCGGGTTCTACTTTCTTCCCGAAAGTGCTGCAAAAGTATAAATTATTTTGTTCTACTACCATTTTTGTGGATACAAAATAAATGTACATAAAAGAATAGATTTCTTCCCGCACGTGCGCATAGCCGTCAGGCTAAACATATTTCCCAAATATGTTACGCAGGCTGAAAGCCTGGAACATCAAAGAAAAGTTATTATAACCATAAAGATTACCAGGCTGAAAGCCTGGGACAAAAAATTGTATCAGGCCTTCAGCCTGAAGATATCATTCCTTCTGTGCTAAAGAGGAGCGTTGCTCCTCCTTTTGATATGAAAGGCTTTCAGCCTTTTGTGTAGTATTCACTTACTCAAAAATCACAAATATTTCCTTAACCTGACGGCTATACGCATTTGCGGCAGAGAAATCTATTAAAAAAATTTCATCAGAAAAAGAATAAATATATTGTATTTGACAATACCTTTCCATGAAATTTGCAGTAGAACTATTTTTTTTGGGATGGAAAATCAATGGGTTTTTCAAAACTTAACGCAAACCAAAAATTACTTTTGCCTGGTGTAATCCTGAAATATTTGTTCGAGCGATTGTTCTTTTTTCTGGAGCGAAAGCACACTTAATTTTTCACTTACTGCCCATTCGAAAATATCCTGACGGATATCTTTATCGGCGGCAACAATTATTTTCCAAACATTTCCTGTTATATTCTCCATCTTATCCACGCCTTTTAGTTGGTGAAGTTTTTTCTCATCAATGGCTTTGTTGAATTCGATAAGCAGGATGTTTTCTTTCTGTTTGATGGTTTGCAGATTTGCTGTGGAATCATCGGCAACAATTTTCCCTTTGTTGATGATGATGGCCCGGTCGCAAATTGCCTCAACCTCCTGCATGATATGGGTGGAGAGCAACACAGTTTTTTCTTTGCCAATGGCTTTGATCAGGTTCCTGATTTCGACAAGCTGGTTTGGGTCGAGGCCTGAGGTGGGTTCATCGAGGATTAAGATTTTTGGATCGTGGATTAGCGCCTGGGCAAGCCCGACACGTTGCTTATAGCCTTTGGAGAGCTCGCCTATCTTTTTTCTTTTCTCAACTTCAAGCCCGGTTATCTGTATCATTTCATCAACACGAGCGGAAAGGTTTTTGATTTTGTGAATACCACCGGCAAACTCAAGGTACTCGCGCACATACATTTCTTCGTAAAGTGGATTGTTTTCGGGCAGGTATCCAATTATTTTTCTAATCTCAAGCGAATCATCAAAAATATCAAATCCATCCATGGTAGCTTCCCCGGTAGTTGGCGGAATAAAGCAGGTAAGGATTTTCATGAGTGTCGTTTTCCCCGAACCATTTGGGCCCAATAATCCGACAATATTACCCGGAGATATTTCCAACGACACCTCATCGAGCGCTTTTTGATCGCCGTAGAGTTTGCTTATGTTTTTTACGATAATCGACATTGTTGTGGATTGAGGTTTAGATTCAGAACTCCCGCCTAATAAGTTACAACTTTATTGAGGTAAATTTAATGTGTGCCCGTTCAATTTTTTTTCTTCGTGTTACTTAGTGTCCTTGTGCCTTAGTGGTGAGATTTAATATGTTACCACTAAGACACTGAGAGCATGAAGATTCACTAAGATGTATTTTTCACGACACATGATTTACCTAAAGTAAGGAGTCCTGAGATTTAGTAGCTTGACATTATTAAATAAAAAAAGAGATGAACTCTTTTAAAAACTCAATTCGGGGAAAATAAATGCCGAAAAGTTTTGAGAGATCATCTCTTATTAAAATCTTGTTCTAACTGTTAAGCATCACGGGCATTACGAGCATTAAGATCGATTCTTCTGAATGTTCCTGGGTTTCGATAGGATGGATTAGGCCTGCACGGTTGGGCTGCGACATTTCCATTAAAATTTCTTTGGTGCTGGCATTGCTGAGCATTTCCTGTAAAAACTTAGAGTTGAATCCGATTTCCAGATCTTCGCCATCATAATTACAGTTGATGGTTTCAACAGCTTCGTTCGAGTAATCAATGTCCTCGGCTGAAAGCTCGAGTGATTGCCCCGAAATTTTGAATCTGATTTGGTGTGTTGACTGGTTGGCAAAGAGCGATACACGCTTGATGGTATTCAGCAATAGCGATCTTTCCAATTGCAGTTTGTTGGGGTTTTCGGCAGGGATTACAGCCCGATAGTTCGGATATTTTCCCACGATGAGTTTGCAAAGCAATTGAATATTTCCAAATGCGAAGAAGGCATTTTTTTGATTGTATTCAACCTTCACACTCCCATCAACCGACATCAGAATGCTTTTAATCTGGTTGAGTGGTTTTGTGGGCAGTATAATCGATTCTTCTTTTTGAGGTTTAATATCGTTTCTTGAATACCTGACCAGTTTGTGCGCATCGGTTGCGACAAAAGAGATGCTGTCTTCGGTAAGTTCCATTAACACGCCCGACATTACAGGCCTCAACTCATCGTTTCCGGCGGCAAAAACAGTTTTGGTAATTGCTTCGGCAAGGCTGTCGGCTGTCATTTCGAAGGAACTGCCATCCTCAATAACCGGAGTTTCGGGATATTCGTTTCCGTTGTGCCCGTTGAGTTTGTATTTTCCTTCACCTGCCGTCATTTCCACCGAAAAATTTTCTTCATTAATGGTGAAAGTTACCGGCACATCTGCAAATGTTTTCAGGGTGTCGATCAATATTCTGGCGGGAATGGCCACTTTTCCCTCATCCTCACTCAAGGTGAGTTTCATCAATACCGACATTGTTGTTTCCAGATCGGAGGCTGTAACCCGGAGTGTACCTTCGTTGATCTCAAAAAGAAAATCGTCAAGGATGGGGAGTGTGTTGTTAGAACTTACTACTCCGCCAATGGCCTGCAAATTTTTTACTAATAAAGCACTCGATACAATGAACTTCATTTTCTGAATATTTTAAATGATTTTTGTTAAGCTAAAGCTAATTAAAAAAAAAGTTTCGCAAAAGTAATGATTTCAACCCATTAGAACAATCCTAATTTTTTAAAATGTTATCAACCTTTTTTTAAGTCTTCAGTCTTCAGTCTTCAGTTCACAGTCTTCAGTCTCCAGTTCACAGTTTTCAGTCGCTTGAAATTGCCAACTGTGGACTGCCAACTGTGGACTGTTTAAGAATAAAATTTTTAATTACAAAAATAGTTTCGCAAAGATGGTAGAACCATTTTTCTTATTTCTTCTTTTTCAAACTGAATTTTGATTCTGTCCCCTTGAGAAGCCGTGTAATGTTTTTTCGGTGGGTGATGGGAACAAAAATTCCAACAAAAATCGAAAGAACAATTAAGGCCGTTGATCCCGGATTAAAAAGAAAAATTACAAGGAACGGAAAACTTATTGATGCTGTTATTGAAGAAAGTGAAACGTATTTTGTGATGACGAGCATCAAAACAAATATCCCAACAACAACCAGTACGGCAGCAGGATAGAGCGCAATACCAACCCCGAGCAAAGTAGCAATGCCTTTGCCTCCGCGAAACCCGGCGAATAAAGGGAATACGTGCCCAAGTACAGCAGCAAGCGCAGCTATAATTTGGATGATGTTAATTTGTGATTCGCTAAAACCATCGGCAATGAAAACTCCGGCCAAAAAAACTGCAAGCCATCCTTTAAATACATCCAATATCAGGACTGGAACTCCGGCTTTTGCCCCCAGCACCCTGATGGTATTTGTGGCGCCGGCATTCCCACTGCCTTGTGTTCGTACATCGATTCCGTAAAATGTTTTCCCTACCCATACGGCTGTGGGTATCGATCCCAGCAAATAGGCCAGAAGTATTCCTGAAATTGCAGCTATTATTTCCATATTTTATTCATCCTCTTCGTTTGGATTTATTGTTCGCACTTCCCGCAGGAAGCGATTCTTTTTTTGATTTGTTGAGATGATGTAGCGATATGCAGTTTCGCCTTTCTTTGCCTTATCGGTTCTTTTTTTGGCTTTTTCATCAGTGATGAGCCTGTTGTAATCGTTTCTCGAAGAAATTGTTTGCATCAGGTTTCCGGTATGGTTGAAAAAGTACCAGTTCCGGCGATCGATCTCAATATAAAGCTGGATAATATCCCCGCTTCTTTTCCTTACAATTTCCAGGTTGCCTTCGAAATATTTATTGATGGTTTTTCCGTTAATCAAACCAATGCCAATTTGTCCTACCGAGATAAACGATCTGGATTCGGGGTGATATGAAAGTGTAACATCAGAAATTACAATACTTTTATTTAGTGCATCGGGCAAATTCCGGGATGAACCAAAACTGTTCAAATCAAAAACAAAATCTGTTGCACCCTGTGTGCCGAGAAGCTGCCTGTAGGCAATTCCGGCAACAGGATTTGCAGGCTTCAGGCCTTTGGTGTTGGCTGCATTGAGGCTTGATGATAAATGTTCAAGTGCTTCATCGTTAAAATAGAAATCGAGTGTAATAAACACGTGAAATAATGTAGAATCGGGAATGACGAAATGTTCGGTTTGTCCAAAAGCCTGCATTTCAACTTTGCCGAAATCTGTTCCAAAACTCACCGGCCCGGAAGCTGTAATTTTACAGTCATTGTTGTCGAAAGTCATGTATGGCCCTAATGGGGTTTTGCCTTCTTCTATATCAATTTCTTCGGGTGCTGCAATTAAAAATTCGTCCCCTTTTTTTCGTGCTGTTATTGCTCCTTCAACTGTTATCATAAGGGTGTCGCTGTAGTAGGATTTTTTTGAAAGAAACGCCGGATACACACTGTTTTCTTCGTTCGAATGAAAAAATCCTGCATACAATCTATTCTTGCCGTATTCCTCAGGTTGGCGGGATACGGGAAATGCAAGGCTGTCGGGCTTGATCTGATCCTTGAATTTGACCCATTTCGAAAGGGCAGGGTTGCAATCCTGCACAATTTGATAGGCACCATCGAAATAAAGTTCCGGTTCGCGGGCATTAAGCATAACTTCGCCCTGGAAGGTAAATCGCGGGCTGAACATAAAGCTCTGCCCAGGTAAAATTTTCCCTTCGGCAATCGTATGATAACTGGTATCTACCCGTATTCGATCGAAGTCGATGACCTGGGTTTCATCCACAAGATTAAAATAGGTATAGGTTCCGGCAGCTTTGTATGAATACCTCGATTCGATTTTAACTGCCGCATTCGTAATTTGATGAATTTTATTTATAGTGTCAGCAATAATCATGGCATCAATCAAAGGGGTAATGGCTGCACCACTCTTGATTTCTACAATGCCGTTTCCGGGGAAAATTGCAGCATCTGCAACCTTAATATATTTCACCTCCTTTGTAGTGAGCACATTATTGGTGAGGTTAAAAGTTGCTGCAGGAGCATAAAACCAGAGCGAATCCTGCAAGGCATGAAGTGAAGTAAACCGGCTTCCATTGGGCCTTATGTCCATCATCTCGCGTAGCGAAAGTGTTGAAATATCTGTTTCACTATTTATGGCTGAACTTTTAAGTTTAATTTCACCTCGGTTCATATACCAGTCAAACTCATCCAAATCTGCTGCATAGCGGGTAATGGGGAATTCGATCATCGAGGTGTCGGTAACTGATTTAAAGTTTCCGCTTTGGGTTTCAAAATCTACATTGGCCGAAAAGCTGGTGGTAGAAAAAGCAAGCGCTTCTTCATTCAAATCTTTTATTGTTAAATCGAGTGTGTCGGCCATAAATGATTCAGCGCCGAAAGTGTAGCCATTAGAGATGGCGCTTGCCTTATGGAAGTCAAGTTTGCCTGTACCGGTCATCACACTGGAAGCCAGTGTTAATGATCCTGTGAGCCTGGCTTTATCGTCAAAAAGTACAAAACTTGAATCGGTAGTCTCAAGCATAAGCGAGTCCTGGTATGGTAGCCAAAGTTGTGTGAGGTTTTGGCCACTCACCGAAGGAAATTTGGCTCCCGGTGTTTCTTTTTTTGTCATTGTAAATTCGTCAAGCTTTCCAATGGCTGAGTCGGGATAAAGCAAGATATTTTTTCCTTTTGACACCGTATTTAAGTATTCGATGGTGCCTGAAGCCCTCAGGCCGGAATTGCTAAGAGTAACCGTATCATAAAAAGTTCCTTTACCACCGTAAACAGGATAGCCCCGGGAAGGGGAAATAATTTGGAAGCCTAAGGAATAATCGGGCATAACGTGCAAGGGGAGGCTTACTTCGGGAGGGAAAATTCCTGCCGTACTCAGGCTTCCACCAAATTGAAGATCAACATTCGAATAATCTGCAAGCTTATTAATGGTAAAAGGCCTCACGAGGTAATTGAATGTTTCAGGATTATAAGCATTGTTGTGAATCGAGTCCTGATTGTAGAAAACATAAGATTCGCTGTTGCTTTTAAAAATTGGATATTCAGGGAAATCTCTCAGACTGTTTTTATTGGAAGGAAAGTCGATAAATAATTCCCCGCTAATGTCGGATATTACTGTTTTTACATCCACAAAATTAACCTCACCTTCTTTGTCATCGAACGCCCTTACCTTGAAACGCATTTCATCAATGTTGGGCATATTGAGTTTAAAGGTATCGTACTCGAACAAACAATCGGTAGCTTTAAATTCAAAAAGCCCTACCTCAACTTTTCCGGAAAACAGAAAATCTTTATTTTTCCTTAATATCACTTCTTCTTTTGTAGGATAAATATAAACACTTTGCGAATCGCTGATGAAAATTCTGGGAACTCCTCTTATCTTCATATCAAAATTATCAAGATTCAGGGTTGCATTATCCTCATTTTTTGCCACCGAGAAAAATGATATAACATCGTAGTCTGCTCTTCCATTTTTTGCAGCAATGTAGTGATACAATTTATCGTTGATAATTACTTGCTTCGAGTCGGTATTATAAAAAACAAAGCCATATTTTGCCAGCCTTATCATTTGTCGTTCTACTTGATTTTCGGGCATTTTCATAAATTTGGCCAACTCATACACAAAAAAACTTTCTCGTTTATATTTATTAGCGAAATTGTAAATCACAATTAGGGGATGCACCAGGTCGAGACCCTGGAGCATGTCGTATTGTTGTTCGATAAAATATTTATCCGAAATAAACCTTGCTTCGCTTTTTGGTTGTATCCCCATGATGGATCTGAAACGGATTTCAGGTTCGTCCATTTTCCAGTAAACAGCCTCGCAATCAATATCCACATTATGAAAAGTATCGAAATATAAGCTTTCCATTATGCCCTCTTTTTTGCGAAATAGCGATACTTCCCTGTTTTTATCTGAATATTTGAATTGCACCGCTGAGTGAAAAATTGAATCGTCCTGGTGATAAATTGCTACCCTCACCCGGGAAGCCATGATAAGATCGGGCTTGATAATGAAGGTATTGGATCGGGCTACGAGCAGATCATATTTGCCGTTTTTATCACGGTAAGCTCTTTTAAATGTGAGTTGTGAAATGGAAGATTCATCACTTTCTCCTAAAATATTTGCTCCTTTCATAGCGAAGCCCCCCTCATAGTCGATATCCTTGAAAATATCAGGGATAAAGAGTTTTCTTACCGTTGACTTAAAAAAAGGATAATTGGTACTTTCCGGTTCCACGACATCGGACGAAATTTTATCAGTAAGTGTTCCCGGCAAGGGATCGGGGAATAAATTGAGGTTGTAAAAATTGACGTTTTTAATGGTGAAAGGTGAAGATTTAAGGGAAATATGATATTCTCCGAACCGGGCAAAAACTTTGTCAGAATCCAGGCCGGCCCTTTCCCAGGTAATTTTTCCCGATTTCCCAAACCAATCAGCACTTGTGGGGTAATATGAACCGGAGGTATTGTATATGATGGCGCTGTCGAGTTTAGTGCTGCACATTAAGTTAGTACTTTCGAAATCAACATGAAATACCGAATCAATGTTGAACCTGAATTTGGTGTCTTCGGCTTGCCAGGTGAAAACCCTGGTACTGTAAAGAATATTGTTAGATAAAAGTGAAACACTGAATTCGATGATGGCATTATAATCTTTTAGGCTGTTTGAATTTTCTAGCGATTGTTTCAATCCCTCCAGCCACATCATTTGTTGGTTGTTTTTGAAGTTTTGATTTTTTAAAAGTAAAAGTGACTCTAAAAAATATTGGAAATGAGGGAAGGTTTTTACTCTGCCTGAAAGCATAAAGTTTGATAATGTATAGATGGCTTGTTTTTCCTTCGGGGCAAAGGTTTCGGCCATCCAAAGTTGTTGAAATGTTTCAAGCGTCTCTAGCGCTTCATTTTTATTTTCTTTGTTGGAGATTCGATTAAAATGTGAATAAAGTTCCTCAATAAAGGTGATTGAGTCCGGGGTAAACGAGCGTAAAACCTGGCCTTTGACAAAAGAAGATGCCATTAAAAAAGTTATCAATATCAGCCAAAGTTTAAATTTCATTTTAAAGTATAAATCTAATAATTTAATTTCTTTCTTTTTCGCTTCGTTCTCTTTGTTCTCTAAAGTCTCTAAAGTCGCTAAGGTCTTTAAAGTCTCTAAAGTCGCTTAGGTCGCTAAAGTCGCTTAGGTCGCTAAAGTCGCTTAGGTC
>CAZQIV010000151.1:0-4681 GCA_964593705.1 uncultured Lentimicrobiaceae bacterium | reverse complement strand
CGCTTAGGTCGCTAAAGTCGCTTAGGTCGCTAAAGTCGCTTAGGTCGCTAAAGTCTCTTCGTTCGCTAAGGTCTCTAAAGTCGCTCAAGTCGCTAAAGTCTCTAAAGTCGCTTCGTTCTCATTATACTTTCACCATTCGCACCGCTACCCATTTATTTTTTAATTTCTTATCTGTAAATTTCAAATTGTGCTTTTCTGCTTCTTTTACAATAATCGGGATATCCTCTTCATAAAAGCCGCTCATAAAAAGTTTCCCGCCATATAGTAGAACCTGGCTGTATTTTGCTATTTGATCCAACAAAATATTTCTGTTAATATTAGCCAAAATCACATCAAAGACCTGGTGCGGGATAAGCTCTTTTCCGCCCTGAAGCGCTTTGGTGTTGGTGATGTTGTTTCGCTCCAGGTTTTCGACAGTATTGCTATAAGCCCATTCGTCATTGTCGATGGCTAAAAGCCTGGTTGCACCTTTCATAGAGGCCAGGATGGCCAGTACACCGGTACCGCAGCCCATATCCAAAACCGAAAGATTTTCCCAGTTGTTTTCCAGAATGTAGCTTATCATCATCGAAGTGGTTTCGTGGTGTGCCGTTCCAAACGACATTTTTGGCTCAATCACAATTTGGTAATCTACCTCTTTTTTTGCTTCATGAAAAGGGGCCCTGATATAGCATGTCCCATCAATAAGCACCGGATCGTAATTGCTTTCCCACTTTTTGTTCCAGTTTTGGTCTTCAATTTCGGTGATTTCATAGTTGAAATTCATCGTTGATTTTAACTGATTTAAAGCTTCCGCAATTTCTTCGCGCTTAAAAACACTAAGGGGCATAAAGCACCTGATGCCGGTTTCGGTTTCATCGAAGCTCTCGAAAGGATGCTCACTGAGCAATGCGATGAGAATTTCACCAGTTTCGGTTTTGTTTTCTCCTTCAATAAAAATCTCTGTTTGTACGTAGTTCATTTTTTTTATAAGTTATTTTGTTATTTGCTTATTATGAAACAACGCATGCGTTGTTTGTACAGCATCCGCTTGTCGCTTCGTTCGCTAAGGGTGCTAAGGTCGCTTCGTTCTCTTCGTTCGCCTACTTCTCTTAGTTCTCTAAAGTCTCTAAAGTCGCTAAAGTCTCTAAAGTCGCTAAAGTCGCTAAGGTCTCTAAAGTCGCTTAAGTCTCTCAAGTCTCTAAGTTCGCTAAGTTCGCTAAAGTCGCTTACTTCTCTAAAGTCTCTTCGTTAATTCCTATACTTTAACCACTTCCACAATTCACGGTAGTTGATTTTTTTGCCATACATTAATATTCCGGTACGGTATATTTTTCCGGCCAGCCAGGTTGCTCCCAGAAATCCCAGAACTAGCAATCCCATCGACAGCCAAATTTCCCATACAGGCACTCCAAACGGAATGCGGGCCATCATTATTACGGGAGATGTCAATGGGATAATTGACAACCAGAACGCAACCGGTCCACCGGGGTTGGTAACAATGAAACCGATCATCACCATCGAAAGAATAAGCGGGATGGTGACGGGCAACATAAATTGCTGGGTGTCGGTTTCGTTATCCACAGCCGAGCCGATGGCAGCAAATAAAGCCCCGTAAAGCAGATATCCGAAAAGGAAATAAAACAAAAATGATCCGATCATCACCGGAGCATCTATGGATTGAATGCCTTCGATAATTTGCATGGTGGTTGAAGATTCAGCTTGTGCTGCTTTCGAAAATTCAGCGAGTTCTTGCGTTGACAATACTTTGCCCTGTGTGTCCATCATTTTCTGTGAACCGGCCATCATATCTTCACCACCAACCGTGGCCATAAATACACCAACCAAAATGCCTGTTAACACAATCCATAACGAAAACTGCGTAAGGCCAACCATGGCTACGCCTACTATTTTTCCCATCATCAGTTGGAAGGGTTTTACTGACGACACAATGACCTCCACAATGCGGTTGGTTTTTTCTTCGATGACACCACGCATAACCTGTGCGCCAAAAATGAAGATGAACAAATAAATGAGCAGCGCGGCGAAAATGCTTAGACCCATGTTGATTTCGGTGTAGCTTTTTTCTTCGTTTCCGCTCTCATCAATTTTGAGTGTATTGAGTACGATGCTCGATTTGATGGCTCGTAAAATATCCGGATCAATGCCCGAGGCTTCCAACTTCAGGCTTTCTACTTCACGTTTCATCACATTTTTAATGTGGCTGGTAATATCGATGGAAGGAGAGGAGGTAGTATAGAAAATACCTGTTGTGGGTACGCTCAACTCCGTTGCCGGAATGTAGAGCAAGCCATAATCGCCACTCAAGGCAAAGTTCTCTTTAGCAGTTTCAATATCCATTTTGATGGGGATAAATTGAAAATCATCCGTGTTTTTGAATTCCTTTACAAATAATCCTGTTTCATCTAGTACCTGCACCTTTTTTTCTTCGTCAGAAAAGGTAGTGAGATAAACTGGTAAAATATACACCGAGGCCATTAATATTGGGCCAAGGATGGTCATGATGAGGAAAGACTTTTTACGCACCCTGGTCAGGTATTCGCGTTGTATGATGATAAATATTTTATGCATGGCTTTGTGGTGTTCCTTTAACTTTCGAAATAAATATGTCGTTCATTGTGGGAAGAATCTCGGTAAATCCGTGGACTTCAACATGACTGATGGCAAAGTTGAGTAAGCTGTTGGGTGACTCGTTTTGTGGAATCTGGATTTTGACGCGTTTTAGTTTTACATCGGCTTTTTCCTCAAGTAGTTGGTATTGGGAAGGGATCACATCTTTAAAATCAACCCCGCCATTCCGGTAAACGATCTCAAAAATATTGTTTTTAAAATCGGCTTTTATTTGGCTCATATCTCCGTCCAGTATTTTTTGGGCATTATGGATCAATGCAATGTGGTCGCAAAGTTCTTCAACCGATGCCATGTTGTGGGTGGAAAAGATGATGGTTCCCCCATTGTTTTTAATATTCAGGATTTCCTCCTTGAGCAGGTTAACGTTGATGGGGTCGAAGCCTGAAAAAGGTTCATCGAAGATCAGGAGCTTGGGTTTGTGCAGCACGGTAACGATAAACTGTACTTTTTGCTGCATCCCTTTGGAGAGCTCCTCTACCTTTTTGTTCCACCAGGCTGTGATTTCAAATTTATCAAACCAATATTTCAAGCGCTCATGAGCCTGCTTTTTATCCAAACCTTTCAGGCGGGCAAGGTACATGGCCTGTTCGCCGACTTTCATTTTTTTGTAGAGGCCACGCTCCTCGGGCAGGTATCCAATTTGGTTCACATCGTTGGTTTGGATGGGGCGGCCGTCAAAAAACACATTCCCTTCGTCCTGTGCCGTAATGCGGTTGATGATGCGGATTAGTGTGGTCTTGCCTGCCCCGTTTGGGCCAAGCAGTCCAAAAATACTTCCCTGTGGAACGGTAATACTCACGTTGTCCAGCGCCAGGTGGCCGGAAAATTGTTTGCGTATATGTTCAGCTTTTAATATGTCCATTTTAAAATCTTTATTTGGGCAAACAAAAATAGACCGAATAAATTACTTACAGGGTTTTGGTTTTGTAAGTTTTTAAGAAATTGTTAGAATGGAGAAGTGGAGTGACAGAATGAATGAATGACAGAATGAATGAAAGAATGAATGATAGAATGAATGAATGAATAGATGATAGAATGAATGAATGACAGAATGGATGATAGAATAAATGGATGATAGAATGAATGTCCGAAGGACTCCTACGGAGAAACAATAGTAACCTGAGGAGGCGAAAAGACTTAACGAAAGTCACCCCGTGAATAAGCCCGGGCAGTTATGCTCAATTTCATAACCTGCCCTGCTTTTTGAAATGATTCACGGTGTGACTTCTGGTCGAGTAAAGTCATCCGATGAATTACTCCCGGAAGTAGTACCAGTACTATTCGCATAATGTCATTTGCTTAAACATTATTCATCGGATGACTTTTCCTGATCACCCGATATAAGTCACCCCGTGAATAAGCCCGGGAAGTAACAGAGCTTAGAGGGGAGAGGGGAGAAGATAGAGATGAGAAATGAGAGGTGAGAGTGCCGGGCTTTGCCCGTGCATCCTCGAAAAGTTACGAAAATTGAAAATTTTCTACTTTTCGGGAGGGAGAAGTGAGAGATGAGAGGAGTTTTGGAGTAGTGGAGTGGTGGAGTGTTGGAGTAATATATTGGGAAACCTAACAGGTTTACCCTTCTGAGTTTATCCTGATCTTTGAAAAGGAATCCGATGCTAAAACCTGAAAATCTGTTAGGTTTATCTACTACCACACATCACACATCTTACATCTTACATCGGATATCTGATATAAAATATAAGATAGCCTGCACCGACACATCGGTGTCCGATGTAAGATGTCCGATCTCCGATGTTGGTTCTATATAAAAGTCTGTATCATTCCACCATTAGTTTCCCCCTTTCATCCAAGCCCTTTTGGTTATAAACCCTATAAATGTATGTGCCTGCCGGGATGCCCGAAATATCGAGGCTTTGTTTGTTGGCAGTGAGCAGTTTTTCAAAAACCGTTTTGCCGCTTATATCCAGCAAGCTGAATGTGGCCTGGGTGTAGGCCATGCTAAACTCGATCTGTACAAAGTCCCTGGCCGGGTTTGGATATACAATAGCTTGGGTGGAGCGAACACCGGATGGTTCATCGTGTGTTCTGG
>CAZQIV010000150.1:0-15124 GCA_964593705.1 uncultured Lentimicrobiaceae bacterium | reverse complement strand
AAAGTGCTTAACGGTTGGAGGTAATTGCGGCACAGGCCATAGCCGCTGACCGTTATATGGCATAGTATGAGACCTTGAAACATTGAAAGTTAATACGAAGGACTGATGATTTTTTCGTATCTTGCAAAACAAATTGATTTGATATGAGGACTAATGAAATAATAAGAGAAATCCAAAGATTGCCGATTTCAAAAAGGATATATGTGATTGAGAAAACCATCCATTCAATCAGGACACAGGAGGATAAAAATGTAATGAAAAAAGCCGCTGATGCATTATATTCTGATTACAAAAGTGAAAATGAATTGACAGCATTTACCAACCTTGATTTCGTAGATTTTTATGAAGCAAAATGAAGTTTGGTTAATAAACCTTGACCCGACAATTGGAGCGGAGATTCAAAAGTCCCGACCTGCAATTATTGTAAATAACAATTCATTAGGAAAACTACCTTTAAAAATTATTGTCCCGATTACCGATTGGAAAGACCGATATGAGATAGCTCCTTGGATGATTAAAATTGAGCCAAACAGTAAAAATGGACTGACAAAAGAATCTTCAGCAGACTGTTTTCAGGTGCGTTCTGTGTCACAGGATAGATTTGTAAAACGACTTGGTGAATTATCTGATTTGATTATGAATGAAATACGGATTGGATTATCAAAAGTATTATCGATTGATACTGAATAACTACGCCCGCTAACTTTTTGTATAAGTACTGGCAGGCGATATAGTAAATACCAAGGCTTGTAGCCCGCTTCAACTTTTGTGTAATTTGACAGGAAATCGCCTGCAAACGGCAACTTTTCATACCGCCGACCGCTGTGCTTAACGGCAAAAGAGCATTTCGTTTAAACATTTGGCAAGGATTAGTGATATTTTCGTAATTTTGTACTTATGGATAATAAAGATTTAAATAAGGACAAATTAATTAAATATTGGATTGATGGGTCGGACGATGATTTTGAGACTATGATGGCTATGTTTGAATCTAAGAGATTAAATTGGTCTTTATTTATTGGACATTTAATGATTGAGAAATTGTTGAAAGCGTATTTTGTTAAGGTAAAATCAGATTATCCACCTTTTATTCATAACTTATTGAGGCTTGCTGAGAAAGCTGAATTGAAATTAACAGATGAAAAAAAGGAACAACTTGTGACTATCACGGCATTTAATATCAATGTAAGGTACGATGATTATAAGATGAGCTTTAAGAAACAATGCACACCTGAATTTACTGCTGATTGGATTGATAAATTAAAAGAACTAAGACCATGGATAAAAACATTGATATTGCAATAGGTAAATATTTGGATTTAATCAAGGGTAAATTCTCCAATATAGAAAGTGCCTATCTATTTGGTTCCTACGCTAAAGGGAAATCAACCGCTGATAGCGATATTGACGTTGCATTGATTTTTACAAATTTGGATGACTCAAAACGATTTGACATTCAAGTTCAATTAATGTTATTAGCAGCACAAATTGATTCAAGGATAGAACCACATCCAATATCTCACGAAGACTTTAATTCAGCAAACCCTTTTGTTGTTGAGATAAAAAAGTCTGGGATAGTATTAGCTGCGTAAGACACATAAGCACGACTGTAAATCATGGCACACAGCCGCTTAACGCTCATATAGAAAAATGTCCCGTCCCGATAGCCATAGGGAGCTATCGGGACGGGAACTATCGGGAGAAAAAAACTATACCAATCACTAAAAACCTTCCCGCAATGGAATGGCTGCGAGCCATATTTGCGGAACATTAATGGCAAACATAAATCGATAGAGACACAATGAAAATTAAAACAATAGTGAAAGAAGTAAAAGAAGAAATTTTAAAAATCATAGATGAATTTAATAATGATGAATTCTTTTTCCCTGGAGTTGAATATCTTGACGGAACAATAAAAGGAGCATTATATGCTGGCAATAAAGCCTACCCTCCAATGTAGTTGAAAAAGCTAAATATGGATTTAGAAAAATATAAACCAAACCGGGAGTTTTTGCTTTACAAAACACCCAATGGCGATGTAAAAGTAGATGTGCTTTTGCAGAACGAGACCATCTGGATGCCCCAAAAAAAAATTGCCGAACTTTTTGATGTACAACGGCCTGCCATTACAAAGCATTTAAAGAATATTTTTGAAAGTGGTGAGTTGGATGAAAAAGTGGTATGTTCCATTTTGGAACTACCCACTCAACATGGTGCTATCATTGATAAAACGCAGAACAATCCCACCAAATTTTATAATCTGGATGCCATTATTGCAGTGGGCTACCGGGTAAACTCAAAACGGGCAACACAGTTCAGGATTTGGGCCACTGCTGTGCTTAAGGAGTTTATTATAAAAGGATATACCATGGATGTGGAACGGTTAAAAAACCCACAGCCACTTTTTGGTGAAGACTATTTTAAGGAACAGTTAGAAAAAATCAGGGATATTCGCAGCAGCGAAAGGCGACTATACCAACAAATTACTGATATTTATGCCGAGTGCAGTATCGATTATGATTATGAATCGGAAATTACAAAAGTTTTTTTTGCTACAGTTCAAAACAAACTACATTGGGCCATTACCAAGCAAACCGCAGCCGAGATAATTGTTTCGAGGGCCGACCATAAAAAAGATAAAATGGGCTTAACTTCCTGGAAAAATTCACCCGATGGGAAAATCAGAAAATCTGATGTTTCAATTGCAAAAAATTACCTAAGCGAAGAAGAACTAAAACCATTAAACCGTATTGTAAGCATGTACTTAGATTATGCCGAAGACCAGGCTGAAAGTGGCATTGCAATGACGATGAAAGATTGGGCGGAAAAATTAAATGCCTTTCTGCAATTTAACCAAAAAGAGATACTGCAAAATGCAGGGAAAGTCAGTGCGGAAATAGCAAAAGTATTTGCCGAAAAAGAATATGACAGCTATAAACCCATTCAAGACAGTTTATTTGAAAGTGATTTTGATAAAATGATTAAAAAGCAAATTGAAGGTAATGAGGATAAAAAAAATAAAAACCCGGGGCAACACCAAAATATTGACACTGAATAAAACATACGAATCATTAGAAACCTTCCTGCAAGTGGATGGCTGCGGGCCATATTTGTGAAACGTTAATGGCAAGCATAAATCGATAGAGACACAATAAAAATTAAAATAATACCGAAAGAAGTAAAAGAAGAAATTTTAAAAATCATAGATGAATTTAATAATGATGAATTCTTTTTCCCTGGAGTTGAATATCTTGACGGAACAATAAAAGGAGCATTATATGCTGGCAATACAGCGTATCCTTCAATGTAATTAAAATACAAACGAAGTTTTAGCCAATAGAAAAATACTATAACTTTGACATTGTTTAAAATAGAGAAAAGATGATTAAAAAAATAACATTAGAGAATTTTTTCAGTTTTAGCGAAAAGACTGAAATTGAACTTAACTCAGGTGTTAATATCCTGGTTGGGATTAATGGTAGTGGAAAATCAAATTTTATTAAAGCTATTAGATTATTATATGATAGTGTTAGTGGTAGTGGATTTGAAAACACATTTTTAAAAAATTGGAGTGGGTTTGATTTAGTTGCAAATTTTAGTGAAAATCAAGCCAATTGTATCAGAATTTCTTATGAATTTGACGGTGAAGCGATAAAAAATATTGTTGAAGGTAAGGGGTTTATATTTAGAGGTAATTTGTATTACGAAATAATTATTCATCGTTCGGGGAATACATCATATTATTTAGAAGAGAAAATATATCAAGATAATAAAAAAAAAGGTGGTAAACCATTTGTCCATCTCGATATGAAAAATGGGAAAGGTGTTATTTCTACGCGTGCAACAAAAGGAGTGTCGTTTCAACATTATCCTAAAAAAGATGAAGAAATATCGTTTAAAACACAAGAACTTGTTTTGAGGCAAATATCTGACCCTGATAGATATTACCCATTATATACATTGAAAAGAGCGATTGAAGGTTTGGTGGTCTATGATTATTTTGATATTACATTAAGGAGTAAAATTAGGCAGCCAGGAGTATTTGGAACGGAGGACAAGTTACTTCCAAATGGGGAAAATTTAGCCCAAATTTTAAATCGACTTAAAAATAGGCACACTTTGCATTTTGAAAGAATCCAAGAATTAATAAAGAAAATTAATCCTCATTTTATTGATACCAGCTTTGATTTACTTGGCTCATTATTATACCTTGTTCTTAGAGAGGAAAAACTTACCAGAGCTGTTGGTGCTCAACATATTTCAGATGGCACTTTAAGGTACCTGCTTTTATTAACAATATTTTTTAATCCTGAAAATAGAGGCTTAGTTTGCATTGATGAGCCGGAAATTGGATTGCATCCAGATATGACAAATACCATTGCTGAAGCAATTAAAGATTTTGCAAATAATAAAGCACAATTGATTATTGCCACACATTCACCACTTTTATTAAATTCGTTTGAATTAAATGATATATTAGTTTTTGAGAAAAATAAAAAAAACAGTAGTGTTGTTTCTCGAAAGACAGAGGATGATTTCGAAGGCTGGGACGATGAATTTTTAGTTGGACAAATGTGGTTGAGAGGGGAATTAGGGGGGAAGCGATGGTAAACTAAAAGATGGTGCTGATTTACTCTCTATTTTAGATGCTAATGACTTGCAAAAAAATATCGAATATTATTGGGTGTAGTCTAAAAACCCAAAACTACTGATTTTTAGCCCTTTTAACCCCGAACCCTCCCCAAAGGGATGCCAATGGCAAAAGGGTGAAGTGCTATAAATCAGTAGTTTGGGAAAGTCCCCTTCAGGGGATTTAGGGGTTTTGAGGCTTTTTAGACTGGTCTCATTATTGATAAAAACCTAAAACTCAATTACCATTAACCATTAACGATATACGATTAACGAATAACGATTAATGCCGGGCTTCGCCCGTGCATGCTCGAAGCTTCGCTTCGGCACAAATAACGATTAACGAATAACATTTAACGAATAACAATTAACTAATAACGAGTATCTAATAACCCTCTCTCCGTTGCTTCTTGTGGTAAAGATCCAAAGCCAGGATCATTGCAAAAAGTCCCCACACAGGAACAGAGGCTTTATCTGAATCGAGAAAGTTGTTGAGGAAACCGTGAATAAAATAGGTGATTAAAGATAATACGGCAATCAGCGACATCATTTTCACCTGTTTGTCCCTGGATGTTTTATTTACTTTTAGTCCCGTATAAATACCGATTATCATTATGAGTATAATGCTTACGGCGCCCAAAATGCCCTGTTCGGCCATGGGGCCAAGGTACTCGCTATGCGCGTTTCCCAGGTCTCCGGCATTGGTGCTGATAATGGTTTTTTCCTTACTTCGCTGAAATGGTGCATACAAAAATTGATAGGTTCCCGGTCCCCAGCCAAGGAATGGCCTTTCGTTAAACATCCTAATCCCGGCCTGCCAGCGGTTTATGCGTTCAAGGTTAGATGCGTCCGATGAAATATTGTAAATCGATTGGACATGTTCAATAAAATCGGTAGATGAATCCTGTTCATTTCGCTCGAGTATCTCTATTATCTGATGTTGAAAAGTAAAAAATGAGATGATAATCACAGCAACAGTAGAGGCTATCCAGGTAAATTTTATCCTGAAACTAACAAAAAGATACACAACAAAGGCGGCAATAATACTTATCCAGGCCGCACGGCTATACGAAAAAATTACAGCAATTAGCAATATTAATAAAACAATAAGACTGGTCATTCTCATCGAGAAGCTATAATGTTTATCAAAAACAAAAGCAGTTATAAAAGGGATAAACATCGCGATGGCTGCACCATAAGCCGTATGATCGTTGTAGAAAGGTGTCATCACCCAATGGCCGGCTTCTTCGTCAAAGCCCCATTGTGCATGGTGTATCAGGGTGTAAATATTAACTATAACCAGGCCAATGGTGTAGAGCCAGATAAATTTTCGGGTATTGTTAAACTTCCTGAAAAGAATGGCCGCCACAAAAAAGAAAGGTACAACAAACCATAGCCTTGCAAGTAAATATTTTACCGATACCCAGGGTAACTCGCTTGTAAACGTAGTGATAGTAATCCAGATGAGATTGAACAAAACTGCTAAGGTTAATGGATGGGTAAATATTTTTTTATCGTAAGGAAAGCCTCCAAAAAGCTTAATGATAAAAATAATAAGTACACCAAACATTAGGGGTTCTGTGGGAAGAGAAACCCCCAGGTTTGCATCAAAGCTTTGAATGTTTACTGCAAGCGGGGTTAAAAATGTAATGAATAGCAACAACCTGTCAAGTGCAAAAATATACATCAAAATCACTACTGCCATCATAGGAAACAGCAGTGACCAGTAAAACTCTTTCATGATCAATGCAGCATTCAACAATATAAAAATTGCACTGAACCCATAAACCCAATATAGTTTTACTTTTTCAGTCAAGGCAGATTATCTGTTAAAAGTTTCGTTTTATCGAATCGTAGTTTTCGATAACTAAAATAACAAGGAATGATAAAAACCATACGCCAAGCGCTGTGAGTACAACGATTACCCATCGTACAGGATATGATTTTTTGTCTGCAGGAAAGGGTGCTGAAAGAACATTTGCATAAGTTATCTCACGTTCATAATTCATCAATGCATCATCGTAAGACGATTTTACACCGCCATATTCGGCAATCAGGTCGAAATACCTGTCGTTGTAATAGGTGTAAATACCACCGTACTGCTCAATGTTTTCCTTGAGTTTAAGCACCTCTTTGGTATTGATGTTTTGCGCGGCATTGTTACCATCAACTGTTCGTAAAAACCCGCGGGCTACTTCGCGCGATTGATTGGGATAGTCGATGATATGGTATTGGGTACGAATTTCGTACAGTTTCTTTTCGACCGAATCTATTTCCTGCTGCTTAAGCTTTAGACGGTTACCCACAGCATCAACAACTTCTTTATATTTTGACCTGTGTATTTCTAAAACTTTTTTATCGTAGAATTTAATAATGTCATTCACCATGTTGCAAGCTACAACAGGGTCAGCATCCAAAACCTCAATTTTCACCGATTCGAATGGTGTTTTACTGATGATTACATTTTTACTGTATTCAGCAATTATTGCAGTTTGGTAGTACTTGTAGGTTTTATCAATTTTATAACGTATTGCCAAATCGTATTTTTGGATAACCTTATCACGAATATCTTTGGATTGAAGAAACTGGAGCATTTGTTCCGATTCGCTTTCCTCAGAATATGGTGTAACGTTAGATGGATAAATTAGTGTGTATGATTTAAATTTTGGTGCAATAAACCAGGGGGAAGACAGAATCACAGCAATAACAATACTCACCAATATAATTACGCTAAGGTGAATTTTCCACTTGAGGAGCAGTTTTAGAATATTTGTATTTGTGAAGTATCTGGCCATTTGAATTTCTTGAGTTTCTTGAGTTTCTTGAGTTTCTATTTTTGTTTGTCCTTCATTCGTGTACTGTTCTCTTTGTGTATTATTTGTTGTTGTGTTTTGATATTCGATTTTGCTTTTTTTTGAAGTTTCATCCCGTTTATCTGCTTCATCTTTTTTGTCAGGTAAGCGGGGCTTGTCTTCCGGCCTGTCGTGAACCACTATTTGCGGTGGTTCACGCGGAGGTATTGGCGGGTCTTTGCCGCCGGTATTAATAGTGTTATTATTTTCATCAGTTTCTCTAATTGTTGAAAAATTAAAAGCTTGTGGAAAATAGGATTTAACATTTTCGATAATAAGTAAAAGTATCAAGGTAAATAAAAAAGCTGATACAGTTGCCACCAATACAATCAGCCACCTGATAGGGTAAGATTTCCTTTCGGCTTTATAGGCGCTGTTAACAACAAATTTAGAGGGAAGTACTTCTTCGGCATCAGTTTTTGCCTCCTCGTATTTTGCCCTGAGCATACTCAGTTGTTTTTTTTCATGCTCAAGGTCATCGCGTATCGAAACATAAGGGCCGCCATATTTGGCAAGTATCTCAAGTTTAGCTTCCAGTCTTCTAATCCCATCCTTATTACCTTTGGCCAGTTCAATAGCCAACTGCTGATTAATCATTTCGGCCTGCGATTCATAATCATGCACACCAAACGATCGGAGTACTGAAAGCGAATCTTCCATTACAGTTATTTCGGTACGGAGTTTAAAGTACTGATTTTTTACAATTTCGAAAGCACGCTCGGCACGCTGCTTTTGCATGTCATTTTTTGTCGAATCAAGCAATTCGGTTATATCGTTGGCAATGTCGGCTGCAAATTGAGGGTCTTTATCCAAAACTGTAATTTTTACAGCCATGAACTCCGTTCTTTTAAAAGAAATATTGCTTTCGTACTCTTTGTACAGGTGAGTAACCTTATAGTTCGAATTGGTATCAATACCGTAATGTTCCATTAGGCGGTACTTTATGATGATCTTGCTGCGGATGCGATTTGAGTGTAAAATCTGTAGCAATTGCTCGGTTTCTTCATCCTCACCAAAATCAAGAATATCCTCTTTCATCCCGCTGTTTTCGGTAAGCAATGCTTTTGAAATTGCATTGGTTGCCGCAGGGTATAGTATTACTGTTGACTCAAATTTGGGAGTGATAAAAAAGGGCGATGAAAATATCACTGCGGCAAGAATTGCCATCACCGTTACTGTTATCAGGGGCTTTCTCCATTTGTGGAGGAACAACAAAATATTTGTTGATTCAAAACTATTATTTTCGGTTTTCCAAAGTGTCATAACCTTCTACATCAGAATAAGGGCACAAAAGTATGCTTTTTATGTTTATTTTAGGTGTTTGATATTTCGTAAAAAACACCATATTTCTTTTCCAGCTTAAATGGTTTTCTTTATTTTTTTAAAATTTGAATAAAGCCTTTTATATTTAATAGCTTAAGTAGCATTGCCAAAGTAATCGATGAAACGATCATGAAAACAAAATTGAACATCCAGTTTTCAAATATTTGCTTTGTGAAATATGTAATCAAAATTACTCCTACAACAAAAACCAGCAAAGAAAAAAGGTATTTATAATCGGGTTTAAACCTGAAAAGCCGCAAAGCAATCACAGTTTGAATTATTGCTGTGGTAAATTGTGTAATCAGGCTGGCATAGGCCGAGCCAACAGCCATCATTCTTGGCACAAGAATTAAATTAACAAGCAAATTAATAATCATACCACTTGCAGCTACAATATTCAAAACTTTCAAACTGCCGTTGGCGGTAAGCAGGGTCCCAAATACATAAGTAGTCGATATGGCCATAAACCCAGGCATAAGTATCCTGAATACTTCAGCTGATTCATTTACATGTGATTTATACATTAAGTTCATCAGTTCATAGCTGTAAAAATGCGATCCAATAGCAACAATACCCGAAAGAATGATTAGCAGTGTAAAAGCCAGTTTAACGATTTGTGCTACTGATTCTTTTTCTTTTATCATCTTTGAAAAAAGAGGAAGCAGCAGCACAGCAAATAAATAGGCTATCATGTTTCCGGCATCCAATAATCGGTAGGCTGAGGCGTAAATTCCGGCTTCCGAATCGCCAACACCATCGGGCAGTAATCGCTCAATCATTACAGGGTCGATGCGGTTATAAAAAGCCATAAGCATGGTCAATATGGCAAACGGAAAGCTTTGCTTAATAATCATTACAAAAAAGGGGAAATTCCAGTTGAGCCTGCGAAAGGCTGCCTTTTTTATTACAATCACCAGGGCAATGGCTGCGGTTAAAAAATAAGCTGCGCTTTGCGCGTAAACAAACCATTCAATTTTAAAGGGAGTGGTAGTTACATGCCCCCACAACAACACGCCGCAAATTATAATCATCAGTACCCTGTCGAGTATCGACAATACGCTGTCGGTGCGGAAAAGCAGTAGCCCCGAAATATTCGATCGCAGGTAAAGGATAAACGATAGCAAAAACTGGTTGAAACAAAGAATTCCAAGAAGGGCAAGCTGTTCGGCGCTAAATCCGATCAACAAGCCAAAACTAAAGGTGATGATGGTGTATAATACCGCCAGTAATAATTTTATGATAACAATCCCCGAAAAGTGTTTATTCAATAGCTGGCTGTGCTGGGCAATGTTGCGGTTGTTGTAGTTGGTAATGCCAAAGTCGAGTAAAATGTTAAACAGGAAAGAAAAATTGAATACAACATAATAAAACCCATAATCTCCGGCCCCAACAACATTTTGTACTGTACGGTCGATGCCCAGAATCCAAAAAGGTTTAACCAATAGGTTTAAAAATAATAGAAGTATGAGGTTGGATAAAAATTTCTTTCTCATTTCTTTCCCGATCTATTCCATAAGCTTTGCTATAATCTATTAAAGATGGTGATTTTGAAGCAAAGGTTGCGTTTGTTTTTCCTTATGCAACCCTTTTAAATCGTGGCAAAAGTAATTTTATTAAGTGCTTGCCCTAATGATGTGCTTATTTTATTTCAATATGGTAATAATGCTAAGGTTAATTGATTGATCGAAGGATTGAATCAGGGTTGTGTTGTGCTGTTTTTGAAATTAATTCAGAGTGTGATGACAAGTTCAAATAGATTTCTCACGGTAAAACTCCCCCGAAGGGTCGGGGCAGGCTGCTTTGCCTCGCCTTTTGGTTAGACCACCTGCCAGCGGCCCGCTTCGCCAGCGAGGCGAGCAAGGCGGGAATCTACTGACAAATTTTTATCACCAACAACTATGAGATCATTAATATTTTACTTTCCACTAAATTCGCAGTAGTACCTATTATTTTGGAATTCACTGCCTGAAAAAGCAAAAGGCCTGTCGTGAATAACAGGCCTCCTAATTTTTGTAAGTTAAAAAAGCTAAGTTAGCTTAGTTTCACATTCACAGCGTTCAATCCTTTTGGGCTGTCTTCTACATCGTACTCAACACTGTCTCCATCTTTAATTTTATCAATCAAGCCATTCAAATGTACAAATACATCTTTGCTCCCGTCTTCAGGGCTGATAAATCCAAAACCTTTTGAATTGTTGAAAAATTTTACTGTTCCTTTACTCATGATCGTCTATTTAAATTTATAATATTCACAAAATTAGTATTTGATTGGTTCAACCGACTTTTTTAAGTAACTTTAAATGTTTTTAATTTTAAAAATGGAGGAGATTAGCGTTTGGATAAACCATTCCCATTCGATGAGATCGTGGGATATGAAATCGCCCAAAGATGTTTTATGTTGACATTAAAAACGGATAGATTTTTGAAATCAAAGTTATTTTATTAATGTGGTATTCTTTTGAATGAAATGCTGGTTTACTTTTCAATTGAAATAAACAAGAGCTTGCTTAATATTTTGTCTGGCAATTTTGTGTTTATCGCGATTTGTGGTTATGGTCAGGTATTGATGTGTTTGTAATTATATTCACACATATCTTTGTTATGTATATAGCAATTTATGCAAAAGCAAGGATGAGTATCTTTCCGGTGAAGTTGACCTTTTCCGATATCCGACTGGTGTTTGCTATATCCTGGAATCCTTGGCTAACAATATTCCAACAAAGGTGTTGGTAAAGGGATGTAAATAATTGCTTTGGTCGTCAGACCAATTTAAGGAATGATTTTTGCTTCCCGGTGTAACGATATACAGCTTTTTTTGATGACTATAAAAGTGAATTATTTTTTTGCGTTTTATGGTATATTTGGTGCGAATATTTTCGGTAACACAAAACTTTTAGTGCCATGAAAAATTATATATCTTTAACATTCACCCTAACTTGGACAAGCCAAAACCAAACAAGGTGATCATGTAAAACTTATGGTGTATTCCTGTTTTGGTTTGTCCAAGTTAGTCGGCAAAATTTATAAATGCATATTTTGCAATTAAGAGTTTTATTATTACTCTTCATTTCATAATAACGACAATGCATTTTAAATTTTGCTCTTAATGCTCAAAGCAATGCCGCAGCCTGAAAGGCTGGTACATCACAAGGTCAGGCATCGCCTGACCTTACGAGGGAAGCTACAACATCCCCTCAGCCTGAAGGGCTGAAACCCATTTCCAAAAAAAATAATTTTCAGCCGGAGAGTTTTCCCACTTAGTCTATTGCAGACCTTCGGCCTGCCGGTGATCATTGGGGTGCTTTTGTGCTTTGATGTTTCTCCGCAGGAGTCCTATGGACAGGCTTTCAGCCTGTGGTCATAACCCCAATAAACATCATCGAAGATTTTTGCTAAACCGTTTTAGGGGCAAATTAAGCAAGAGTAGCCACCAAGACACCAAGGTACTACGTTTTTCCCGGGGAGAAAAAAGCCTTTCAGGGAAAAAACCGCAGCATAAATATCGTTAACATGTTAGCATTAGTGGTTTTTTAAGAGCCTAATAATTACAACTCTCATCATTATATCAAACGCAGGTTTATCGGCATCACCATCCGGATTGTCCGATGGAATATGCCGGCAAAAAGATATGACCTTCAAACTACCAAGCTATGATTTTTAAAAAAAATGAAGCAAATGCTATCAAAACAGGACTGCTTTTTGATTGTGGTGCTACCGAAATTATTACTCCGATATCTGGTCCGGGGCTCACCGATAATGAAGTAAATGAACCCGGTGATATTGCTGTTACCAATATTTTTTCACCCGAATCAGGTGAAGGTTTATCATCTTCAGAGCCTGTTATCATTGAGCTTACCAACTTTGGGGAATCTACAGTATCAAATTTTGAGGTATCTTTTAGTGTTAATGGTATCGATCCGGTTTTTGATGAAGAATCTCCTGTAATTTCCGATTTACAGGATATCGAATCTCCCAACGATCCCGGCGAGTGTGGTGCCATTATTGAGTGGCCAGAGCCAGAGTCAAAGGATAATTGTGGACCGCCATCTCTCGAAAGCAATTACCAGCCGGGGGGTACTTTCCCCGTTGGTGAAACTGATGTGTTTTACACTGCAACCGATGTAAGCGGAAACCAGGGTGAAGGTGGATTTACTGTAACTGTGCTCGATACTAATCCACCAAACATGAACTGCCCTGATGATTTTGAAGTGAATGTAAATGCGCAACCTTTCGAATTAACCGAAGCAATGCCAGATGGAGGGTCATATAGTGGAACAGGTGTTATTGACGGAGTTTTCAATCCCGCCGATGCTGGCATTGGCGATCACCTGATTACTTATTCGTATGAAAACCCGGAATCCGGATGCATGTATTACTGTGACTTTTACATAACGGTAACAGGTGGGTAGATTATTAATATTCCAATGGGTTGGAGTGGTATTTCAACATTCGTCAATCCTGATGATCCTTTATTGGATGTAATATTAATACCAATTTTTAACGAGTTGGTAATTTTTAATAATAATGAAGGCATGTATTATCCCGAAGAAGAAATTAATACGCTCGGTGAATGGAATTCCTATTTGGGCTATATAATTAAGGTCACCGACACGGTTAGCCTCACGATTGATGGTGAAGAAGTAAACGACAAAAACCTCATGCTTGATGGGGGCTGGACGATTATGCCGGTGCTCACCAGCAATTATGATATTTCAGTTGAAGCCTTGTTTGCCGAAGTTGAAGCCGGATTTATCATTGCGAAAGAAGTTGCGGGCAATGGTGTTTATTGGAACGAATATGGAATTAATACCATTGGAAATGTCGTTCCCGGTAAATCATATCATGTGGATATGTTGGTTCCTGGATCCATTAATTTTGGCATCATGCCAACTGATAAAGCTGAAACACCACGGAGACCAGAACCGGTAGCTTCACCATGGAATGAGGTGATCACTTCACCGTCTTCACATGTAATCGCAATTATACCGGCAGGAGAAATCCTTAGTAAAAATGATATTATCGGCGGATTCACAGTTAACGGATCATGTGCCGGTTATGCTCAAATCCGTGATACTGAATCACCACTTGCCCTAACTGTATTTGGCTCTACTGCATATTCAGATGACCCAAGGGGCTTTGAAACCGGCGAAGTGATCTCCTACAGGATTTACAGGCCATCAACAAATGAAACCTATGAACTTGAAGTGATTTACAAACCTGATATGGATTTAGGTAACTTTGAAACCAATGGCTTGTCGGCGGCAACACCGGTAAAACTGGCTCCACTTGGAATGTTGACCTTGCAATCTGCAAACATTAACATTTATCCAAATCCCAACGATGGTACATTTACCATAGATGGAGTTGAAGAACTTGTGGAGATGAAAATTTTCAACGCATTTGGTGAAGAGATTTATTTATCAGGGGCACTATTGCCAACAAAAATTACACTGACACAACCAAAAGGAATATGCATCATAAAAATAATCACCAAAAAAGGAGAGCATTATGGAAAAATAAACATCAATTAGTTTTAAATATTTAACATGAATTAAAACTAGACATAACAGAAAAGGATGGTATAAATATACAAGTGTTCAATCATCAGCCGGAGATGGTTTTACTGAACTGGTTGTGGCTAACGAAACTTTTACTTTTAACTATCCACCGGGTTTGTCAGATATAGACATGGCATCATCATTTGCAGATTTTATTGAAAATGAAGTTGAATTTTTACATGTATCCTCAATAGATGAAAATGTAGTTATAATTAACTCATCATATTTAAGTGAAGACTTAGATAATTTCACAAGTAATATTAACCCGGATTCAAAAATGGCTACTGAATTTAAATGGATTCCCGAATGGATCCCAACCCTCACCCAATGGGGTGTGCATCCTGTTATTGTTAGTTCTTGCAATTGGTATGGTGTTCATCTATCAACGGCAAACCTCACTGGCGATAGCAGGAGTTGCAGAGGCTTCAAGTGCTAAACCTAAACTATTTGACAGAAAGTTATTTGCAAAAGTTTATGCAGTAGCGTTGCTTATTGGAATTGCCGGACTGGTTGCAGCTTACTTGTACTTTGGCTCAATTACTAATGCCGACCCGTTTGGCACTTTTGTAAGTGCTGCTATTGTTGCA
Organism: uncultured Lentimicrobiaceae bacterium; assembly: GCA_964593705.1. GTDB lineage: Bacteria > Bacteroidota > Bacteroidia > Bacteroidales > 4484-276 > SABY01. Next base: position 176 of record CAZQIV010000150.1, on the reverse strand, counting down.
TATATGGCGCATTTGTGGTTGATGAGGAGATAGAAGGTAGATGATAGAAGTTAGAAGTGAATAGATAGTTCATGGATAGGGATTGCCGAATGATTGGTTTGGAAATTACCTGGCATCCTAAAATTTCAGACTTCGACAGTCCAATATTTTTATCTTCTGTAAATATCTGAAGCATA
>CAZQIV010000149.1:0-15134 GCA_964593705.1 uncultured Lentimicrobiaceae bacterium | reverse complement strand
GGGAGGAATCTGTTCCTTTGTCATCACACTTAGAGACCTCTTTTTCGGTAGCTTGTAGCTTGAAATGACAATGTAAAGGGTTTACATGGGGTGGATAAAAGTAGGTGCGAAGCGCCCACTTTTATCCACCCCAACAAACCCGACAAAGCCCTGTCACCTCGAAGGATTTGCCAACTGGCGGAGACTGAGAGGTCTGCCCTGTAACGAGTATTCCAACCCCTAACAAAAAGTTGTCATTAGTAGATTTCCGAAGACTGGCGGAGACTGAGACCCACTTCGCAGCGAGGCGAGCCTGCCTGGCCGACAAGGCTGGCAAGGCGAGAATCTATTGACAAATTTTTATCACTGTTATTTGTTACCAACAACTATTAAATCATTGATATTTGACTTTCCACTAAATTCGCAGTAGTACCGAATAAAAAAATATATTTGTGGGGAATTCAAACAAGAAACTTTGATGAAAAAAACCATTTCTTTGATTATTATCGATGATGAGTTGCATTCCATTGAGCTTCTTGAATATTTATTGAATACAATCAACGATGTTACAGTATTAAAAACCTTTACCCGGGCAAAATTTGCCCTTGATTTTATTTTAGAAAATCCTGAAGATGTTGATCTTATCCTACTTGACATTTCGATGCCCGAAATGGACGGCTTTGATTTTTTAAAAGAACTGCACAGTTATCCTGTTAATCCCTGTGTGATTTTTGTAAGCGGGTACGAAGAATATGCCATCGAAGCCTTACGCGCTGCCGCTTTCGATTTTTTGTTAAAACTTGTTGCCCCGGCAGATATTGAGCTTGCATTGAAACGCTACCGGCTTAAATGTATGCATGAGCGTCTTTCTGAAAAATCCAATCTTCTTTTCAAAAGGCTCGACCCTGCATATAAAATGGTTTTTTCGCATTACCGGGGTATTTTTGCCTGGCATTCCGATGATATCTTTTACATCAGCGCCGATGGTAATTATTCCAATATTCATTTAATTTCCGGTAAAAGTCAATTGGTAACCATGCAGATTGGTAAGATTGAAAAACTAAGCGAATCCCGTCAATTTTTCCGAATCAACCGCTCCACCCTTATCAACCTAAAATATTTTGAATACGCCGATCAAAAAGAAAAAACCTGCCATCTTGCCCTGAACGAAAGAAGCGAAAAGTTTGAAATAGCGCCAAAAAAAATCCGTGAGATGCAAAACAAAATGCTTGAGGGCTTGATGAAATAATTGTTGAATCCAGTCCAAAAAGTCCCCTTTAGGCTCGTATCAATGATATTTGTGTTTAATTTCAAGATTCAACATTCAGTGTTCGATCCCGCACATGCGCATTGCTGTCAGGTTAAGAAAACATTTGTATTATTATAATAAGTGAATACCAGAACAAAGGCTGAAAGCCTTTCATATCACAAGAAGGAGCAACGCTCCTTTTTAACACAAATGGAGTAGTATCCGCAGGCCTTCAGCCTGTAGGACATATTTGGAGAACATGCTTAACTGACGGCTATACGCACATGCGGGGTTCAAAATAGCCTGCATTGTTTCAATGTTACTTGTTTGGTTCTGCCTGCCCCGTAGTGAAACTATTCGGGGACTTGTCCAGGTTAGGGAATTTATGGGTAAGGTATCTTCTTTGATTGGTTTTATTGTTCATACAGGTTTCCCCCACCTTCCTACAAGAAAACACTGCCTTCTTACATTCCTACATTTTTTTAAGGTTTTTCCCATAAAAGGTCTTTAGTTTTGAGGGTGTGTTTTTCAAGCATAATGAAACTATCATCGCACATAAATAATTGCCTATGGGGGAAAATGAATGTTACTCTTTTTATCAATTTCTAAATCTAATTCACAAATCAGTAAAATTTTGTCTTATGAAAAAATCGTTTTTTAAATGCTTACTTTTGATTATATCTGTAATAACAATAGCGAATTGTAATCTACTAGCACAGAATACACCCGGGCTAGTTGCAGATAAAACAAATGAAAACCAAATTAATTCGGGTATTGTAATAGCTTTTGGCGAAACAATCAATTCACCATATTTTGTAGAAATGTCAAATGGAACAGTACTCATTAATGGGATACAATTTTTTCCACGCCTGTCAGACCCAACGACCATCAAGCATGAAACCATTGTAAGTGATTTCACTATTCAAAAGCATGAAGCTATTCAGGAAATCGGAAAAGCCTATAAACACAACCTGGGTTCAATGAATGACCGAACAGCAGTAAGCACTTTGATTTCAGATTTTCAAAATGGAAATATTAGTAAAACTACCATCATTTCTTCAATTGATCAAAAAGATCATTCTTTAGTAATATCCTTTAGTGACGACTCAAGGGAAGTAATATTATTAGATTCTTACAAAATGGATTATTCTGAAAAAGAGAATGATCAAGAGGCTGTCGTACAACAATATGAAAAAATTATTGATTTACTTCAGAAAGACTGGACTATTGTATTTGATTATAAGAAAACGGAATTTATTACCCCAAAAAGTAAATAGTTATGAAAAAAATATCTTTACTAATAATTTCATTGTTCTGCATCACTCAAATTGGATATGTATATTCACAAACCTGCAGAACACCCGGCGGAGACCGAACTGTTGTTTTTGAACCTTATGCTTGGGACATTAACTATCATGCACAATCTGTTCAAGATGCGGCCCTCCACCAAACATACTCATATACTGAATATGTTGAAAATTCAACCCCAAGCAATACACCTACAGTAACGCTAAATGATTTCATCTCTGAAATGAGTTCAACTGATATAGGCTTATTTTTCATTCATTCCCATGGGGGTACTACATGTATCGCAATTGAATCCTTTCCAGAGACACCGGAAGGAATGACAGAAAGAGACTCACGCTTCGATGATTATATTACTAGTGGAATTAACAGCTCTTATATTTCAAAAGCTTCAACTGAAAACTCTTATTGCATATGCCTAAGTAGCTCTGGAATAAATCACTGGTGCTCAAATCTTGATAATTCTATTGTTTACGCTAAAGGATGTCATACTTCGGGATTAAATAGTAACTGGAATTCATTGGTAGCATTAGGCTATGATGAAACAATCAGTGGGCTGGCTGGTGTAGATGATTTTTTTAAACGAATGGATGGTACAAAAGACAGAGGCCCACTAAATACCAGACGATCTGTTAATGAAGCCCACGCGGGTATTGACCATCTGGTAGCAACTGGAAATGATAATGTTGTATTATCGCCAATAGTTTTGAATCATGAACCAAAAAACAAAAAACTTGTTGAGGAGGGGCAAGTTGGATTTGTAGAATTTGATTGTGAAATGGATACGAGTAAACCTGCGAATATTGTGGTGTCAATCACTGGTACAGTTGGACAATTATCAAATATTTCATGGGTAAATAACCATCGAATTGAATTTACAGTTTCAAATCTGGTTGAATTTTCAAATGTTGATTTTAAAGTTAATGCCAGTAATGCAATAAGTGAGCATAACTCTTCAAAGTTAGATGGAAACAATAATCCTAATCAAAAAAATGGAGTAGGTCCAAACGGTGATTTTTACAACTGGACAAGTTTGACTTCTGCATTTGCTTTAATGGATTTTGAAAATGGAGTTGAAGGCCAAGCTATTCAAAGCACGATACCTGGAATGGAATTTATTACCACTGCCGGTTATGATTGGATCTATGGAGATAAAACAACAAATAATTATAACATTTATCCATATAATAATGCCAATTACTGGTGCGATGGAAACTTTTTTGCATGGCTTGGAGAAAACCAAGGTTCAGGAAGAATTAATTTTACAGGGGCAACAGCAACCTCCGTTAGTCTTGGGACAAGCTGTTATTCCGGACTTTATCTTGAGGCTTATGATGTTAATAATACCATGATTGATAGTGATTATGTAGGAGGGAACTTAAACACGAATAATTTATCAACAGTTACAGTAAGCGGTGCAATGATTGATCATGTAATAGTGCATGATGGAGGGAATTACTGGTTGATCGATAATCTTACGGTTGTTGATCTTTTACAAGAAACCAAATTACTTCTTCCTGAAGGACTTGTATCCTTGCTTGAAAATATCTATACTATAAGCCCAGGTTTTACAGCAAGTTTTATTGTTAGCATTAATGATCTATCAAATAAATTGAATGTTCTTTTAAATTGGTTGGGAGGAAATAGTAAGGATGTTGAATTTCAAATTGAAGTATTTGATCCAAACAATAACCTTATTACACAATTTATATCATCAGAAGCGCCAATATCAATTGACATTCCAAATCCTGAAATTGGTGATTGGAAGGTGGAAATAACTGGTTTGCAACTCCCGGAAAATAATTTCCCATACGCACTGATTCTTAGTTCAGAGCAAATAATTGAGATGGATAGCTACCTAAACAATGATGATATAGTTGTATCGCCCGAACAGATTAATCAGGGTGACGAAGTAACAATTAAAGCTACAATTCATACAACTGAGAATTCTACATTCCTTGATTTTGTTAAAGTCAGATGTTTATTAAATGATCCGGTAAATGGGATGCAAATTGATAATGATGAATTTGCCTTAAATATTAACCCAGGAGAAAGTCAAGATGTCTTTTTTAATTTGAACACTGAGGCTCTACAAGGATCAAATCTAATTTATATTGTAGTTGATCCGGATAATGAATTAGTGGAAATCAATAAGGAAAACAATGTTGCTGATCATGAAATTTATATAAATGCCGGTGGTCAAATAATTGATTTAAAAATAGGCTGGTCTATCATCTCAACCTACCAAAACCCGGACACTCCGCAGCTCGAATCCATTTTCTTAGATCAGATCACAAATTCCACGATGACAATCATGCTCGGCAAATCCGGTATTTTCTGGCCGGGGTATGGCATAAATACTATTGGCGACTGGAATCCGTATGAAGCTTACAAGTTGAAAATGAACGAAAATGACCAGCTAATTTTTACTGGCACTCCTCTCGAAAACAGAACTGTTGAACTTCCTGCCGGGGTGAGCTATATGCCCATGCTATCGGGAACACCCGTAAATGCTGCGGATATTTTTGATCAAATTCAAGATCAATTACGCTACGCCTTCGACATCCAGGATCAGCTCGTTTATTGGCCACAAGGTGGTATTTATACCCTCAATACCCTGGTGTCGGGCAGGGGTTACCTTGTAAATATGATTGAGGAAGGTACGGTTACTTTCCCTGAAACTACAAAATCAGCAGGTGTAAATCAGCCGATCGAAATTATGGATGCCCCGTGGGTTGTTAATAATACCGGGACGCAACATATTATTTCGATTGCATTGGATGCTTTGAATGAACTTGAACCGGGCAATATTATTGGCGTATTTAATAATGATGGAGTTTGTGTCGGGATGGCACAGTACCAAAAAGCAGGCGAAAATCTTGCACTGGTTGTTTGGGGCGATGATAATACCACCGGGGAAATTGATGGGATGATAACTGATGGGCAAATGAATCTGCGTGTTTATTCAAAACTTACTGGTGAGGAGAGTATACTGATTCCTGTATGGAACACCAATTTAAACCCGTCAAACCGCTTTGCCGAAAACGGGCTTTCGATAATTACTGGGTTTAAAGCTGCAACTTCGCTGGACGAAAATATGCTTGAAATGATTTCTATTTATCCCAATCCAAACTCCGGATTGTTTGTGGTGAGTGGAATTAATACTATGGTTGAAATCCAGATCCTGAATTCGACAGGACAATTGATTAAAAATATAGCTACAGATCAGTCCCTCGAAATCGACTTGTCGAGTTTTGCCGGGGGAATTTATTACCTCAAAGTACTTTCGCAGGGAAACATTAAAGTAGAGAAACTCATTGTAAAATAATTTCTCCTAAAAATTGATTAAGTCTTTAAAGTGCCTCCGCTTCGGGGGCACTTTTTTTATGTGTGGAAAATATTTTGATTAAGGATTGGTTTATTAATTTTGGCTACGAATAAAAAAAAAGTTTCCCGCAGATCGCGCGGATATTCGCAGATAAAATCCGCGCTAATCTGCGAAATCAGCGGGAGATTTTTTTCTCTCTTTGAAAAATGACGACTTTATGGACACGCACTATTTAAACATGAAAATATTTTTTTATCTATCCGTATTTTTTTTAACAACCTGCACATCATTATTTTCACAAAGTGATAATAATGCCCTAAGGGTTGAATTTTCAGCACGTGCGGAGGTTTTCAACCTGGTGCCGTGTGGCGAAGAGGGCACACTTATGTTTTACCAGAGCGCTAAGAATATCGATTTAAAAGTCAAAGCCTGGATTCTGATTTTCTACGACAACAACCTTGAACCACGCTGGTCGAAAGAAGTCCCGGTTTACGCTGAGTTTGGCTACGATGGTTTTTACCTTGATGGAGAACATTTATACCTCGCCTTTCAAAAATTTGAAAAAGCCCGCCGCGATCAGTTCAATTTTCAATTGGTGAATGTTGACATAATTACAGGCAGTTTTGAATCGCAGGGGATTTTTGTCCCCGAAAAGGCCTCGCTTGTAAATTTTCAGGTTCGCGACGAGCTTTTTATCGCGGGCTTTAACTATCCAAAAGATGAAGCTTTGTTACTGATAAGAAATCTGGATTCGGGCAGCGACTTCCCGGTGCTGTTCCAGGAAACGCCTTCGTTTATCGAGAATGTAAAGTTTGACCCGTACAGCCAAAATATTGTTGCCGCGCTAAGCATTTACTCATCACGTAAGAATAGCGCACTTTATATAAATACCTACAATGCGGGTGGACATCTGAAATCTTCGGTTCAAATTGCCCCGCCAAACACTTCTCAAAAATTGATTAATGCCCAATTATCCTTTGTGTCAACTTCTGAAATGTATGTTTTAGGGAGTTTTAATAACATGAATGGCAACATTACAAGTGTTGACGAAACCGGCCCGGGTGAAGAGTCGGAAGGTTTTTACATGGCCAAAATTGAAAATGGCATACAGAAATTTATTCGTTTTCACAAGTTGCTCGATTTTAAAAACATTACCCAAATTTTGAATAATGAAGAATTGGCCGAGGTACAAAACCTGCTCAGCAAAGAGAAAAAGAAGGGCAGGAAGCAAACCCTTTATTACGAGTTTTTGATTCATGAATTGAAGCAGCAGGGCGAAAACTTCGTTATGCTTGCCGAGGCATATTACCCCGAGTACCATCAGGTTTCCACCATGAGTTACGATTTTTACGGGAGGCCTATGCCCTACTATTACAGTGTGTTTGATGGTTATCGTTATTTTAATGCTTTCGTGGTGAGTCTCGACAGCGAAGGGAATTTGCTGTGGAGCAATGGCATAAAGATTTGGGATAAACGTTCGTTGCAACTTCAAAAAAGTGTGGATGCCTGGATGGACAGTACCGGGATGGTGATTTTTTATAACCATGAAGGGAAAATTTATTCCAAAGTAATTGATGGATACAATCAATTGGGGAATGTTGAAAAAACCCGTTTGGCTACAAAGTATGTCGATGATGTTCAAATCGAATCTTCAGGAGGAATGATAAGGCATTGGTATGGTGATTATTTCCTGGCCTATGGTTATCAAACCCTGCGCAACAATCAACAGGGAGGTGGAAGCAAGCGAAGGGTATTTTATATTAATAAATTGCTTTTCGAATAGTTTCTGTTCTCCGGCAGTATTAGTTAGAAAAATAATTATTGTAATGAATTGATTTTCTAAAGGTAAATTCTAAATAACCAATTGCTAATTCAAAATTAATCAAACCTTATTAAAAAAGCCAACCTTAGTAGAGCGGATGAAACCCCGGAGATATCACAATCCTGCCTCGCGGCAAGGCGGGCTTATCCCATAGGGATGCCAATGGCATTACCTTATTTTTTAAGCGTTAACCACTATTTTGAATAAGGTAATAAGGTTGGATTTTAAATGTGGGATAATTTTTCTATTAAGGTAAAATATTAAATAATAAGGTTTTATTTTTCCATATCATTCAACTATCTATAATTTTAACCTATTTACAAATCAAAATTACCATAAACTTTTTATCGAGGTCTCGTTCTGTAACCACACAAATTGCAGTAGTACCAATTTTACAAAATGTTATGCCCGGAAGTCATGGAAAATTTTTCTATCACCTCTTCCATCCTGCTAAAATCTTTCTCCATCTGTAACAAAAATTGCATCTGATTACGGGCCCTGTTGAGGTTATGGTTTGGATATTTTGTTTTGAAATAGGTATCTCCGTCAAGGTAATCCGTTAAAAAACGCAAAGCAATGATGTAGGTCATCAGCTTTGCCGAAAAAGCCAAATGTTGTATTTCCGTTTTTGTGAGTATTGAAATTGTTTCCTCAAGATATCCTTTTGAAAAATTTTCGAAAAGGTTAAAATTGAACTTTACTTTTGAAAGATCGGTTTCATCTTCTTCGGCAGTATTTGCCAGGGTACGGATGGCATCTCCAAAATCGTAATGAACATAACCGTTCATCACCGTGTCGAGATCGATGATGCACAGGGCATTGGCATTTTCGTCAAATAATATATTGTTGAATTTGGTGTCGTTGTGCGTTATTCTAAGCGGAAGCAGGCCTTGTTTCCCCAACTGGTGAATTTTCAACATATCATTGGCACGCGAATTAAAAAATTCAATTTCCTCCTGAACGGATTGTGCCCTGGTGGCAAGGTTTTTTTTACAGGAATCATTAAAGGTGCGTAATCTTTTTTCGAGATTATGGAAATCAGGAATGGTATCATAAAGAATTCCATCGGGGAGGTCGGAAAGCAGCGACTGAAATTTCCCCAGCGCTTTGCCACCTTCTCTCGCCATTCCCGGGCTTATCTCATCGTAATTAGCTGAACCGTTTTGGCAATAAACATAGCAGCGCCAATAATTCCCTTTAGGCTCTTGATGATAAAGTCGTCCATCATTGGTTTTTACCAATTCCAAATATTTTTTGTTCTTTGTTTTTTCATTGGCAGCCAATTTTTTTTTGATGTGGTTTGTAACCCGATGGATGTTGATCATCAGTTTATCTACATCCTTAAAAATATCATGGTTTATCTTCTGCACCACATAATCCGGGTTATTTTCGTTGATTGTTTTTACAAGGAAGGTGTCGTTGATATGGCCAACATTAATGGGTTCAAAATTTAAATAGTCGCCGGTAATATCAAATTGGCTTATGATGGTTTTTACATCAATATGGCTTTTTGAATACTCCATAAATTATTTCCAAAGGTTATTTGGATAAACTCCTGATTCCACAAGTTCATTAATTTTTTGGATGGCGCTGGCTTTGTCATCTTTATAGGTTACGCCAAACCATTTTGCCGTGGTTTCGAGTACCTTAATCCTGCCCCTGTTTTCTTTTATCATATCCATAAGCGGCCAGGCAATAAAATATTCGGCTTTGGGATCGTCCTTGGCTTTAGCTATAAAGCGAGCAAATCCATCTTCAAAGATTTTGAACATCTCCGGGTAAAATCCCCAAATATTCATTGAGGCGATTTCCTTACCGGTGAGGGCTTCCCAATTTCCGCTTCCATCATCAAAAGCAATTTTATTGTCTTTGGCAGCTATTTTTGTAATTTCTTCAATTTTTTGCAAAAATCCGTTTTCATCCGTTTTGCATATTCCCCGCGAAACAGTTCCGAAATCCGACAAGGTACCGTCAAGCTGATAGCCAACCATGGAATGATCGTTTGGATTTGTATTAGATTTAAAATATTCAGCAACTGCTTTGTATGCATCTGCACCATAAAAATCATCGGCATTGATGGCTACAAAAGGTTCTTTAATGGCATCTTTGGCTACTAAAACGGCATGTCCTGTTCCCCAGGGTTTTTGCCGTTCAATTTTAATTTCAATCCCTTTGGGTACATTGTCAATTTCCTGGTAAACAAATTCCATTTCAATTTTACCATCTAATTTATTACCAAAAAAATTACGAAAATCCTGCTCAAGTTCTTTTCTGATAACAAATACAACTTTGCCAAATCCTGTGCGGATGGCATCAAATATCGAATAATCGATAATGGCTTCACCCGAAGGTCCTATTTTGTCGATCTGCTTTAATCCGCCGTAGCGGCTTCCCATTCCTGCGGCAAGTATTAATAGTGTAGGTTTCTTCATGTTTTATTCAGTTTATTTTTAGAAGTTCACATTAATTAGTGTCGGTCTTTAAAGTAAGTTTTTTTTGAAATATCAATTGCCATCCCGCAAGCGGGACAGGCTATCCTTTAGGGTGTGGATTAAATTGATGTGATGAATCCCCCGCCTTTTCGCTGTCAATGCCTTCGGCATTGACAGCGAAAAGGCGGGGGAGGCATTGCTAAATTCATTAATCCCCGTCCGTCAGCTGACGGACGGGGCAAGTGAAAAGTATTGACTTTATGGACAGATACTAATTATTCGGCCCTGAGCCTGCTAAAAAATTTGAAAAGTAAAAAGGTTCCCACTGCAGCAAGAGCAAATAAAACAATTGCTATCGGCATGTTTCCGTATAAAATATTTCCGATTGCAAATAGAGATGAATAAACCACGATTATCCCAATAAACACGCATAGGATTTGGATGGGCATTTCCCACGCCCTTCCATGATCTTTTTCATCAATATTATCCCCTTCACTGCGAGCCTCGGTTATTACTTTTTTCCATCCGGGGCCACCCGGACGGGTAAGACGATAAAAATTGCGCAAAGTTTCTTTACTCTCGGGAGGTGTTAAAAATGTTGCTAAAAGCCATGCTATGGTTGTGACGCCTACTGCTATCAATAGTTTTACCGTAAAACCATCCAGAACAGCAGTGGCAACATCAGCATCATCAAATACCAGAACTAAAATAAATGCATTGATAGTAGCAACAATCATGGCCACAATTTCGGTCCAGGCGTTGATGCGCCACCAAAACCACCTAAAAAGATAGATAGCTCCTGAACCTGCGCCTGATAGCAATAAAATATTAAAAGCTTGTGTGGCATTGTCGAGGATGGTTAGTGCTAAAGCTCCTGAAAGAACCATTAGCACTACTGTTGAAATTCTTGCCATTTTCACCAACTCTTTTTGTTCGGCTTTGGGATTGATAAATCGTTTGTAAAAGTCGTTAACTACATAAGATGAACCCCAGTTGAGGTGTGTACCAATGGTTGACATATAGGCCGCAATTAATGAAGCCACAACCAGCCCGAGCCAACCTGCACCCAGTTTCGACAGCATTACCGGGTAAGCAATATCATCTTTGAGGTATTCAGGATCGATGTTTGGAAACTCTGCTTTGATTGAGGCAAGGTCAGGATAAATAACAAGGGATGCCAGCGCTACAATAATCCACGGCCACGGCCTGAGGGCATAGTGTGCAAAATTGAATAATAAGGTTGCCCCAATGGCATTTTTTTCGTCTTTCGCCGCCAGCATTCGTTGCGCAATGTAGCCGCCGCCACCAGGTTCAGCTCCCGGATACCATACCGACCACCACTGAACGGCAATGGGAATGATAAGCAAAGGAATATAAATGGATGGGTTTGAAAAATCAGGAAAAAAGGAAAGCTTATCAGCTAAGGCAGGATTGGATATCAAATTACTTAATGAGCCAATTTCGGGTTGCCGTACTGCTACTATTGCCGCGAGCACAGCGCCAAACATGGCGATGCCGTATTGGAAAAAGTCGGCCCAAATTACACCTTTCAACCCTCCGAGGGAAGCATAAATAACTACTACTATGGAGGCGCCTACAACACTCACCCACGGATCGAGGCCAAGCATTACAGCGCCAATTTTAATGGCTGCCAGGGTAACCGATCCCATGATGAGTACATTAAAAAATATGCCGAGGTAGATGGAACGGAAGCCGCGCAGAAAACCGGCAGCTTTGCCACCATATCGTTTTTCGTAAAATTCAAGATCGGTTAAAACGCCCGAACGCCGCCAAAGCTTTGCATAGATAAAAACGGTTACCATACCGGTGATTAGGAAAGCCCACCAGGCCCAGTTTTTAATAACGCCGTTTTCGCGCACCATGCCGGTTACCAGGTTTGGAGTATCGGCAGAAAAGGTACAGGCCACCATCGAAATCCCAAGCAACCACCAAGGCATCCCCCGGCCTCCAAGAAAAAATTCGTTCATGTCTTTGCCGGCAGTTTTGGAGGCTATCCAACCCAGCGACAAAACCACAATAAAAAAAATCCCTACTATTGCCCAGTCGATTGTTTGAAGTACCATGCTTAATCTAATTAGCCGGCGAAAGTAGCAGTTATTTTTTCTTTGTCATAAGGATTGACATTTCTTTGTAAATTTGTGGATATTTTATATTTATACTAAGGAAGATGCGTTATTGTGTTTTTTGGGTAAAGCCGATTTATGTTTTATTTCTATTCCTGATTCCCTGTAAAATTTTTGCGGATTTTTCACATTCTACCCATCTTATTGACAGTATAAAATGTCCAGGTCAATCATTTACTGATGATACAACTCATACTCAACTTAGCATCAAAAAAAACATCCATGAAAACGAAATTATCAAGCTCACAAACAACGATCCTTTAGAGGCCATTCGCTTGTGTATAAAAAGTGGGCATGAATATTTTGAAGCAGATCAATTTGATCTGGCCATCGACATGTATTTAAAGGGGCTAAGTATTTACGACAGGTTTCTGGATGTACCCGCAAGTAATTCAATTAAACTTCAAGGCAAAGAAACAGCGATACTGCAGGGTAATTTGAAATATGGCATCGCGGAAGTGTATGCAAAACTCCAACAACACGATTTTTCCCTGGATTTTTTTCGTGGAGCTGTAGCCCATTATGCTTTGGCCGGAGAAGATTCTTTGCAAATGGAAGCCCTGAATGGTTTGGCACTCTCCTGGTTCTACCTCGAAAATTACAAGGAGGGCATGTTTTATTTCAATGCATTACTCAACATCGCCCATAAGGTGGCAGACAGCAATATGATTGCCGGTGCTTGCAACAACATTGGTTTGGTAAATATTAAAACCGGTGATTTTGTAAGTGCAAAAACCAATTTCTTAAGGGCAGCCAAAATTTACAACAGTATCGGGGAAACCAAAAAACAGGCTGTAGCAATCTATAATCTGGGTTTCATACAGGGCCAATTGGGGAGCTACGACAGCGTTGTTGTATATTACCTGAAAGTTTTGAAACTGCTCAACAACATCGGCGACCACGAAGGCATGGTAAAAGCCCAATTGGCCATTGCCCAGTATTATTACTCGAAAGGATGGTTTGATAAAACAGAGGTATTTTTGTTCGAAGCCCTTGAAAATGCAAACCTGGCCGGGGCTAACCATTTCATTATCGAAATTTATCAACATCTTTCAGCCTTGTTTGCCGGGCAAAACAGGTACGCCGAAGCATTCTCTTACCAGAAAACCTGCCAGATGATGCGTGATAGTATGTACCACCAAAGTAAGGAGAATATTTCGGCACTGCAACTGAAATACGAAACCAAAAAACGTGAAAGAGAAAAAATGCTACTCAGGCAGGAAAATCAAATTGCGGAACTTAGATTGCAAAAACAGGAAAACCGTCTAATATACCTGATCATTATCTCTGTACTTGCCTTGCTTGCTGTATTGGTGATTTACCAGAAATACCGGCTAAAAAAGAAAACAAATATTTTGCTGGCCCGGCAAAAACAACAACTGGAACTAATAAATGCCACCAAGGATAAATTCTTTTCGATCATCGCCCACGATTTAAAAAACCCGTTTTACTCCATTCGCAATCTGTCGGATGTTTTATATCACGATTTCAAAAAACTGAACGAGGATCAAAAAGCAAGGCTCATAGCCGGTCTCAATAGATCAACCGGGCATATTTCACACTTACTCGAAAACCTCTTGCAATGGGCCATGTCGCAAACCGGAAAACTAAAAATAAACTTGTCCGAATGTAGCCTTACTATAATAATACAGGATGAGATTAAACTTGCCCGGACTCATGCAGATAAACGGGAGATCACCATAAAAAACAGCGTTTCGCCCGGGTTTTTTACTTACTGCGATCAACAAATGTTGGCCTTTGTTATTCGCAACCTGCTCTCCAATGCCATCAAATTCTCCAATCGCGGGTCGCTTGTTATAATTTCTGCAATTGCCCATCACGAAACCATACAGGTTTGCATCCGGGATCAGGGACAGGGTATCAGCCGTGAAAATATTTCCAAATTATTCAGAATTGATGAAAACCCGTCCACCATCCCGGCATCAGGGCAAAAGGGCAGCGGCCTGGGATTGATTCTGTGCAAAGATTTTATTACACGAAATAATGGGAAGATTTCGGTAGAGAGCACCCCGGGAAAAGGAAGTATGTTTACTTTTACGCTTCCAATCCTTTTAGAAGATGAAAAAAATCAAGGTTTTTCTGGTTGACGACCATGCCATTGTCCGCGATGGCATTTCGGCATTGCTGATGGTTGAAGATGAGATTGAGATTGCAGGCGAGGCATCTGATGAAGTTTCGGTGGATCGGATACTTTCGCATCTTGTGCCGGATGTTATCATTATGGACATTGCGCTTCCCGGCATATCAGGAATTGAGATTTCAAAAAAAATTAAGACCTCCCATTCTTCTGTAAAAATCCTTATCCTATCGGCTGATGGCTGCGAACAAAATGTATTCGATGCACTAAGTGCCGGAGTAAATGGTTTTCTTTTGAAAGATACCGGGAAAGAAACTTTGATTAGAGCAATAAAAACGGTGTTTCGCGGCGAACGATTTTTTGATCCTTCAATCTCGCTAACAGTTTTGAACAGATTGATTGATGATCAGCAAAATGATAAGACACCCCAAAAACTTTCGACACGCGAAACCGAAATTCTCAAATTTATTTCCGAAGGGTTATCCCATAAGCAGGTGGCAGCCTTATTGTTCATCAGCAAAAGAACTGTTGACACACACGTGAATAATATTTTTCAAAAATTAAATATTCACAACAAGGCAGGGCTTGTAAAGTATGCTATTAAAAATAATATTACCAGTGTTTAGGGTCTGCTGAGAAACTCGACCGTGTCTCATTAGTTAATATTGTCGGTGCGCCTGCCTCGTCCGGCAAGGTAGGCAAAAGATAAAACAGATTTCTCAGTCCCCGAAGGGTCAGCGATTTTTTACTGCTTGTTTGCATTAGTAATGTAGTTGT
>CAZQIV010000148.1:0-15308 GCA_964593705.1 uncultured Lentimicrobiaceae bacterium | reverse complement strand
AAGCCAAAGATAACATTTTTTGAACTATCAACCATATTTTAGATTAGAGCCAAAAAAGTTTCTATCCCCCTTCCCCCACTCCCCATTCAACAAGAAATTGTAAATATCCTCGATAAGTTTACGGAGTTGGAGGCGGAACTGGAGGCGGAGCTGGAGGCGCGGCAGAAACAATACGAATATTACCGCAATGAATTATTGAGTTTTGAAGGGAAAGAAGTGGGGTGGAAAACGCTGGGAGAAATGTGCATATTGAAAGCAGGGAAGTCTATCTCTGCTTATGACATATCAAATATTAAAAATGAGGAATCTTTATATCCGTGTTTAGGTGGTAACGGATTGCGTGGTTATGTAAAATCATATTCTCATATTGGAGAGTATCCTATAATTGGAAGACAAGGAGCATTATGTGGAAATATCTGTTTTGCAGAAGGCAAATTTTATGCAACCGAACATGCTGTAGTGGTTTCTCACAAGGGTCGATTTGTTTCTCGTTTTTTGTATTACCTATTAATGTCAATGAATTTAAACCAATATGCAACAGGCGGTGCACAACCGGGTCTTGCTGTTTCCAAATTAGAGAAAATCAGAATCCCAATTCCGCCCCTTGCCGAACAAGAGCGCATTGTCGGGATA
This sequence comes from uncultured Lentimicrobiaceae bacterium, assembly GCA_964593705.1. GTDB lineage: Bacteria > Bacteroidota > Bacteroidia > Bacteroidales > 4484-276 > SABY01. Next base: position 14,675 of record CAZQIV010000148.1, on the reverse strand, counting down.
TTGGATAAATTTGATAAGCTGGTGGCTTCGACAAGCTCAGCCACCGAAGGCTTGCCTGCCGAGATTGCCGCACGCCGCAAGCAATATGAATATTACAGAAATAAACTTTTAAGCTTTAAGGAATATGAGTAAAGTTTCAATCCGTTTTTTTAATGACCGCGAAGTACGTGCCGTTTGGGACGAAGAAAACGCTAAATGGTGGTTTTCTGTTTTAGACATTGTCGCTGTTCTTACCAACCAGGACGACTACAATAAAACACGAAACTATTGGAAATATCTTAAAGCCAAATTAAAAAAAGAAGGAAACGAACTGGGTAGTAACACTACCCAGTTGAAATTAAAATCACCTGACGGAAAGGGTCGTCTGTCAAATGTACTTGATTATAACGGAATTATTGACTTGGGCAAACAGTTCCCAGGCAAGTTGGCAAATCGTTTTATTGAATGGTTTACATACAGCGAAGAAACCATTGACGGCAAAAGTAAACATAAAGCATACGCCCTGTTTGAAAGTTCTTTTATCGATAGCGTTGAAGTGGGTACAACTAAAGGATTGCAGCAGATTCATGCTTATTTGTTTGGTGGGCTTTACGATTTTGCAGGACAGATAAGGAAAAATAATATTTCAAAAGGCGGATTTCAATTTGCAATGACCCAATATTTAAAAAATACACTAAGCCAGATTGAACAAATGCCCGAAGATAGTTTCGTAGAAATTGCTGATAAATATGTGGAAATGAACATTGCCCATCCATTTATGGAAGGTAATGGGCGAAGCACACGAATTTGGCTCGATTTAATCCTAAAAAAACGTCTGAAAAAATGTGTGGATTGGAGTAAAATAGGCAAAAACGACTATCTAAATGCAATGATAAAAAGTTCTGTAAACAGCACAGAGATAAAAAACTTGCTCAAAAATGCCCTAACCGATGAAATCAACAGCCATGAAATGTTTATGAAAGGGATTGATTACTCGTATTATTACGAAGAAGAATAAAATAAATTAATGATGAAACAGTATAACGTAGTTGCCGAAAACCCTGAAAGTACAGTAGTAGCCGAATACCAGCCACTATACCGCAGGGAAACAACATTTCAGAGTGAGGCTGAACTCGAAAAAGCATTTGTCGAACAGTTGCAAACGCAGGCTTACGAATATTTATCATTTACATCCGAACAGGAATTAATTGCGAATCTGCGTAAGCAATTGGAAATCTTAAACGATTACCAGTTTTCAGATACGGAATGGAAACAGTTTTTCAAAAACAAAATAGCCAATCAAAACAGCGGTATAGCGGAAAAAACAACCATCATTCAGGAAGACCACATTCAACTCTTAAACCGTGATAACCTGCCTGCGCCGCGTCCGTGTTCTGGCGAATTTTGTATTTATGTTTTGAAATGTTCAGATTATTCTTTTTATATAGGACAAACTGATAATCTTGAAAAACGGTTGAATGAACACCGTGAAGGCAGAGGTGCAGAGTGGACTAAGAGCCATCTGCCTTTTGAACTAATTCATTGGGAAATCTTCAAGACAAGAGAGGAAGCTGTTAAACGAGAGCAAGATTTGAAAACGGGTTTTGGTCGTAAATGGCTAAAAAGGGGGTACGAAAAAAGTGGCTTGTCTGCGGCGCGGCAGGCAGGTGGCACTGTAAAAAACATCTACCTTATTGACAAGAAGAATATCCACAACAACCGCTTGCAGGTAATCAACCAATATGCTGTTGATAACGGCCAACGCGCAAACCGTTACGATGTTACCATCCTGGTAAACGGCTTACCACTCATACATGTAGAACTAAAAAAACGCGGCGTGTATATTAAGGAAGCGTTTAACCAAATCAACCGTTACAACCGGGAATCATTTTGGGCAGGTTGTGGCCTGTTTGAATATGTGCAACTTTTTGTAATTTCAAACGGCACATACACCAAATATTACAGCAATACCACACGCTTTACACATATCAAAGAATTGGGAAACAGTGTGGCTCGTAAAGGCAAACGCACAAGCAATAGTTTTGAATTTACTTCGTGGTGGGCTGATGCCAACAACCGTCCGATAACTGATTTGATGGATTTTGGCCGCACATTTTTTGCCAAACATAGCTTACTTAATATACTTACAAAGTATTGTGTTTTTACTTCTGAGAAACTCTTGTTGGCCATGCGCCCCTACCAAATTGTGGCTACCGAGCGTATTTTAGGGCGGATCAATGTTTCGAACAACTACAAAACTTTTGGCACAATCAAAGCCGGTGGTTACATCTGGCATACCACCGGTAGCGGTAAAACGCTTACCTCGTTCAAAACTGCACAACTGGCAAGCAAATTACCATTTATTGATAAGGTGCTGTTTGTGGTCGATCGTAAAGACCTCGACTATCAAACCATGAAAGAGTACGACAAGTTCGAAAAGGGAGCAGCAAATAGCAATACCAGTACCGCCATTCTCAAAAAACAACTTGAAAGCCCAAACACACATATTATTATAACCACAATTCAGAAACTAGCGGTTCTGATTAAGAAACAAAAAAACCACCTTGTTTTCGGTCAGCGTATTGTTATTATTTTTGATGAGTGTCACCGCTCACAGTTTGGTGATATGCACACGGCAATAACTAAGACTTTCAAGAAGTATCATCTCTTCGGCTTTACCGGCACTCCTATTTTCGCAGCTAATTCAAGCAGTAACAGCCGGGCAGATTTGAGAACTACCGAACAGGCTTTTGGAGATAAACTGCACACCTATACCATTGTGGATGCTATTACCGATAAAAATGTGCTGCCGTTCCGCATCGATTATATCAGCACCATGCGGGAAGAAGAAAATATTTCAGATACTAAAGTTTGGGATATTGACAGAGAGAAAGCACTGGCATCTCCCAAACGAATAAGCAATATTGTGAATTATATCCGGGAGCATTTCGACCAAAAAACAAAACGCAACAGTTTCTATAAGTTGAAAGACCGTCGGCTAGCGGGTTTCAATTCCATTTTTGCGGTTACGTCAATTGATGTGGCAAAAAAATATTATGCCGAATTCCAACAACAAATGACCGGTTTGCCAAGCGATAAACAGTTGAAAGTAGCCACTATTTATAGTTTCGCGGCAAATGAAAACGACCCGGAAATAGATGGAATTATTGACGATGAAAACCCTGAAGATACCAGCAAATTAGACCAAAGTTCACGCGATTTTCTGGATGCTGCCATAAAAGATTACAACAAGATATTCAAAACCCCCTACGATACTTCTAGCGACAAATTTCAAAACTACTATAAAGATGTATCGCAACGGGTAAAAGACCGCGAAATTGATTTGCTAATTGTGGTTAATATGTTTTTAACCGGTTTTGATGCAACAACTTTAAACACGCTTTGGGTAGATAAAAACCTGCGTTTGCACGGGCTTTTGCAAGCCTTTTCACGTACAAACCGTATTCTCAATTCAATAAAATCTTTTGGTAATATTATCTGTTTCCGCAATCTGGAAAAAGCAACCAACGAAAGTATTGCCCTATTCGGCGACAAGGAAGCCGGAGGTGTTGTTTTACTGAAAACCTACGATGAATATTACAATGGTTATAAAAACGGAGATAAAGATGTTCGCGGATATGCAGATTTGGTGAGCGAATTACAGGATGAATTTCCGGTAGGTGAGCAGATTATTGACGAAGAAAAACAGAAAGACTTTATCAAATTATACAGCGCCATTTTGAAGGTAAAAAACATTCTTACCACTTTCGATGAATTTGCGGGTAATGAAATGTTGACCCCGCGCGATGTGCAGGATTACCACAGTATGTATATTAATCTGTACAATGTTTTCCGGGGCATAAACAAGGGCGACAGCGAAAATGTCAACGATGATATTGTCTTTGAAATGGAATTGATTAAACAAGTGGAAATCAACATTGATTTTATTTTGGAGTTAATACGCAAATATCACCTAAGTCATTTAAAAGACAAAGAAATAGTTATTAGTATAGCTAAGGCAATTGATTCCAGTGTGGAACTGCGTAACAAAAAAGAGCTTATCGAAAAGTTCATTGATTCTTTGACACCCGAAACCAATGTAGATGATGATTGGCACTCATTTGTTGATGCAAAAAAATTGGAAGAATTGGACAGTATTATTGCAGAAGAAAATTTGGACAAAGACGAAACTTACAAATACATTAACAACGCCTTCCGCGATGGCTATGTACAATCTACCGGTACGGCAATCACCAAAGTGATGCCACCGGTAACACGATTCTCACCCACCGGTGACCGCACAAAGAAGCGAGATACTATACTTGAAAAACTCAGTGCATTCTTCAGTAAGTTCTGGGATATATCAGGTGGCAGCTTTTTTAAAAATTAAGCTTGCTTATTTTAATGCAATGCCTGGCGAACCTTTACATGGATATTTTCGTACCAGGGTTGTGCCATTGGCATTCCTTTGGAGCGATTCCTTTCAGGGCTGCGAACCCATTGCTATCAAGTTAATTTGTAACAGTGTATCGTTACCTTCCGGAATAGCAACTCAGCGTGCTCAAGGGTTCGCAGCCACGATTGTAAGGAGGGGATTGCAACTCCGGGAGCGGTAAGCAATCCATGGAAAGATTCATTTATTTTTTTTCTTGATTAACTTTTGCTTAGTGGGATTTATGATTTGCACGGATTTCAAATCCGCGCGTGCGGGTCTCCCTTTTGAATCATTTCCAAACCATAAGAAATTGAATAGTTTTCCAGGCTGAGAAGAGTCAGGTTTTTTTCATCGAAAGTATTAATACAATCCTGTTTCTTTTAGACTGAATAAAAATTAGGTGTATTGTAAGGAAATAACAAGCATATTGAGCCGGGATTCATTTTAAAAACTATACTTTCGTGGCTCAAAAAAACAATTAAAAACTCTTAATAAAAATCATAAAATATGGCTAAAGTACAAGGGGCTATAGTTGTTGACACAGAGCGTTGCAAAGGTTGTGAAGTTTGTATTCCTGCCTGTCCTGCGCAAGTCATCGAACTGGCAAAAGAAGTAAATGGAAAAGGCTATCATTTTGCCTACATGGCAAATCCTGATGCCTGTACTGGTTGCGCAAACTGCGCTATTGTATGCCCTGATGGGGTAATATCAGTGTATAGAGTCAAAATATCAGCTTAATTAAATCGTAAAAACAATTAATAAAAATGGGTGAATTAAAACTAATGAAAGGAAATGAGGCGATAGCTGAAGCTGCCATCCGCGAAGGTGTTGATGCATATTTTGGCTACCCCATTACTCCACAATCAGAAGTGATAGAATACCTGATGATGGAAAGGCCCGAAAAGCGCACCGGTATGGTTGTATTGCAGGCCGAAAGCGAATTGGCTGCAATCAACATGGTTTACGGTGCTGCCGCTGCCGGAAAAAAAGTATTTACCTCCTCCTCAAGTCCGGGGATCAGCCTGTATCAGGAAGGTATTAGCTATATTGCCGGTGCAGAGCTGCCTTGTGTAATTGCTAATGTTGTTAGGGGTGGTCCCGGATTAGGAACTATTCAGCCATCACAAGCCGATTATTTCCAAACGGTGAAAGGCGGTGGTCATGGCGATTACAAACTTTTTACCCTTGCCCCATCCTCAGTTCAGGAAATGGCTGATTTTATTGAATTAGGATTCGAAATTGCCTATAAATACCGCAATCCCGTGATGATCCTTTCTGATGGTATGATTGGACAGATGATGGAAAAGGTTGAACTAAAAGACCAAAAACCACGGTTGACCGAAGAGGAGATTAAAAAGCTTCATGGCTCGTGGGCAGCTATGGGGAAACCCGAAACGCGGGAACGAAATATTATCACCTCCCTCGACCTCGATTCTTTGAAAATGGAAAAGCACAATCATCACCTTCAGGCAAAATATCGTAAGATGGAAGCTGAAGAAGTGAGGTTTGAAACTTTTAATACCGATGATGCCGAGTACCTTATTGTAGCTTATGGCTCCAGTGCCAGGATTGCACAAAAGTCGCTGGCAATTGCACGCGAAAAAGGAATTAAAGTCGGGCTGTTCAGGCCAATTACACTTTATCCCTTCCCGGTTAAACCACTTGCAGATCTTGCACCACAGCTTAAAGGGATTTTATCGGTTGAGATGAGTGCCGGCCAGATGATAGAAGATATTAAACTTGCCGTAGAATGCAACGTGAGGGTTGAACACTTTGGTCGTTACGGCGGAATCATACACTCGCCTGAAGAAGTACTTGAAGCATTAGAACAAAAAATCATTGGAGGATAATCATGGACATTAAAGATATAATAAAAGAAGAAAATCTGGTTTATAAAAAAACCCCTTTAATGACGGACAAAGTACTTTCGTACTGTCCGGGTTGTGGGCATGGTACTGCACATCGTGTCGTTATGGAAGTGGTTGAAGAACTTGGCGCCCAGGAGGAAACCATTGGAATTGCTCCTGTTGGATGCTCTGTGCTTGCTTATGAATTCATGAACATCGATATGATTCAGGCTGCTCACGGCCGTGCACCGGCTGTTGCCACAGGAGTTAAGCGATGCTATCCCGATAAGTATGTTTTTACCTACCAGGGCGATGGCGACCTTGCAGCTATTGGTACTGCCGAAACAATTCATTCCTGTAACCGTGGCGAAAACATTACCATTGTTTTTATCAATAACGGGATATACGGGATGACCGGCGGACAAATGGCTCCAACAACGTTAAAGGGAATGAAAACTTCCACTTCGCCCTATGGCCGCGAATTAAGTTCGATGGGCAATCCATTAAAAATTACTGAACTCGTAGCCCAATTACCGGGAACTTATTTTGTTACCCGGCAGGCTGTGCATACTCCGGCTGCTGTTCGTAAAACTAAAAAAGCTATTCGCAAAGCATTCGATTTGCAAAAAGAAAATAAAGGAGTAACCTTTGTCGAGATTGTTTCAAACTGCAATTCCGGTTGGAAAATGTCTCCGGTAAAATCAAATCAGTGGATGGTTGAGAATATGTTCCCGTTTTACCCTATGGGAGATATTAAGGTTGATGGACAGCTGGTGGTTAAGGGTTAATAGTTATTGGTTAATAGTTAATAGTCCCGAAAAATAAAAAATCTTTGATTTTTGTAATTTTTCGAGCCCGCCTTGCCGCCAGCGTAGGCTTTTGTTTAGGCGAGGCAGGGATGCTCGGGCAAAGCCCGGCATTAAAAGTGAGCTAAAGTATTGGTTTTTAATTTTGATAAAATTTTAAAGATGGACAACAAAGAATTTGGTAAGCAATAGTTTAAAACTTCATAAATAATCTTAGATATTCAGTCAACTTTTAACTTTATGAACTTTAGGCACTCGATGAACTTTCAACTTTATGAACTTATTAAGAAAAAAATATTAACAAAAGAATAGATTTATCATGACAGAAGAAATTATCATTGCAGGATTTGGTGGACAAGGCGTTCTTTCGATGGGTAAAATTCTGGCTTACTCCGGCATTATGCAAGATCAGGAAGTGAGCTGGATGCCTTCTTACGGCCCTGAAATGCGTGGTGGTACAGCAAATGTTACCGTAATTGTAAGCGACGAAAGAATTAGCTCTCCTATTCTAAACTTTTACGATACCGCCATCGTTCTCAATCAGCAATCGATGGATAAATTTGAAGCTACAGTAAAACCCGGTGGATTGCTGCTTTACGATCCTAACGGTATCACCAAGCACCCTCAGCGGAAGGATATCAAAATTTTTAAAATAGAAGGTGCAAGGCTTGCCGCTGAAATGGGCAATACCAAGATTTTTAATATGATTGTTTTGGGAGCATATCTCAAACTTAAACCCATAGTAAAACTGGAAAATGTTATTCTTGGTTTGAAGAAATCCTTGCCTGAGCGTTATCATAAATTAATTCCCATGAACGAATCAGCATTGAAAATCGGCATGGAGAATCCTCAGGAAATGGTTGCAGTATAGCTTTCGGCGTTTTTGCATATTTAAAATATAGCCTCGTGAATTAAAAATTCATCGGGGCTTTTTTTGTTTTCAGGAATATTGATTTCACTAAGTTTCACTAAGTGTTTTTTCGTGTTCTATGTGTCTTAGTGTTTTTTCCTTTTTTCCACCAGAGGGCACAAAGATTCACTTAGATGCATTATTCACAACAATTGATTTACGTGAATTTATGAGGTCTGAAACTACGTGAGATTTTAAATTGTTATTAAAATTATGAATCAAAATATCGAAGATTTAAAAGCATTTCTGGATTCGAAATTCATGCTTTATAATTCGTCATCTTTTATCGAAACCGATCCAATATCAATTCCTCATTTATTTAGCCGTAAGGAAGATATTGAAATATCAGGTTTTTTTGCAGCTACACTAGCCTGGGGGCAGAGGGTAACAATTATAAATAATACAAAAAAGCTAATGGGATGGATGGATAATGCACCCCTCGATTTTATTCTCAATTTTACCCAACATGACCTGAACCCATTTCAGCGCTTTGTCCATCGCACTTTTAATGGCATCGACTGCGAATACTTTTTATGGTCGCTCAAAAATATTTATCAAAACTATGGCAGCCTCGAAATTGCATTTTGTGATGGCTTTCAGCCTGATGTATTAAATGTTAAAAAAGCACTTGTGAATTTCAGGAAAGTTTTTTTTGAATTGGATCATCCAACAAGAACTGAAAAGCATATCGCGAATCCGGCAAAAAAATCATCGGCCAAACGCTTAAATATGTTCCTGCGCTGGATGGTGCGCGTTGATGACCGGGGTGTGGATTTTGGGATATGGAAAAAAATTATCCCGGCTCAACTTATTTGTCCCCTCGATGTTCATTCAGCAAGAGTTGCTCGTAAGCTTGGTTTGCTTAAAAGGCATATTAATGATTGGAGCGCTGCCGAAGAGTTGACTGAAAATCTGAAACTTCTCGACAACAAAGATCCCGTAAAGTACGATTTTGCTTTATTTGGATTGGGTATTTTTGAGGGCTTTTAAAAATGTTTTAATTTTGGAGATTATTTGATACTTATGGAAAATCCGAATCACCAACAATCCCGGCGCGATCAACTCTTCAGTATAATCTTTCATGCCGATACAAAGGCCGGCAGGATGTTCGATGTTATACTGCTGATATCGATTGTATTGAGTGTATTCATTGTGATGCTCGACAGTGTTATGGAGCTTCACCTGAGGTTTACCAAGTATTTCTTTTATAGTGAATGGATTTTCACACTTGTATTTACCATCGAATATATTACCAGGATTGCCGTATCGAGGAAACCAATGAAATATGTGCGCAGCTTTTATGGTGTTATCGATTTGCTTTCAATTTTACCCACCTACCTGAGCCTGGTTTTTGCAGGCAGTCACTATTTGCTCGTTATACGAATATTGAGAATGTTAAGAATTTTCAGGGTGTTAAAGCTCACAAGATTTTTAAGCGCTTCGCAGGTATTGCAAAAATCGCTTCAGCAGAGTAAATATAAAATCGTTGTTTTCCTTGAGGTTGTTATCACTGTTGTAGTTATTATGGGTTCGCTGATGTATTTGCTCGAAGGGCCCGAAAATGGATTCAACAGCATCCCAAAAAGTATTTATTGGGCTATTGTTACCCTCACCACGGTAGGTTTCGGCGATATTACACCTCAAACTATTTTGGGGCAGTTTTTCGCCTCAATTATCATGATATTGGGATATTCAATTATTGCTGTTCCTACCGGGATTATCTCGGTTGAGATGATAAAAGCTGAACAATCAAAAAAAGCAATTTCTGGAGTTGTTTGCCGCAGTTGCGAAAACCGAGATCATGATGAAGATGCCATGTATTGTAAGCACTGTGGAAATAAACTTTGATAGAAATACTAATAAAATGACCTAACCCTGATGCCATCTTCATATTCAACAACAAAAGCATCAGGATACCCTAAACCGGCAAGTTTCAATTTTAAAATCCCGGCATCTTCAATAGTATTGAAAACGCCTACTGTGTAGCGGTATATGCTGCCATCATAATCTTCCAAAAGTTTTTCGGTAATACCAAGCTCTTTGAGTTCAGTTTCTGCTCCCGGCATTTCAACTGCTGAAGCAATAATTTGAACGGAGTAAAAAACAATTTTATCCTTTGCCGGTGGTGCTTGAGCAAATTCAATTTTAAAAATTGAATCAGATTGATTTTGGGTTTTGTTGCTTGATGATTTTGTCCACACATCCAATAAATTGTCCAGTTCCGAAAACATATCTGCTACCTTTTCCAAATCAGCATTCAAAGTTTCATCTGGAGTGTTTTTCCCGGCTTTTGAAGGAGCTTGCTGATTCAATCCATGCTGATCAGAAACCAGAATAAAATCATTACACTGAACTATTGTGTTATTCTCAAATTCAATACTTGCCCTGAGCGGATAAACAGCTTGTACCATCGTAGTATTTTTAATCTTGCAATGGATATCAAATTCAGGGCTTGGAGGCATACTTTCAATATTAATCATCAGCTTGCCGTTTTCAGTATCATAAACAAAATCATCAAAATCAATATCTAATAATTTGCTTTTTGGGGGTATCTGTACAAAAACATTGGCCTTTCCTGTATTTTTCCCTTTTGCCACACTAATATCCATTTGATATGAACCATCAAATAGTATTGCTTCAGGATAATGTAAGCTGATTGAATACGGACTTTTTTCTTCAGCATTAATAAGCAATGTCAAAGGTGATTCACTTTTGTTATGCACATAAACACCTACATTGTTTGAAACCCGAAAACCAAAATCATCAAGGTAATCAATATGCACGGGAAAAACACCGTGCATATTTTCTTTGGTGGATACAGGTATTGAGAATGAAATAATATTGCTACTCGTAAGTTTTTCCCATTCCAAATAAACAGTATTATTTTGAATTGAAGCATTTACCGATTCGATAGTTGTGCTTTTTGGGGTGAGGCCACCGAAAAATTTACACGAAATCATTCCGGGGATATAGTACTTTGAATCTTTTTTTAGCTGAATTGTAAAGGTAAAATCATCTCCGGCATTTACCTGTTCAGGATAACTATAGCTTAATTCGATGCTTGGTTTATTTACAGTATTTCCTGAGGCAAAAGCATCGCTGTAAATGGCTCTGGAAGCTGTGGGTGAAATTAAAAGAAAAAAAAGAAATATTTGTATTAATGCAGATAATCTTATTAACGAATTAAGTTGTTTCATAAAAAAGATTTATTAGTCCTCAAATATATAAAAAAATGAGCAAATTTGGAGGGTTTCTAAATTGATTTTTTGAAATTCGTTATTCGGGACCATTGCATCAACACTATACCGCAAATTAACGAAAAGATAGCCAAACTAAAAGTGAGGGTAAACCCAAACCATTCGTAAATAAAAATACCGAGCAAGGGCGCAAATATTGCTCTCACCCCGGTTAAAAACAAGTGGATGGACTGATAAATATCTGCCTCGCTGTCTTTACCAAAATAGGCCGATCCGATGTTCCACAGCAAAACCATGGTGGCTGCAAAAAATCCGTGAAAAACAATGTAAACTATCAAGGTGTAATACAATTTGATTCCGAAAAAATTAACATGAACAGGGATGTATTCAGTAATCAATAAAAAGAATAAATGAACTGCAAGCGATGCGTAGGTGATCATCGCAAACTTACGCGGATCAAGTTTTCCTAATATTTTGCCAAAAACCGGCAGGAGTATTATGGCAAGAATATTATAGCTGTTTTTGTAAAATGCTACGCTTGAATAGTTGAGTTTTAGCTCCTCGTAAAAAAAAATGGTAACAACCGAATAGGTAGTCATAAATGCAAAACCATAAAACATAAATCCAATTTCGAAATGCAGGTAGGGTTTGTTGTTTCGTAAAATGCGATTCATATTTTTAATGGATTGAACAACAGATTCGAAAATTGATTTTTTGATTTCAATTTCCTCAGGAGGTTTATAGTCGATTTTGGAGAGCAAATAAATTGATGTGATTCCGAGCACGGAGGCAATAGGAAAAATATACGTAAATGCATAATTATCATAATCGAGTAAAATCCCGTAAAGGAAAGTAACTACAAGCAATACGATTTTATTGGCAGATTGTGCGTAACTGTATAATTTGCCGAAATTATTGTGTGTGTAGTTGGTTTTTAACAAGAGGTTTATAGATGGATTGATAACTAAAGCCGCCAGGTAATAAACCAGGAAAATGGCAAGAAATATTAAATGATAAATTGAACTACCCTCGTAAACTTCAGGGCTGCGTGGGAAGAACACTAAAAACATGAGTGGAAGCCTTGTGAAAATGCCAACCTTTCGCAAAAATGATCTGCGGTTTTTTATGCGCTTTAGAAATGCGTTAACGAAAACCAACAGCAGAAATACCAACATGCTAAACTGAAAAAGAACACTCAACTGGTAGTTTGTGCCCAGCAAACTCTTAATGAATACAAATTCGTTAAGCGCTAAAATTCCAAGAATAAACCCTTCGATTAAAGAGTATGCCAGGTGCAGGCGAAATGTCCGTTGTTCTTCACAGCATATTTCAAGCTTAAGTATTTTCAAAAATCGTGTAATTTTCAGAAATTGAGCGGCAAAGATAGCTGAATTGGAAAGGGTGATTTTCTTACAAGATTTTACCAAAATTATTGTATTTTTGTGATAAATAATTCACTTATGGAAAATTCTCAATTCAATGAACCTTTGGAATCTTATGGAGCGCCGGTAAGCTTCGACCAGGTATGGTTGATGTTCAAGGAAACCGATAAGCAATTCAAGAAAACCGATAAGCAATTCAAGGAAACAGATAAGCAGTTCAAGGAAACCGATAAAAAAATTAAGGAACTAACGGCTCTTTTTACTTCACACTGGGGAAAGTTGGTTGAATCGTTGGTGGAAGGTGATTTGGTGAAAGTACTCAACCAAAGGGGTATTTTGGTCGAGCGAACCATCCAGCGTATTAAAGGGTTTCGGGATGGAAAGAATTTTGAATACGACATCATTGCAGTCAATGGCGCCGAAATCGTGATTGTTGAAGTGAAAACAACCCTAAGGGTGAACGATGTAAACGATTTTCATGAAAAACTTTGGAAAGCAAAAGTTAATATGCCTGAATATGCCGACAAGAAAATATATGGTGGAGTAGCTTTTATTTCCTCCGAAGGATCGAGCGATCGCATGTCGGAGAAATTGGGCTTTTTTGTAATTAAGGCCACCGGAAACAGTTCATCCATAATAAATCTACCTGATTTTAAACCAAAGGCATTTTAACCTAAACTTATTTAATTAGTGTCGGTCTTTTTAGTCTGGTTTCCCGCAGATAACGCTGATTTGCGCTGATTTTTTTCTGCGAAAATCAGCGTTATCTGCGGGAGATTCTTTAACCTCGGATAGAAATAGTTGACTTTATGGACAGGAATCAATTAACAATCCTCCTTGCCTTCTCTCATTTTGTTGAACAATAGCAGTGTTTGTATTGTTTGCAGGTTCAAACTAATAGATTGTAAAATGAAAAGAATCACGTTTTTAATGTTTGCTATGATTTTAGGATTTACAGCAAGCATAATGAGCCAGCAAAACTTTCACAGTTTTAAAGTAAAAACATTAGAAGGCGAGCCCTTCGATTTGGCTTCACTAAAGGGTAAAAAAGTGCTGGTGGTAAATACTGCATCAAAATGTGGTTTCACGCCACAATACGAAACACTGCAAGCCTTATACGAAAAATATGGTGGCGATAACTTTACCATTATTGGTTTTCCGGCCAACAATTTTATGAATCAGGAACCCGGAACCAATAAAGAAATTCGTGAATTTTGTACAGAAAACTATGGAGTTATTTTTCCGATGATGGAAAAAATTTCTGTTAAGGGTGATGACATGTACCCGCTTTATCAATGGTTAACTCAAAAATCGAAGAATGGTGTGATGGATTCTGAGGTGGGCTGGAATTTCCAGAAGTATCTTATCGATGAAAATGGTAATCTTGTAGAGATGTTTTCTACCAAAACCAGTCCTGATGACCAGAAAATCGTTAATTGGATCGAGGGAAAATAGGGTTAAGTAATTCCTCTTATTTTTTTGATTCTTTTTTGCCAAAAGAATAATCTTTTAAAATATTCATATCCTAAGCTTCGAATTTGATTTAAAAGGTTAAATCTATTTCATTATGTCATTTCGATTGAAAAACGTAGCGAAGCAGCCTGCCCCGACCCTTCGGAGAAGTTTTGAAAGGAGAAATTTGTTTACAGTGATAGCCATGATTTACATCCTCAAAAATGGTAGTGGAACCTAAAAATATAGCATTTTAAAATTCAAGCCGATATTTTACTTGAAAGTAATTTATTTTTAATCCAGCTTATTTTAGCCTTACAATCTCTAAAATTATTGTAGTGTAATATTTCATATTTTTTTTAAAGCCCTGATATCCAATGGCTAAATTTTGTAGAACATGGCAAGGATTTAAGGCAGATTGTAATTATTTAGGGGGCTTTATTATATCCTAAATCATCATGACCCCATCCTGCCGAGCTTTGCTCGTGCATGCACGAGACTTCGTCTCGGCACCGACCCCCTTCTCCGCCAGCTGGCGGAAAGGGAGACCATCCGTACTATCCACAGCAGCGGCCAGAGTGTGGGAATTCTCCCCCTCAAGGGGGAGTTAGAGGTAATGCCATTAAGTTTAGCCATCAATAAAAACGTAAGAAGCATTTAATGCAAC
>CAZQIV010000147.1:0-15388 GCA_964593705.1 uncultured Lentimicrobiaceae bacterium | reverse complement strand
TAGAAGTTAGATGTTAGAAGTTAGATGTTAGAAGTTAGATGTTAGAAGTTAGAAGATAGATGTTAGAAGATAGATGTTAGAAGATAGATGTTAGAAGATAGATGTTAGAAGATAGATGTTAGATGTTAGAAGATAGATGTTAGATGTTAGAAGATAGATGTTAGAAGTTAGATGTTAGATGTTAGAAGATAGATGTTAGATATTAGAAGTTAGATGTTAGAAGTTTGAGATTAGATAATGGTCATTGATAGTCATCCCGAAAAGTAGAAAATCTTTGATTTATATTACTTTTCGAGGATGCTCGAAAAACTATGGAATCGTATCCCGAAGTTTCGGGATGGTTTTTCGGCATTTATTGTCATTGTTAATTTTTCCTGGCCTGCCCCTTCAGGGGTTAGGGGTGCGATGGATGTTATTTGATATCATTGTTTTTTTGTATTAGTAGATCGTATGTATAGGATGGGTTGACGGTTAACTTTTTTCCTAAAGGCTCGCGCTTAATAATCTGAGAGTTACTTTCTTCAAATGCCTGCACAGCCAACGCAGGTTGAACTTCCGGGCATTACCATCAGGCGGCCAAAGGGGATAGCCTTACCACATTTGCGGCAATTGCCAAAGTTCGGCTTGTCGATATCTTCGATGGCAAACAAAATACTTTTTAGCTTTTCGTTGGCCTGGCGTAGTGATGCTTCGTTAACACTCCGGTTGTTAATGGCATCCATCCTGCTTACCCTCCCGATGGAATCATCAGGGGCAATGGGCTTGGTGAGTTCCGTTAGTTCCATGATTGCCCTTTCAGTTTTTGTTTTTTCTTTTTTAAGTTTTTCGAATATTTGATACTTTTCTGTTTCGGTCATACTATTATTCTTTCGATACAAATATTAATTTTGGGAGCAAAAATAGTTGAAAATTCATGGCCCTGAAATCACCAATTCAAAGACTTTAAATAAATTTGTTTTTTTTGAACTTTTGATGTGATTTAGTTTCAATATTTATTTCAATCTTAAACTTTAAAATATAAATTGTAATGACAAAATTTTCTCCTGAAAAGTACATCCGGCAAAACGGACGAAAGTTGCCAATCGAAAAATGTCTGGTTGCAGATGGTTATGATGAAATGCTGTTAACTTTAGCACTGATCATAAGAAAGCAGCCGAGTAACTATTATAGTTTTGCTTTTTTTATGATCGACAGGTATTGCCTCGGTGTAAAAAGTACTATAACAAATTGCAATGTTATCCAAAGCACCTTGGATGATTTGAAAAGTAAATCATCTGCACATTATGGTGAAATGAAGGAAGTATCACCGGTTTATTTTCATAACCTGGTATTTGGAGCAATCGATTATGCGGAATCGCTTGGTTTTAAACCTCGTAATGGGTTTGAAACTGCCCAATATTTGCTTCAGCCCGAACTTGTTGATGATGGGATTGACGATATTGAGTTTGGCTATGAAGGGAAACCCAATTTTATTGCCGGCCCCGATGATAATGTGAATTTAATATTGAATACCTTAAACCGTAGTGTTGGCGAGGGGAATTACAATTTTACCTATCCTCAGTTTTAAGCTTTTTTTGTCACTATTGTCCGGGAAAAATTAATGATTAACGATTGAGTCTACGCTGCACTTCCCCGATGTGGGGGGGCTGGCTGTTTCGCACAGATTGACTGGTGTTTGGGCTTTCTGGGCGGGGGTAGTTGGTGGGAAAGCCGCCAACTACCCCCTCCCAACCCAAAACCCTCAAAATGCTTGTCATTCTGAGCGCAGCGAAGAATCTGTAATTATTAATCGGGCTGAGGTTTTTTTTATAAAAACCTTACCCTTGAATTGTTTTTTCAGGCATAAAAAAAATCTATCAATAGCTTAAATTCAGTAGCAATTGAATTTAAAGTAAGGCTATCATTCTATAGGCTCAGGAGGTTTTCTCAAGGCTTTTTTTTCTGATTGTTTCTGTTTATCTTCGAGCCGCTTTTTTTTGAGTGAGGCTGGTGGCTTTACCCGAATCCGCTCCGGGTCGGGAGTCAGCGCCTCGTAAATCAGCTTGTAAAATCGCTCTCGCACAATTTTCTTGTTTTTAAGTTGCGATCGCGATTGCTGTGAATAAATAATCAAAATACCATCGTTGCTGATTCTGTTTTTAAGTTTTTCAAGAAGTATCAGTTTTTCTTCCTCATCAAGTAAGGTTGATTTTAAAATATCAAACCTCAGATCTACCTTCGTATTCAACTTGTTAACACTCTGCCCGCCGGGTCCTGCACTTCGCGAGGTTTTAAAAATGAGTTCGTTGTCGAAATTTGTTTGCAAATTATTTTGAGTTTAAGGTTTTTTAATTTTAAGATAAAATATGCTATTGCATTTTTGTAATGTTTTTATGCTTTAATAATCAGTTGCTTGTAAATTCTAAAAAATACACAAATTGTGTGAAACCTTTTTTATCATTCAAAATACAAACAAATATCAAAAAAATTACCGGCTTAGATCAAACATGTATAATTTCTGGTTGTTTAATAAGTGATAATTTTGCAGCACCAAACCTACTAATATTTTTAACTATTTAAAACTAATTTTAAATTAATGAAAAAGCAAATTTTACTAAGTATTACGATAAGCTTCTTATTTATTTATAGTATTCACCTTTGCAGTTTTGCCCAGGAAAGCAACACAATGCGCGATACCATGCGCATGCTCGCCCTCCGGGCGGCAGATAATGGGTGTGCTGCACCTGCATTTTCCGCCGGGGATGCACCATTTTTACCTGGCTTTCCGGCGGCTTATGGCTAGCTTTCTGCGTAAGTACATTAAAGTCGTTAACGACTTTAATGTACTCACCTGAAAAAACCCAAGCCCCAACTAATTAAAGGATTTTTGGAAATAATAAAACTCCCCACCCTTACGCTAAACTGTTTTGCATTCGCCGTCCGGCGATGTGAAAAGTGGGGCAAGACTGCGCAACTTATCCTGCGAGGCAAGAAAAAACAATATATCGTTTTCTTTAAAAATAAAATCACCGGGCAGTTTTGAAAATGTTTTATTGGAACGGCTAACCGCCAATAATGTTAAACCATAATTTTTTTCAAAACCTGCTTCCAACAACGATTTACCATCAATTAAGGATTGCACGCACACATGCATCGTGTTAATGGAGATTTCGGGAATTTTTACTTTTAACTTGCTGAAATTCGACTGGTCAAGCGATAAACTTCTCAACATTTCATATCCATCAGCCCTTACCAGGGCCACAAGTTTTTCGATCTCTTCGCGCGGAATGAGGTATTTTGCCAAAACACGGGTAAAAATCTCCACGGAAGTTTCAAATTCCTCCGGGATAACCTCATCAGCCCCAAGTTTAAAAAGATCCTGCATATCGTTAACAAACCTGGAACGGATAATAATGTGTATATGCGGGCTCATACGTCGGGCAACTTGTGTAATTCTCCTCACCTCAGTGCTGCCCGGAAGTGTAATAACAAGCACCATAGCTTTTGCGACTGAAGCATGTTCCAGCACAGCATCCTGTGTTGCATCACCAAAAAAAATAGGCTCACCCTTTTTTTTCTCAACCCTGACGGTTTGGGCATTCAAATCGATAACTTCGTAAGGAATATTTGCAAACTTTGCTGCCCGGGCAACATTTCGACCATTCACACCATAGCCAATAATAATAAGGTGATCTTTCATTCCAACAACGTATTTCTCATCACCCGAATCAGGCTTCAGTCCGGCTTTTAAGCGCGTAGGCAAGGGTAATTTAAGTAGCAGGTCGGCAAATTTTGGAGCGGCAGACATTATAAAAGGTGTTGCAGCCATTGTCATAACCGACACATTCAGGAACAACTGGTAATTGCCGTCAGATATCAATCCCAGTTCCTGTCCTTTTCTGGAAAGGATAAACGAAAACTCACCAACCTGGCTCAGAGTAAAACCAACAAGCAATGATGGCCGAAGTGGAAAGCCTAAGGCCAAACCTGCCCCGGTGGCAACTATTGCCTTAACTACAATTACACCAATAGTTATGAGTATTATTAAAAAAGGTTTGCTCAACAAAAATTCCACATCCAACAGCATGCCGATGGATACAAAAAAGAAACTGGTAAAAACATCCAAAAATGGAACAACATTTCCAAAAGCCTGTTGGCTATAGTCTGACTCCGAAACAATGAGTCCTGCCAAAAACGCTCCCAAAGCCAAAGACAGACCAGCCATGTAAGTAAGATAAGCAACCGCCAGGGCAATAACTATAATGGTAAGTAAAAACAATTCCCTGCTTTTTGTTTTGGCTACCTGAAAAAGAAGTCTTGGCACAACGTATTTAGCACCAATAAAAACCACTAAAACCACCGCGAGCACCTTAAGCGCAATTTCCCAAACAGAGAAACCTGTTTCGCCCGAAACTCCGGCAAGAAAAGGGAGCACCAGGATCATTGGAACAATTACTATATCCTGAAATATCAAAACTCCTAATATGGTTCTGCCATGCGGACTAACAAACTCGCCACGTTCCTGGAGTAGTTTTAGAACAATAGCAGTACTGCTCAGCGCCATAAGAAAGCCCATAAACATTGACTCGGAAAATCCATTGCCGTCCTGGGCACCAATAATATCCAACCGGGTTATGAAATAGAAAACAATTATCGTTATAAACACCTGAATTCCGCCCCCAATGAGCAATGTATTTCTAATCTTAACCAGGTTCTTTAATGAAAACTCAATGCCTATGGTAAACAATAGAAGTATTACACCTATCTCTGCAAGTATTTCAACTTCGTGTACACCACTAATGAGCGAAAATCCATTTGGCCCGGCAAGCACGCCGGTAATCAAGTAACCAATAATTGGAGGAATTTTAAGCTGCTGACAAATAAGTATAACAACTACCGCAACACTAAAAATTATCGTAATATCTTTAAGTATGAGTAAATCCATATTTTGAATTATTTTGTCTGTAAAATTATAATTATTAATAAGCACGAAGTATTAGATTGACCATATAAAAATTTAAATGCAAAAAGAAAAAGAGTAACATTTTTCTTTAACCTTTTTTTACAAAACAAATCCGGGTTTAACTAGGAAATTAATTAGTTTTATCGACCTTTTTTTTGAGCATCGGAGGTAGCATTTTTTGATTTATAATTTTGATAGATCAATATTGTCAAGAAAAAGATATTTAGATTTTATTATCTCACATATTTAGATATTACAAACAAAAAAGTAAAACTTTCAAAATAAACAATTTGAGGAAAATATATAGAATGGAGACATGTTTAATCATAGAATAATTTTTAATAAAAACAATAGCACAAAAATTTTTTTATCATTTTTTTTTCACACAACTTTGTAAACAATTTGAGGATACATTAAAGGATTTCAATCTCTATCCTTTATCCACATAATAATAATTATTTTTTATAACTAACTGATTAACAACCAAAAAAAGTGGTTCATCAAACAAACGATATTGCCAGTAAAGTTTGGAGTAATTGCCTGAAGATCATCAAGGATAACATTAACAGTCAAAGTTTTAAAACTTGGTTTGACCCAATCAAACCCTTAAAACTCCAGGACGATGTACTTACGATCCAGGTTCCAAGCCAATTTTTTTATGAATGGCTTGAGGAACACTATATTAGCCTGCTTAGAAGAACTATTAAAAAAGAATTGGGATCGAATGGCCGGCTTGAGTATAGCATTGTAATGGATAATTCATTTAATCGATATCAGGATCCATTATCAGTGGTTGTTCCAACTTCCAGTCGCGGTACTTCTTTCAACCGTGATGTGCATTTGCCCTTTAATATCAAAAGCACATCAAAAGAAATCCCTGATCCTTTTGTTATTCCCGGAATACAAAAAGTAAAAGTTAATTCGCAACTTGTTGAGCGTTATACTTTCGATAATTTTATCGAAGGCGATTGTAACCGCCTGGCAAGATCAGCAGGGTTAGCCATTGCAAAAAATCCCGGAAAAACTGCATTTAACCCCTTGTTTCTTTACAGCAGGGTTGGACTAGGAAAATCGCATTTGGCACATGCTATCGGACTTGAAGTAAAAGACCAATTCCCTGACAAAACGGTTCTTTATGTTACAGCCGATCAATTTATTGCCCAATACATCGAATCGGTGAGGAACAACAACCAGAACGATTTCACAAACTTTTACCAGTTGATTGATGTATTGATAATTGATGATATCCACTTTTTATCTGGCAAAGAAAAAACACAAAATGTATTCTTCCATATTTTTAATCAGTTACATCAACATTCAAAACAATTGGTAATTACATCGGATAAACCGCCTGTGGAAATTGAAGGCATGGAAGCAAGATTACTGTCGCGATTCAAATGGGGCTTAACTGCCGACCTGCAAACACCGGATTTGGATACAAGAATCACCATCCTTCAAAAACGACTTTACAATGATGGAATAACGATGCCTGACAACGTGGTTGAATACCTTGCCTACAGCATAACCTCCAACATTCGTGAATTGGAAGGTGCAATGATTTCGGTTCTTGCACAGGCTTCGCTAAACAAAAAAGAAATAACACTTGACCTGGCCAAACAAATTGTTGACAACTTTATTAAAAACTCGAATAAAGAGATTTCCGTTGATTACATTCAAAAAATTGTTTCGGAGTATTTTGGGCTCACGATTGACCAGATGAACTCAAAAACCCGGAAAAGAAATATTGTCCAGGCTCGTCAGCTTTCCATGTTTTTCTCGAAAGAGCATACCAAAGCTTCCTTAACTCAAATTGGACTGCAATGTGGTAATAAAGATCATGCAACAGTTCTACATGCTTGCAAAACAGTGAAAAACCTGAGGGACACCGATAAGGTTTTCAGAAATTACATCGAAGAACTGGACAAAAAAATCAAGCTGTAAACTTAATACATCTTTAATTTTTCATTCGTTTTATTATGATCAGGATTCAAATGGTTTGTCTTGGAAATATTTGTCGTTCGCCATTGGCTGAAGGCATTCTAAGAGACAAAATTGAAAAATCCGGAATTAATGCGCGAGTAGATTCGGCAGGAACAGGCGATTACCACGTTGGAGAATTTGCCGATAAGAGATCAGTTGATATTGCCAAAAAAAATAGCATTGATATTTCCCGGTACAGTGCAAAACAATTTAAGCAGAGCGATTTTGCCAAATACGACCTGATCTATGCAATGGACACGAGCAACTTAAAAAATATTTTGAAGCTTGCCCGAAATGATGAAGAAAGTAACAAAGTAAAATTATTGATGAATGAAGTTGTTCCGGGTGAAGATATGAGTGTTCCCGACCCTTACTTTGGTGGCAGAAATGGCTTTGACAATGTTTTTAGAATGATTGATCAGGCCTGTGATAAAATACTTGACAGGCTCAACAAATAAAAAACCTGACCATTGATTTCATTTCCTACAAAGAACGATATACTTTCCGCTGCAAAAACCATCGAACCTTATGTTCATCGCACCCCGGTTTTAACTTCCGAAAACCTGAATAATTATTTTGGATGCCGGCTGTATTTCAAATGCGAAAATCTTCAAAAGGCAGGAGCTTTTAAATCAAGGGGCGCGGTTAATGCTGTATTTTCGTTGGATTTGAAATCTACAGAAAACGGTGTAGCCACACATTCATCAGGAAATCATGCCGCAGCTTTGGCAAGGGCTGCAAAACTCAGGGGTATTAACGCTCACATTGTGATGCCCGAAAATTCATCCGCAGTAAAAATAGCAGCTGTTGAGCATTATAGTGGAAAAATTACCTTTTGCAAATCCAACCTGGCATCGCGCGAAGAAACCCTTCAAAAAGTTTTGAAACAAACAAAAGCTATCGAAATCCACCCTTACAACAACCCGGTTATCATTGCCGGACAGGCAACTTCGGCAAAGGAATTTTTTGAAGATTTTGAAGATTTAGACATAATTATGGCACCCGTAGGTGGTGGCGGATTGTTGAGTGGAACAGCGCTGGCCGCAAATTATTTTTCGCCAATAACAAAAGTTATTGCTGCAGAGCCCGAAAAAGCCGATGATGCTTATCAATCATTTTATCAACAAAAGTTTATCCCATCAATAAACCCGGATACCATTGCCGATGGACTGCGGACATCATTGGGAAATATAACATTCCCCATCATTCAAAAACATGTTGACCAGATTGTTACAGTCTCGGAGGAGGGAATAATTGAAGCTATGAAATTGATTTGGGAGCGAATGAAAACTATTGTTGAACCTTCATCGGCTGTGCCACTTGCTTCGATTTTGGAAAACAAATTTGACTATAAAAACAAGAAGATTGGTATCATTATTTCCGGTGGAAATGTTGATCTGGACAACCTTCCCTGGTAACTGAACCATGCTTGAAAATGCACTTTATCTCATACCTGTAACTCTTGGTGATACTCTGCCCGAAATGGTGCTTCCTGCCATTGTTTTCGAGGTAATTAATCAACTTGACGAATTTATTGTTGAAAATGTTCGCAGTGCGAGACGCTTTTTAAAAAAGGCGGGATACACAAAAAATTTTGATGAAGTTATTTTCCTGGTATTGGACAAACATACCGCACCCGAAATGGCCGCTACTTACACTGATTCCATAAAAAAGGGCAAGCCTGTGGGTCTGCTTTCGGAGGCAGGTGTTCCGTGTATTGCCGATCCCGGAGCCGAAATTGTGAGACACTGCCAAATGAATAACTTGAAAGTAATTCCCCTTACGGGGCCTTCTTCAATAATCCTGGCACTCATGGGCTCAGGGTTCAATGGCCAGAGTTTTGCATTTCACGGATATCTTCCCATTGATAAATCCCAACTAAAAAATCGCTTAAAGGAGCTGGAATCGGAAATCTTTAAAAAAGATCAAACTCAAATATTTATTGAAACTCCATACAGAAACAACCAGATGATTGCTTTTTTAACGAGCAACTGTCATCCAAAACTAAAACTCTGTATTGCCTCGGAGCTTACAACAAAAAATGAACTTATTGTTACAAAACCATTGCACGACTGGAAAAAAATGAATTTTGATTTCCATAAAAAACCGGTGGTATTTTTGCTTTACAGATAAAAAGAAGCCCCGAAAGGTTAAAAAACCTGCCGGGGCCGAAAGAGGATTACATGTAGTGAATAAATCACTATTTATTATTAACGCATTTTAATGCTTAAATCTTTTCTAAAAAATGAAAACCTGCCAATTAAGACAGGCTTCCAAACCTAACGTTTATGAAAAAAGATACCTCTCCGTCAGCCGATGGATACCAATGACAGTTTTTTGTTAAACGATAAAAATCTATATATTAAACAGACCTCTCAGTCGCAAGCTCCTTCGAGGTGACAATGCTTCCGTTAAAGTTGTGGGAGGAGTGGAATCGGGCGCTTCGCACCCGATTCCACTCCTCCCACATCAACGGGTGAACAAGGTCATGTCGATCCGCCAGCCGGCGGAGAGACATCTATTGCAATGAGTCACGTTATTTCATGACAAATCCTAAGGGATTACAGGATTCCAAATATGCTCTCCAAAAAAAGGAAAGATTAATATTCATAGTTGGCCAAAAAATCTGTAATATCCTCGTCTTTTATGAGATTTAGTTTTTGACGAAGCCTTGATTTCCTTGTGTAAACTGCCTCCGGAGAAGTTTCGAGGAATTCTGCAATTTCAACATTGAGGAAACGCTGCTTTAAATATGAACAAAGGCGCATATCGTCAAAAGTAAGTTTGGGGAAGTTTTGCTTGAGTGATCTGTGAAATTCCTGGTTACTTTTATCGATAAACAAATTGGAGATCATTTCCTTGATGTGCCTTATTTCCATGCGTGCAACCGGGCTTTTATCAAGGATGAGTTTATCCATCTGGCTTCGCAGTTCATAAAAAAGCGTTACATTTTCAAGCTCTGCTTTCCTGGATTCGAGCTGTTTTTTAAGGCTCTTGGTACTTTCATCGCTGCTTTCGGCTGCATGGCCAATCAGTTGCTTTTCGATGGCTTTTTTCTCTTCCAGTTTTTCGCGGATATCAACATGGGTTTTTACCCTTGCCAATAACTCCTCGGTTTGAAAAGGCTTTGTTACATAATCGACAGCTCCAAGTTCAAAACCCTTCACCACATTTTCGGTTTCCGATCGTGCGGTAAGAAAAATCACAGGAATATCTTTGGTTGCATCGTCCTCCTTGAGGATTTTACAAACTTCAAAACCATCCATTTCCGGCATCATTACATCGAGCAATATTAAATCAAAATCAATCGATTTAACCTTTTCGAGGGCTATTGGGCCACTTTTGGCGAAGGTGATATTGTAGTTTTTTGTTTGCAGAATATTAGCTGCAAGTTCGATATTCTTGGGAACATCGTCAACTATTAAAATTTTCTTTCTACTTGTTTGTGTATCCATATTAATTTGAATATTTCGGAATAGTAAAAATAAATGTGCTTCCTGATTCTGGTTGGCTGTTAACCCATATTTTTCCACCGTGTTTTTCAACAAATTCTTTGCTAATAACAAGTCCTAAACCAACGCCTTTCTCCCCATTAGTTCCCCATTTTGGCTCATTTTTGTGCCTGTTATCAAATAAACTATTTGCTCTGTCTTTATCCATACCCACCCCATTATCGCTTACTGTAACGAGCAAAAACCCCTCATCATTATCTGCTACTTTGCATATAATTTTTCCTCCCTGATTGGTAAATTTAAGTGCATTTGAAACCAAATTCCTCAAAATTGTTTTCACTGCATTTTTATCGCCATAAGCTTCATATTCCTTTAACAGGTTTGTCCTCAATTCGATTTCCTTGTTTTTGGCCACTCCTGCAAGCAGGCTGTATGTTTCAAAAACAACCTTATTAAGCGCTAATTTTTTAGGATTGTACACCATTCTCCCTTGTTGATTTCGTGCCCAATACAAAAGGTTTTCGAGCAGGGAATAAGCATTTCCAACCGAGTACCATGTTGCCCTAATAAAATCCTGCATGCTATCCTCGTCCATCTCAACTTCTTTGTTGGCAATCATTTCGAGCGATTCTTTGATATTTCCAACCGGGCCGAGAAGATCATGACTTATAATAGAAAACATCTTGTCTTTTGTATTGTTTGCTTCGATCAGCTTTAAGTTGGTTTCTTCAAGAGCTTCTCTCGATCGCTTTAAACGTATGTGGGTTTCAACTCTCGACAGTAATTCTTTGCCGTTGAAGGGCTTGGTTACATAGTCGGCACCTCCCAACTCGAAGGCACGTACAACATTTTCGGACTCTGTTTTGGCAGTGAGGAAAATTATAGGGATTTTATTGGTTTCGGGATTTTCTTTAAGAAGTTTACAAACTTCATAACCATCCATCTCCGGCATCATGATATCGAGCAGCACCAGGTCGAAATTGATATGATTTGCTTTTTGAATTGCATCGGTGCCGGATTGAGAAAAAGAGATATTGTAATTGTTTGTCCTTAATATCTTAGCCGCCACCCTTATATTTATAGGATTATCATCGACAACAAGTATTTTAGGATTTTTATCTTCCATGGGAAGTTTCTTACATTTTATTTCTCTTCAAAAATACCAAATACTAATTAACATACAAATTTCTTTTAAGATTTTTCATCAATTATACTTTTCAGCTTCTTGATAACACCGGGAAACTGCTTTAAATAATTGTCCATTTTTTCAAGGTCGAAATGATCCATTGCTTCGCCCAGGTTTTGCCCGTAACTTATAAATCCGTTAATCTTAAAATCTTCGCCGGTTTGCTGCACCAACTTAGCAAAACCCTCAATTTCATCGCTCATTTGATAGGTATTTGCCTGCTTCCAGGCTTTCATTAAAACAGTATCAATTAAATGCAATAATTCTTTGGCCCGCGATTGATTAAGATTAATAGATTCCTCCTTTTCATTTATTATAAGTGCTTCCGGAATATCAGGTGGTTTTTGTTTAAGCTCCTTGAATTTTAAAAACCCCATCAATTCCCTGAACAGCTCCACGCGGGTTACCGGTTTTTTAAGATACCCGTCAAAGTACTTTTTATAATCCTCATCCTGGTCTTCACTTCGTACCGATGCCGTGAGCGCGATAATTTTTATTGTTTTGGTTTTTTGTTTTGTTTTAATGATTTTAGCGGCTTCAAAGCCATCCATAACGGGCATGCGGATATCCATAAAAATAACATCGGGAAGAAACTGCCCTGCCAGCAACACTGCTTTTTGACCATCCCCGGCTTCTACCATTTTGAGGTTTCGTGATGCAAAATTTTCGTGAATAATCCTGCGATTAGATTCAACATCATCCACAATCAAAATTTTTGCCGGCTCAAATACAATACTTTCCACATCAAGCTCATCTTCAAATTCCTGGTGTTCGAGCGCTGCTCCAATCGATACATCATTCAATGTAAATGAAAAAACGGATCCCTTGCCAACCTTACTTTTTAGTGAAATATTTCCGCCCATCATTTCAACAAGGCGTTTACTTATGGACAATCCCAAACCGGTACCTCCATACTTCCTGGTACTTTGGCCGCTCTGCTGCTGAAAGGCATCAAATATTCTCGCTTGCTGATCTTCGGGTATTCCAATTCCGGTATCTTCAACATCAATAATCAGGTCAATTTTGCTTGTATCGTTCTCTGAAATTAGCTTATGAACCGAAAATTTCACAAATCCTGTTTCCGTAAATTTAATAGCATTCCCTATTAAATTAAATATCACCTGGCGCAATCTTACTTCGTCAAGAATAAGACTGGCCGGAATATCTTCCTCAACTTTAACCACAAAGTCGATGTCTTTTTCGGCAATCTTAATAGTAAATATCTGTTTTATTTCATCGATAAGATAATATGGGTTTACGGGCTCGTATTTGAATTCAAGTTTACCGGCTTCAATTTTAGAGAGGTCAAGGATGTCGTTAATAAGCATGAGTAAATTTTTACCTCCCGATTTGATTGATTGCAGATAGTTTATTTGCTTACCATCCACTACCATAGTTTCGAGCAATTCGGTAAATCCTATCACTGCATTAAGCGGGGTTCTGATTTCATGACTCATGTTGGCCAGGAACTCTGATTTTGCCATATTGGCTTTGATGGCCTCGGTGCGTGATTTTCTCAGTTCTTCCTCAAGCCGTTTCGATTCGTTGATATCGATAACGGTTCCAATGGCTAATTTTTGATTGTTTACCACATCATGAAAATCAGTAACCGAAAGATCGGCCCAAAATATTTCCCCATTTTTTCGAAGATATCGTTTCTCAATCCGATAAAATTTTTTTTTCCCGTTAAAGAGATCATCGAGGGGATTCTTACTTAAAGTCCGATCGCCGGGATAAGTAACATCGGCAAATGTTAGTTTTTTCAATTCATCGGGCGTATATCCCATCATATCCGCCATCGCTTTATTTACCTGGATAAATTTGCCCGTTCGATCAACAACATCAATTCCGATGGCTGCATTTGTAAAAATAGCCCTAAAATTATTTTCGCTTTGCTGTAAGGCTTCCTCTGCCAGTTTACGGTCGGTAATGTCGGTTACAGTCATAGCAAACGAAACCGGCTCGCCCTCTTTATTCCTGATAATAAAGAAGTTTTCGATGGTATGGATTACAATTCCATCTTTTCTTACAATATCAATTTCACCGGTATATTGCCCCTTTCGTTTTATCGTGGGTAAAATTTTATTCAGAAGAACATCTTTATATTTTCCTAAATATGAATCTAAAACATTTTTACCCACCAAGCCGGAAGGATCGGAATACCCGGCCATGCTGCTCAGCCTCGAATTAACGTAACTAATTTCACCATCGAGTTTTGCCATACCAAAACCCACACCCGACTCTTCGGCAAAAAGTTTAAAAATACTCAATTGCTCCTCAGCCTCCTTTAAATCGGTGATGTCTCTTGCACTCACGGTAATTCCTGATATTGTCCCATCAACCTCAAGCACCGGATTGTATTTTACATCAAGGAAGTATTTTTTTTCGTTGGGAAAGGTAAACCAGTATTGATCGCTAAGGTGCTCGCCCAGCAAACATCGGTCGATGTTTGGTTTTATAATATTATTAAAATTTTCTTTCCCAAACATTTCCCCGACAGTGTGCCCTTCAATTTCATGAGATTTTTTATTGTAGGCATCCAAATAGGCCTGGTTAACATTCACATATCTGTAGTTCTTATCGATGAGCGACATTAATTCGCTTGACGAAGACACGATTAAAAGGTACTCTCTTAGCTTATCCTCAGCAGCTTTTTGCCCGGTAATATCGCGCACAGTCCCAATAAGCATTTGTTTTTTCTTATCGATATCACCAAGCAACGACACTTCCTCCTTAATCCAACGTACTTCGCCAGAGGGATGCGTAATTCGATAGGTGAACGATTCGCTGGCACCTCTATTGATGACCTGATCGATCTTGGTATTGATGTATTTACGATATTCCGGAAAAATAATTTTTGAAAGTTGATTTAGCAAATACCTGTAGCTACTCACCGGGCTAATGCCAAATATTTTTAAAAAGTAGTCGGAACAATGAATATTATCTGTATCGATTTCTCTTGCCCAGCTTCCAATTTTTGCAACTTCTTGTGCCTTGGTAAGGTTGTACTCACTCTCACGCATAGATTCTTCGGCAAGTTTTCGTTTTGAAATATCAACCCCGATGGCTATAAATCCATGTGCAACATTATCCTGGGTATATAAAAGCCGTATCGACCACGCGATCCAAATACTTTTACCCTGGGTGTTTTTAATTAATTTTTCGTGTTGAAGGATGTTAAACCTGCTTTTTTTTAGCAAGCCAATCGTTTCATCAATTGTTTTCTTTTTATCCTTTTGCCTGTTTAATAAAGTTTGATAAATACCTAACAGCACCGATTCATCCTCTGTAGGACTGAACAATTGCAGGGCAACAGGATTAATATATTCAATCTTTCCGTCAAAGGATAGTTTCAAAACTGCTGAATTTGAATGATCTACAATTTGGCGGTAATCAAACAACTCTTTTTGCGATTGTTTCAGGGTCTTCCTCACCAACTGAAGTTCCTGCCTTAAAACCAGGTTTGCTTTTTCGAGTTGTAAATTATTGTAATTCGATTCCATTGAAAAAATATAGAATTTTTACCTTTTTTCGATTGCTGGCTAAATTAGTATTTTTAACCTGAAAAATTTATGAATTTTTCACTCTGTGGGCTAAAATGCCCACAGAGCCGAATTTCCAGAGGAAATTCGAGGGTTAACCCTCGAAAATATTTTTTTCAAATATTTTCGGCCTTCGGTGATTAATTCACAAACTTTTCAAGTTTGTGAATTAATCAGGTTAAGTTGCAGGGTAAGTTGGTAGTATTAAAGATTTAATCTACTTTTGAAATCAACTTAATCTGAAAAATTCATGAATTTTTCACTCTGCAGGCTAAAAAGCCTGCAG
>CAZQIV010000146.1:0-15461 GCA_964593705.1 uncultured Lentimicrobiaceae bacterium | reverse complement strand
GAAAATGCCGGTGCTATTCCAAATTGTTGGACGGATGACCCTGCCAATAGCGAATCATGGTTATATGGTACTTCCGCAGGATATGGTGCAACAGCCGACCATACATCAGGTTCAGGGTATCTTGCCTGGATTGATGATTCATCACCTGATAATGCAACTCCCTCAAATCTATTGTCGCCAATTTACAATACCACAAGCCTTACAGCACCACAGTTGGTATTCTATTATTGGATAGGTAGGGGTGAGACAGGTTCAACACTCGATGTGGATGTATATGATGGTAGCAGTTGGCAAACAGGCCAATTGTCGTTATCGGCACAAAATGGATGGTTTGAAGTAACGTTGGACCTTACTACCCACACAAATGCCAATCTTCGGCTTAGGTTTTCAGCTACTGAACAAGTGGGTGATTACGATTGTGATATTTGTATTGACGATGTTACCGTAAGAGAAGCCCCGACCTGCCTCGCCCCAACAGCTTTAACCGAAACAAGCATTACAATAAAATCAGCAGCCTTAGGCTGGACCGAAAGCGGAATTGCCACAACATGGGAATACGAATACGGAACATCACCCCATACCTTTACAGGATCAGGAACAAGCACAACATCCAATCCTGTTACCATCACCGGCTTAACTCCCGGCACAACATACGATTGGGGTGTAAGGGCCGATTGCGGCGGCGATTATAGCACCTGGGTTACAACAGGCCAGTTTACTACGCACGATGGCAAAGCAACAAATCCTGTCCCTGCCGACAACGCAACCGGCATACCCCTTACTTCCAAGACTTTCGACTGGGACGATGTGCCCGGTGCAGATAGTTACACCATCGATATTGGTACGGCCACCGGCCTTGTAGATATCGTTGATGACGGGGCCTGCCCTGCAAGCACTTACACTTACACCGGTAGCGATTGGGATGCAAGTGAAGATTATTACTGGACGGTTACAAGCGTTTACACCGCAAAGGATATCATCGTTGGTGATGAGTGGGCTTTTATGACCGAATGCGGGGTTTACACACCCGATTATACTGAAGATTTTACCACTTTTGTTCCTGCATGCTGGGATGAAGCAGGTGACGGTGATGAAACAACAGGACCTTCAGATATAGGAACGGGTTTGTGGACATCCAGCACTGTACTTGGTACAGGAAGTGCAAAGATTAATCTTTATACCACTAACCGTAGTGATTGGTTATTGTCTCCTGATTTTGATTTATCAACTGGGGGATACCAGGTAGTAGTTGATGTAGCAGTTACAAATTATAATGCCGGCACGCCAGATGTTATGGGATCAGATGATGCCGTTCAATTATTATATACAGAAGATGGTGCTACATGGACTAATATAACCACATGGACTGTAGCCAATGCATTGGCAAATACACCAACAGCATTCACCTTTGCCCTTACTTCAACAGGAGCCAATGTACAATTTGGTATTTTAGCAACTGATGGACCTATTGATGATACCGAAGATTATGATTTTCATGTTGATAAATTTGTTGTTGAAACTCCGCCTACCTGCCCGGCTCCGAGTGCCTTAACAGAAACAGATATTAAATTGGATGAAGCAACTTTAGGCTGGACTGAAAATGGAAGTGCTACAACATGGAACCTTGAATGGAAAGCAGGTGCTGATTTTACGCCAGGAAATTCTGAAGAGGATGGGTCGGCAATAGTAAATCCAAATCCGACCTATGACCTTACGGGATTAACGCCCGATGAAACATATTACTGGTACGTTCAGGCTGATTGTGCTGCCGGTAGTGGAACCGGACAAAGTAGCTGGACTGGTAGCCAGTTTACCACACACGATGGCAAAGCGACCAACCCTACGCCTGCAGATAATGCCACGGATATACCCCTTACTTCCAAAACCTTCAACTGGGACGATGTACTGGGTGCCGATAGTTATACCATCGACATTGGCACAGCCACAGGTATTTCGGATATCATCGATGATGGTGCCTGCCCTGCAAGCACTTACACCTACACCGGTAGCGATTGGGATGCAAGTGAAGATTATTTCTGGACGGTTACAACTGTTTACACCGCAAAACTTACAGTGGTTGGCGATGAGTGGGATTTCATGACAGCTTGCGGATCAACAACAGTCCCCTACACCGAAAACTTTGATGGGGTAACAGCCCCGGCAGTTCCACCTTGCATGACAGTAGAAAATACCAATGGTGATGATGAGGAATGGAAAACTATTGCTGATGGCTTAAGTTTACCTAATTGTGCAACAATAGATTACAACAGCGCTCTAGCGATGAATGATTGGTTCTTTACTGAAGGCTTACAATTAACTGGTGGTACACCCTATGAGGTATCGTTTGTTTATAGTGCAGCAAGTGATACCTACCCGGAAAATTTAGCTGTTGACTGGGGGAATGCTGCTGTATCAACATCTATGTCGGGAACACCTATTTTTGATGAAATTGATATTGATATTGGATGGTATGATGGAATCGGATCGTTCACACCTACAACTACAGGCATATATTATGTTGGTTTTCATGGTTATAGTGATGCAGATATGTTTAGCTTGTTTTTGGATGATATTTCGGTAAAAGAGGCAT
Organism: uncultured Lentimicrobiaceae bacterium; assembly: GCA_964593705.1. GTDB lineage: Bacteria > Bacteroidota > Bacteroidia > Bacteroidales > 4484-276 > SABY01. Next base: position 12,871 of record CAZQIV010000146.1, on the reverse strand, counting down.
CAGCCACCTGGATCGGCACCGCCAAAAGCAACAACTGGCACACCGCCGGAAACTGGGATATTAATAATGTACCTGGACCAGCCACAGATGTTACAATACCCGCCAGCCTCACAAACTACCCAACCATTGGTGCTGCTGCCGTGTGTAAAAATATTACACTTGAAGACGGTGCTACACTTATTGGCCAGGAAAATCTAACAGTAAACGGTACTGTTTCGGTCGAGAAAACCATTTCAGGTTATTCCACCGGCAATGACGGCTGGTACGCCATTTCTGCTCCCGTAAACGGCATGGCAATAGCTGGTTCTGATTTTGCTCCGATTTCAGGTGAAGATGATTTCTATGCCTATGATCAGGTTGAAAACATTTGGCGAAATTTCCATGATCCTGTAAACCCGGCCGAATGGTTCGATTATTTTGATCCTACAAGTGGATTCCTGGTTGGTTACGATGAGGCCAATGATGGTACCAAATCCTTTACCGGGCCTTTCAACAAGGAGGCCTCCTATGTTGTAAACCCACCCAATGCCAATACCGCTTGGTCGATGACCGGAAATCCATACCCCTCCAAAGTTACCTGGGCAAATCTTGAAAACACAGACGTTTCATCACCCAAACTGATGAACCAGCTAACAGGCGCATGGGATGATATTGGAACAGAACTCGGTATTGGTCAGGGTATTTGTGTATATGCCGAAAGTTCTGGCGCAAGTTTAACTTTTGAGCTTGCAGATCAAACTCACGGTGCTAAGAAAAAGGAGACAGATAATGTGGCGAACATGAAGCTGAAAGCGAATTTCGGCGATCTGGCCGTCCAGCTATTGTTGTTAACCAACCAAAATACTTCGCAGGCTTACGAATGGAGATATGATGCCCGCTATTTTTATCCGGCTACACAAATACCTTATTTATGTGCTATATCTTCGGATGACATTTGGGTGTCGAAATATGCATTCAAGCCATCAAACGAAACCACCATTATCCCTCTTTATTTTAAAGTAAACGAGGCGCAGGAAATCACTTTCAACATCGAAGACTTTGAAAAAAGTACAAGCATCGACAAGGTGACCCTTGAAGATACCCACCTGAACACCTTCACGGTATTGACCGATGGCAAGGCTTACACCTTTACAGCTTCGCCAAATGACGATGAAAGCAGGTTTAAGCTGCATTTGGAAACCAGCACAGGCATTTCTGAAAATTCGGCTATCGAAGGCCTAAACATCTATACTTACGACAAAACCTTGTATTTGAACAGTAAAAGAATACTGGATGCACAACTTAGCATTTTCAACATTACCGGACAGGAAATGATGAGGCGGAAGGTAAGGCTTGACGGCCTTAAGCAATTTGAAATGAATGTAAATACAGGCTGGTATATGGTTAAAGTTATTACTGATGAAGGCATTAGCAGCCGGAAGGTATTCATTAGGTAATCTCTTAAATCAAGTTTAATATGGTTTAATGGAGGAAAAAACGCTGCACCTGTCGTATATCGGCAGGTGCAGCGAATTCTCTTTTAACAGAAAACATTTCACAAACTCATTTTAAAATAAATCAATACACCAATAATAATGAAACAAATTAAGATATTAACCACAGCAATAATACTCGTAGGCGCATTTATATTATCAACTTCAAGTGCCTTTTCGCAAGTCCTTCCTCCTCCTGCACCACCAGCCGAACGTGGCGGTACAGAAAATACACCACCAGGCGGTGGTGCACCCATTGGAAGTGGAGTGCTGGTTCTTGTAGCCCTTGGTGCAGGATATGCAGCAAAGAAATTGTTTACTTTCCGCAGAAAGTTGGGCGACTAATTTGAACCTGGCAATAATCATTGATAATCACGGAATAAATAATACGTTTTTGGATTGCTTGGGACGGGTATTTGCATTTGTAACAACTACATAGGGGCTGCTGAAAAAGACCTAATCCATTGGATTATCATAAGTTAATCCATAATATTTGATTACTTGTGCAAGGTTTAGGAAAATGCTTGTTCAAAAATCATACACCGAAATATCAAAGCTAACGATATGGGTTTGTGTTTTTCAACAAGCCCTGGTTAGTGCTTGTCCATAAAGTCGTCATTTTTCAATAATAAAAAAAAGCCTCCCGCAGATTTCGCTGATTAACGCAGATTTTATCTGCGTTAATCAGCGAAATCTGCGGGAAACATTACTAAAAAGACGAGCCCTGGTTAGAGCTTCGTTATTTCACAATAAACTTTCTGATGGTTTCAGATTTGTTTGAGGATATTTTCATAAGATAGTATCCGCTTTTCCAACTGCTTACATTAATTTTTTCTTTGGAAAAGATTCTTTTTTCAAACACGATACGGCCATCAGGATTAAGAATTTGAATGTAGGATTCTTTGTTGTTTCCAAAATTAACTTGTATAAAATCTGTTGCCGGGTTTGGAAATATCCAGATGGGGCAGTCATCGATTTCTTCAATTTCAACAGAAATTTCTGGCTGCCAGATTGTATGCATTAAACCTCGTCCGTGGGTAGCGGCAAGCACCCTGTTATCCTGGGGGCGGATTTTTAACATATCAACTCTAACATTAAACATTCCTTCATCCGGCAGCCATTCTACCGTGTCGCTAAAAACATCATCCGTAATCCAAACACCTATTTCGGTAGCAAGCATGGCCATATTACTTTCATTTGGTTGATAGATGCACCAACGTACAGGCATGTCGGGCAGGCTTCCCGAAATGTCATTCCACGAAAAGCCACCATCAAAAGTTTGCCATACCGAAGGCACTCCATAATTAGAAAAGGTAAGCAAAAGAGTATCTATAGAATTTCCATACTCCACGCAGGAAATGTTTGCATTCGGGAAATTTTCTGATCCAATTTCGTAGGCCTGAGGGATGTTTTGTGCATTTTCAATCCTGAACAGCCTGCCGTTTTGTGTGCCCAGCAAAAGTGTGGTGGTTCCGTCAGGGCCAAAAGGTGTAACTTTAACATGCGAAAAATACGTTGATACTCCAAGTGGCAAATCAACCAGTTCATTGCTGATGTTATCCGGGATTCCAGAGATACGCAAAAGCTGGTTGGCGTAAGTGCCATCATTTTTTACAGCGTTGGCATACAAAGTATTGTTATCGCTGTCATAATCTGCCGGATTAATAAAAACGCCCGTTCCTTCCATTCCCATCACATCATATTCTTGCCAATTGATAAACAACTTGTAGCTATTGTAATAGGTAGATGTTATCATAATTTCCGGCTCGTATTTATCAAAAAAGCAGAAGGCTCCATCGCCGGTATCAATCATGTCGTCAACAGAAAGTGGGGGGCCTGAATACAGTAATGTTCCGTTGTCCTGTAATCCACCAACAAAAAAGTTTTGTCCGGTTAAAGGATAAATGGCGCAGGTGTAAAATTGCAAGGTGCTGTAGTTGTTGTTTTTTTCCTGAAAAACAGGGTTAGATGATGAGGCGTTGCTGGTAAAAAACACTCCGCCATCACCACTTATCAAAAGGTCGTTGGCCGAATTTTTATTATACAAAAATGTATGGTTATCGCAATGCACATATTCGTCTCCACCACCCGAATACATCAGCATCCAGTCCGACAATTGCGTCCAGGTGGAACCGCTGTTTGTTGATTTCCAGACATCTTTTCCACCAACATATAATATGTTTTTATTGGTAGGATTTACAGCAGCTACAAAGGCGTGCCACGAAATTTTTGCCCAGTCATGATTTCCTCCCGGCAATGATCTTTCGGTCCAGCTTTCGCCACCATTCATCGATCGGAGGATATATCGTCCTTTGGCATAATTAAAATTTGAAGAATTATAATAGCCTGCTCCAACCAGGGCGTAAACCCTGTTTTCGTCGGAAGGTGCGCAAGCCACCACAACCCTGTCAGGAACATTATAAGTTGGCTGCCAATCTATGATATTTACATAATCGTCAAAAATAGTCCAGCTACCATACGTGCCAGCATCAGAATATAAAATGGTTGAACCGCCATCACCCCCTGTGTTTTTCAGTGTTCCGACAAAAATTCTTCCTTCCGGTCCAATTTCGAGGTCGGCTGGAGCGTAGGGTTCATTCTCTCCAATAACGTTAGGGAGCACCTGTTGCCATGTGTTACCATCGTTCGTTGAACGGTATAGCCCTTCGGAAGGTTCGCTTTGGTGGTTGGCTCCGGCATATATTCCTGAAACCACCCCGGCATAAAGCACACTATTTCCTCCTTCAACCCTGATTTTAAGATCCGAAATATATTTAAATTCTTCTGTTGAGGGAATAATCTCCCAGGTTTCTCCGGCGTCAATTGATTTCCAGATTCCAATACCTACACTCGAAGAAGATCGATAAATGTTACGGGCAGTCTCGTATTCGCCGGTGCCGGCATAATAAACCGTTTCATCAAGCGGATCGGCAACAATGGAGCTCACCGATAGGTTTGGCCAAAAGTCGTTTACACATTGCCATTCTGAGGCATTATTATAAATATTGTTGTTGTACCACAACCCGCCGGTAACGGCTCCGGCCCACACTTTTGTTCCGGCCTCATCATGCGGATCCCAAAGAATTGCACGTGTTCGCCCACCCATATCCGAACCTGTTTCTACCCAATCTAAACTTGCCTGTTTTCCATTTCCTTTTAGTTGAGATTGTAATTGTTTTTTTTGCTGAAAAGATTTGTACAAGCGTTCGCTTGGCACACGATTCAATTTTGGATCAGCGGTCATCAAATAGTTTTGAAGTGCTGCTTCCTGTGGTTTATCAGCGTTTTTTGGCAGATCGCTGATATGATCCTGGTTTTTTTTATCATTCAGCATGCTTAATGCAGATATTCCCAGGATTGTAAAAAATATTGCTGCTAAAAAAAGGAACAATCCAAAAACAGGTTTTCTTTTTTTCATTTTATTCATGTTCGCTCAATGGCGATTCATTCTATTGTTTTGTTGTAACTAATAATGATAAAATTCCACACAGTTACAAAATATTTAAGTTAGTTATGACTTGCAAAAGTAAAATAATGAATTGAATAATAATTGGATTTGTGATTTTAACATCCTGGTAAGGGTAATTATGTCGCAAATAGAACTTTCCGAGGTTTGGTTTTTTAAATCTCCCGACTTTCCAAAATCCCTGCACTTGCATACATCAATTTCAAAATTAGGTACTACTGCAATTTGTGTGGGTACAGAACGAGGTCATGATAAAAAGTGTTTGTCAATTTTGATTTGAAAATATGTTTTGATCATAGATAATTGAATTATATGGATAATCAAAACCTTATTTTTTAATATTTTTACCTTAGTAGATTGAAAATCAACAAAGATTCAGAACCTTATTAAAGAGGCAATTGACGGAATAATAAGGTAATAAGCCCGCCTTGCCGCGAGGCAGGGTAAGGTAATTTCCTGAAATATCCATTCTACTAAGGTTTTTTTTAAAATAAGGTTTGATTAGTTTAGATTGAGCAAAATCTTTAAATCAGAAACCTGTGGATTGACTTTTAATGTGGCAATGTCGTACAAATCGCTAAATAAACGGCCCGAATGCAAATATTGAAGGTCGCTGTTATTTTTACAAAAAAAGTTGTTTGTAAATAAAATGGCTTTCCCCTTGTAACTGCCCTCTTTATCATATACATTTACACTGTTATGAGGGATGAAAATTATAGTATTGTCCTCGATGCTTATGGGCTTAAAGTCGATAAAGTGGGTGCCATAACCCTTTTCAATCCAAAGAATATGGTAGAATTGCGCCCTGTGTGGGACGGTCATCATTTCGTTTTTCGCATGAAGAATCTCAGGTAAATCCAGGATTTCAAATTCCATGTTCAGACCTTCTTTAAATTGGTATTTCTTTATCATATCTTTCATTTAACATAAGATTAAAAAATTCGTATTGATGTAAAAATAGACTTTTCATTGTTAAGTACTTGCAAGAAAACTCCAACAATTAGATTTTCAACAGTTTTTTCACCCCACCCCTAAAGGGAGTAAACTGTTGGACGTGTTATCAATTTTAACCATAATTTAAAACATTAGGTGAGTCAATATCCGCACAAACGATTAAAGAGTAAGCCATTTGTAGGAAAACAATCCTGCAATCAAAATTTAGCTTAGCTTAGTCAGGGCGTGACTTTAAGTCACGCCCTGACTAAACATGATTTCTGTACTTGGGTACTCAATCGGCAATGTAAGTATAACTTTAAGTCATGCCCTGACTAAACCCTTGGCCAAATCAGAAGATAGTAATACCAATAAAAGAATAAATCGGGCGTTTATCCTACCGATTTGCAAATAAATATTGTTCCTGCCTGGCAGTTCTTAATATTAGAATAAAAACAAATCTACATCCAGCTTGTGATCAATGGCTGAGATGACCTAAGCGTAATTCTAATAAATATCCCCGATTCTTCTACCATTTTTGTGGATGTAAATAGGGTCTGCTGATAAAGGCCTAATCCATTGGATTATTATAAGTTAATCCATAATATTAAATTCTTTGTGCAAGGTTTAGGAGGATATTTGTTCAAAAACCTTGCATTAAATATTTCGGTGCGCTGCACCTTTTTCCCCATTGCCGGATAAAATTCTACAAAGATTACCGGTGCTCTGCACCTGAAAGATAAGCCCCGCCAGCTGGCGGGGCGATAATCCTCGCCTCGCGGCGAAGCGGGTTTGTAGAAACATCAATTAGAATTGATACGGGAGGTGCAGCGCACCGAAATATTAAAGCTAACGATATGGTTTTGTATTTTTCAGCAAGCCCTAAATAATAGCTATCACTGTAACAATATTTCTCTCTTCAAAATTTCCCCGAAGGGTCGGGGAAGGCTGCTTTACTCCATCGAAATGACCCCGTCCATTGGTTGATTTGGGAGGAGGGGAATCGGGCGCTTCGCACCCGATTCCCCTCCTCCCACTACCCAAACGGAAGCGTTGTCACCTCGAAGGAGTCCCGATAGCTATCGGGGCGATTGAGACCTACCTCGCCTGCACCATTGCATACACCAGCGGCCCGCTTCCCCAGCGAGGCGAGCAAGGCGGGGGTCTGTTTAATAGTTAGGTTTTCAGTGTCTTTCAAAAATTCTATTGATACCACATGCCTCTTCGTAGATGTTTTTAATCATTTCGTTGATTAGTTTTTCCTGAAAGTGATTGGCTTACTATGTTTGCTTCCTGTTAATTTTAGAATAATCAGAAATCCTATTTATCAAGAAGGAAAAATGCAGAAGTTTATTTTGGGTTGCTTTTCTCGCGATGAGTCTTTTTAGTGCTTGTCAGAAAGATGAAGACATTGAAGTGGACACAGAGACAGGGGAAACGGAGTTTGTAGATGTTGAAAACCTTACTGATCATGATGATCCGGATGATTATATCTGGGATGAATCTAATGTTGTTCCCATTGTTTTAAACGGGAGTTCAACAGGAACTGTTAGCGATGGTTTGTACACATCAGGGAGTTATATGCCCGGAATTTTATACAAAAAATTTAATATTTTTGCAAAAATTATATATGTAAACTAACACAAAAATGAATAGATTTAAAACCCTGGCTATCGTGAGTCTGATGATCATGACAGCCCATTTGGCCACTGGCCAATCAATGACCATAGCGTCAAAAAACGGCAACTCAGCAAGTATGGATTTAAGCTCCATCGAAAGTATTGTGTTCGACAACAACAATCTGGTGTTTAACACGGCAGATTGTGGCGACAATTATTTTAATTTGATCGTTAATGAGAAACTGTTTTTTACGGATGTGGCTACAGCAATCGAAAATGTGGATGCCTCTTTATCTTCCATTATTATTTATCCTAATCCGGCAAATAATTCGCTAACGATCACCAAAGCATCAAATGATGTTTCTGAAGGGTATATTTATAATATTATGGGTGAAACAATGATGAACTTAAATCTGGGCAACCAGAATAGCACCCTTGATATTAGCTCGCTTCCTTCCGGATTATATTTTCTTTTAATGGATAATCAAAGCACTAAATTTATAAAACGATGAGGAATATTTTTATAACACTCTTTTTGCTCGTGTCGTGCAACTTGATCTTTGCTCAGCAGAACATCAATTTTTATATGGGCACAACAACAGATACTTATCAGCTAAATGAATCTGACAGCCTGTATTTTGATGCAGACCACACGGTCCTCTATTTTTTCAATGATGGAAATACCATTCAAAATGCATTATCTAACATCGACAGTATCACTTTTACAATCGATGAAAGTAAGAATGTATATCTCGAGTATCTCGAAACAAGTGTCAATGTTACCAATCCACTTTCAGGTAGTGGTGTAACGGTTGATGTTGATGGCGCCTTTGTTACGATTACTTCAACAGCCGGCATTCAGGATATTAATTATATCTGCACCGGAACCACAAGCAATGGAATGTTGAAGGTGTATTCTGATGAAAAATTCAACCTCCTGCTTAATGTTGTAAACATTACAAATCCGGTTGGGCCGGCCATAAATATTCAGTCCGATAAAAAAGCAATCATTAGCTTATTGTCCGGCACAAGCAACGTGCTTACAGATGGTGAAATTTATGACGATCCTCCGGTAATAAATGGTGAGGAAGAAGACCAGAAAGCTGCGCTTTTCAGTGAAGGTAAAATGAGATTTATTGGGAGCGGAAGTATAAGTGTTAATGGAATCGGGGATGGCAAACACGGCATTTGTTCGGATAAGGAAATGACGGTTTATGAAGGGAATGTTAATGTTGTTTCTTGTGAAAAAGATGGAATCCATGCCGATGGATTTGTTATGAACGGTGGAATGGTAGAAATCAACTCATCGGGTGATGGTATAGATGGTGATGAAGACCAAATTGAAATTAATTGTGGAAGTATTACCATCAATAGCACATCGGATGATGTAAAGGGGATTTCCTGCGACAGCACCCTCACCATTAATGGCGGCGATGTTGTACTTAATATTTCCGGCGATCAATCCAAAGGCTTAAAAAGCGACATGAATATTTTTCTTTATGGAGGAACGATTTCGGGAACGGCTGCTGGCGATGTTGTACTGGAAGATGATAATTTGGGTTATGATCCATCGTATTGTTCTTTGATTAAAGCAGAACAAGACCTGATAATTGATGGAACAACAATCGATTTTATTACCACGGGGGAAGCATCAAGGGGCATATCCTGCGATGGGAATGTTACCATACAAAGCGGCATGATTTCCATTGTTTCGAGTGGCGATGGAGATACATACACAAATTCTCTCGGCGAAGATGATGCTTACCACGGCGCTTGTATAAAAGTTGATGGGGATTTGACGGTAAATGATGGTGATGTTTCCGTATCCAATTCCGGAAGTGGGGGTAAAGGGATTTCGTGTGACGGGAATATTACTTTCGGGGATGGCTCCTCACAACCCGAAATGGAAGTTGTTACCACCGGTGAAAGAATTACAATTACACCCGGCGGCGGTGGCGGCAACAATGGCGATTACGATGAAGCCAAAGCCATCAAAGCAGATATTTCGGTAATAATAAATAGTGGTATTCTTAATATTTCTTCTGCTGATGATGGCATTAAAGCAGGCGAATCAATTACCTTCAACGAGGGTGTTGTTGTCATCGCGGAATCTGAAGAAGGTGTTGAAGCACCAAATATTACAGTGAATGGTGGCATCATAAGGATTTATACAGAAGATGATGGTTTTAATGCAACGTATGGTAATGGTGGTGAACAAAACGATGGTAGCCAGTTAACCATTAACGGAGGATATTGCTATGTGAATTCAAGTGGTGGTGATGCCATCGACAGCAATGGCGATCTGACTGTAACCGGAGGTACAACAATAGTCCATGGTGCCACACAAGGAGGTGTTGGCATTGATGTAAATGGTTCAAAATTGATTTCCGGTGGGTTTTTTATTGTTTCAATGGGTAGTTCCTGGATGAATGAAGGATTTAGTTCAAGCTCTACTCAAAACTCTTTGTTTATCGAATCCAATCAAAGTATGGGCAGTAATACAATTATCCACTTGGAGGATGCAGATGGGAATAACATCTTTACATTTATGCCCGAGAGGAATTATTCTTCCGTAGTTTTTTCTTCCCCGGATTTAGAAAATGGATCAGGCTATAAACTTTATACCGGGGGTACTTCCACCGGAACCGTAACAGATGGTTTATATGTTGGGGGTGTCTATTCGCCTGGTACCCTCAAAAAAACTTTTACTATTTCAAGTTCTGTGACGAATGTGAATTTTTAAGGGTGTTTGTCATTAATCCAAACCATGAATAAAAAATAGCGAAGGAGAAGATTTTCACGGAGCTGGTGGTGTTCGTTTCGACACCAAACACGAAGGTAGCCCATTGGGCGAAGGTGGCGAACGTTATTATAATTATGTGCGCCTGGTAAGAGAAGTTGAATAATGTAGTTTAGAATAATTATTAGATAATTGATTTAAAAGACCAGCAGTAGTTTAGAAGATATACTGCTGCTGGCTTTTTTTAGATAGCACTGAAATGACGAATTAAACCATAAGGGTTTTCACCAGTCAGGGCATGACTTTAAGTCATACCCTGACTTGTTTTGTTTAAAAGCACTGATCCGCCAACTGGCGGACGGATTGGGTGACTGCAAAGGGCAAAAAAAAGCCGGAGGATATCCCCCCGGCTTTTTAATTATTCAGATCGTTTAAGAAAAACTATTGAATTACAATCTTCTTAATGATATTTACTCCGTCACACTGTAGGTTCAGGTAATAGATTCCTTCGGTAAGGTCTTTCAAGTTGAGTGTCTTTGTTCTTGAGCCATTAACATTCAGGTTATTTTCTTTGTAAACTTCGCTGCCAAAGGCATTGAAGATACGCATTTGAACAAGCTCGTTTCTTTTCGATTTAAGCTCGATGGCAAATTGTCCCTTGGATGGATTTGGGTAAATATCAATGATCCAATTTTCGGCAAGCTCTGAAATACCTGTGCAGTCGTCCCATTCGATAGTAATTTCGTCAGATGATGAGCAAAGGTTTCCATCTGTTACATCAACAGAGTAGGTAGCAATTCCGATTCCAACGCCAGTTGTATCAACAGTAATTGTTTGGGTAGTTTCACCGGTTGACCATAAATATTCTGCTCCCGGATTTCCGGCATCGAGTGTTACTACTTCATTTGCACAAATAGTCATGTCTTCACCAAGGTCAACAATGGGCAGTGGATTGATACTTACTGTCGTTTGCCCTGAAACGGTATTTTCACCATCATCAACTTCTACAAAATAAGTTGTATTCTCTTCGGGATAAACCATTGGCTCGGCTTCGGTTGAAGTGAATCCGGCAGGATCAGAAGTCCATTCGTAGATATAAGCCCAGGTACCTCCATAAGCATTGGCATGCAATTGCGATGGATCGCCTGTGCAAACTTCAGCTGGATCGGCAACAACCTGCAGCGCAAGCGGGGCGATGATCTGCGTGTATCGTATCGTGGTGTAGTTGCAGCTGGTTTCCGGGTCCCAGGAGTGCCCCGTGACGAACACATTCGCGTTTTCATCCACCGCGATCGCTCGCGGATAGTCCGATTGATCGGGCTCGGGGCCGGCGTAGATCTGTGTCCAGAGCAGGTCGCCGTCAGCTGTGTAGCCCAAAGTAATCATATCCTCCCAGTAAGAGTAGTTGTAGCCGAAGCCCGTAACGTAGATGCGACCTTCCGCGTCAACGGCCACATCATCGCCGCTGGCGTGCATATACCCAGTGTTCTCGAGCCGCTGCCACAGCTCAGTGCCGTCCGGAGCATAGCGTATCGTGACTATGCTAATGATGGAGGGCTGGTCCCAACTCTGGCCACAAACCACCACGCCGCCATCTGGCATAAGGGTCAGATTGCCATCATAACAGGCTTCGTCCGCTGTGCCAGTGTAGGCCTGTTCCCACAGAATGTTGCCATCGGGATCGTACTTGGCCGTCCACAAGTACTTTGTCTCGAACGGTGGAGATATTTCTCCAAGAACGTAGATGTTGCCCTCCGCGTCGGTTTCGACCCGCGTCCATTCGTCCCAGGGCGCAAAGTTCTCGTGTTCTTCTTGCCAAAGCAGGTCGCCGGTGGGGCTGTACTTCACAAGATAAGCGGCAGGTTCGGAGTAACCTGCCACGATGGCATTGCCGTCCGGATCGATGGACAAGGCGTAGCCGACGTCCCATTGTTCGTCCCCATTGTCGAGCGTGCGATCCCACAGCAGTTCACCATCAGAGTTGTACTTGAGCAGCATCAGGTCAAAGTGGTCGTCGATCCATGAGGCGCCAGCGATGTAAATATCTCCAGATGCATCGAAAGCAATGTCATTCGCTGTGTTGTTGCCGCCGGCGCTGATGTAGCGCTGCTCCCACAGAAGCTCGCCGTCCGGGCTATACTTCAGCGTCACCACATCGATGCCTGCATTAAATACTTTTTGCCAGCCGGTCACGTAAACGTTGCCTTCTGCATCGACTGCCAGCGCCTCGGCGTGCTGTGACTGACCGCTCACGTATCTCGGACCCATATCTCCTGCCCGGTATAGTCGTACTTCACAGTGGCCCAGTAGGCAGTCGCGGCCGACTCGTACCCGGTGACATAGATGTAGCCATCACGCACCACCATATCGTTTACCCAGTCAGAAGGTTCCCAGCCAGATGTGGGGGGGACGCCGTTGTAAGAGGCCACCCAGTCCTGCTGGTATTGGGCATTGGCGGTCGGTATCGCCAGGCAAAGTGCCATGAGCCCAAGAGCGAGGGCCTGCATTGTTCGTGTAATCTTTTTTGTCATAGTAAGTTCCTCCGTTAATTTGTTTGTTTGTAATTATTTAGTACCTTTTCTCTATTATTCTGCCATTTTTTGGCAGAATATTAGAGAAAAGGTACTCAAGCAAAATTTAA